>CATXXC010000016.1 GCA_958403385.1 uncultured Collinsella sp.
TGGAGAGAGCGCTCCCGCAAACTGCCTCTTGACAACTTATAGGAGCGTCGGTTTTATGTTTCGCTATGCGGGCTGTGCTTGGCTATTGCAAAATAGTCTACTCACTTAGGTTTGAGGGCCGTTCGCTGGCGCCTATTTGCGCTTGTTTGCCAACGCCGCGACCATCAGAAGCCCCTAGGACTCTTGCGGTAGACGCTTTTGCCCTTGCGGGCACGGTTTCTAAAGTTCTCGACGGCCTCTTCCATGCCCAGAGGTACATAGGTGAGCTCATCGAGGTTTTCGGGCAGGTAGCAGGCAAGGCTTTGCTCCTGCGCGCGGCCCGCCGCGAGCTGTTCATTGCTGGGCTGCGCGCCGGGTGTGGCGCAAATGCCATAGACGACGGCACCCATCTCGCGCGTGCGGCATTCGTACTCGGTCTCGGGATGCTCGGGATGGTCGCGGCGGACGTCGTCGCTTACCCAAAGCGTGTCGTAGCCGGCCGCGGCAAACTGCCCCAGGGCGTAGTCGCGCAATGGCTTACTGTCGGTTCGCAGTGTGACGGTGGCGCCGGCTGAAAAGAGCGGGCGGTAGAGCATCAGATGGTCGACATGGACGAGTCGTTTTTTGGCGTACTTGGCCTTGGGCTGCGGCGTGGGAAAGTTAATGGTAATGGCATCGAGCTCGCCTGCGGCAAACAGCTGCGGCAGCGATGCGGCGCCTCGGGGCAGGACGAGTGCGTTGGACAGCTCCTGCTCGCAGATTTTCTGTGCGGCATAGGCGATGCAGATGGGCTCCTGGTCCATACCGATAAAGAGGGTGTTTGGCTCGTGGGCCGCGCGCTCTACAAGGTACGTTCCCTTGCCACAGCCAAGATCCAGGTGAAGGTGTTCGAAGGGCTTGCTGCCAACTGGCGCGCAAGCCTCGCGCCAATCTCCGGCATAGGCCTCGGGGTTCGTCTCAATCGCATCGGCGTAGCGCTCCAGGCGCTCCTCGAGCACAAAGTTCTTAGGCGTGCGAACGTGGATGGCTCCCATGAGGCTCCTTGGTCATAAGTATGGAACGCATAGCTGCACGTTCCGTCAATGGATTGAAAAAGGGCGGGCATAGTTTGCCCGGAAGATGCGGTGCGGCTCGGCGGCGAGTCGTCGATGCCTACAGGCGCTTGAGAATCACATAGCGGTTGAGCTCGCCGCTACGACCGTCGGCATGGAAGCGCTCAAGCTCGCGCACGGGGACCTCGCCGCTCTTGTAGAACGTACGGACGCCGCGCACCAGGTCGGTGATCTGCTGATCGTCAAAGTGATGGCAATAGCGGTAGGCGTGGCGGTCGTTTTGCCAGCCGATGAGGTGGTCGCCGGCTTCAAACTGTGCGGAATCGTAACCCTCAAACGGCGGGGTGAGCTCGGCGCGGGCTTCGGCTCGAACGGCCTTGCGCGCCATGCGCTCGTCGTTCATAAACTCCCAAAAGCTGATGGCGATGATGCCGCCCGGGCGCGTCTGCCGCACCAGGGCGTCGAGTACGCGTACGCGGTACTCGCACGACGGCACGTGGTGCATAAAGCCAAAGCAGACCGAGATGTCGGCGAGCGGGGCGTCGAAAAGCACGTCGGGCGTCTCGGCGGGGTTGAGCTTCATGAGGGCGTCGAGCACGTCGAGCTCCTGGAAGTGCAGGTTGGGAATGCGCAGGGCGTGGCCATGTGCATCGATAGCCAAATCTTGACACGAGTCGACACCATAGAACTCAAACGGGCAGCTGGCATCTGCCGAGGGGTTTGCGCCGTCGACGCCCTTGGCGGCAAGTGCGCCGCCGGCGGCAAAATTCTCGAATCGCATATTGCCGCAGGCAAGATCGAAGACGCGGACGGGATGCTCGATCGTGGCGACGTCGAGCTGCCCGAGCGCGATGTCCATGGTGCGCACCCAGCCGGGCCACGGGGCCTGGCGCGTATCGGAGAAGGAGGCGGAGTGCTCGCGATAGAACGTGTTGTTGAGCTGGATGAGCGATGAGGCGAAATCGCGGTTCACGGCGCGGAACTCCCTCCGTTGGCGGTGCGGAATTAACAGTACGACCATACTACCGTTAACGCCGCAACGGGGACAACCAAGCTACGGGTCATTGCTTTGTTTGGACACATTTCCGCAGCTCATATGCACCCGCAACCGCCGGTTGTCAAAAATCTCACTAGAATAGGTGGCATGTTTTTGGCGGTGGCGGATAGATTTTTAACTGTGCAAGGCGCCTTAAGAACAAAAACGGTCCGGCGGCACGGCTGGCATCACATAGGAGGAACCATGAATGTAGAAACTGCGCAGCGGCTCGCCGACCTTCGCCGCAGCAAAGGCTTTAGCCAAGAAGGGCTGGCGCGAAAGCTGGGGCTGTCGCGCCAGGCGGTCAGTAAATGGGAGCGCGCGGAGAGCTCACCCGATACCGAGAACCTGATCTCGCTCGCCAAACTCTATGGCGTGAGCTTGGACGAGTTGCTCAATCCGAGCGACGAGATTGAGGACGATATCGAGTTTGAGAACGAGGACCGCGCTCGCCAACGCGAGGCCGAGGCAGCGGAGCGCGCACGCACCCATGAGGCGGCGGCACGTGCCACCGAGGCGGCAACGCAGGCGAGTGATGCCGCCGCCAAGGCGGCGCAAGCGGCAAGCTGGAGTGCACAGGCCGCCAATGCCGCTACGGCGCAGGCGACGAGTGGCGGTGCGGTTGGCTCGACTCCGGTGAAGGGCCCGTTCCAGTCGTTCCCGTATTGGGCCGTGTGCTGGCTGCTGTTCTTTTTGCTGATGTTCCTGTTTGGTGCCGGCCCCTTTGCCGCACTGATCTTCTTTACGATTCCCATCTATCACTGGGTGGCGCGTGCGCTCGATGGCGATTGGGCGCGCGGGGATATTCAGGTTGGTTCGGCGTCGGTGGCGGTCAAGGCCCAGGGGAAGGATACTTCTGCGGAATCTGATGCTGACGTGGCTACCGCGACTACCGCTGAGCCGATTGCCAAAGAGAGTGATGAATGATGAAGCTTTCGCATGAATCCAAGGTACGCTTGGGCGTTGGCATCGGAGCGTTTGTGCTCATCATCGGGCTTGTCTTTGGCATTTCGCGGACTTTGATTCATTTTGATGGCCCGTGGGATCTCGACGATGTTGTATCCGGCTTCTCTGGTATGGACGATGCGGTTGACGAGGACGATCTTTTGGATGGCGGTAACTATTCCGCTCAGCCTCAGCAGCTTTCGAGCGAAACCTTTGATGCCGACGCGTTCACATCGCTTGACTTGGACGTGACGTCGGGCACGGTCGAGGTCAAACACGTCTCCAGCGGGCCAGTGCGCGTAATTGAAAGCGGTCGCGTGGCAACGGGGACCGTTGCCTTCGATGCGGCAACCCAGAACCTGGCCGAAATCAAGGGCTCTACGCTCAAGATTCGCCAGTTCGATTGCGATGACGAGCGCGCCATTGACCGCACGGTTACCGTCGAACTGCCGCGCGAAGTTGCCGATAGCATGGTGGGCATTACAGCGAATGTAGGATCGGGTGACCTGACGGTCGCGGGCATTGCGTGTCATGACCTCAACCTGACTTTGGACTCTGGAGACGTTGAGTTTACGGGCACCGTGACCGATACCCTGAATGCCGAGGTCGGTTCGGGCGATGTGACGTTCGAGCTCTACCAGGCCCCCGCGAAGTCGATGGACGTGAGTGTGGGCTCGGGCGATGTGGAGATGACGGTTCCGAACTCGACGGGCTTTAAGGCGAGCCTCACCTTGGGCAGCGGCGACTTCGAGAGCGATTTCCTTCCGCTTGGCTACGACGGCGAGACCATTTTGAATCTTGAATTCGATAACGGCGATAAGTCTGCTACGTATCGTTTTGAGGTCGGTTCGGGCGACATGTCGTTTGATTCAGAGTGACGGGTGGTTATTGAAGACTTATAAACCATAGACGCGCTGTTTGATGGAGGCGCCGGAGCCGTGACGGGCTTCGGCGCCTTTGCCTTTACAATGGGGGCATGGAACAGATTATCTTGAACATACTTGAGGCTCTGCGTCGCGGCGAGATCGTGGACGACAAAGCGCTCGTCAAATTGATACATGCCGAGGCGCGCCGCGAGGGTGCCGACAAACGCGATTTGGCCAAGCGCCGCCTGCTGCCGTTTTACCAGCGGGTTAAACGTGAGGAGCCGGCTCGGTGGGCTGCGTGGAATGTCGATTCCGATCTGGAACGTCAACTGCTGCAGGTGCTGCGTATGAAGCCGCGCCGCACGGCTTCGGGCGTGGCGACCATTACCGTCATCACCAAGCCCTGGCCGTGCTCGGGCGATTGCCTGTTTTGCCCCAACGACCTGCGCATGCCCAAGAGCTATCTGCACGCCGAGCCGGCATGCGCCCGTGCGGAGCAAAATTGCTTTGACCCGTATCTGCAGGTGAGTGCCCGTTTGACGGCGCTTTCGCAGATGGGGCATGCGACCGACAAGATAGAGCTCATTGTGCTCGGTGGCACCTGGAGCGACTATCCGCAAGGGTATCAGACATGGTTTATGTCAGAGCTTTTCCGTGCGCTCAATGACGATGCCGTCGCCGGCGTGGCTGCCAACCCCATGTTGGCGCGTCCGGGCATCAGCCGTGCCGAGGCGGGGCGTCTACTCGATGACGCTCCCGCCGATGCCCTGCCGCCGGTGGTAACAGAGCGCCGTGAGCGCTATCGGGCTGCCGGTATTGCGACCGACGAGGCCGAGCTTGCGAGCGGTGTTGCCGACGAGCAGGGGCGTGTGGATGTTGCCGTGGGCGGCTATAACCGCGCGGTGAGTCGTCTGTACGGCCCTGGTACGCCGTGGGGCGAGGTCGCCGAGTGGCAGACGACCACGATGGAGGAGCTTGAACGTCAGCAGCGCATCAACGAGACGGCGAAGCATCGCGTGGTGGGGCTCGTTATCGAGACGCGCCCCGATGCCGTGACGCCACAGGCGCTCACGCTCATTCGTCGCCTGGGCTGCACCAAGATTCAGATGGGCATCCAAAGCCTTGACCAGCACCTGCTCGATATCAACGAGCGTCGCATTTCGGTGGCGCAGATCGAGCGGGCGTTTTCGCTTGCGCGCCTGTTTGGCTTTAAGATCCACGCGCATTTTATGCTTAACTTGCTGGGCGCCACGCCCGAGGGGGACAAGCGCGACTACGAGTGCTTTATGACCGAGGGGGCCTTTATGCCCGACGAGGTCAAGGTCTACCCGTGCGCGCTCATCGAGGGCTCGCGTCTGGTGGGCTGCTATGAGCGCGGCGAGTGGCGTCCCTATACCGAGGAAGAGCTGCTCGATGTATTGGCCGACGACATCGTGGTGACGCCGGCGTTCTGCCGCATCAGTCGCATGATCCGCGACTTTAGCTCCGACGACATCATGGTGGGCAACAAGAAACCCAACCTGCGCCAGCTCGTTGAGAACCGCTTGGCGGCTCGTGGGGAAGGCGCGACGGTGCGCGAGATTCGCTATCGTGAGATCAGTACCGCGGGTGCCGACTTGGACGAGCTATCTCTTGATGAGGAAGTGACGTACGAGACACCGGTGACTTACGAGCGCTTTTTGCAGTGGGTGACGCAGCAGGGCAAGATCGCGGGCTTTTTGCGGTTGTCGCTGCCCGACCATTCGTTTGTTGCCGCGCATGCGGACGAGTTGCCGACGACGCCGGACGAGGCGATGATTCGCGAGGTGCACGTGTATGGCATGGCGGCACGCGTGGGTGACCAGGGCCAGGCGGCGCAGCATCACGGGTTGGGGCGTTTGCTCGTAGAGCGTGCGTGCGAGATTGCCCGGGATGCCGGCTATGCGCGCATCAACGTGATCAGCGCGATTGGTACGCGCGAGTACTATCGCCATCTTGGATTTTATGACCATGGCCTTTATCTGCAAAAGGAGCTCTAGATGAACAAGCCAAGTGTTTCTGCCGGCGTCGTTGCCGGCGTTGCTCTGGGGGCCGCGGCGCTTGGTGCGGCCGCTGTCGCTGTTCGTGCTGCCTGTCTGCAAGTTGCGCGAACCCGCAATGGGTTGGCGCGTGTGAAGCGCGTGCACGATGAGTGCGGCGATGAGATTCGCGTGTTGGTGCAAGGCGGCGTCTACCAAAGCGCGAGCTATGTCGGTGAGCGTTGGGCCGAGCCCGTCTTTGCGTACTATCGTGCGTTTGACGACGTGTTTGAGTCCGAGGATGCGATGCGCGACGCTTATGGTTACGGCATCGACCGTATGCTTATGCTGGGCGGCGGCGGGTTTGCCTATCCTAAATTCGCCCTGATGTCGCACGAGGGCTTGCGCATGGACGTCATCGAGTATGACGGAGAGATTACGCGCCTGGCGCGCCGCTGGTTCTACCTAGACGAGCTGGAGCGCGCGGCGGGCGATCGCCTGCGGTTGATAACCGCTGAGGCTCGCTCGTATCTGGGTGTGACGAGCGTGGGCCATCGTCGCTACGACGTGGTCGTGAGCGATTGCTTTGGCGGTGCCGAGCCCGTGCGCGAGCTGGCGACCGTTGAAGCGTTGCGTTTAGTGCGGGGCAGCCTAAATGTTGGGGGCGTCTACGTCGCCAATATCGTGAGCGCAAACGAGGGGAGCGACGTGACGTTCCTGCGCGACTGCGCTGCCACGGCACTCGAGGTATTCGCCCATGCCTGGGTGGTCCCGTGCGGCGATGCGGAGTTCGGCGGCGAGGAGAACTACCTGCTCATCGCCAGCGACGGCAACTACGCCTTTGCCGAAGCCGTGCCCTTCGACACCGACTTCATCGGCACCGTTCTTCACGACAAATAGGTCTCCCCGTCCCAAAAAGACTGGTCTTAGGCGTGGTCGCGCCAGCCGAGAACGCGCTGCTTCATGCCTTCGATGTCGAGCACGCCTTCGGCAAAGCCTTTGCGCACGAGCTCCTCGGGAACGTACTCGTCGTAGCGATCAAAATAAGGCACCTCGCCGGGATAGACGAGCTCGATGGGATTGAAGTCCTTCTCGGCCTCGGCGGCGAGCACCTCAAAGAACGTCTCCTCGTCAGCCTTCATCTTAAACTGCATAAAGTACGGGCGCGATGGGTCGAGTCCGCGAAGGCCCAGCTCCGCGGCACATTTAATCTTGAGCATACGTTCGAGCGCCAGAAAGGCGTAGCTGCCCAACCAGGGGAAGAGCACCCAGGTATCGCCGCCCAGGTTGATGAGTGGCTTGGTCCCTGCGCCCGAAATCTCGGCCGTATGGCGAGCCTGCGCCAAGCGGGCCCGCGCGTTACCCATAAGGTACGGATATGCCGCGTGCTCGTTGAGCGCCTTGCGCATGCGCTCGAGTACATGTGTGTTGATATCACCGGGGCAGTCGCCAAAGTAGGCCGGCACACGGCCCTTGACCTGCGTGGCAAAGACGGTATGGCGCTTCCAGTCCACTTCCTCGACAATCCAGCAGTGTCCGGCGATGGCGATGCGCTCACCGGGCGGTGGCGGGTTGACGATCGTGCCCAATTCGGCCGACTCGCTACGAACGGTGAACTCCTCGTTTTCCTGGAATACGGCGTAGAACTTAAAGTTGTTAATGATGCGCTCTCCCGCGAGACCCACGATGAGTCCGCCGCCCTCGGTGACCTGGATATGGTCGATCTTAATGAGGTGACGAAGCAATACGCGATAGTCATCGGCCGAGATGCGATGGAAATAGCTGAGCGTGAGCACGCGCTGGGCAAGTTCGGCCGGCGTGAGCTCGCCGGTGCTGGCGAGGGTCGACATAGTCTGGTGATAGAGCAGGCTGTAGGGGAGTCGATCGAGCTCGGGCGGCTCGACCCACTTTTCCTCGCGATAGAGTTGTACGAGCGCGATACCCTGCAGGAGCTTCCATGGAATGGTTTCGGGCATCATCGTGCGCGGTTCGGGCTCTTCCTCGCGCATGACAAACCACATCTCGGGCGGAAGGTCGCGGCGTCCCGTGCGGCCCATTCGCTGCAAAAAGGAGCTGACGGTAAACGGCGCATCGATCTGGAACGCGCGCTCCAGGCGGCCGATATCGATACCGAGCTCCAGCGTAGAGGTGGTGACGGTTGTCTGCGCCTGCTCCTCGTCGCGCATGAGCTCCTCGGCCGTCTCGCGCAGCGATGCCGAAAGGTTGCCGTGATGGATTAGAAAGCGGTCGGGCTCGTGTCGACTTTCGCAGTAGCTGCGCAGCATGGAACACACGGCCTCTGCCTCCTCACGCGAGTTGGCAAAGACCAGGCACTTGCGGCCGCGCGTATGCTCAAAGATATAGCCCATACCGGGGTCGGCGTTGTCGGGCGCCGTGTCGGTGGGGTTGAGAAGCGCCTGCTCGGTCGCTCGTGGGATGTCGACTTCGCCCTCGGGGGCCGAGGAAGTGCGACGGTCTTTGGGAGCGGCCTTGCCCCGTGCCCGCTCACGACGTTGACGGCGTTCCTCCTGTGTAAGCTGTCCGCTGTGGCGCACGTCTTGGGCGCCAGCCGGCAGCGCCGCGGGCGCCGCCGGCTCAATACGCTCGCAAGCAAGCATCTCGGCTTCTTGTGGACCCGTGCTCTCGAATCCCCGCTGCTGTGCCTGGGGGCCCGAGTTGTAGAAGTGCTCCATGGAGATGCGCCACACGCGACGCGGTTCTTCAAAGCGGGGGATAACGCAGTCGCGCCCCGTTCCCTGTGAGAGAAAAGCGCCCGTGCGCTCGGGGTCGCCGATGGTGGCCGAAAGGCCAATGCGTCGAGGCTGCACGCCGGCCATGCGCGAGAGCCGCTCGATAAGGCAGAGCGTCTGCCCGCCACGGTCGCCGCGCATGAGCGAGTGGACCTCATCGATGACCACGTAGCGCAGGTCGCAAAACATGCGCGGGATCGCCATGTGCTTATGGATCAGGAGCGCCTCGAGCGACTCGGGTGTAATCTGCAAGATGCCGCTCGGTTTTTTGATGAGCTTAGCCTTGTGCGACTGCGAGACATCGCCATGCCAGTGCCAGACAGGGATATCGGCCTCTTCGCAGAGGTCGTTGAGACGGACGAACTGATCATTGATGAGCGCCTTGAGGGGGCCGATGTAGAGGGCGCCCACGCTCGCGGGCGGGTTCTCCCAAAACTCGGTCAGGATGGGAAAGAAGGCCGCCTCGGTTTTGCCGGAAGCCGTGGATGCCGTCAGGAGCACATTGTCTTGCGTGTTAAAGATGGCGTCTGCCGCTGCAACCTGGATAGAGCGCAGACTCTCCCAATCGTGGGAGTAGATGAAGTCTTGGATAAACGGAGCATATCGGTCAAAGGCGTTCACGGGGCCTCCTCTCAAATACGAACCTCTTAACGCGGTGGCCAAGGGTTTGCTGCATTACCGCCTCAACGTTTGCCCAGATAAAACCAGCCAAAATAAACCTGTCCCTTTTTGGCAGGTTAGATGGTGAATTCGGCGAAGTTGCGGTCGCCGCCTGCGGTATCGGTGTCGCCTGTTGCGGTTGCCGGCGCTAGCGTGTCGCCGCCGACGCTTTGCAACAGCTCGGCCACGTTGGCATCGGGGTTCTGGCACAGGATGTCGAGCAGCTCGATAAAGTCGCGAATGACCTCGCGCGGCGTCAGGTGCGTGTCGGCTCCCACACGACCGAACTCGATCTTGAGGAAGTCCACCAAGTCGTTCTCGGTAAGCGTGGGCGTCCAGCCAAAGTAACCGGCGTGAATTTGCATGAGTTTTTCGATCAGCACCAGCAGCTCCTCGTAGGTGAGTGGCTGCAGACGGATGATGGGCGCGAGCATGTCCTTAAGGTCCTCGCGCGCAAAGCGACCCTGAGCGAGTCGGCTACGCAGAGCCTCGTAGGAGAACACGCCGCGGCGACGGTCCTCGATGGAGGTTGGCGTGCCGCCCATGATCATGCCCAGGTACTGCGCCTTGCCCTGGAGCGTGTCGTTGTACATGGTCAGGATCTTCTCGTAGTTGTACTGGCGCGTGATGGCGTTGGGAATCTTATACAGATTCACGAGCTCGTCGATGAGCACCAGCATGCCCTTGTAGCCGCTGCAAACCAAAAAACGCGCGATGAGTTTGACGTAGTCGTACCAGTCGTCATCGCTGATGATGGTCGAGGAGCCCAGCTCGGCGCGAGCCTCGCTCTTGGTGCGATATTCGCCGCGGATCCATTTGGTCACGCGGCTCATGGCCTCTTCGTCGCCCTCGGATACGGCCATGCGATAGCGGCGGAGCATGCGGGTGAAGTCGAAGCCGTGGACCATCTCTTCGAGTGGAGCGAGTTGGGCATTAACGGCAGGCTCGTCGGCGTCGGCACACGAGGCGACCCAGCGATCCAAAATAAGGTTGAGCGCACCGCCCTCGGGGCGCGTCTTGGTCGATATATTGCGGATGAGCTCGCGGTAGGTGGCGAGGCCCTGTCCCTGACCGCCCTGCAGACGGCGCTCGGGCGACAGATCGGCATCGGCGACGACGAATCCCTCGCCCATGGCGTGCGTGCGGATGGTCTGAAGCAAGAAGCTCTTGCCGGCGCCGTAGCGACCGACTAAAAAGCGGAAGCTCGCGCCGCCATCGGCGATGAGACTCAAATCGGTGAGCAGGGCGCGAATCTCGACCTCGCGTCCCACGGTGATATAGGGAAGGCCGATGCGCGGGACCACGCCGCCCTTGAGTGAGTTGAGAATGACGGCGGCGACGCGCTTGGGCACGCGGGGTGCTGCGGATGCGGTATCACTCATAGTCTAGGTATCCTCTCACGTCTGCTTCGTAGTCCTCGATAATGCGCGGTCCTGCCGCGCCAAATTCAATTACGGTGTCACCCACCAGGTCAAAGAGCGCCTCGTTGATGGTATCGACGAGCATGTCCTCGCTCTGGCCCGACCTCTCCACTGCCGATGCCGTCTGTGCCGTGTTCTGCTCGAGCAGCGCGCGCAGATAGGCGGCTGCGGCGGGCGCGAGTTCGGTTGCGGTGCCAGCGGGTGCAGTCGATACGACCGCGGGCGTCGGCGCGAGAAGCGGTGCCACGACACCAAACTGTTCGGTGGATATGGTTGGCTCGTCGGTCTCGTCCTGCCGAATGGGTGCCGCGACCGCCTCGACAATCGCGTCGGCTACGGGCTCGGCTTCCGGTTGCCCTGAGTCCGCTGCCTCGGCTTCCACAGGTGCGCCGTCCTCGCGCTCTTCGTCGATTAAAAGTGCTTCGCGCGTTTGCGCAGCGGCGCTCCGAATGTGCCCCAGCTGAGTCAGGTCGATATCGATCTTGAAGGGCTGGTGTGCGGCGTCCCACGAAAGCCATGCCACAATCTCGTCATCGATAATCTTGGCCAGATATTTGGGGACCTTTTCTTCCTTAAGGGGATGGGCGGGGTCCAGCGCCAGGCGCAGGCGTTGGTCGCAGGCGCGCATCATTTCACCGAGCTTGCTGCTCTTTTGCCTACTACCATGGATACGCATACATTCCCAAAAGCCGTTTTGGCAACGGTAGATATGGATGGGATCCAGGCGGTATTCGCAGTTCTCGTGGCGCTCGGGCGCAAAGAATACGGCCGAGGCAAACATGGTGTAGGGCATGGCCGTCTCCTCCCCAAACAAGCTCGCTACGATGCCGGTCTTTCGATGCGTGTCATAGTAGTGCGCCATGCGGACATACGCGGCGCATGCCACGTGGCGCAGATCGCGGTGGTGGCTGCGGTCGAGCCGCGAGTTACTTAGGTTGTACGTGGAGAGGGCGTTGATGGCGGCCATGAGTCGCTCCTCGCGCACCTCATCGGGCGGAAGGGGGAGCGTGGGCTCGGAGGTTTTGCGACGTTTGGGGGTCTGGTCGGACGGTGCCGGTGCCGGTACAAGGTCTCGTGCCGCGCGCCGCAGCTCGATAAGGGCGTTATCGAACATGACGGTTTTAGAGTCGCGGAGCAGCTTGGGGTCGAGCCCATGGAATACGGCGTAATCCTGCAACCACACGCGTGCAAACCGATCAATGCCGGGCTCGAAGGCGCGATAGACATCCCAAAAGGCCTTGATCTTGTTAAAACCGTCGAGCGGGTCATCTACGCCAATGCCGCAAATCAGCTCATAGAGATACAGAAAGGCAAAGGACGTAGACGTTTCCTCGACGGTTCCGCGGCGCACTTGGGCACGCCAGGTAAAGTAGCCGCGCAGCTGCCGGTCGCTCATGGCGTTGTAGGTGGGAAAGTACGACTTAAAGGTGCCGTTGTAGGGACAGTCGTCCTCAAAGTCGGCCATCAGCAGGCCCTGGCGGTAAAAAAGCTCGGCTTCCGAAAGCCAGCGGCCCGCACCGCCCTTGGGGTCATCCTGCCAGCGCGATATCTCGCGCATTTTACGGTACTGGTCGGGGAGGAAATTCTGCATCTGTCGGCCGGTTTTGAGAATCGGCTCGTCTGCGTAGATTTCGTTTGAGAAGCGGGTGGACTGATGGGTCCGGGCCTCGGCCATAATGCGCTCGATGAGCATCTTGATGTCCTGGTCGGCCACCGCTTCTCCTCTCCTAACGCAGCTACGGTGACCTCATATCATAGCACAGCATCAAACAGATGTTCGAGATACCGCTGCGTTGATAGATTTAGAACAGGAGGGCGTAGATGACGGCGATGACGACGGAGGGGAGCATATTGGCCGTGCGGAAGGTCTGAGGACGGATGAGGTTGACGCCGACGCAGAAGATGAGCATGGAGCCTACGAGCGAAAGGCTGTCGAGGGCTGCCGTGGTCATGATGGGGGAGAGCGCGCCGGCAAACAACGTGATCGTCCCCTGGAACACGGCGACGGGCAGGGCGGAGAAAATGCAGCCGCGGCCAAGCGACGCCGTCATGGTGCAGACGATGATGCAGTCCAATGCGCCTTTCAAGGCAAGCGTTGACCAGTCACCGAGCAGACCGTCCTGGATCGATCCCACGATAGCCATGGCACCGATGCAGACGGTCAGCGATGTCGAGACAAAAGCGTTGGTGAACTCGTTATCGCCCTCACTGCCAGTCTTGCGCTTGAGCCATTCGCCAAGGTTCTCGATGGCGGCCTCCAAGTTGATGGCCTCGCCGATGAGCGAACCGAGCGCAAATGAGACGATGAGCATGGTGGTACCGGTGGTCGCTAGCGCCTTTCCATCGATGATGAGCATCTTTTGCATGGTGCCGCCCAGGCCGATAAACAGGACGCACAGCCCCGATGCTTTCATGAGCGTGTCTTGGATGCGCGGTGTAATGAAGCGGCCGCTCGCTAATCCCAAAAGACCGCCCGCAACTAAAAGCACAACGTTGATGATTGTTCCCAAGCCCGGCATGAGCCCTCCTGTATTGATGCCAACGTGGCAATCGTAGCAGAACGAAATGCGAGGCACATCGCGACTCATCTAATACGTTATATAAGTGGTGTTAGGAATGATGCGCAGCATTTAAGCCTCAGGTGGTTGTCGGGACATAGGGATAGTATTCAAAGCGCAGTGTCATAAGCCGCTGCGGGAATTCAATAGCCGCGGCGATGATATTGGCATCGCGGGCACGATCAAACCCTTCGAGTTCGATCTGATACGAGACGTCTTGCATAATGTCCAGACGCCGCCAGGCTAGGAGTGTGTCGCCATCGAATTCCAAGGTCTTGCCTCCATCTGGAGCAACGGCGTATAGACGCAGCTTGGCGGTGGTTGCAGGGTCGACAACCGTGACCTTTTTAATTTCGTTTCGAGTATTCTTGGCGCCCAACAAGGTGAGCAGTGTTGGGGCCACGACCTCGCCCGATGGCAAAAAGACGACTTCGATGGATTCGGGAAATGCGATGATAGCCGACTTGCGGACGGGCTGATTGGCGGCGGCAACTTCGATGTTCGCAGCGTCGATGACCTCTGTGTGGTCGAGTGCGGCAAGCACGCAACAGTTACCTTCATCGATCTCTTGAGGATCAGCAAGCCCCAGACTGTCCGCGAGCTCGGGATCGTTTGGATCGGTAACGGGCTCATTCGGTGCTTCGAAAGAAGCTGGGGCGCTGTTTGTCGGCGACGGCGTGTCGCCCGCACCTGCTTCTTTATCCGCGCTCTCTTCTTGTATGGTTGCGTTGATGGGTTCGTCGTTTGAGGGGAGCGTCTTGGCGTCAAGCGCGGAGGGGAGAATTCCGATGGCTCCGGATCCGTTCCACTCCATTTCGAGAAGCGCCGGGTCGGCAAGAATGCGTTGCCTGCTTTGCGCGTGGGCATCGATTTCAATAGGGCCTGCCTCTATCCCTCGTGTAAGACTGAGTGATCCGGCTGGCTTCTCGAAATGAGCGTTTGTGTCTTTGGCGCTGACGGCGTAGAACAGCAGGGACGCTTCTCCCGCCGCGATGGCATCGGTGCCGGCTTTGGTCAGTCGCAACGATGCCGTGAATGAGAGGGTGGGCTGCGCATCGTCTGCATTCGCGGCGGCGCAGCCCAGACATATACCGCCTCCTTTCTCGAAAAACGTACCGTCGAAGGCGACCTTCGCTCCGTTCGCCGAGTCATCGACCGAAGCGATGTCGATGCGCAGCTCTAAATTGCATGGATCGCCATCCGCATCGAGCACAACCGAGCGCCACATGCAGACGGCGCACCCCGCCTGGGAGCCGTTTGCCTTGTTCGAACGATTGATATCCACGACTATCGAGCCGTCCGTATTACGACGAAGACATCCCGAGGTTGAGATTGCGGCTTGTGCGATCGAAAAACGCTTACACGCAATGGCACTCGACGGATTTGGTGCGGAGCTTAGGGCTGCTGGTAAGGAGTCTGCCATGACGGGAGTCGCCCAAGCGGCGACGGGCGTTCCGGTTGCGAGCGCGCCGCAGAGTGCGACGACGGGCAAAAGGTTCTTTGATGCCATGGGGTCTCCTTAGCTAATTTAGTGCGGCCTGTCCGTGTTTTGTTTCTGGCTGCGTTTGATGTGCAGACCGAGGCCGGCGGTCCCCGCGCCTGCTGCTGTGGCGCCTGCTGCCAAGAGCCATCGTCTGTCGCCTGTCTGCGCCAACGGTTCCTCGCGGTCGCCGCGGTCGAGCTCCGAGAGGTCGACCGTCACTTGCGTGGCGGCCTGCGCCTGTTCTTGCTGGGCAAAGGCCATGGCTGGCCCAAACGCTAGGATGCTGACGGCGGCGGCCAGGGCGACAGCCTTATGCCGTGTGCGCACCGGGCTCGACCGTCCAGGTGATCGTTGCAACCTGATCGCCTTCGCCGGTTACGCGGAAGATGTCGCGCGTGACGCGGGCGACGTTTCCGCTTGTCTTGAGCTTAATTTTGTCCTTGCCGCCGGCAATGCCCTGGTAGCCCATGTCGAAGGCTGCATTCTTGGAAAGATCGAGGCCCGTCCCCTGCGTTGCGGCGCTGGCGTTCTGGAGTGCGCCGTCGGGGCCGACCTTAAAGTCGATGGAGTTCTGTGCGGTTCCGGCTTTGGCGTCGGCAGCAATGGTCCAGGTGTTCATGGCGTCGATCTTCATGTTGGTGACATGGATGCCGTAGGCCGAATGATTGTCGATGGTGGTCGCGTCTTCTGAGGGGCCCTGAAGCGTGCCGTCGGCCTTGGCGACGAAGGGAATAACCGTCGGAACTTTGAACTCAACGTTGTCGATCTCGGTCCTGACCATTACTTTCGTGGTTCCAATGCGCCCGGCTGCCATAGCTGGCGTCGGGGCGGCGCCCATTGCGAGCGCGAGCGCGAGCCCTGCGCCCACGACGAGCGCTCTGGCTCCGTTCATGTTCCTGGTGATGTCCATGGTCGTTCCTTTCTATTCGCCGCGGGCCGTCCCCGCGATGATTGGACGAATGCTGGTGAATTGCGTGCGGTGCCGCGTCGGCCGGAAAAGCTAGTTCTCGGCTTGCTCAACCCGCACCTTGACACGTGTCGGATTGCCGTGGCTGTCGAGGGTCTTGGCATCGAGTGCCTGGATCTCGATGTACGCCTCGCCTTCTTTGATGTCGCCGGCGGGGCACGTTTCGATTGTCTTGCCGGTCTCGACCACACCGGATTCGTACATGGTCTCGTCGTTTTGGATGACGCGGAATCGCTGGGGAAATTTATTGTCTTGGACGTTTTGCACGTTGACGCGCAGCTTGCCGTCCTCCTGCAGCTGAGCGACCGGTGCGACCGAAATCGTCATCATGTTGTCGCGGACGATGGCGTCGAGCTCATCTTGGATTTCCTGACGCGTTTTGCCCTCGGCCGTCGTAACCGAAGCGCCCGCCTCGGGTACGGGCTGCGACTGCCAAGCGTATAGTCCTACGGCGACAAGGGCACAGACGATGGCCAAACAGGCAAGGATGAGCTTCTTGCGACGACCCAGGCCTGCAAAGTGGGGTGGCTTCTTCGCGCTCATGCGGCATCCTTGGCGGTATAGATGCGCGCAAAGGTGGACGGGTTCGCTCCAAAGAGCATGTGAAGCATCAGGCGGCGTGAGTAGACAAGCTCGTCGAAGTCGGGAGGGAGCTCGATGTCGTGGATATGCGCGATGCGGTGGGCGAGTGCCGAGAACGACTCGGGGTCGCAGATCACATCGGTGGTAACGTGGTAGACCGTCGTATCGGGGAATGCCTCTTCGTCGAAAGGCAGGAGATGGGGATCGTCGTCGACTTCGATGGCGATGCCGTACTGGGGCCAGTAATATGCCATGGGAACCTCCCTGCTTCTGGGGCCAAAACTTCTGTCGGTTTTGGCTGTCGATGCCGACGGTATCAGCCGTTACTTGACCAATTGCTGACCAAATGCTTGACGGATTGGTGTCTCCGCAGGTAAAAGGCGGCAAAAAATACTCCAACTTTTTTCAAGCGACAATCGCGCGGTCGGCGACGGCGGGGCCATATGTGTCAAAAGCATCGTCTGCCGAGGAAATCAAGCCGCTCGCCGAATTGCACGAACGTAAAAATCGCCAATTATGGAGACGGTCTCGAACACGTCGACGAAACGATGCGGTAACATCTCCCTGCAAACACTGTAGTTAGCTAAAGGGGGAGTTCGCGTGTCTGCAACCATCAAACCCTTCACCGACGAGTTCGAAGAGTATGGTCGCGATGAGTCTCGCGCATCGGGCGAGGCCTCGAGCATCTCGTTTCCGACAACGGAAGACGAGGTCCGTGCCATTTTGGAAAAGCTCCATGCCGAGCGTGTCCCGGTAACGGTTCAGGGCGCCCGAACCGGCCTTGCCGCCGGTGCCGTGCCCCACGGCGGGCATATCCTCAATACTTCCCGTATGAATCGCTACTTGGGCCTTCGCCGCGATGAACAAGGCCAATTTCTGCTGCGCGTGGAGCCGGGCGTTGTGCTCTCGGAGCTGCGCAAGCAGCTGAGCAAGAAGGTGCTGCCGACTGCTGGTTGGGACCAGGCATCGCTTGAGGCCTACGAGGAGTTCCAAGAGGCCCCCGAGCAGTTCTTTCCCACCGATCCCACCGAGGCATCTGCCTGTCTGGGCGGCATGGCGGCATGTAACGCCTCTGGTGCCCGCAGCTACGCCTACGGTCCCATGCGCCCACATATCACGGGACTCCACGTCGCGCTGGCTGATGGCGATTTGCTTGAGCTTCAGCGCGGCGAGGCTTTTGCCCAGGGCCGCCACCTGTCGCTCGTGACGGCAGTGGGCCGTACGCTCGAGCTCAATCTTCCCGGCTATACCATGCCCAAGACAAAAAATGCCTCAGGCTATTTCGTTGCGGACGAAATGGACGCCATCGACCTCTTTATCGGTGCTTGCGGCACGCTCGGCGTTATCACCGAGCTCGAGATTGCCCTGCAGGCGGCGCCTGCGGTCGTTTGGGGTGTGAGCTGCTTTTTCAATAGCGAAGACAAGGCCGTGTCCTTTACCGATTCCATGCGTCCCGTCCTGTCCTATGCGGCTGCCATCGAGTACTTCGACGCTGGCGCCCTGGATATTCTACGTCGCCAGCGCGAGCAGTCGACGGCGTTTGCCTCGCTGCCGGCGCTCGACAAAGAGGCCAAGGTCTGTGTCTACGTGGAGCTCGACTGCGATGACGAGGCCCAGGCGACCGAGGAACTGTACCACCTGGGATGGGTGCTCGAGTTTGCGGGTGGCCGCGACGATGCGACATTGGTCGCGCGCACCGAGGTTGATCGCGAGTGCCAGCGGTTCTTCCGCCATGCGGTCCCCGAGAGCGTCAACATGCTTATCGACGAGCGTCGCCGCACGGATCCCACCATCACCAAACTGGGTTCGGACATGTCGGTGCCCAATGCACGCCTTGCCGATGTCGTGGTCCTCTATCGCCGCACACTGGCCGAAAGCGGGCTTGAATCTGCTGCCTGGGGGCACATCGGTAACAACCATCTGCATGTGAACATCCTGCCGCGCGATGCGCAGGACTACCGTCGCGGTGGCGAGCTGTTTGCCCAGTGGGCTGCGGAGGTAACGGCTATGGGCGGTGCCGTTTCTGCCGAGCACGGCGTCGGCAAGATCAAGGCGGGCTTCTTAGAGACGATGTACGGTCACGAGGCCATGGTCGAGTCGGCGCGGCTCAAGCTCCAGCTCGATCCCGACGGGCAGCTGGGTCGCGGCAACCTGTTTTCGGAGAAGCTCTTGGATGAGCTCGTCCAGAAAGGGGGCGCGTGAAGATGAGCGATTTCCATATGGTGGTGTGTGTCAAGGCCGTGCCGGGCAGCACCGAGGTCAAGATGGACCCCAAGACCAATACCATCGTGCGCGATGGCAAGCAGGCGGTCATTAATCCCTTTGATGCGAGCGCTTTGGAATGCGCGCTGGCGCTGAAAGACGACTTTATCGGCTTTGGCATGGACGTGCGCGTAACGGTGGTGTCGATGGGCATCCCCGCGACCGAGTCGCTGCTGCGCGACTGCATCGCCCGAGGCGCCGACGACGCGCTGCTGCTGACCGATCGCGCCTTTGCAGGTGCCGATACCCTGGCGACCACCTATGCTCTCAAATGCGGCATCGAGGCGCTCGACGAGGACTTCGACCTGCTCATCTGCGGCAAGATGGCGGTGGATGGCGATACGGCCCAGATTGGTCCCGAGCTTGCCGGTGCCTTTGAGATTCCCTGCGTGACCGACGTGAGTTGCGTGCAGAGCGCGGGCTTTACGACCTGTGGCTCGCTGGCGCTCATTCACGGATGCGATGCCGGCGAGGAGACGGTGTATCTTGAGATGCCGTGCGCGATGACGACTGCCAAGGAGATTGGCCAGTTGCGTATGCCGAGTATTGCCGGTATTCGCGCGGCGGAGGAGGCGGACGTGCGCGTGGTCAGTGCCGCCGACGTGAACGCCGACCCCGCGCGTTGCGGTCTTGCCGGGTCGCCGACACAGGTCGTGCGCTCGTTTGTGCCCGACCGTGACCAAACGTGCGAGGCCGTTGAGGGAACGGCGTCCGAGCAGGCGGTAAAACTTGCCAAGATTATCGAGGGGATGGCATAGATGAGCGGACTGATTATCGATAGCGAAGCCTGTATCGGCTGCGGTCGCTGCGTTCGTGCCTGTGCCTCGGGCGGCATCGTAGTGGAAGGCGAGCGACCCAACCGATGCGCCCATGTAACCGACGGCTGCATCCTATGCGGTGGGTGTGTCGACGCCTGCCCTGTCAACGCTATCTCGATCGAGCGTGACGAGGCTGCTGGTGCGGTGGACCTTGATGCATATCGAGACATTTGGGTATTCGCGCAGACCGACGAGCGCGATACGGTGACTCCCGTTGCCTATGAGCTTATGGGCAAGGGGCGCGAGCTTGCCGATGCTCGCGGCTGCCGTCTGGTGGCACTGGTCGGCATGAGCCCTGAGGGCTCGCTCGGGGACCTGGAGCATCTGGTTTGCGCGGGCGCCGACGAAGTCCTGGCCTGTCGCGACGAGCGCCTGCGCCAAAACGATGCGGAGGTCTACGCCCGCTTGATCTGCGATTTGGTAGCCGAACGCAAACCCGAGGCCATCCTATACGGTGCGACCGCTTTTGGTCGCGAACTGGCACCCGGCGTTGCCGTGCGTTTGCAGACGGGCCTTACGGCTGACTGCACCGTACTTTCGATGGATACAGAGACGGGACTGCTGCAACAGACGCGTCCGGCGTTTGGCGGCAACTTGATGGCCACCATCATTTGCCCCAATCATCGTCCCCAGATGGCAACGGTGCGTCCCGGCATCTTTGGAGCGCCCGAGTTTGATTACGGCCGCTCTGGCACGATTACCCAGGTATCGCTGGCGGATGATGTTAAGGCCCGCGTCAATATCTCGATTCCAGCCGAGGAGTGGGGGCAGCAGGCATCAATTGCCGATGCCGAGCGCCTGGTCGTGGTGGGCCGCGGCATTGGCTCCAAGAAGAATCTGCCTCTGATGCGAAAGCTCGCCGATGCGCTGGGTGCCGAGCTTGGTTGCACGCGTCCCGTCGTGGAGGCGGGTTGGCTGGAGTACCGCCATCAGATTGGCCAGACCGGCGTGTCGGTTTCGCCTAAGCTCCTCGTGAGCATCGGCGTTTCGGGTGCTATCCAGCACCTAGCCGGCATCGGCGGCGCGGAGTGCATCATCGCCGTCAACGAGGACCCGGATGCTCCCATCTTTGGCGCTGCGCAGTACAAAGTTGTCGGCGACGCCGTCGAAGTCGTCGAGGAGCTCCTGGCCCAGCTCGAGCGCTAGGCGCGCGCCAGCCAGTCGCGCATCTCGTCCTTTAAGCGCTCCCAGGTCGCTTGCGTGGCGGGATCGGTAAAGGGCCGCACGATACCAAAGGGCGCGTCGAGCAGGCGGTAGATATCGCCCTGCTTGCGCGCCAGCGCGCGGCTTGCGGGATAGACGAGCTCAAACATAAAGCAGATGAGCCCCACCAAGTAGTCGGCCGGCTCATCGCGTTCGTCGCGTGCGACGCAGCGGTGTTCGTCAAAGGCGGCAAGCGTCGGTACCGAGAAGTGGCTGGTAAGAAATGTATCCTCATCAACCTTGAGGATGGTGTCGACGGTGCTGTCGGCGATGGTGCGCATAATGTCGATCTTGTCGCCATCGCGCACGATATCGCAGAAGTTCCGCGTGCGGGTGTCGAGTTCCGTGGGTAGGCGAAAATCGCTGTGGTGGGCGATGCTTGCACGGATGAGCTCGTCTTCTGCCGGATCGTCGATAAAGTCGCGGATACTTGTTGTCGCGGGCGCGTCTGCAGGGTTTTTGCCAAAGAGAACCTCGACGCCCAACTCCGCATGGCTCATACTCTCGGCATCCTTAAACGTGTCCCAGCGTCGCAACTGTTCAAAGCGACCCATATCGTGTAGCAGGCCGCAAAGCCACGCTAGGTCAATGTCCTGCGGTGACCAGTCCTGTTCGCGCGCCACGGCATCGCATACCTCGGCAACGTGGTACGTATGCTCGATTTTGAGCGCGATACGCGGATTGGCGGCATCGTAAGCATCGGTATAGGTCTTGAAGGCCGCGACTGCCGTCGTTCGATCGATAGCTGTCATAATGACTTCCTAAAAAGCTATGTCTTTCGATCCGGTGGCAATTGTAGGCGAACTTTATTGCCACCGGGCGATGATTCTGCCGCGTCGTTGAATGCGGCTCGGAAAGCTTGTCGGGACGAGGAACGCTATGGTGCTCAAAATCGTTAGAACCGTCTGGCCAGTGATGCTTACCTATGTTGCAATAGGCGCGCCGTGCGGAATGATCATGGGGCAGACGGGAATGGAGCCCTGGATGGTCTTTGCTCTAAGCAGTACGTTTGTGACGGGCAGCGGCCAGTTTATGATCTGCAACCTGTGGCTGGCGGGTGTGCCTGCAGCATCGATCGTCGCGAGCGTTGCCGCCATCTCCTCGCGTTTTGCGCTTTACTCGGCATCGATCGCACCGCATCTGAGGGGTGCCTCGAAGCGTCAGACGCTGGCTGTTGCCGCGACACTTACCGAGGAGGCATATGGCATCTCGCTTGCCAAGTTGGTTGAAGGGGAGGATTGGGGCCCGCGCGAGTCCTTTGTGCTCAACGTGATCCTCATCGCAACATGGGGCGTTTCGTGTACGATGGGCGCCATCGTCGGCGCCGTTGTCGATGTTCCCACCGCCATTGCAGCCTTTGTCTGCACCTCGCTCTTTATCTGCCTGCTCTTTTCGCAGCGGCTGTCGCGCGGTAACGTTGTCGCGGCGGTTTCGGGCGCGGTGTCCGTCGCCGTATGCAAGTTCTTGGGCCTCGCGAATATTGCCGTGCCGGCAAGCGTCGTGGTCGGCATTGCCATTGCGCTGGCGTGCGATGCTGTATTTGACGGAAGAGGTGCCCGCGATGCCCGTTAACGAGTTCTTGGTTCTGTGGCTGTCGTCGTGGGCTGCTATCGCGTTCTTTCGCATCGCGCCGGCGTTCGCCTTGCGCGGGCGGACCCTGTCGCCCCGTATTACCGAGGCCCTGGGCTATATCCCGCCCGCTGCCTTTGCCGCGCTGGTCGCCAACGACTTGGTGAGCCCCGGCGCGTTCGACGCGGGACTCTGGCCTGCCTTGGTTCCCTGGATTGCGGCCGTCGGCGTCGTGGTCGTGGCGGTCAAGACAAAATCGATGCTGTGGTGCTGCGTCTCGGGCATCGTACTCTATATTGTCTTGAGCCTTATATAGGGGTGGCGTCGCGGGCGCCGAATCTCGTTCCATCCCAACTTGTCGAATTTTTCACCGAGCTGGTCTATTTCTTCTGGTACCATGGTCAAACTTTACTGTAGCAAAGCATGACGTGGGCTTTTGTTCCGCGTCAGCGGAAATGGGGGTTTCATGGCACAGGAAGCGACTGCCAACGAGCAAAAGAAATTCAAGGTTCCGCGCATCCCGGGCGACATCATGATCTATCCGATGATCGTCGGTCTTTTGCTCAACACCTTCTGCCCGCAGGTTTTTGAGATCGGCGGCTTCTTTACGGCTGCCTGCCGCGGTGGCTCCAATACCATCGTCGCCGCGATCCTGCTGTTCGTGGGCGCCGGCATCAGCTTTAAGTCCACGCCGGGCGCCATCAAGACCGGTATCGTCGTGCTGATTCCCAAGCTGGTCGTCGCAGCGGCTCTCGGCCTAGGCGTGGCATATTTCTTTAACGACAACTTCCTGGGTCTGAGCTCCGTGTCTATCATCGGCGGCATCACGTTTTGCAACATGGCGCTCTATACGGGCATCATGGGCGAGTTCGGCGATGAGTCCGAGCGGGGCGCCGTCGGTATCCTGTTCTTTACGGCCGGCCCCGCCGTCACGATGATCATCCTTGGTGTTTCGGGTCTTGCCAACATCCCTGTCGGTACTATCATCGGCTCCATTTTGCCGCTCGTTATCGGCGTGGTTCTGGGCAACTTGTTCCCGTTTATCAAGAACCTGCTGGTTCCCGGCGCCAATCCCGCGATCGCTGTAATTGGTTTTCAGCTCGGTGCGTCCATGAGCCTTTCGAGCTTCATCGCCGGTGGTATTTCCGGCATCTTGCTGGGCCTTGTCACGCTGTTTGTCGTCGGTCCCATCACCTTTGCGTTCGAGCGCCTGTGCGGTGGTAACGGCAAGGCTGCCGTGGCTTGTTCCACCATCGCCGGCACGGCTATGACCACGCCGGTTGCTCTCGCCGAGGTCGCTCCGCGCTATGCCGAGCTTGCGCCCACCGCGTATGCGCAGATCGCCACTGCCGTCATCATCACGGCAATCATGGCCCCGATTCTGACCGGCTGGGTCGATAAGAAGTTCTGCCAGAGCAAGGAAGACCTGTCGCCTGCCGGTGTCGAGGCCATCGAAGAGGCTGTCGCGACCGACATCGATGGCGAGTAGCAATCGATATCCATCAATGATTCCGGCGTGCAACTCGCGCCGTTTGAGCGCCCGAACGAGAGCTGTCTTGCAGTGACGTTCGGGCGCTCTGCTATTATTCCCCTTACCCCTGCGGAGTAGGGGGTGTTTGTTGCCCAGATTCGAATTGGGCGATTCTGGCCACTTGGATATTGAAGGGAGGGCGTCTAGTGGTAAAGGCACTCAAGATCGAGATATTCCTGCTGTGCATGATTATTCTTATCGGACTTGCCGTACGAAGCCGTCGCTCCCTGTTCTCGAGCACCCAGCAGCTTTTGTTTAGCATGCTGGGCTACACGTCTGCTGCCTACATTTTCTTCGATATGATCTGGACGCTCTCGGACGGCGTGAGCACTCCTGTAGGCATCACGGCCAACTGGATTTCCAACGCGGTTTCGTTTTCGCTGTTCGCCATCGCGTGCCTCATTTGGTTTTTCTATTCCGAGACGATGCAGGGCTCACGGCTCCTGACCACGCCCTATAGGGTGGTACTTTTAACGTTGCCAACCGCATTGGTGGTCGTTCTGGCATTTACCAGCTACTGGACGCACGCTATGTTCTATATCGATGCGCGGGGCGTATATCGTCGCGGAGCGCTTTATATGATTCAGCCTATCGTTAGCTACTGCTACGTCATATATACGTCCTTGCATGCCTTTATTCAGGCTCGAAAAGTCGAAAGCCTGCAAAAGAAGGCCATTTATCGCACCCTCGCCTTTTTTGCGGTTCCCGCTCTGGTGGGCGGTACCTTTCAGATCGTATACTCGGTGCCTGGCCTTTGTGTCGGCATAATGATTAGCATGTTGCTGCTCTATATCATCTGCCAGGAGCAGCTCATCTCGACCGACCCGTTGACTGGCCTCAACAATCGCAACCGTTTTGAGACCTATATGCTGTCGCTCTTCTCAAATGTGGATCAGGCCGAAGATGTATATCTGCTTATGATGGATGCTGACGGCTTTAAGCAGATTAACGATCGCTATGGACATGTGGAGGGTGACCATGCTCTTCAGGTAATATCCGCTGCGCTCAAAGAGGTCTGCTCGGCGTCTGGTGGCTTTATCGCGCGTTATGGTGGCGATGAGTTCGTGGTGCTCCAAAAGGCAGCGGCGGAACAGGACATCATACGTCTGTGCGCGGCAATCAACGACGAGCTCGCGCGCGCCGAGGTGCCGTATCTGTTGCGGATGTCCATCGGCTACGCACGGGTCGGTGACGGCGTCGATACCTGGCAAGACTTGCTTCGCGCTGCCGACACGGAGCTCTACCGCGTCAAGGCCGAGAAAAAGAAGGTCGGCGTCCAGATACGCTAGGAAAAGGGCCGCACGCTTGCGTGCGTGGCGGCCCTCAGCTCATCGATGTATTCCATTAAGCTAAAGTGTGCGAACGCCCTCCCTAAAAAGGCGAGCTTGCTAGGCTTTTTTGGGTTTGTTGACGATGATGATGCCGCCGCAGACCAACAACAGGGCAACGATGACGGTAACGGGGCTCGTGCCAGCGCCCTCGCCGAGCAGCAGTGCGCTCAACAGCACGCCAAAGACCGGGTTCATAAAGCCAAAGACCGACACGCGGCTGACGGGGTTGACGGCGAGCAGGCGGGACCACAGCGAGTAGGCGACCGCGGAGATAAGCGCCATGTAGATGATGAGCGCGATGGCGGGGGCGATTTCGGTGGGGGACAACGTGCCGCCCATCAAAAACCCGATGGCGGTAAGGACCACGCCACCGACTAAAAACTGCCAGCCGGCGAGCAAGACGCCGTCATGCTCGCGCGAGAAGATGCCAATGAGGCAGGTCGACAGGGCGCCCGCAACAGTGGAGGCCAAGATAAATCCCTCGCCGTCGAGCGTAAAGCCAAAGGTGCCATCCGCGCCCGAAAGGTTGACGAGCGCGACACCGGCAAAGCCCAGTACGCAGCCGAGCACTTTGGCCGCATCGAGCTTTTCGGTGCGAAACGCCAGGGCGGCAAAGAGGATGGCTAGGAAGTTGGCGCTGGCCTCGATGATGGAGCTCGACATGGCGCTGGCGCGCGAGAGGCCCAGATAGAAAAAGAAGTACTGACCGATGGTCTGAAAGAGCGACAAGATAAAGATGGGCTTGATATCGCGTACCTGTGGGACGAGCGGGCGGCGCTGGGCCGCACTCATACCGGCGATAACCAGGATACCGGCAAGCGTGAAGCGCAAACCTGCAAAGAGCAGTTGCGAGGCGCTATCGTGCGCGGGGATGCCAAAGAGCTCGTAACCGATCTTGATGCAGGGGAAAGCCGACCCCCAGAGCGCACAGCAGACGAGGCAGCCCAGGACGAGTCCGGGCAGGGTGGCGAGATACGGCTTGCGGCTTTCCATGATGTCCTTCCTACATGCGCGAAGTAAAAAAGAACCCGCCACCGGATGTGTCGGTGGCGGGTGTTGTTACCCGAAGGGATTGTACCTGATGGGAAAGGTTTAAGCGAAGTAGGCCACGCCGCTCTCAAAGATCGGCATGAACTTATCGCCGGGGACATGCTCGGGCACGTTACGGTACAGGTTGTCGCCGCGACGCTCGGCATGGCCCATCTTGCCCAGGACGCGGCCGTCGGGGCTCGTGATGCCCTCGATGGCGAGTGCGGAGCCGTTGGGGTTGACGGAGAGATCCATGCTGGGCTTGCCGTTCTCGCCCACGTACTGCGTGGCGACCTGGCCGTTGGCGATCAGCTGGGTGAGCACTTCGTCATTGGCGACAAAGCGGCCCTCGCCGTGGCTGATGGCGACGGTGTAGGGGTCGTCCAGGCTGCACTGCGACAGCCACGGGGACAGGTTGGACGAGATACGGGTGCGCACCAGACGGCTCTGATGGCGACCGATGGTGTTGAACGTAAGCGTGGGCGCATCAGGCGTGGCGTCGACGATGTCGCCGTAGGGCACCAGACCGAGCTTGATCAGGGCCTGGAAGCCGTTGCAGATGCCCAGCATCAGGCCGTCGCGGGCCTTGAGCAGGTCGCGGACTGCCTCGGTGACCTCGGGAGCGCGGAAGAACGCCGTGATGAACTTGGCGGAGCCATCGGGCTCGTCGCCGCCCGAGAAGCCGCCGGGGATCATGACGATCTGGCTTGCACGGATGCGGCGGGCAAGCTCGTGGGTGCTCTCGGCGACGGCCTCGGGCGTGAGGTTGTTGATCACGAAGGTGTCGGCCTCGGCGCCGGCGGCGCGGAAAGCGCGGGCGCTATCGTACTCGCAGTTGTTGCCGGGGAACACGGGGATTACCACGCGCGGGCGGGCGATCTTGGCGCCGCCGTACACGTGGATATCCTTGGCGCGGAAGTCGATGGTCTCGACCTCGGGGGTCTCGCCGGCGCTGCGGTAGGCGAAGACGCCCTCGATGCCGCTCTCCCAGGCCTCCTGGAGCTCGGCGAGCTCGATGACCTCGGAGCCGGTGTCGATGACATAGCCCTCGACGGTGGTGCCCAGGGGCTCGACGACAACGCCGTCGGCGACCTCGGGCAGCTCGGCGTCCTCGGCGAGCTCGACGATAAAGCTGCCGTAGAGCGGGGTGAAGAGGCTCTCCACGTCTACATCTTCGGCAAGCTCGATACCGATCTGGTTGCCGACGCACATCTTAAAGAGGCTCTCGGCGCCGCAGCCGTAGCCGGGCGTTGAGACGGCTAGGGCGTCACCGGTGGCGGTGAGCGCCTCGACGGCGTCAAATGCGGCGAGCAGCTGCTGGGCGTCGGGACGGTAGTCCTCGCCATAGGTGGCGGGGGCGATACGGACAACGCGGTGCGTCAGGCCCTTGAACTCGGGGGAGACGGCGCGGGCCGCCTTGCCTACGGAGACAGCGAAGCTGATCAGGGTCGGCGGAACGTTGAGCTCGCCGGTCTCGTCCTCAAACGAACCGCTCATGGAGTCCTTGCCGCCGATGGCGCCGGCACCCAGGTCGACCTGGGCCATGAGGGCACCCAGGACGGCAGCCATGGGCTTGCCCCAACGCTCGGCCTCGGTGCGCAGGCGCTCGAAGTACTCCTGGAAGGAGAGGTAGGCGCGCTTGTGCTCAAAGCCGGCGGCAACGAGCTTGGCGATGGACTCGACCACGGACAGGTAGGCGCCCGCAAACTGGTCGGCCTCCATCAGATAGGGGTTGAAGCCCCATGCCATGGCACTCGCCGTGGTGGTCTCGCCGTCCACGGGGAACTTGGCGACCATGGCCGAGCTCGGGGTGAGCTGCGTCTTGCCGCCAAAGGGCATGAGCACGGTCGCGGCGCCGATGGTGGAGTCGAAGCGCTCGGAAAGGCCCTTGTTGGAAGCGACGTTGAGGTCGGTGACAAGCGAGGTCATGCGCTCGGTGAGCGTGGTGCCGGCCCAGCTGGGCTGCCACACGCTGCGGGCGCACACGTGGGCGACCTGGTGCTTGGGTGCGCCGTTGGAGTTGAGGAACTCGCGGGACAGGTCGACGATGGCGACGCCGTTCCAGGCCATGCGCATGCGCGGCTCGGCGGTAACCTCGGCGATAACGGTAGCCTCCAGGTTTTCCTCGGCGGCGTAGCCCATGAACTCCTCGACGTCACCGTCGGCGACGGCGCAAGCCATGCGCTCCTGGGACTCGGAGATAGCGAGCTCGGTGCCGTCCAGGCCGTCGTACTTCTTGGTCACGGTATCAAGGTCGACATACAGGCCGTCGGCAAGCTCGCCCACGGCGACCGAGACACCGCCGGCGCCAAAGTCGTTGCAGCGCTTGATCAGACGGCAGGCATCGCCGCGGCGGAACAGGCGCTGCAGCTTGCGCTCGACCGGGGCGTTGCCCTTCTGGACCTCGGCACCCGAGGTCTCGATGGACTCGGTGTTCTGGGTCTTGGAGGAGCCGGTGGCGCCACCGATGCCATCACGGCCGGTGCGGCCGCCCAGCAGGATGATCTTGTCGGTGGGGGCGGGGCACTCGCGACGAACGTGGTTTGCCGGGGTAGCGCCCACGACGGCGCCAACCTCCATGCGCTTGGCCACGTAACCGGGGTGATAGAGTTCGTTGACCTGACCGGTGGCAAGGCCGATCTGGTTGCCGTAGCTGGAGTAGCCGGCGGCGGCAGTGGTCACGAGCTTGCGCTGCGGCAGCTTGCCCTCGAGCGTCTCGGAAACCGGGACGGTGGGGTCGCCGGCGCCGGTGACGCGCATGGCCTGATACACATAGCTGCGGCCCGAGAGCGGGTCGCGGATGGCGCCGCCCACGCAGGTGGCGGCACCGCCGAAGGGCTCGATCTCGGTCGGGTGGTTATGGGTCTCGTTCTTAAAGAGGAACAGCCAGTCTTGGTCCTCGCCATCGACATCGACCTTTACCTTGACGGTGCAGGCGTTGATCTCCTCGGACTCATCGACATCGGTCATGACGCCGGTCTTCTTGAGGTACTTGGCGCCGATGGTGCCCATGTCCATGAGGCAGACGGGCTTGGCGTCGCGGCCGAGCTCATGGCGCATCTCCATGTAGCGGTCGAAGGCCTGCTGCACCACGGCGTCGTCGATCGTCACGTCATCCAGGACGGTGCCGAAGGTGGTGTGGCGGCAGTGGTCGGACCAATAGGTGTCGATCACGCGGATCTCGGTGATGGTGGGGTCGCGGTCCTCATCGCGGAAGTACTGCTGGCAGAAGGCGATGTCCGCCTCGTCCATGGCAAGGCCGCGATCGGCGATAAAGGCGGCAAGGCCGGCCTCGTCGAGCTCGCGGAAGCCGTCGAGCACCTCGACGGGCTGGGGCTCGGGGGTCTCCATGTACAGCGTCTCGGGCAGGTCGAGCGAGGCGATGCGCGCCTCGACGGGGTTCACCACGTAGTGCTTGATGGCCTCGATGGCGGCTTCGTCCAGAGCGCCCGAGATGATATAGACCTTGGCGGAGCGCACGGCGGGGCGCTCGCCCTGGCTGATGAGCTGCACGCACTCGCTGGCGGAGTCGGCGCGCTGGTCAAACTGGCCAGGCAGGAATTCGACGGCAAAGACGGCGCCATCGCTTGCGGGGAGCTCGTCGTAGGTCACATCGACCTGGGGCTCGCTAAAGACGGTCGGCACGCAGGAGCGGAAAAGCTCCTCGTCGATGCCCTCGACGTCGTAGCGGTTGATGATCCTCAGGGCCTCGATGCCCTTGATGCCGAGAATTTCGGTCAGCTCGCCCTTGAGCTGCTGAGCCTCGACGTCGAACCCGGGTTTCTTCTCCACGTAGATACGAGAGACCATTGGTTCCTGCCTTCCTGATCGGTTGGGCGTACGGTACGGTATGCGGCAGCGGTCGGTTTGCGGGGTCTGCCCTGCGGTCGCCTTGAGCCACATGTTTGTAAACCTCACTATGATACGACAGCTCGCGGCGCGTTGAGGACGGCGAGGGTGCTACAGTGAAGCGCAAACAAGAGAAAGGCATCACATGGCATTCGTTTCGCTCTCCATCATCGCACTCGTGGCCTTTGCGAGTCCTTTTATCGCCTCGGCGATTCCCGGAAAACCCGTTCCCGAGACGGTCTTTTTGCTCGTGCTCGGCGCGGTGCTGGGACCCCATATGCTCGGCGTCATCCATGTAGATGCTGAGGTCTCGCTTGTGTCCGAGCTGGGCCTGGCCTTCTTGTTCCTGCTTGCCGGCTTTGAGATCGACCCCAAGAGCATCACGGGCGTCGAGGGGCGCTACGGCTTGGCGACGTGGGCCGTCACGTTTGGTATCGCCTGGCTTGCCGTGCGCTTTACCCCGTGGTTCTCGGTCAGTCATTTCGACGGTATCGCCGTGACGCTTGCCCTCACTTCGACGGCGCTCGGCACGCTCGTGCCCATCATGCGTGAGCGCTCGCTCGCTGGCACGCGTGTGGGCGACTCGATTCTCGCGTATGGCACCTGGGGTGAGCTCGGCCCTGTGCTCGCCATGTCGGTGCTGCTGTCTGCCCGCACTGGCATCCAAACGCTCGTAATCCTTGGCTTGTTTGCGGTGGTTTGCGTGTTGCTGGCTGTGGTCCCAAGCCGCTCCAAGCGTGTCGGCAGCCGCTTCTTTGCGTTTGTCGAGGAACGCGCCGATACCACGTCGCAGACCTTCGTGCGCCTGACGGTGCTCATCCTGGTCACGCTCGTGGCGTTCTCGGCCGTCTTTGATCTCGACATCGTGTTGGGTTCTTTTGCCGCTGGCTTTGTCTTGCGCTACATCATCCCCGAGGGCAACCATACGCTCGAGACCAAGCTCGACGGCCTGGCCTACGGTTTTTTGATTCCGGTGTTCTTTACCGTATCGGGCGCAAAGATCGATCTGACGGCCGTGGCGTCGCGCCCGGGTCTGCTCGTGGGCTTTATCGTGGCGTTGCTGATTATTCGTGCCGTGCCCATTCTTATTTCTATGAGCATTTGTCCTGCGACGCGTGATGTGTCGGCGTATGGTCGCATTACCGTGGCCCTGTACTGCACCACGGCCCTGCCGATCATCGTTGCCGTGACAAGCGTTGCCGTCAACGCGGGCGCGCTGTCGCAAGATATTGCGTCGGTCATGGTTGCCGCCGGCGCCATCACGGTGTTCTTGATGCCGCTGCTCGCGCAGCTCTTCTACCGCGTGGTCGACGCCGCGCCGGTCGCCGCCGTGGCAGAGGTTGCCGAGCATCCATCCGATGCGCTCGACATCCTGCGCGCCCACCACGACCTAGCGAGCTTGCTCGCGCGCGAGCATGAGCTGCTGACTTCGCATGGCCATGGTCGCGTATTCGAGGGCCTGCCTACGCTCGATACGATTGCCGAGCGTCTTTCCGCCGAGGCGGCGAGCGGCCATATCGATGCCCGTATTGTGGACGCGGCGCATCTTCTTGCCGATAAGACCTATGGAGACGAGGTCGACCCGTCCGAGCTGACTCCGCGCGAGCGTCGCCGCCTGGAGCGCGCCAAGCTCGCCGTGCGCGAATACCGCCGCCGCATGCTGGAGCTCTATGCAAGAGAAGAAGCCGAGGACGACGACGGCAAGTAGTCGATACTCTCTCGGGGAAGCCGCGTCCTGCTTTGAAGGCTCGGAACGGGATGTGGTTTCCGAAACGGGGGCCGTTGGGAAACTGTGTCCCGGAATGGGCGCTCAGAGTAGGATGCAGTTTCCGCGAGAGACCCGTTGCGGAAACGGTATCCCAGAATCGGCGTTCAAAACGGGACGCTCTTTCCGAAACATGGCCCTGAGGGAAGCTGCGTCCCGGTCTGAGTCGGGACTGCGGGACACAGCTTCCCTTTCAAACAGAAGAAGGCGCGCTGCCTGCAGTTGATGCAGACGGCGCGCCTTCTTTGTTGGACTATGTTGAGGCTGGGAGCCGAGGCTTGTGGTCCCTTAAGAGCGGGCGGCTCCGTCGACGGGGAGCACGGCGCCCGTGACGTAGGAGGACATGTCGCTCGCCAGGAAAACAAAGGCGTTGGCGACATCCTCGGGCTCGCCCATGCGACCCAGCGGAATGGTGGCGATGATGGGCTTAATAACCTCTTCGGGCAGGTTAGCGACCATATCGGTTTTGGTTACGCCGGGTGCAACGGCATTGACGCGAATGCCCACGGGGGCGAGCTCGCGCGAGAGCGACTGGACCATACCGTTGACGGCAAACTTGGACGTGGGGTAACCGACGCCGGAGGGCTGGCCGTACTTGGCGACCATCGAGCTTGTGGTAGTGATGGTGCCGCCGTGGCCGGCCTCGGTCATGATCTTGGCGGCAGCCTGGTGGCCATTAAAGACGGCGACGACGTTAAGGTCCATGACCTTTGCGAACTCCTCGGCCGTGTAGTCCAAGAGGGGTGAACGCTGGGAGATACCGGCATTGTTGACGACCGTGTCCAAGCCGCCCATGTCGGATGCAGCCTGGGTAAAGGCCTCGGTCACGGCTTCGAGTGAGGTGAGGTCGCAGGAGCGGCCCCAGACCTTGGCGTCGGGATAGGCGGCTGTCAGCTTCTCAACGGCCGCATCGGCGGTCTCTTGACGCGAGCCAAAGACAGTGACGGAGGCGCCCTCCTCGATAAAACGGCAGGCGATGGCATAGCCGATACCGCGCGTGCCTCCGGTGATGATTGCTTTCTTGCCCTCGAGCAACATGGTATTTCCTCTCATCGCGGGCGGACATTCGCAGCACAGCGTAGCCGTAACCGGAATCGGCCGTGTTTGCATATCGGTGAACGGTAGCCCGCGTTACCGATGAGCGGCTCGCGCAAATGTGCCCTGTCGTTGTGCTTAGGGCAGGAGACAAAAAGGCTCCCATCCCACATCGGACGGGAGCCCTTCGAGCAAATGCGTTGTGGGGTGTAAACCGAACTAGTTCGCCATGACGCCTTCGGTCCAAGCCTCAACGTCCTCGATGCGCAGGACGTTGGCGACCTCGGCCACGCAGTCGACGCTGGCAAGCTCGGCAGCGGCAGCCTGGACGTCCTTCTCGAGCGCGCGGTGCGTCAGGAAGATGACCGAACAGGCATCGCTGACGCCCGACTTGCCGTCTTCGACCTGGTTGATGAGCGAGATCGAGATGTTGTGCTTGGCAAAGATGTTGACCGTCTCGGACAGGGCACCCACGCGGTCGGCGACCTTCAGGCGCACATAGTACTTGGTCTGGAGCTCGTCCATGGGCTTAAAGGCGAGGTTGTGGCCATAGGGCTCAATCTCGGGCAGCGGAGCCACGCCGCGGCTGATCTGCTCGGAGAGCGACAGGATATCGCCCACGACGGCGCTCGCGGTGGGGAAGGAGCCTGCGCCGGCACCGTAGAACATGGTCTCGCCTACGGCGTCGCCTACCACGTAGACAGCGTTCATGGCGCCGTTGACCTTGGCAAGCATATGGTCGGCGGGAATCAGCGTGGGATGCACACGGACGTCGACACCGGTGTCGGTGTTGCGGGCGATACCGAGCAGCTTAATGGTGTAGCCGAGCTCGCGGGCTTGGGCGATGTCCTCGGCACCGATGGTACGGATACCCTGCTGGTACACATCGTCGGTGGTAACGCGGGTGCCAAAGCCGATGGAGGCGAGGATGGCCGTCTTGCTGGCGGCATCGAAGCCGTCGACGTCGGCGGACGGGTCGGCCTCGGCATAGCCCTTGGCCTGTGCGTCGGCAAGCACGTCGGCGTAATCGGCGCCCTCGGCGTCCATGCGCGACAGGATATAGTTGGTGGTACCGTTGAGAATGCCGGCGATGGTCAGGATCTTGTTGCCCACCAGGTCGTGCTCGAGCGTGCTCACGATGGGGATGCCGCCGCCGCAGCTGGCCTCGCACTTAATCTGCACGCCGCACGCGCGCGCCTTCTCGGCGAGCGTCTCGACATGACGGCCCAGCAGGGCCTTGTTGGCAGAGACGACATGCTTGCCGTTCTCGAAGGCAGTGGTGAAGATCTCGGTTGCGGGATGCTCACCGCCGATCAGCTCGACGACGATGTCGACGGCGGGGTCGCTGACGACATCGTGCCAGTCACTCGTAAAGGCCTCGCGCTCAATGCCTGCCGCCTCGGCCTGCTCCCAAGCAAGCGCGCAGGCGCGGGTCAGCTTAAGGTCGATGCCGTAGGCTGCCAGGTACTCATCGTGGTGGCTGTTGATCAGACGGGCCACGCCGCCGCCGACGGTTCCCAGACCGATCAGACCGACGTTCACGGTGCGCAGGGGTTCGCTCATAGATAGCTCCTTCGTGCATCTTATGGATGGATTAACCGCTTAAAGGTTGAGTGCATTCTAGCGTGAACCGAGGGCGCGTGCTCGCCAGGCAACAGGAGTCGCACAAAACGGCACCCCCGAAACGCTGCGGAAACATTGGAAACATGCTCGCTACAAACGGAACTCCGTAACAAACTGTCAACGTTTGCGCCATAAGGTTTGCCCCGTACCGCAAGACGGCCGCGCTGCGGCCAGCGAAAAAGGGGGACACCATGTTTAGCATCAACAACGTACTTAACCGCAGGAGTTTCCTTGTTGGAGCCACGCTTATTTTTGCCCCGATCTATTACACCCCAGCGTCCGTTTTGCTCAAGAACGCCAAGGACATGAGCTACGACATGACACTAATGGGTGTCGACGGCATGGACAGCCTATGTGATCCAGGACGGCAAGTACATCGCCGCCTAAGTGCGCATAAAGCGCGACCGGTGAGGCCGTTTTATTCAGGGCGGGGACGCCTGTAACAGAACGGAAACATTACTTTCACACAATAAAGTGGCATTACTGCATAAAGTAATAGAAATACGCAGAATTATGGATAAATGAACAAATCCAAAGAAAAGTTGAAATAATCGCCACTTTCCTTAACTAAAGCGTCTAGTATTTTGCGAACGCCGAACACGGCGAAGGATGGCCTGTCGGGTAGCCGAAACCCGACGAGATTTGAGAGGAGAGCCGCATGTCGAGCCTCACCGGTAAGTCATTGAACCCTGTTATGAATCGCAGGAGCGTTATCGCGAGCGCAGCAGGTCTGGGGGCGATGTCCATTCTAGCTGGCTGCTCCTCCAACGGCGGCGACAGCGGTTCCGCTTCGAGCGACGCTTCGTTTAAGATCGGTACCATCGGCCCGCTGACCGGCGCCAACGCGTCCTACGGCAAGTCCGTTACCCAGGGTGTCGAGCTTGGCTGCAAGGATTTCTCGACCAAGGAGCTGCCGCTTGCCAGCAAGGCCGAGGATGACCAGGCCGACGGCGAGAAGGCCGTCAACGCCTTCAACACCCTGCTCGACTGGGGCATGCAGGCCCTCGTCGGCCCGACCACCACGGGTGCGTCGGTTGCCGTTGCCGCCGAGTGCGGTAACGACCCCAAGACGTTCATGATCACCCCGTCCGCGTCCTCCGAGGACGTCACCGACGGCAAGGATTGCGTCTTCCAGGTTTGCTTCACCGACCCCAACCAGGGTGTCAACGCTGCCAAGTTCCTGGCGCAGAAGTATGCGGACGAGAAGTTCGTGCTGTTCTATAACTCCGGCGACGCCTATTCTTCGGGCATCGCAGATTCCTTTAAGGCCCAGGCCGCTGAGTCCAAGCTCGAGATTGTTGACGAGGAGACCTTTAAGGACGACTCCGCCACGAGCTTTACCAACCAGCTGACCAAGGCCAAGCAGGCCGGCGCCACCATGATCTTTGCGCCGATCTACTACACGCCGGCGTCCGTCCTGCTCAAGAACGCCAAGGACATGGGCTACGACGTCAAGATGATGGGCTGCGACGGCATGGACGGCATCCTGGGCGTTGAGGGCTTCGATACCTCTCTTGCTGAGGGTCTGCTGCTCATGACCCCGTTCTCCGCCGACGACGAGAAGAACGCCGACTTCGTTAACGCTTACAAGGATAAGTACGGCGATACCCCCGACCAGTTTGCCGCCGACGCCTACGACGGCGTGCACGCGGTGGCCGAGGCCGTCAAGGAGGCCGGTCTTGGTGTCGACGCCGATCCGACCGAGGTCGCCGAGAAGCTGTCCAAGGCTATGCTCAAGATTACCGTTGACGGTCTGACCGGCAAGCTCACCTGGAACGATAAGGGCCAGGTCCAGAAGGAGCCCACGGCGTACGTCATCACCGACGGCAAGTACGTACAGGCCTAATTGGCCGCCTTACATAGAGCGGTTTTGATCCCAAGCAGGGGAGGTTTTGGCCTTCCCTGCTTGCTTGGTATCTAGGGACAGTGTAACGTCCCTGTTTCATACATTAACTGGAAACCTATTCGAAAGGGGGATGTGGAACATGACGGTCTTTATCCAATACCTGGTCAACGGCCTGTCCATGGGCAGCGTCTACGCCATCATCGCGTTGGGCTACACCATGGTCTACGGTATCGCCAAGATGCTCAACTTCGCTCACGGCGATGTCATCATGGTCGGTGCCTATGTCTCGTTCTGCGCCACGTCGTATCTCGGCCTCCCGGGCTGGGCATCTGTAGTTCTCTCTTGTGTGGTCTGCACGGTTCTCGGTGTTCTCATTGAGGGTCTGGCCTATAAGCCGCTGCGCCAAGCAGGCCCGCTGGCCGTTCTGATCACGGCCATCGGCGTGTCTTACTTCCTGCAGAACGCCGCGCAGCTTCTGTGGGGCGCCACGCCCAAGAACTTCACTTCGCTCGTCACCTTCCCGGTGCCGGAGTTCTTGGCCAAGTTTAACGTAAGCGCCGTCTCGCTCGTCACCATCGTCGCCTGCCTGGTTATCATGGCCGGCCTGATGTTCTTTACAGGTAAGACCAAGATGGGCAAGGCCATGCGCGCCGTGTCCGAGGACAAGGCCGCCGCTCAGCTCATGGGCATCAACGTCAACCGCACCATCTCGATGACGTTCGCCATCGGCTCCGCCCTCGCTGCCATCGCCGGCGTGCTCCTGTGCTCCTACTCGCCGGTCCTGCAGCCCACCACGGGCGCCATGCCTGGCATCAAGGCCTTCGACGCTGCCGTTTTCGGCGGCATCGGCTCCATCCCCGGTGCCTTTGTCGGCGGTATTCTCATCGGCATCATCGAGGCGATGGCGCAGGCTTACATTTCCACGAGCCTTGCCAACTCCATCGTCTTTGGTGTTTTGATCATCGTCCTGCTCGTCAAGCCTGCCGGCCTCTTGGGCAAGTACGTCCCCGAGAAGGTGTAGGTGAGCGTTATGAAGTTTCTTAAAGACAAGCAGACGCGTCACGACTTTGTCACGTACGCCATGTGCGTTGTGGCGTTCGCCATCGTGTTCTTTATGCAGTCCAACCACATGATCCCGCGCATGATCGCCGGTCAGCTGGTTCCCATCACGGCCTATATCGTCATGGCCATCTCCCTTAACCTCGTCGTCGGCATCGCGGGCGACTTGTCGCTGGGCCACGCGGGCTTTATGAGCGTCGGTGCCTATACGGGCATCGTCACTGCCGTCGCGCTGGAGAGCACCGTTCCGTCCGATCCGATGCGTCTGATCATCAGCATTGTGGTCGGCGCTATCGCCGCTGGCATCTTGGGCTTCTTGATCGGCATCCCGGTCCTGCGCCTGAGCGGCGACTATCTGGCCATCGTGACCCTGGCCTTTGGCGAGATCATCAAAGAGATCGTCACCTGCCTCATTGTGGGTGTCGACTCCCGCGGCCTGCACGTGATCTTTAACATCACGGGCAACTCTACGATCGACGACCTGCACCTGCTCGAGGACGGCACCGCCATCATCAAGGGCGCCCAGGGTGCCTCGGGCGTGTCGACGTACTCGACCTTCCTCGCCGGTGCCATCCTGGTTATGGTCGCGCTCGTGATTGTACTCAACCTGGTTCGCAGCCGTACCGGCCGTGCCATTATGGCCGTGCGCGATAACAAGATTGCAGCCGAGTCCGTAGGCATCTCCGTCACCGAGTACCGCATGATCGCCTTCGTGGTTTCCGCTGCCCTCGCCGGTGCTGCCGGAGCTCTCTTCGGCGGTAACTTCTCGCAGCTCTCCGCCACCAAGTTCGACTTCAACACGTCCATCCTCATCCTGGTGTTCGTGGTCCTAGGTGGTCTGGGCAATATGCGCGGCTCCGTCATCGCCGCGGCGTTGCTCACGGTGCTTCCCGAGCTGCTCCGTCAGTTCTCGGACTACCGCATGCTCATCTACGCCATCGTGCTGATCCTGGTCATGATCTTTACCAACAACCCGCAGCTCAAGGCGTTCTTCGCACGCATTAAGGACCGCCTTGCTTCCAAGAAGGAGGTGGCAGCCGATGCCCAGTAAGTTTGAGTTCAACAAGGGCAAGATGGTCCCGTATCCTTCTGGCGCCATCGTTCCCGACCGCGACCTGGGTCAGCGCCCGGCGCTCGAGTGCATCCACCTGGGCATTGAGTTCGGTGGTCTTAAGGCAGTCGACGACTTTAGCCTGACTATCGGCAAGACCGAGATCGCCGGTCTCATCGGCCCCAACGGCGCTGGCAAGACCACGGTCTTCAACCTGCTCACCAAGGTGTACCAGCCTACGCACGGCACCATCCTGCTCGACGGTGAGGACACTTCGGGCAAGTCGGTCTACCAGGTCAACCGCATGGGTATTGCCCGTACGTTCCAGAACATCCGTCTGTTCAACACCATGACGGTGGAGGACAACGTCAAGGTCGGCCTGCACAACCAGGAGCGCTACTCCGGTTTTGAGGGCGTGCTGCGCCTGCCTACGTATTGGAAGCACGAGAAGGCCGCCCACGAGCGCGCCATGGAGCTGCTGTCCATTTTTGACATGGAGCACCTGGCAAATGAACAGGCCGGCTCGCTTCCTTACGGCGCTCAGCGTCGTCTGGAGATCGTTCGCGCGCTTGCCACCAACCCCAAACTGCTACTGCTCGACGAGCCTGCCGCCGGCATGAACCCGTCCGAGACCGCGGAGCTCATGGAGAATATCGTTAAGATTCGCGACACCTTTGGCATCGCCATCATGCTTATCGAGCATGATATGTCGCTCGTTATGAACATCTGCGAGGGCATCTGCGTGCTCAACTTTGGTAAGGTCATCGCCAAGGGCACGGCCGAGGAAATCCAGAATAACGATGCCGTTATCGAGGCATATCTGGGCAAGCAGGATAAGGGGGAGAACTAAATGGCAGAGCCGATGCTTTCCGTCTACAACATCAACGTCTGGCACGGCGCCATCCACGCCATTAAGGACATCTCCTTTAACGTCAACGAGGGTGAGATCGTGGCCCTGATTGGCGCCAACGGTGCCGGCAAGTCCACGACGCTCAAGACCGTCTCGGGCCTGCTGCGCTCTAAGACCGGCTCCATCAAGTTTATGGGCGAGGACATTACCCATACGCCCGCCGACAAGCTGGTTGGTAAGGGCCTGGCTCAGGTGCCCGAGGGTCGTCGTGCCTTTTTGCAGATGACGGTCGAGGAGAACCTGGAAATGGGTGCCTATACGCAGCCCAAGTCCACAATTGCTCCGGGCCTGGAGCGCGTCTACGAGCAGTTCCCGCGCCTGAAGGAACGTTGTCGCCAGGTCGCCGGCACCCTTTCAGGTGGCGAGCAGCAGATGCTCGTTATGGGGCGCGCCCTTATGAGTAACCCCAAACTGCTTATGCTCGACGAACCTTCCATGGGTCTGGCACCGATTCTGATCGAACAGATCTTCCAGATTGTCGAGGACCTGCACAAGGCCGGCACCACGGTGCTTCTGGTTGAGCAAAACGCGCAGATGGCGCTTTCCATCGCCACGCGCGGCTACGTGCTCGAGACCGGCAAGATCACCATGACCGGTACCGGCCAAGAGCTCCTGCACGACGACAACGTCCGCAAAGCCTACCTCGGAGGCTAACCCACCTAACAAAAGGGGCGCTGACTATCTCAGTCAGCGCCCCTTTTTAGTTGCGGTGAAATAGGGACTGAATACGGGCTCCAGAGGCCAAAAGAGTCCCTATTCCACCGCAACTTCATGGGGATGTGTGACAATGCCCGTCGGAAAACATCTGCTGTCTTTGGGGGTCTATCTATGCTGTATGAGTTTTGTGCCGAGAACTTTGAGCGGGTGCCGGCAGCTATCGATGCCGGTGCAAAGCGCATCGAGCTGTGCGATAACCTTGCCGTTGGTGGCACCACGCCTTCGGCCGGCGTTATCAGCGCTACGACCAACTATGCCCACGAGCACGATGCACGGGTGATGTGCATGATTCGCCCGCGTGGCGGCGACTTTCACTACAACCAGGACGAGTTGCGTATGATGGAGATGGACCTGGGCCTTGCCGTGAGCGCCGGCGTTGACGGCTTGGCCTTTGGCTGCTGCAAGCCCTGCGCTGGCGGATGGGCACTCGACGAGCTTACGTTGGGCGCCCTCGTGATGGCCGCGGGCTGCGCGACCGAGGAATGCAAGCGTGAACCCATCGACATCACCTTCCACATGGCGTTTGATCAGCTCTCGCCCGAGGCTCAGCTCGACGCGATTGACATACTCGCCGACTGCGGCATCACACGCATCCTGACGCATGGTGGCGCTGCCGGTGCGCCGATCGAGGACAACTTCGAAAACCTGGCCCGCTTGATCGAGTATGCGGGCGACCGCTTGACCATCCTTCCCGGCGGCGGCATTTCCACGGTCAACCGCGATACCGTGGCGGCGGCACTGGGCGTCTCCGAGCTCCATGGCACCAAGATTGTGCCGCTGGAGGTGTAGCCCGTGGCACTTGTATTCGATGTCCAGCAGGCGAGCGGTAAGCCCGACGATAATCGTCGCCCTGGCACCGCGTGCCCCTTTTGCGACACGGAGGGGCTTGCCAACATCATCCAGCGCGATGGTGACTGCATCTGGCTCGAGAATAAGTTCAAGACATTGCGGGCCACACGTCAGACCGTATTGATCGAGTCTGCCAATCACGACGCCGACCTGGTGACCTATGAACCGGATGAGCTGCATCATGTGATGCGGTTTGCCCTGGGCTGTTGGCAGCAGATGATCGATTCCCAACAGTACTGCAGTGTGCTCATGTACAAGAACAAAGGCCCGCTTTCGGGCGGCAGCCTCGTCCATCCACACATGCAGATTGTGGGCTTGGAACAGGAGGACGGCTATGCGGCGCTGGCCTCAGCCAACTTTGAAGGCATCAGTGTCTGGCAACAGGGGAGAATCTCGGTCGACATCTCAACCGAACCGATCATGGGGTTCTTTGAGATCAACGTTTCAGCCCCGCAGGGAATCGCTGCCAGCGATGACACGAGAGACCAAGCCGAGGCGGATCTCTTCGCCGATGCGATCCAGGTAGCTCTGCGCTATATCCTGAACGAGCACCACGGTGGTCGCGCAGAGTCGTACAACCTGTTCTTCTATCACCTGGGCGGTCGGACCATTGCCAAGGCGCTGCCACGTTGGGTGGTTTCGCCCTACTTTGTCGGCTATCGTTTGGCCCAGGTCAATGCTGAGACAACGCTCGATATCGATGCTGAGCGCCTGCGTGCGCATCTGGAAACGCTCGTATAGCAAGACTAACACCCGCGTAATGCGGACAGTCTAGCGTGCCATGGCGTCGCGGCCGGCTTCGACGCGCTTGCGCTGGGCGGCGCGCTCCTCGCCGGTCAGACGCTCAAAGAGATGCCCGATAAGCGAGGCGAGTACCTGCTGAAACAGCGTTCCGCACATGACGGGAAACACGACTTCGCCCGGAAAGTACTGCGTGGCGATGACGGCGCCCGAAGAGATGTTACGCATGCCGCAGGTAAAGCACATGGTGGTCGTCTCGCTATATGGCAGATGCAGCGCGCGGGCGACCAGAAAACCGACGACAAAGCCACTGATGGCGAAGACCAAAATAAAGAGGGCGACTTCCAAGCGCACCGCGTTCATGTGTAGCACGTACTCGCTCATGGCGGTGGAGTTGGAGGCGATAACGCCCATCATCATGAATTTGCAGGCGGGCGAGAGCACGGGGGAGAGTTTTTCGTGCCCCCATCCGCGCGTGAGCTCGTTGATCACGATGCCGAGCACGGCGGGGATGGCGATCATAAAGGCCATGTCTTGCATCATGCTCGGCACATCGATCGAGACGGTGGCGCTCAGCAGGAGCTTGAGCGTGAGCGGAATCGTCACAGGGGAGATGACCGAGGACGTCAGGATGATGGTGAGCGCGAGCGGGCCGTTGCCGCCGAACATGCTAATCCACATAAAGGCAGTGACCGCCACGGGTACGCTGTACTCGAGCACGATGCCGCAGACAAGGTTGGGATTGGAGCCAAAGAATAACGATCCCATGGCATAGGCCACGATGGGAATAAGCGCCGCCGAGACGAGCAGTGCCAAAATCAGGTGCAGGGGACGGCGGAACACCTCGGCTACCTGGTGGAAGGTGTTGCTGAGCGCACCCTGAAACGTCATAAAGGCGAAGAGGGCGGGAACAATGGGCTTGAGCACGCCAATCTGCTGGGGAAAGAGCACGCCGAGCGCCACGCAAATCGGAACGATGACCTGCATATGCCCCGCGAGGAACTTTCCCAGTCCAGTCCATTGCTTCATATGTCCCGTGACTCCCTTTATCCGCGAACTCGTTTGTATGGATATGCTAGACGCTCGTATGCGTCCGTGCGGCTGAAACGCTCGATTATTTCGAGGCTATTACCGGCATCGTTTACCGAAACCGCGGCGTGCTGCGGCGATTTGCGTCCGCGCCGCACGGTATAATAAATCCGTTCAACAGATCTGCCTGCCGAAGCGGGCATACACAGAGGACTCATCGCTATGAACCGTGAGAGGTATCGCGGCGACCTGCCCCTATCGGGGGTGGGCGCCTATGTCATCGCTTAAGACGACGCATCGCTGGGCGGTCGCTCAGCAAAACCCCGAGCTCGAAAAGGAGCTTTCGGCTGGTCTGGGCATTCCCGGGCTGGTGGCGCGCATTATGGTCGCGCACGGCATTGGCTCCATCAAAGAGGGCCAATTGTTTTTGACGCCTTCGCTCGATCGCGACTGGGCCGATCCACTCATTATCCCGGGCATGTCGGTCGTTGCCGACCGCGTCGAGCGTGCTATTCGCAACCACGAGCACATTGCAGTCTTTGGCGATTTTGACGTTGACGGTATTACGTCGACCTGCCTGTTGACCGAGGCGCTGCGCACGTTTGGCGCCGATGTCACGCCGTTTATTCCGCATCGCTTTGATGAGGGCTACGGTCTTTCGCGCGCGGCACTCGACCGCGTTAACGAGCTCGCTCGCCCCCAGCTGATCGTGACCGTCGATAACGGCATTGCCGCCAAGGAAGAGGTTTCCTATTTGGAGGACCTGGGGATCGATTTGGTGGTCACGGACCATCACGAGCCCTCCGACCAGGTGCCGCAGGGTGTGCCCCTGACCGACCCCAAGCTCGAGGACGAGGGCCCCTCGCGCGAGCTTGCCGGTGCTGGTGTGGCGCTCAAGCTGGTGCAAGTCCTGGGTGAGCGCCTGGGCAAGCCGTCGTATTGGCGTTCGCTAATCGAGGTCGCGGCGCTGGGCACCGTGTCCGACATGATGCCGCTCACGCCCGAGAACCGCGCGCTGGTTGCCGAGGGCATCCAGCAGATGCGCGTAACCGCTCGCCCCGGCTATATCGCGCTTGCCGCGCTTGCCAAGGCGGACCTTTCGAGCATTACGGCGGATGGCCTGTCATTCTCGCTCATTCCCCGCTTAAACGCTGCCGGCCGCATGGCCGATCCCAAGCTGGCGCTCGACCTGCTGCTTGCCCGCAATCCCATCGAAGCAAGCGCGCTGGCGGCTGAGCTCGAGGAAATCAACCGCCAGCGCCGTGAGATCGAGGCGGAGCTCACGCGCGATGCCATGGCAAAGGTCGAGGAGACCTATGACGGCGGGCGCGCGATCGTTGTGGGCGGCGAAGGCTGGCACGAGGGCGTCAAGGGCATCGTGGCAAGCCGTCTGACCAACCGCTATCACGTGCCGGCGCTGCTGTTCTCGATCGAGGACGGTATCGCGCGCGGCTCTGGTCGCTCGGTGGGCAAAGTTAACCTGTTTGACGCCGTCGAGCGCTGTTCCGACCTGCTGATTCGTCGCGGCGGACATGCCGGTGCGGTGGGTGTGACCATCGAGGCATCCAAGCTCGATGAATTCCGTCGTCGCCTTTCCGCCGTGCTATCGGAGATTCCCGCTGAGGACTTTGAAGACATCGACGAGGTTGCCGCCACGGTCGACCTTTCCGAGCTGAATATCGAGACTATAGAGCAGATTTCCCGCCTTGAGCCGTTTGGCCAGGGTAATAAGGTGCCGCTGCTGGCTGCCGAGGGCGTGACGATGTGCGATCGCGCCGTGGTGGGTAAGACCGGCGAGCACATGCGCTTTGTGGCGACCGATGGCGCCGCGAGCGTGCCGGCCATTATGTTCCGCGTGCCGCAAATCGATAAGCTCATCAACTGCGATAGCGCTGTCGACTTGGTGTTTGAGGCCGTTGCCGAGCATTGGCAGGGGCGTGTGAAGCCCAAGCTCATGATCAAGGATGTTCTGGTCCGCGATACCACGCTGCCCGGCGTCGACGATCCGGCATGCGAGCTTCGTCGTGGCGTGCAGCCGGCGGATTCTGGCCTGCGCCTGGAGTCGCGCAAGCGCGAGACGCTCGCCCAGCTTTCCTATACCGAGCTCACGCGCTCGCTTATTCATAGCTTTATCGGCTCGAACCAGCCGCACCGCGCGCAGGTCGAGGCGCTCGATGCCCTGGCCGATCACCAAAGTGTTCTGGCCGTTATGGGAACGGGGCGCGGCAAGTCGCTCATCTTCCATGTACATGCCGCGCGTGAGGCGGTGCTTCGCGGACGTGCGAGCATCTTTGTCTATCCGCTGCGTGCGCTTGTTGCCGACCAGGCCTATCACCTCTCGTCGACGATGGCATCGCTTGGCATTGGCGTTGGCGTGCTGACCGGCGAGACCGTGGAGGCGGCGCGCGATGACGTGTTTGCCGGCTTGGCTTCGGGCCGTACCGGCATCGTGCTCACGACGCCCGAGTTCCTGTCCATTCACCGCGACCGCTTTGCGCGTTCGGGGCGCATCGGTTTTGTCGTTATCGATGAGGCGCACCACGCTGGCCTTGCCAAGGGCGGCGACCGCAGCGCCTATCTCGACATGCCCGATATCCTCAAAGCCCTGGGCGACCCGGTCGTTATGGCCGCGACGGCCACCGCGACGGCTCCGGTCGTGGCCGAGCTTGCCCGCATGCTTCCGATCACTCACACGGTGGTCGACGAGACGGTGCGCGAGAACCTGCAGCTCGAGGACGACCGTGATCTTGCAAGTCGCGAGAACCGTTTGGTGTCGATCGTGGCGACGGGGGAGAAGACCGTCATTTACGTCAATTCGCGCGACCAGTCCGTGGCGCTCGCCAAGACACTACGCAAACGCGTTCCCGACTGTGCGACCCGTATCGCGTTCTATAACGCTGGCCTTACGCGCACCGACCGCCATCGCGTAGAGGAGGCGTTTCGAGACGGCAGCCTCAGCTGCATCGTCTCGACATCCGCCTTTGGCGAGGGCGTCAACCTTCCCGATATTCGCCATGTCGTGCTCTATCACATGCCGTTTGGCGGCATTGAGTTTAACCAGATGAGCGGCCGCGCCGGTCGCGATGGCCAACCCGCCGTGATCCATCTACTCTATTCGTCGCGTGACGCCCGTATTAACGAGCGCCTACTCGACTGCTATGCGCCCGAGCGCGACGAGCTCGTCACGCTCTATCGCGCGCTGCAGACCATGTGGCGCTCCAACCGCGGCAAGACCGGGGACGATTTCTTTAGCGCGAGCGATATCGACATCGCGCAGATGTGCCTTGCCATCGATGCTCGCACGCCGGTCGACGAGCGCTCGGTGGAAAGCGGCTTGGGAATCTTCGAAGAGCTTGGTTTTTGTCGCGTTTCGGGGTTTGACGACACCCGTCGCATCGCGATGGCCGAAAACCCCGGCCGCGTGCAATTGAGCAGGTCAATTCGCTATTTGGAGGGCTTGCGCTCGCGCATGGAGTTCTCGGCTTTCCGGAGTTGGGCGCTCGATTCGTGCGCTTCTGATATGCTAGCCAAAGTTAACCGCCCGATCGTACCGCGGGCCTAGGGGAAGGGGACCTCGATGGATGCCGCAGCCCGTACCGCCCATGATTCCACCCTCCAGCCGTTTTCGGAGATGGAGCACTATAAGCATGCCGATGAGCTGCCGCCCGAGATTATGGCGGACAGCTACGACAAGCTGGAGCGCTTGTGCCTCAAATATATGAATGAGGACGACTTCTCCAAGGTGGAGCAAGCCTACTGCTTTGCCGCCGAGAAACACTGTAACCAAAAGCGCCGCTCGGGTGAGATGTACATTAACCATCCCGTCGAGGTTGCCATCATTTTGGCCGATCTCAAGATGGATTGTGACGTGGTGTGCGCCGCGCTGTTGCACGATACCGTCGAGGACACCGAGACCTCGCTCACCGATGTTTCCGGCCTGTTTGGCGATACGGTGGCCGAGCTCGTCGATGGCGTGACCAAGCTCACCAACATCGAAGTCGACAGCATGGACGAGAAGCAGGCGCTCACGCTGCGCAAGATGTTCCTCGCCATGTCCAAGGACATTCGCGTCATCATCGTTAAACTTGCCGACCGTCTGCACAACATGCGAACGCTGGCAGCCCTGCGCGAGGATCGTCGCCTGTTTAAGGCTCGCGAGACCATGGACGTGTACGCGCCCTTGGCTGACCGCCTGGGCATGAGCTCTATTAAGTGGGAGCTCGAGGACCTGTCCTTCTTCTACCTGGAGCCCGATGCCTACCAGCGCATCGCGCGCATGGTGGCTGAGTCGCGCGAGGTCCGCGAGCGCTACCTTGCCGAGACCATCAAGACACTCACCGACGAACTCAACCGCATTGGCCTGGAGGACTTCCAGATCAACGGCCGTTCCAAGCACTATTGGTCCATCTACCAAAAGATGAAGCGCAAGGGCAAGGAATTCTCCGAGATCTACGACCTGGTGGCACTGCGCGTCATCACGCATTCGGTGCGCGATTGCTACTCCACGCTCGGCGCGGTGCATACGCTGTGGCACCCCATGCCCGGTCGCTTTAAAGACTATATCGCCATGCCCAAGGTCAATAACTACCAGTCGCTCCACACGACGGTCATCGGCCCTACGGCTCGTCCGCTCGAGATTCAGATTCGAACCTACGAGATGCATGAGCAGGCCGAGTACGGCATTGCCGCCCACTGGCTATATAAGAAGTCGGGCGGATCGTCTGCTTCCAAGACCAATGACGCTCAACGTTTGGACGACCAGATCAACTGGCTCAAGCATTCGCTCGATTGGGCGGCTTCCGACGAGATCACCGATGCCAAGGAATACCTGCACTCGCTGAAGGTCGATCTGTTCGATCAGGAGATCTTTGTCTTCACGCCCAAAGGCGAGGTCATGGCGCTTCGTGCCGGCTCCACGCCGCTCGACTTTGCCTATGCCGTTCACACCGAGGTGGGAAACCACTGCGTCGGCGCCAAAATCAACGGTGCGGTGGCTCCGCTCACGCACGAGATTAAGACGGGTGACCGTGTCGAGATCCTGACTAACAAGAGTTCCAAGCCGTCGCGCGATTGGCTCAAGATCGTTAAGACACCTTCCGCCAAGTCAAAGATCCGCCGCTATTTTGCCGCTGCGACCAAGGACGACGACGCTGCCGCCGGTCGCGATATGCTGGCCAAGGACCTGCGTAAGCGTGGCTATGGCATTTCTACGCCGCGTTCGACGCGTGCACTCAACGCCGTGGCGGAGCAGTTTAACTTCAAGCAGCTCGAGGACCTGTTTGCCGCCGTCGGCGCCGGCAAGGTTGCCCCGCGCGCTGTGGGCAATAAGGTCGAGCAAATCTTGGACCCCAAGCCCGAGGAACAGCTCACCAAGGCCGAGGCTATCGCCGAGGTCGTGAAGCAGCCTGCTCGCGGCTCCAACCGCAAGCCGCAAAAGCGCGGCAAGAGCGCTAGTAACGGCATTATCGTCAAGGGCGAGAGCAACAGCGGCCTGCTGGTCCGTCTGGCTCATTGCTGCAACCCCGTGACGGGCGACGACATCGTCGGCTTCATCACGCGCGGTCGTGGCGTTTCGGTGCATCGCGCCAACTGCCCCAACGTCAAGGGTCTTATGGAACATCCCGAGCGCATGATCGATGTGGAGTGGGACGGCGCTGCCGACACCCTCTTCCAGGTCGAGATCGTGGTCGAGTGCCTGGACCGCATGGGCCTGCTCAAGGATGTCACCATTGCCATTGGCGATGCGGGCGGCAATATCCTTTCTGCCGCCACGTCGACCAACCGCGAGGGTATTGCAACCCTGCGCTTTATGGTCGAGATCTCGGACGCGAGCGGTCTGGATCCGCTGCTGGCTTCCATCAGCAGTGTCGATTCGGTCTACGACGCTCGCCGTCTTATGCCCGGCGAAGGCGGAGCTCAGCTCAAGCGCCGTGTGTAGGTGCGAGAGCCTCTCAGCATCATAGATATTGGTTACGTTCGAGGCATCGTTTGGTGCCTCGAACGTATTTTAGAAGGAGGGTATGCGCATGGGCGATATGACTTTGGACCTGACACCCCGAGGTGCAGCTTCGATTGAGGCACTCGTCAACGGCCCGATTCAGACCAACAGTTACGTCGTGATTTCGAATGACGAGTGCTTAATCGTCGATCCGGCGTGGGAGGGCGAGCGTCTTGTGGAGCATATCCGCACCGCGCATCCCGAGGTTCGCGTACTCGGCTCTGTCTGCACGCACGGTCATGCCGACCATGTTGGCGGGGTCGCCGGGGTTCGAGCTGTCGTTGGCGACAGCGCACTATATGAGTTGTGCGCTAAGGACGTGACGGTGCCTCGCGCAAATATCGAGGAGCAGCGCGCCATGTGGGGTATTGAGACGCCCGATCCGGGCGAGCCGACGCGGCTGCTTGCCGAGGGCGATACGATTGAATTGGGCGATATCTGCCTGCAGGTGATCGAGACGCCGGGGCATACGCCGGGCGGCATCGTCCTGTTCGCCGCGACCGAGCAGGGGAACATCGCCTTTGTGGGCGACACGCTTTTCCCGGGCAGCCACGGTCGTACCGATCTTTCCGGCGGTGACGAGGCGGCGATTATGCGCTCGCTCTCCAAACTTGCCAAGACGCTTCCGCCCGATACCGTTTGCTTGACGGGCCATGGCGATTCGACCACGATGGCGCGCGAACTTATGCAGAATCCGTTTATGCAGATGTAGGCTCGAAGCCGTCTTTCGAACCACGAAGACCGCTCAATCGTCAAGCTATTTTCCCCAGTGGGTCGATTCTGTGGGGCAAACGGTCAAAAATTGTCCAATCGGATGGTATTCGTGAACAAACGAACGTTTATGCTCGGGTATGTCGTGGTAAAATCTCAGGCGTTATCGGAGCAACCTTACAGGAGGTTTCTTTTATGCTCGTCAACGCAGCAGACATGCTCAAGAAGGCCGAGGCCGGCAAGTACGCTCTCGGTGCCTTCAACACCAACAACCTCGAGTGGACCCTGGCTATTCTCCAGGCCGCCGAGGAGGCCAAGTCTCCGCTGATCCTTCAGTGCACCGCTGGTGCCGCTAAGTGGATGGGCGGTTTCAAGGTCTGCGCCGACATGGTCAAGGCTGCCGTCGAGGCCACGGGCGTTACCGTCCCCGTCGCCCTTCACCTCGATCACGGTTCTTACGAGGACTGCTTCAAGTGCATCGAGGCCGGCTTCACGTCCATCATGTATGACGGCTCTCACGAGGAGACCTTCCAGCTTAACCTCGACCGCACCAAGGAGCTCGTTGAGCTTGCCCACTCCAAGGGCATGTCCATCGAGGCCGAGGTCGGCGGCATCGGCGGCACCGAGGACGGCGTGACCTCCAACGGCGAGCTCGCTGACCCCGCTGAGTGCAAGCAGATTGCTGACCTGGGCGTCGACTTCCTCGCCTGCGGTATCGGCAACATCCACGGCGTGTATCCCGCCGACTGGGCTGGCCTTTCCTTCGAGCGTCTGGGCGAGATCAAGGCCGAGACCGGCGACCTGCCCCTCGTTCTGCACGGTGGTACCGGCATCCCCGAGGATCAGATCAAGAAGGCCATCTCCCTGGGTATCTCCAAGATCAACGTCAACACCGATTTGCAGCTCGTCTTCGCCAAGGGCGTTCGCGAGTATATCGAGGCTGGCAAGGATCAGCAGGGCAAGGGCTTTGACCCCCGCAAGCTCCTCAAGCCTGGTCGCGACAACATCGTTGCCCGCACCAAGGAGCTCATGGAGGAGTTTGGCTCCGTCAACAAGGCGTAAGCGTCGCTAAACTTCCCACCGGAAGCCCCGTCTCCCTACACTGTTTCCTTTGCGCTCACCTGGCTTCGCCAGAAGTCGCGCCAAGGAAACAGTTCCGGGAGACGGGGCTTCCTTCGTTTAACGCCGCAGGGTTACGAGCCTGAATTAAGGTGGCTACTGGCTTCGCCAGAAGTCGCGCGACGGAATCAGCTCCGGGTGAACGGGGCCTCCTTTGTTAACTCGCTACAGGGTTACTGGGCTGAATTCATTTTTAGAGGTACCGTTTATCGGTGTTGAGGGTTCCTTTATTGGGGCTTTCTTTTTTATCTCGCTACAATGGGCTTCAAGAGTTCTAATGACTTGGAGTTTGGTATGGCTGTTATTAATGTGCTGCCTTCGGATGGGAAGGTTATTGACGAGGGTCCTGTTGGTTGCTCTGTTGATGTTTGCAATGATGACTTCCGTTTTCTAGATGTTGGCTTGCCACCCGAGATTCTGCGTTTAAAGGACGCGGGGTATCTTTCGCAGGCTATTGAGGCTTGCGACCGCCTACTTGCCCAAGACCCCGATCCCTCGCTTGCTGCCTGCGTTCGTGCCGAGCGGTATCGCATGCTTGAGACGCCGCTTCATTTTTCGGTGTCGCGCGACCAGGCTATTGCGATGATTCGCGAGGAGTGGCCTGAGTTTACCGAGGAGCAGTTTGACGATCTGATTGACCGTAAGCGTATTGACTGGCGCTTTATCGATGGCGAGCTGTTCGTTCTCGACAACTTCCTCGATTCGCTTCGCGTATATCCCAAAGAGGTCCCCGGCATGCGTCCCGATTCTACGGACGGAATAGCACTGCGCGACGAGATGCTCAAGGAGATGGAGTCACAAAACGGATTGGCTCGCGTCATTACGCTTAAAGCGTCCGTGTCTGTCCCCGGCGCTCTGGAGGGGGAGACCGTTTGCGCTTGGCTTCCCGTCGCGGCTGCCTGCCGTCAGCAGTCTCGGGTCGAGATTCTCGACATGACGCCGGAGGGTGCTGTTGCTCCCGCGAACGCTTCGGCGCGTACCGCCTCGTGGTCTTCTTCGAGTGAGCGCTCATTCTCCGTGACTTATCGTTATCACATCGATGCTGCTTATTGTGATGTCTACGGTGGCACACTTCCGGTTCATCCGCGTATGGACGCGCCTCTGCCCGAGGATATTTCCGAGGACCGTCCGCACATTGCATTTACGCCGTATCTGCAGCAGCTGACGGCCGGTGTTGTTGACGGACTCGAGGATCCGCTCGATCGCGCTCGTGCTATCTATGATTATCTGACGCAGCATATCGACTATCGCTATCAGCCGCCGTACTTGCTTTTGGGATCTATTGCCGATGACTGCGCGCATTCGCTCCGCGGCGATTGCGGCGTTATGGCGCTCACGTTTATCACCATGTGCCGTATCGCGGGCGTGCCTGCCCGTTGGCAGAGCGGCCTGTATGTTGCGCCCGATTCGGTGGGGCCGCACGATTGGGCTGAGTTCTATACGCCACAGACCGGTTGGCTTAACGCCGACGTATCGTTTGGTTCCTCGGCGCGCAGGATGGGGGAGGAGTGGCGTCGTCGTCACTACTTTGGCAATCTCGATCCGTGGCGCATGGTGGCAAACTGTCGGTTCCAGGCGGGGTTTGAACCTGTCTTTAACGGCATGCGCGAGGACCCCTACGATAACCAGATGGGCGAGGCCTCGGTCGACGGTCGCGGATGCCGTCAGCGCGAGATGCTCCGCACGGTCGAACTCATCGAAATGCTCGAAGTTCCATTTTCGGACTAATCGGCAGAAAGCTGTGATAAACTAACTCACGCATTACGTGCCCGAGTGGCGGAATTGGCAGACGCAGTGGACTCAAAATCCACCGTTGGCAACAACGTGCGAGTTCGAGTCTCGCCTCGGGCACCATACAT
>CATXXC010000017.1 GCA_958403385.1 uncultured Collinsella sp.
CCGGTGCGGATCCGCGCAGCGGATGCGCGGAATCCTATACGCCGCACCAATTGAAATCGAAAGCCTCCTGCAACGGGGGCTTTTCTTTTATGCCACCGCTGCATGGATTCGAACCTCGGTCGAGGCGCGAGTATCTTAATCATCACTTCGTAAAATTTTTCCAAATTGTCGCTTGACCCATCGAGGGGTCACGTGCATAATAATCCGTGCGTTGCGGCGTTACCTCAGCTGGATAGAGGGTCTGACTACGAATCAGAACGTCATAGGTTCGAATCCTATACGCCGCACCAATTGAGCTTTAAGCCTCCGGAAACGGGGGCTTTTCCTTTACGGGGGCATTGCGGAGATTCGAACCTCGTTCGAGGCGCGAGCGTCAAGAAAACGCGGAGCGTTTTTAGCGAGCGGGCGAGTCCGCCGACAGGCGGGCGAAGCCGGTGCGGATCCGCGCAGCGGATGCGCGGAATCCTATACGCCGCACCAATTGAATTTTAAAGCCTCCGGTAACGGAGGCTTTTCTTATATCGCGATGCGTCGAAGATCGCATCAAGTGGTCAAAATGAGTAAAAATCAAATTCAATAACTTTTTTTGAAAAACGCTTGACCTTTATTCAGTCCATGTGCATAATAATCAACAACTCGCGGCGTTACCTCAGCTGGATAGAGGGTCTGACTACGAATCAGAACGTCATAGGTTCGAATCCTATACGCCGCACCATTTGAGATTAAAGCTCCCGGCAACGGGGGCTTTTCTTTTACGTAAACACTGCATGGATTCGAACCTCGGTCGAGGCGCGGGCGTAAAGAAAACGCGGAGCGTTTTTAGCCCGCGGACGAGTCCGCCGGCAGGCGGGCGAAGCCGGTGCGGATCCGCACAGCGGATGCGCGGAATCCTATACGCCGCAACATTTGAGATTAAAGCTCCCGGCAACGGGGGCTTTTCTTTTAGGCGGACGCCGCATGGGCTCGAGCCTCGGTCAAAGGGGACTATTTCTCATCGACTCGTGTAAGATTTCGAGTATGCGCCTCGGTGAGCCCGTGGCGCGCTCTTTCTTTAGACGACCGATCAGGGTGATATTTCGTGGCAGAGCGTCCGACATACAAGCTCAGGTTTCTTGATCCCAAAAAGCGCTTTCCGGCCATGCCCGAGCAGCCTGCGGGACGCTCGTATGGCGTGGTTTGGAAGCTCTTTGGCGAGGACCCGCATGAATCATGCTATGTCGTCGAATTCGTCGGCAAAAGTCATGTGTCGCTTTTGGGCTACGTGAGCGTTTCGGGTGAGGTCTATAAGGTGGACCGTCCCGTTAACGAAGTATCGCTGCCCGACGATCCCGACATGCAGCTGATTCTTGACGAGTCCGATTCCAACATCGGTGAGATTGCAGTCAGGGGTACCGATGGGACGATGCGCTCCCGGGCGCGAGTCATCGGCTCTCCCGAAGGCACCATGCGCGAACAATCCGATCGCGAGACGTGGAATTCGACGCGCAGCCTTCGCTACGGCGAGTTCATGGCCTCGATGTTCTTGCGTTACGTGATATTCGCCGATTCTGAAAACGCTGTCTCAGACACGGCAGGCGGCGACGGCCTCGACGAGGGTATGAAAAATGCTGTCGACAAAATCAAACTTGTAAAACTCCCCGAGCCGGTTGAGGTACTGCTGGGTTTTGATTCCACGCCGCTGCCCGATGCAATCGAAACGTTGCTCTACCGCATTGACCATACAGATAATCCAAGTGGCATTGAGCGCTATGCCGCCGCCCTTATGAGCGAAATTGACTTGCCCCGCCTGCGCACCATCGCCGCCAAGTTCGAGATGAGCCTGGCTCGCATCGATCGCTCAAAGCTGTTCTATCTCAATTTTGATCGTAGTCTGCTAGACCAGGACGAGATTGACACGCTGCTCGCCATCGAGTGCCGTCTCAACCGCCTCTCCGGCATCCTTGAGCGCATCGGGGCTGGATTGGCCCCTGCGGCATCCTCGCCGAGCCTTGAGGGCTGCGCGCTCTTTGATGCGTGGCATATCGCCAAGACGACCAACGATGTTCCCCGACTGCTCGATGCGGCCTCGAGCGATAACCCGTGGGGCAAACCGGGTACGGTGGCTTGCCAGCCGGGCGGTGAGTGGGATGTGCGTACCCGCTTCGCGCGTATCGTCGAGGCACTTAACGTTGTCACACGGCTCGACTATACCTATCGGGCAAACGTTGCCGAGGGGATTATGCTCGTTCGGTTTGGGCACTCTGTCGTGAATGCCATGCCGCAACGTGAATACGACGCTCAAGATGACGCCTGGCGCGAGCTGGAAGAGGACACGCGTGCGATCTGGGCCGCGGAGCACGATGCGCGCGTGGCACTCACGCTTGCGGCAGCGTGTTTTGCCGCGGGCACCTGCATCACGCGCTGCTATGTGCAGATTGCTGCTCCCGACAGTGAGCAGGGCGAGCGCGTTGTCGCAACGTATTTCTTTGGGCGCGCGGCCTATCTGGCCGATTGCGTGCCTGTCGCCAAGGATCTTGAGAGCATGGACATGGACGATATGCCGTGCAAGCGTGTGCTTGAGGCGTATGAGTCAACCGCTCCGGAGACGATTGAGCCTGCGGAGGTTCATGCTCGTCCGCGTGATGACCATCGCACGCTGCCGCCGGCGCTGCGCGATCTGCTGCTTGCCGATACGGCTGACGAGTTGGAGGTCATGGAAGAGGACGACGACCCATACGTGGCCCGCGTTGTTGAATTGCGCGAGCAGGCAAAAGTCGACCGTACAGGTGCCTTTGAAGGCTTTTCCCGTCTTGTCGAGGAGTTGGAGGCTAAGTGCGCCGTCGCCGAGCTTTTGGCGACAGGTCCGGTTCAAACGCAGTTTTGCGATAACCAGCTGGTGCGCATGGTGCTACCGGTGTTGGAAGAAGACCGCTCTGTGCGAATCCTTCGTGCGCCCGATGCGCTGTACTTTGCCCAGCACGAGATCTGCAGCTTTTACGCCGAGCAAGAGGACTTTGAACGAGCGCTGCCCGAGGTGCGCCATCTTTACGATCTGGCGCGCTCGTCCATGCAATCGCACTTTGCGCTCATCAACGTGCTTGCGCGTCTGGAGCGCTTTGACGAGATTATCGAGGTGGCGCGCCACGGCCTACGTATTGCCAGCGATCGTTCTGCAATCGGCTACCTGTTCTATCGCTTGGCGTTTGCCTATTGGAATTGCGATCAGCTCGACCTGGCGCTGGCTTGTTACCGTCTCGTGCCGCGCGGCGAGGAGTCGGGCAGTAGCGCGCTGGAAGAAATGCAGGGCCTTATGAACGAGATGGGCGTTAGCGAGCCTCCGACGTTCGAGGAAGCGGTCGAGACTATCCGCAAGGCTGGACTTGAGTTGCCGCCAGTGTCCGCCGTGACGAATCAGCTGGCAGATGCCGCTGTGCAACTGGTCGACAACGGCTTCTTTTTCCTGGCACGCGGTTGCATCTTCCAAATGTGGCGCACCATGGGCAACGACGAGCTCGGCTCCCTCAACCGCTCGCTGGGGTAGGGGCGATATAGAGGGGCCGCACCGCGCTATTTGTATCGGCGCGGGCGGGAGGACCCGACAGAATCGGTAAGGCATAAAGCCGCCGAGCCTGCTAAAACTGTTAAACTCTGCTAAAGTTGCTAAACTTTGTTAAAGTTGTTAAAACTGGCAGAGGAGGTCGAATGTCAAAAGCTATTAATCCCTTTAAGCCAACAGCGGGCATGAATCCACCTGAGCTTATCGGACGCGACGCTGTTTTGGATGACTTTGCCGAAGCTCTTGAGAATGGCCCTGGTGCCCCCGATCGACTCATGCGCATCTCGGGTGTCCGAGGCACGGGTAAAACGGTGCTCCTCAACGCATTGGGCGATCTTGCGCGCAAAAAAGGATTCGAGGTTGTCGACGTCGCCTCAAATGCCGGTTTTTGCGACAGAATTCTCGAGGCTCTGCAGCGAAATGTTCGTCTTGCATCAATGTCGATTTCCCCATCGATTTTAGGAGTCAGCCTTGGCTCCGTAGAGCTGTCGAAGTCAGCCTCTCATCTGGGGGAGGCGATGTACGATGCCGCGAAGCGAGGTGGTTTGCTCATCACACTCGATGAGATTCAGGACGCCTCAACTGAGGAAATGCGCGAGCTGGGTAATGAAATGCAGCTCTTGATTCGCCAAGGGGCGAATGTCGCCTTTGCATTCGCTGGTTTGCCAACCTCGGTGGATGGCGTGGTGGTGGATGATACGTTGACGTTCCTTCAGAGGGCGAAGCATATCGAGCTCACGCGGCTTTCAGATTTTGAAGTCGGCGGATCGTTTGAGGATACGATGAGGCGTGCGGGCAAGGAACTCGACGAAGGCGTTGCTGAGCTTTTAACAAAGGCTTCGGCAGGCTATCCCTTTATGGTCCAGTTGGTCGGATATTACGCTTGGCAGGTTGCTGCGCGCAGCGGGTCGGAGAGCGTGAGTGAAGAGGCGGCTCGCAAGGGTGTCCAGGCGGCTCTTGATAGTTTCAATGCCATGGTGATTGCCCCCGCGCTGCGCAGGGTGTCGGAGCGGCAGTTTCAATATCTCGCGGCGATGGCGCAATGCGAAGGCGGCGAGATTACGAACGGTGATATTGCCAAAAAGATGGGATTGCCGGCGAATAAAGTCGGGTCGTATCGCAAACGTCTGATCGATACGGGACTGATTGAGCCTGCCGGCTACGGCTGTGTTTCGTTTGCAATTCCGTACATGCGCGATTATCTGTTGGAGACCATTCGAGCGGACTAATAAAGACTGGAGGCATCGACGCCGCCGCTGTGGTTGCCCCCGCATCTTTGTCTCAATCTGTAACATCTAGAGGGGATTACGGCATGCAGGTGTTTCAGATTGAGACATTTGCGGATGGCGCTGACTGTTTGTCTAAATCTGTAACATCTGGACGAAGATTCGGCCTGTAACTGTTACAAATTGAGATGATTGGCTGAGACGTCTACTGGCAAATCGGAATCGCTCCAAAATTCCCCCTTGCCCATCCTTGGCTGTTTGGTTACTATAGAACGGCTGTTACGGAGAGCTGACCGAGAGGCCGAAGGTGCTCGCCTGCTAAGCGAGTATGCCCCAAAAGGGCATCTGGGGTTCGAATCCCCAGCTCTCCGCCAGTAAGACTTTAAAGAAGGGTTCCGAAAGGGGCCCTTTTTTAGTTGAACCACGTTAGCTGGGGATTCGAACCCGAGAGGGCACGGGCGTTAAGCAAACGCGAAAGCGTTTGTAGCCCGTGGGAGAAAAGCTGCCAGGCTTTGAAGCCGGAGGGCATGCGCAGCGTGCCCGGACATCCCCAGCTCTCCGCCAGTACGAATTTGAAGAAGGGTCCCATTTGGGGCCCTTTTTTATTATCAAGAATGGCGGCTGGGGATTCGAACCCTCAAAAAGGAGGCATCCTTTCGGACGCCTCCTTTCAGTGGACTTATTATTCTTGCGCCCTACATCTCAGGAGCCTTGGCTACGGTCTCGCTCTCTGCCGCAAGTGGGCGGTTGTCGATGCGGCGGCCCAAGCGATCGAGCTTCACGAGCAGCCATTCAATGGGATTCGGCCCTGCGCCTTCCTCGTCGGCAACCAGGTCCATGACGGCGATCTTGGTGCCGGCCTGCTTGAGTGTAACGCTGCCCACCTTGTCGCCCACATGCACCGTGCCCGAAAGATCGTCGTAGCTAACCTTTTCGGTCACCTCGCCGGCAAGAGAAAACACGGTCGCTTGCGCCGTGGGATCGGCGAGCGTGGCGTCGATTGTCTTATCCGTCCAGTCGGTTTGACTAATGCGCGCCATAAGCGGGTTGCCGTTGGCGGTCTTTTCTTGCGTGTTGGCGATTGCGACCGTCACCTTGTGGTCGTAGTACCAGTTGGCAAGGGTGGCGGTATCGGTAAAGCGCTGATCGGTGGTGGTGGAGTTCAAAATAACGGTGTAGATCTCGTCGCCGTCGCGGTTGTAGGCGCTCGTAAAGCAATAGCCCGCGTCGTCGGTGGTGCCGGTCTTGCCGCCGATGTTGCCATCTTGGCCCAGCAAATAGTTATGCGTGTCCATGGAATGCGAATGGTCGGTGCCGTCGGCGCCCGTGACTTCGATCCAGGAATCCTCGCTCGCTACGACCTCGCGGATCGTGTCGTTTTTCATGGCCTCCTGCATCATCAGCGCTACGTCGTGTGCGGTTGAGTGCATATTGCCAGCCCACTCATCAAAGTCCAGACCATGCGGGTTTTCAAAAAGCGTACCGGTGCAGCCGAGCTTCTTAGCGCGCTCGTTCATGGCCTTCACAAATGTGGCCTCGGCGTCTTTGGTCTTAGGGTCGATTTTCTTGCCCACATATTCGGCGAGCACGATGGCGGCGTCGTTGCCCGAGGGAATCATCAGGCCGCGCAGTGCCTGCTCCACGGTAAGCTCGTCGCCTTCGAGCAAGCCGGCGGTCGAATTACCCACGGTGGCTGCGGCGTTGCTCACCGTGACCTTCTCGTCCATCTTGCAATTCTCGACGGTTAGGATTGCGGTTATGACCTTGGTGATCGAGGCAATCTTGACCTGCTCATCGGCGCCGCGCCCATAGTAGACGGTGCCGTCTTTGCCCATGACGAGGGCATTGGTCGCATCGATATCGGGCAGGTTTTCGGCCGTGATGCCGCGCGCATCGGCGGTTTTGCCGCAAACATTGTCGGTCGTGAGCACTTGGGCGCCGGCGACGGTGGGCGCGCCAGCGGCAAGGGCGATAGCGCAGACAAAGCCGGCGGCAAGCTGGGCTGAGCGCTTTGCAAAAGAGGTGAGGGACTTCACAGATTTCGCTTTCGACGGGATGGTCTCTTCTGAAACTAGAGTATATCGTTTGCCGGCGTCGGCGATCATCGCGTGCGCGCTTGGCCCACATCCGCACCCGAACGGGCACAAGGGTGCTTAAGGCCGACTTAATCACCCACGCTTGTTGTGTGTGGCGTGCGTCGCCTCAGGCATAATGGAGCGCGAGAGGAGCACGCATGAACGAGCGCATTTTGGTAGTTGATGACGAGAAGGCCATCGCCGACTTGGTTGGCATCTACCTTACAAAAGAGGGCTTTGATGTCCAGATTGCCTATAGCGGGGCCGATGCTGCCAAGGCGATTTTGGAGCAGGAGTTCGATCTGGCGCTGCTTGATGTCATGCTGCCCGATATCGATGGGTTTGAGCTGCTGCGTACGATCCGTTCCAGCCATACCTATCCCGTGATCATGCTGACGGCGCGCGATGCCCAGCAAGACAAGATCGGGGGCCTTTCGCTTGGCGCGGACGATTACGTGGTTAAGCCGTTCCGTCCGCTGGAGCTCATCGCGCGCGTGCACGCTCAGCTTCGCCGCTACACCAGCTACGGTAGCCGTGCACAGGCGGCCGAGTCGCCGACCATTCAGCTCGACGGCTTGGAGATCAACCGCGACGCTCGTTCCGTGACGGTGGACGGTGCGCCGGTACGCCTCACACCCACCGAGTATTCAATCTTGCTGTATCTGGTCGAGCATCGCGGCAGCGTGGTGGCCGTGGAGGACCTGTTCCGCGCGGTGTGGAACGAGGACTTTATGCCCGGCTCCAACAATACGGTGATGGTGCATATTCGCCACCTGCGCGAAAAGATCGGCGACGACGCACAAAAGCCACGCTTTATCAAAAACGTCTGGGGCGTCGGCTACATCATCGAATAACGCTTTTCGCTTGTGAGGATCTTGATATGACAAAAGACGATAGGCAAGCGTTCGAGGTGCCCGATCGGCTCTTTGAATACGTGAGGTCGGTCGTCGACAACCGCGCGCTTGCAACGGTGCTGCTCTTTTTGCTGAGCCTGCTGCTGATTGGCATCGACAACATCGTCGGCTTCTTGGCGGTGCTGCTTGTCGGCTTTTTGCTGATCGATCGATTTGAGATCGTGTGCCGCTGCGTGGTGATTGGCGGCGCCGCGTGGGCCATGACGTTGGCGATTGGCGCCATGGCGCTCGGCGGCATCGAAGGGCCGGTGCTGTTCGATGCCGGCTTTGTATTCAACATGCTTGGCTTCGTGCTGGCGCTTGCCGCGTGCGTGCTGTTCTTGTGTGGCCGCGCCCTGTACTACCAGGGCTACGAACAGGGCGAGCAGCATGCCGATTGTGTGCTGGCCGCTCGTGTTCAAGATCGCCTGATCGATCACCCCGACACCTGGGATAACATCGACGGCGACTTCTTGGAGGTCGAGGGCGCCCTTAACCGCGTACGTGACCGTGAGCGCAAGGTGCAGCAAGCTCTGCGTGACGAGTCGCATCGCAAGGACGATTTGGTCACGTACTTGGCACATGACCTACGCACCCCGCTTGCCAGTGTGGTGGGCTATCTTTCGCTGCTGCAAGAGGCTCCCGAGCTGCCGGTTGAGCAACGTGCGCACTTTACGGGCGTGGCGCTCGACAAGGCGCACCGGCTCGATACGCTCATCGAAGAGTTCTTCGATATCACGCGCTTTGACTTCCACGATATCGTGCTCACGCGCGGCTATGTTGATCTGGGGTTGCTGCTGGCTCAGGTGGCTGACGAGTTCTATCCCATCCTCAACGAGCAGCATAAGGAAGTCCAAGTTGATATTCGCGAGGACCTGACGGTGCTCGTGGATGGCGACAAAATGGCTCGCGTGTTCAACAACATCATGAAAAACGCTATTGCCTATAGCTATGAGGGCTCGACCATCACGATCGAGGCCAGACGCCGGGACGGCGGTGGCGTGCGCGTGCGCTTTATCAATCAGGGCGATCCCATCCCTGAGGCAAAGCTCAAGGTGATCTTTGAGAAGTTCTATCGCCTGGATGCGGCGCGTGCGACCAATCGCGGCGGCGCTGGACTGGGGCTTGCCATCGCCAAGGAGATCGTATGCGCGCACGGCGGTACCGTTGCATGTGAATCGACGCCCGAACACACGATATTCACCATCGAGCTGCCCGCCGCATAGCCAGTGTGCCCTTACAAACACTTGACAATGCGCTCACGTGCATATGAGCCGCGATTCCTACTATCGATACTGCTGAATTGATATCGATGTGGAGGTATGCGGTATGACGGCTGCTGCGGCTGCGGAGCCCACGGAGCTTGAAGAACTCATGAAAGCGCAGGCCGAGGCCGCGCACGAGCGCGAGGTTGGGGATGCGACTCGCCCCACGGCAGAGGATCTTGCCGCCTCGCCGACGCGAATCGATGTCGAGGGCCTCGACCTGTTCTATGGCGACCATCATGCGCTCAAGGACGTGAATATCAAGATCCGCGACAAGCAGATCACCTCGTTCATCGGGCCTTCGGGCTGCGGAAAGTCCACGTTGCTGCGCTGCTTTAACCGCATGAACGACGGCATCAAGGATTGCCGCATCGAGGGCAAGATTGCGCTCGATGGTCAAGATATCCTGGGCGACTACGACATCTGCCGCCTTCGCCAGCGCGTGGGCATGGTGTTCCAGCGCCCCAACCCGTTTCCCATGAGCATCTACGACAACGTCGCGTATGGTCCGCGCGGTATGGGTGTGCGCGATCGCGCTGCGCTGGATGAGCTGGTCGAGGACTCCCTTCGTCGCGCTGCGCTATGGGATGAGGTCAAGGACAAGCTCAAAGAGTCGGGTCTGGGTCTTTCGGGCGGCCAGCAGCAGCGTCTGTGCATCGCCCGCGCACTTGCCGTGCAGCCCGACATTCTGCTGATGGACGAGCCGACCTCGGCACTCGACCCTGTGTCGACGCTGGTGGTGGAGCAGCTGGCCTGCGAGCTCAAAGAGACCTGCACGCTCGTGGTCGTTACGCACAATATGCAGCAGGCGGCGCGTATCTCCGATTCGGTCGCATTCTTTTTGCTGGGTGAGCTGGTGGAGCACGCGCCCACCGCGCAACTCTTCAAGAATCCGACCGATCCGCGCACGGCGGATTATTTGACGGGGCGTTTTGGCTGATACCATCTAGTAAAGGTACCTTTAGGGTTAAGATGCGGTCATGCCGGCCGCAAAGGGGTTCAACATGATCTATTACGTCGAGGACGATGACAACATCAGGGATTTGACGGTCTATGCGCTGCGCAAGCAGGGGATTGAGGCCGAAGGCTTTTCGTGCGACGGTGAGTTTAAGGCTGCCGTGGCGCGACGGGTACCCGATGCCGTCCTGCTCGACATCATGCTGCCCGATACCGATGGCTTGGCGATTATGCGTCGACTGCGTGCCGATCGCCTGACGGCGACGGTGCCCATCATGATGCTTACCGCCAAGGATACCGAGCTCGACAAGGTGATGGCGCTCGATGGCGGTGCCGACGATTACCTGACTAAGCCGTTTTCGCTCATGGAGCTCGCCAGCCGCTGCCGCGCACTGCTGCGTCGCGGCGGCATGGTCAAACAGGCAAGCGATGTGCTCAGCGTGGGCGACATTGTGCTCTCGCCCAGCCATCGTGAGGTGACTGTTGCCGGCGAGTCGCTTAAGCTCACCCTGCGCGAGTTCGACCTGCTCGAGTACCTCATGCGCAAGCCCGGCGTGGTCTTTACCCGCGAGTCGTTGCTGCAGAGCGTGTGGGGCTGGGACTTCGACGGCGGTTCGCGCACCGTTGACGTGCACGTGCAGACGCTTCGCCAAAAACTGGGCGAGCATGCCAGCGCCATCGAGACCGTGCGCGGCGTGGGCTACCGCTTGGCCGAGCCTTCTGCCGGTGATGGTGCCAAAGGCGACGACACCGCGGCCACCGCATCGGAGGAGTAACCCGTGGTCTTCGCCCCCCAGGGAAAACATACGCTGTCGCACCGCGTTTTTGTGACGATCTTTGTCTGCGCCATGGCGGTTATCGTGGCGTTTACGGTGCTGGGTGCGTTCTTTGTGCAAAACACCTTGGCGGATGCCACGAGTGCCAACCTGGCGCAAGAAACCGAGCTCATTGCTGCCGCCCTCGACGAGCAGCAGGAGCCCATCCAGTTCTTGCGTAGCCTCGATCGAGAGGACTTGCGCATCACGCTGATTAACAAGGATGGATCGGTTGCCTACGACAACGAGGCGTCGCCTTCCACACTGCCCAACCATGGCGATCGCCCCGAGGTCATCGAGGCCTTTGAGAGTGGTTTGGGTTCCGCGGAGCGCGCAAGCTCTACGCTCGACGAGATTATGCTGTATCGCGCCGTCGCCCTTGATAACGGCCAGGTTGTCCGCTTGGCGCAGGCCCAGCCTGGCGTTGCGGCGATTTTGCTGTCGATGGTGGCGCCGATGCTGCTTATCGCAGCAGCGGGTGCGGTACTCTCGTTTTTTATGGCGCGCCGCGAGTCCCGTGCCATCATCGCGCCGTTGCAAGAGGTGGATTTGGACCACCCACGCCGTAGCTATGAGCACGCCTATGCCGAGATGGTCCCCATGCTTGAGCGTATTGAGTCGCAGCGCCAGGAGCTCAAGCGCCAAATGGCGGTGCTGGCGGACAACGACCGTATGCGCCGCGAGTTCACGGCGAATATCACCCATGAGCTCAAGACGCCGCTTACGGCGATTTCGGGCTATGCCGAGCTCATCGCAAACGGCATGGTCGAGGGCGAGGGCGACCTGCGCAACTTTGGCGGTCGCATCTATCGTGAGGCGGGCCGCTTGGCAGCGCTTGTCAACGATATCCTTACGCTGTCTAACTTGGACGAGGCCGAGCGTGCAACTGAGGGCGAGGCGGTGCCCATTGGTTCCACGGAGCCTATTGAGCTCTCGCGTGCCATCTACGCGGTTGAGCAGCGTCTTGAACAGGTCGCCCGTCAGGCGAATGTGACGATAAGTCATGAGACCAAGCCTGTGGTCATCGAAGGCGTGTCGCGCTTGATTGACGAGCTCATCTATAATCTGGCGAGCAACGCCATCCGCTACAATCGACCCGGCGGTGCGGTTACGCTGCAGTGCGGCACCAACGACGAAGGCCATCCGTTCCTTGCGGTCGCCGACACGGGAATCGGTATCGCGCCTGAAGAACAGGGCAAGGTATTTGAGCGGTTCTATCGCGTGGACAAGAGTAGGTCCAAGGCGCGCGGCGGAACCGGTCTGGGGCTTGCAATTGTCAAGCATGCGGCCCTGTATCATCACGCCACGCTCGATCTGTCGAGCGAGTTGGGCGTGGGAACCACCATTACGGTGACGTTTCCCATACGGCAGGACGAGCCATTCGCATAGCGATACAACATAGATATTGATGCAGACGCCGCATTTGACTTTCGGGTGCGGCGTTGTTGTGCAATTTTACGATTGCTTCCGACATTTTTACAGGAGAGCCTGTTTCTTATGTATAGAGTTTGGTCTCGGTAAAAAGATGCGATAACATACGGACAGTTTTGTCAATCCGAACTGGGGAAATGAAAGGCAAGCTGCATGACCCTTCTCGAACTGTTCCAGCTGCTGAAGAAGCACCTTAAGCTGGTCATCACCCTTCCGGTGGTCTGCGCGATCGCCATGGGCATCGTGTCCTTCGTTGCGATGGACAACACCTACACCGCGACGACGAGCATGTACATTCTCGCCAAAACCGACGATAGCGGTCAGATGAGCTACAACGATCTCTCGGCGAGCCAGATGCTCTCCAACGATATCGCCACGCTGCTCGATAGCGATAGCGTTAAGAGCGGCGCTGCCAATGAGCTGGGTCTTTCCGATCTGGATGACTACAAGGTCTCTGTTTCCTCCGAGACGACCACGCGCGTTATTACGCTTTCGGTCACCGGCACCGATGCCAAGGAGACGGCTGAGGTCGCTAAGGCCATGGCCAGCTCGGTGAGTACGGTCGCCCAGAACGTCGGCGCTGCCCAGAGCATCAACGTTATCGACGAGGCCAAGACCCCCGAGGCCCCCAGCGGTCCCAAGCGCATGCTGTACGTTGCCGTCGCGTTCCTCGCTGGCATCTTTATCGCAGTTGCCTATGTCGTCTTGGCAGACATGCTCAACACCCGCATCCGCGGTGCCGAAGAGGCAGAAGAGCTCCTGGGTATTCCCGTTGTTGGCCGAATTCCGGCTATGAAAGGTGGTAAATAGGCATGGCTAAGGCAAAGAACACCGATAAGCTCGTTGTACAGAATGCCGCCAAGACCCTTCTGGCCAACATCCGCTTTGCGAGCGTGGACGATCCCATTCGCACCATCACCGTTACGTCCTCGATTCCCAACGAGGGCAAGTCTACGGTTTCCATCAACCTTGCTCAGGCAATCGCTACGAGCGGCAAGTCCGTGCTCCTGGTCGAGGCCGATATGCGCTGCAGGTCCCTTTCCGATATGCTCGGCGTCCGTTCGCGCGGCGGACTCTACGCGGTCCTGTCCGAGCAGATTTCCATCGACCAGGCGATCGTCGAGACGGGCCAGAAGAACTTCTACTTCCTCGATGCCGAGCCGCACATTCCCAATCCTGCCGACATCATCGTCTCCCATCGTTTTTCCAAGCTGGTAAAGGCGCTGTCTGCTAAGTTCCAGTACGTTATCTTCGATGCTCCTCCGGTCGGCACCTTCATCGATGCTGCCGAGATCGCCAGCCTGACCGACGGTACGCTGTTCGTGGTGCGCGAGGACTTTACCAAGCGCGAGGAAGCACTCAACGCTATTGGTCAGCTTAAGAAGTCCGAGAGGGTCAAGCTCATCGGTACCGTTATGAACTACTGCGAGACCGAGACCAGCGAGTACTACTATTCTTACTACACCAAGGATGGTAAGAAGGTAAAGAAGGGTTCTGGCGATCAGGGCGCTTCCAAAAAAGGTATCTTCACCAACCGGGCAAACGTTTAGTTGATTAAGGCCGACCTATGCGTGACATTCACTGCCATATCTTGCCGGGCGTAGACGACGGCGCCGCCGATCTCGATGAGAGCCTGGCGATGCTCGAGGCTGCCAAGCGGGCTGGTGTAACCAGAATTGTTTGCACTCCTCACTGCCGTGATCCCTATTTTGATTACGACAAGATGTGGGATGCCTTTGAGCTGCTGCGCGATAACGCTGACGGTTTTCCGCTCCAGATGGGCTTCGAGGTCAATCATCGAAAGCTCGTTGAGCTTGGTATCGATGCCGCGGATCACTTGCATTTCGATGGGACCAACGAGTTTCTGCTCGAGCTTTCGACGCATGCCGATGCGTATGCGTTTAGAGAGTACGAGAACACGATTTACGATTTGCAGTGCCGTGGCTACCAGGTGATCATCGCTCATCCTGAGCGCTATCGTGCGGTTCAAAAGGATGTAAGCGTGGCGGAGCGCCTGGTCGATATGGGCTGCAAGCTGCAGGCTTCGGCGGACTTTGTTGCCGGCGGTCGCTTTGGTCGCGAGAAAAAGCCGGCACAGCGCCTGTTCGATCAGAACCTGTACAGCTTCATCGCGAGCGATGCCCATAACGTGGGTCATTACGACTGCCTGGCGAAGGCTCGCGCGAAGTTTAGCGTGCGCGGAGCTCATTTTCGCTAAAATCTGTCCCTAACGTTCGCATTGAATGAAAGGGCAGCCATGGATATCCAACTTAAGACGGGATGCTTTGATGACGCGGCGTTGGTGCGCCGCGTCGTTTTTATGGACGAGCAGGGCTACGAGAACGAGTTTGACGCTATCGACGAGGATCCGAACTGCATTCATGTGACGCTCTATGTAGACGGCGAGCTTGCCGGTTGCTCGCGCGTGTTTCCCGAAGAGCTTGAGCGCGCAGCTGACGCAGAGGCTCCGGTGTCGTCGGCGTGCGACTTGGACGAAGGCGTCGCGGCGGGGGAGACCTACATTATGGGGCGCGTGGCCGTGCTGCCGAGCATGCGCCGTCGCGGTTTGGCGAGCAAGATTGTCGAGGCCAGTGATACGTGCGCGCGTGATGCCGGCGCCAAGCTCATTAAGCTGCATGCTCAGGAATACGTGCTGCCGCTCTATGCCAAGGCGGGCTACACGCAGATTGCCCCGGTGGACTACGAAGACGAGGGCCAGCCTCATGCCTGGATGGCCAAGCGCGTAGATGGCAGATAGGAACGTTCCTTTCCTGCCGGCAGTTGGGGACACTCCTTGGCAATTGGCGCATCAGAGCGCTCGGACATACAGTTTTTCGATTCCGTATGTATATATGCGCGTTAATGGGTTATAAAATCTAAGTCTGAACATAGCAGGTCTGCGATGCGGCTCGGGCGACCGAGCCGTTTTTTGCGGACAGGGGTAGCGCGAAAGGACTGCACATGCGTCAATTTAAGACCGAGAGCAAAAAACTGCTCGACCTCATGATCAACTCCATCTACACCAATAAAGAAATCTTCCTGCGCGAGCTTATCTCTAACGCGAGCGACGCCGTCGACAAGCTCAACTTTAAGAGCCTGCAGGACCCGAGCGTCAAGATCGACCAGGGCGACCTGGCCATTCGCGTCTCCTTTGATAAAGACGCCCGCACCATTACCATCTCGGATAACGGCATTGGCATGACCGCCGAGGAGCTGGAGCGCAATCTGGGCACCATCGCCCATTCCGGCTCCGAGGAGTTTAAGACCGAGAACGCCGAGCAGCAGGGCTCCGATGTCGACATCATCGGTCAGTTTGGCGTGGGCTTCTACTCGGCTTTTATGGTCGCCAGCCATGTGAAGGTCGTCAGCCGCGCCTACGGCGAGGATGTCGCCCATGTGTGGGAATCCGACGGTCTTGAGGGCTACACCATCGAGGACGGCGAGCGCGCCGAGCACGGTACCGATGTCATCCTGACGCTGCGCGAGAACGAGAAGCTCGATGCCGACGGCGAGGCCGAGACCTACGATCGCTTCCTGACCGAGTGGGGTCTCAAGAGCCTGATTCAGCAGTACAGTAACTATGTGCGTTACCCGATCCAGATGATGGTGTCCAAGAGCCGCCAGAAACCCAAGCCCGAGGACGCCGGCGACGATTACAAGCCCGAGTACGAGGACTACCAGGAGCTCGAGACCGTCAATTCCATGACACCGATCTGGAAGAAGCACAGCTCCGATGTCGAGCAGAAGGACTACGACGAGTTCTACAAGTCCACGTTCCACGACTTTGACGATCCTGCGCGCACCATCAGCTTCCACGCCGAGGGCACGCTCGAGTATGACGCCCTGCTGTTTGTGCCGGGACGCGCGCCGTTCGATCTGTACAGCAAGGACTACGAGAAGGGTCTGGCGCTCTACAGCTCCAACGTCCTGATCATGGAGAAGTGCGACGACCTGCTGCCCGACTACTACAACTTTGTCCGCGGCGTCGTGGATTCCGCCGACGTGTCGCTCAACATCTCGCGCGAGACGCTGCAGCAGAACCGTCAGCTCAAGGCCATCGCCAAGCGTGTGGAAAAGAAGATTACCGCCGACCTTGAGGATATGCGTGACAACGACCGCGAGGCCTACGAGAAGTTCTTTGAGAACTTTGGCCGCGGTCTTAAGTACGGCATCTACTCGAGCTATGGCATGAAGGCCGATGAGCTCGCCGACCTGTTGCTGTTCTGGTCTGCCAAGGAACAGAAGATGATTACCCTGGCTGAGTATGCCAAGGGCATGCCTGAGGATCAGAAGGCCATCTACTACGCCGCCGGCGACTCGCGTGAGCGCTTGGCCAAGATGCCCGTGGTAAAGGGCGTGCTCGACCGCGGCTATGACGTGCTGCTGCTGACGCAGGATGTGGATGAGTTCACGTTCCAGGCTATGCGTGAGTACGTTGCCGCCGATATGCCCAAGATCTACGAGGACGATGCCGCCCGCGAGGCTGCCGAAAAGGCCGTGGCCGATGGTGCCGAGCCCGAGGTTGAGGATCGTCACCTGGAGCTCAAGAACGTCGCAACCGGTGATCTTGACCTGGCGACCGAGGACGAGAAAAAGGAGGCCGAGGACGCCACCAAGGAGAACGAGGACCTCTTTAACGCCATGAAGGAGGCACTCGGCGACAAGGTCGAGAAGGTTGCCGTCTCCGCGCGCCTGACCGATGCCCCCGCTTGCATCACCACCGAGGGCCCGCTTTCGCTTGAGATGGAGAAGGTGCTCCAGAAGGGACCCGAGGGCGCGCCCGACGGTATGCCCAAGAGCCAGCGCGTGCTCGAGCTCAACGCCAAGCACCCGGTCTTTGCCAAGCTCGTCGCTGCTCAGAAGGCGGGCGACACTGACAAGATCAAGCAGTACTCAGGCTTGCTCTACGATCAGGCCCTGCTGGTCGAGGGCATCCTCCCCGAGGACCCCGTGGCCTTCGCGGCGGCTGTTTGCAACTTGATGTAGTTAGGTAGTTACGCGGTTTACCAAACCGCGTAACAGCTCGACGCTGCCCTCAGTTCCGCCGTTCTAACGAACGGCGGACCAGTCGACGCTGCGCGGGCGCCAGAGCGACAACTTGTCATTCAAAGAGGACGGCATGACCAGAAGGTCTATGCCGTCCTCTTTTCATGCCAATTTGTTCGCTCTGGCGCCCGCTCGCTGGCATTGCCAAAACATCGATGTTACCGTGGTCCAAACTAGTCGTTGGGGGCGTTCTTGTTTGACCAGTCGTTTAAGAACGTCCCCGATGACTATTTGAATTGCTAATTTGTGCGGGTTGTGGTTTTGTAACCTGCTGTAATTTAAGATACTGTACAACTGTACGTTAACTCATCTTCGTAGTATATTGCTACCCGCAAAACTCAACACCATTGTGCTTTGAGACGTTAAAGCGCCTCCGTACAATGGTTGTCGATAGTACGATTCGATTCAACGACAGGATGGATGGTCCAAGCGTGAGTCTCGGCAGCAAACTATCCAACGCAAAGGTCTCCTTTGCGATCTTTAAGCGCGACATCAAGCGATTGCTCGTGAACCCCGTCGCCCTGGTGGTTACTTTGGGCGTGTGCGTCATTCCCTCGCTGTATGCCTGGTACAACATCGTGGCTAACTGGGATCCGTACGGAAACACCCAGGGTATCAAGATTACCATCGCCAACAACGATCGGGGCACCCAAAACGACTTGGTGGGCGAGCTCAACGCGGGCGACCAGGTCGTCGATCAGCTCAAGGAGAACGATCAGCTGGGCTGGACCTTCGTCGATTCGGCGGCCGACGCCAAGGAGGGCGTCGAGAGCGGTGAGTACTATGCGGCCATCGTAATCCCTAAGAACTTCTCGGATAACCTGGTCTCGATGCTCGACGGCAACTACCATCAGCCCAAGCTTACGTACTACGTCAATGAGAAGAAGAGCGCTATTGCGCCCAAGGTTACCGACACCGGTGCAAACACCATCGAGGAGCAGATCAACTCGGAATTTGTCTCCACGGTGGGCGAGACCGTTGCCAGTATTGCCAAGGATGCCGGAGTCGATTTAAAGGACAAGGCAACCCAGACTCAGGATTCGTTGGCCGGTTCGGTATCAGAGGCTTCCGATACGTTGGGCGAAGTGCGTGATTCGATTGGCGACATGAATGCCGCCATCGATAAGACGAGTGGTTCCATTGCCTCGGCAGATGCGGCACTTGCCGGTCTGCAGGGTCAGGCGCCGTCGCTGACGCAGGCGATCTCCCAGGGCAATGACCTGCTGGGCGAGGCTCGCGCCACGGCGGGCAACTCTGTCGCCTCGCTCTCCAAGGCGCTCTCGGAAGGCAGCCTTGCGCTCACCAAGACGTCAGCCTCCGCAAACGCTGCGATTGGCAAGCTGACGGGCACGGTCGCATCTACGACTACCCGTATCGACAACTCGCTTGAGTCTCTCCAAGCGACGATCGACCACAATAAGGCCGTTATCGGGCACTTGGAAATTCTCGTCAATGACACGTCGACAGGTTCCAAGGAAATTGACGCGCGCATTGTATCGATCATCGATTTGCTCCGCGAGCAGAATGAAAAGCTTCAGAGCATCAAGGACGGTCTGTCTGCGCAGTCGAGCGCCATGGCGAATGACGCTGCGGCTGTCTCGGGTGCCAGCGACGCTATCAATAATGCAATTCAGACCGGTGCGACCAACCTTGGCCAGGCTCAGACGGACCTGGGTCAAAACGCGCTGCCGAAGGTCTCGAGCGCACTTGATTCGTTTGCCGCCGTCTCGGGTGATCTGACGGGAATCGTGTCTGGCCTCACGCCTACTATTGCAAGTGCGCGCGGTACACTTTCGCAACTCAACGCTACGCTCGGCCAGGCCAAGACCACGCTGTCCCAGACCGATTCCTCGCTTGCCAAGGTCCAGGACAAGCTTGCAACCGCCGCCAATGACATCGCGGCGCTGCAGACCTCCGAGTCCATGGGCGAGCTGGCCGATCTGATGGGCGTCGACGTCGATGATGTTGCAGACTTCATGGCATCTCCGGTCGAGCTGACCTCAAAGTCAATTTACCCGGTCAAGAGCTTTGGTTCGGGCATTGCCCCGTTCTATACCAATCTGGCGCTGTGGGTGGGCGGCTACGTGCTTATCGCCATCTACAAGCTCGAGGTCGACCGCGAAGGCATCGGCAGCTTTACCGCGCGCCAAGGCTACTTTGGCCGCTGGTTGCTCATGGTGATCCTGGGCGCGTTGCAGGCCATCATCGTTACGGTAGGCGATCTGGTGATCGGCGTGCAGTGCGTCAGCCCGCTGCTGTTCGTGCTGGGCGGCATCGCCATCTCGTTCACCTACGTCAATATCATCTATGCGCTGTCCACCACGTTTAAGCATATCGGCAAGGCTATCGGCGTCATTCTGGTTATCGTGCAGATCCCGGGTTCGTCGGGCATGTACCCCATCGAGATGATGCCAGGCTTCTTCCAGTGGCTGCACCCGCTGCTGCCCTTTACCTACGGCATCAATCTGCTGCGCGAGACGGTCGGCGGCATGTATTCGTTCAACTACCTGTTTAACCTGTGCATTCTGGGCGTGTTCTTGATCGTGGCGCTCTTTATCGGCCTGCAGCTGCGTCCGCTGCTGCTCAACCTTAACCTGCTCTTTGATAAACAGCTCTCCACGACCGGTATGATGATTTGCGAGTCCAACGACCTGCCGCGCCAGCGCTACTCGCTGCGCACGGCCATGCGTGTCATGCTCGATTCCGATTCGTACCGTCGCGAACTGCTCGATCATGCGGTCGCCTTTGAACATCGCTACCCGTACTACATCAAGGGCGGTTTCGCCGCTGTAGTCGGCGTGCAGGTGCTGCTCTTCGTTCTGTCGACGGTTCTCGATATCGACAACAATGGCAAGATCATTCTGCTGGTCATCTGGATTATCTCGGTCATTGCCATCTGCGGCTGGCTCATCAACATCGAGTACATCCGCGCAAGCCTCAACACCCAGATGCGCATCTCGGCGCTTTCGGATGAGGACCTGCGCCGCGAGATGCGCGAGCACACGGCCGCCATTCCGGCCGCTCGTCACATGTTCGGCTTGAATGCGAGCGAGCGGGGGTCTGAACCCAAGACTCAGATTGTCAGCCAATGCGGTCATCGCGATGCGGTCCATGTGCCCGAGAACGGGGATGACACGTTTGTGATGAATGGAAAGAACGCCCCGCTCGGCAAGCACTCCAAAGGAGGTGAGGCATAAATGAAGAACATCCTGCATCTGTTTAGGCGCGATGTCCAAAACGTGTCTCGCTCCGTGATCGGCTTGATTGTCGTGATGGGCCTCATTATCGTGCCGTGTCTGTACGCGTGGTTTAACATCGCCGGCAGCTGGGATCCGTACGGCAACACCGGCAATCTTAAGATCGCCGTGGTCAACACCGATGAGGGTTACGAGAGCGATCTGATTCCCGTCGAGGTTAACGTGGGCGAAAACGTGACCGCCACCCTACGCGGCAACGAGAGCTTCGATTGGGTTGTGCTTAACGATCGCGAAAAGGCTATCGAGGGCGTTAAGTCGGGCGCGTACTATGCTGCCGTCGTTATCCCCAAAACGTTTAGCGCTGACATGATGACGCTTTTCTCGACCGACGTGAAACACGCCGATATCGAGTTTTACGAGAACCAGAAGGCCAACGCCATCGCGCAGATCGTGACCGAGAAGGGTTCGAGCGCCGTTCAAAGCCAGGTTAACGAAACTTTTACCGAGACCATTACGAGCATCGGTCTTAAGACGGTGTCCAGCCTGCTCGATTACATGAGCACCGACCAGGTCAGCAACTTTATCGCCAACCTGTCCTCGACGCTCGGCGATTCGGTCCAGGACCTGCAGGACGTTCAGGCCAGCGCAACGTCGCTTGCGGGCATTTTGAGCTCCACGTCCGATTCGCTGACGTCGGCGGGCGGTATGCTCAAGCAGTCCGGATCGACCGAGGAGTCGGTGAAGCAGCTCATGCAGCATGCCGAGAGCGGTATTGCCGATTCCGAGCAAGCGCTCAAGTCTGCCAGCGATGCGATCGATGCCGCTATTGATGGGAGCGCAGGTTCGTTCGATAACGTTTCTACCGAGCTCGCAAAGGCATTCGACGCTGCAAACCAGCATGTCCATCTTACGGTGTCTCAGCTCAACGATGGCGCAGCGTCACTCAATAAACGTGCCGACGAGATTAATGCCACGGCGAATGAGCTCCGTAGTCTTGCTGGCCAGGTGAGTAACGATAAGCTCAAGGCAGGGCTTGAGGATGCGGCTGCTGAGCTTGACAAAACCGCGACGGAGTACCGCAACAATGCCAATGAGCTGACGAATATCGCGACGTCGCTCACGAACAGCATGGCAGAGGTTAACAAGTCGCGTGCCGAGGTCGATCAGGCAATCGCGGATGCCAAGGCTGGTATCTCGGGCGCCAAGATTGACTACGACTCTACGTTTTCGGTCAAGGCCAAAGAACTCAAGAAGACTATTTCGGGCGTTTTGGATTCGCTCAACGGTATCTCGGGCGATCTGGATAGTGCTGTTGCCGGCCTGACCGCTGCGTCCGGTTCGCTGGCAAAGGGCCTCTCCAAGGCTGCAAAGCTGGTCAACAAGGCTTCCGATCAGTTGGGTGAGGCATCGGACAAGATCAGCGCGTTTAAGGACGAGCTTGACGGCGCCCTTATGTCGGACGATCTGGCCACGATCAAGACAATGATCGGCAACGACCCCGAGGGTTTGGCCGCGTCGCTTTCCGGCCCCGTCGCGCTCGACCGCAAGCCGGTCTATCCGATTCGCAATTACGGCTCTGCCATGGCGCCGTTCTACACGATTCTGTCGCTCTGGGTCGGTTCGATCGTGCTGGCGGCCATGATGAAGGTGTCGGTTGACGATGAGCTCATCAACGAGCTCATCCCCGTGCGCCTGCACGAGATCTACCTGGGCCGTTACCTGTTCTTTGGCGGTCTGGCGCTGCTGCAGGCAACGCTCGTGTGCGCGGGCGACATCCTGTTCTTTGGCATCCAGTGCGACAACCCGCTGCAATTTGTGCTGGCGGGCTGGATCGCGAGCCTCGTGTTCTCCAATATCGTCTACACGCTTACGGTGTCGTTTGGCGATATCGGTAAGGCACTCGCTGTCGTGCTGTTGGTTATGCAGGTCGGCGGTTCGGGCGGTACGTTCCCCATCGAGATGACCGGTCCCGTGTTCCAGGCGATATATCCGTTCCTGCCGTTTACCCACGGCATCAACGCCATGCATGCCGCCATGGCCGGTGCCTACCATATGGAGTACTGGATTGAGCTGGGCATTCTGGCGAGCTATCTGATTCCGTCGCTGGCGCTGGGCGTGGTCTTCCGCCGTCCGGTCATCAAAGCCAACGACTGGATTATCGAAAAGCTGGAGTCGACAAAGCTAATTTAGTGCGGTAACGTTAACGCTGATGTAGCACTAATGCCAGCGAGCGAGCCGCATTTGCGCCAAGGTGACGTGAAATGAAAGGGCGCTGACCTTCTGGTCGCGCCCTTGAAATTGAACGTCAGATTGGCGTGAATGCGGCTCGCGCAGCGTCGGCCGGTCCGCCGTTCGGTAGAACGGCGGAACAAAACGCTTTAGTGGGCTGGATTGCGATGCAACGCCGGTTGTTGCTACAGTAGCGGGGCGTGCCGGGGGTCCGGTGCGCCCCGTTTTTATTTGACCATGAGGCGGCACGCAGCCATACGCGTGCGGACACCACGCCCAGATTGAGTGTGAGGATGTTCCATGGCCCAATACGCTGCCAACGAAATCGAGAATATGCCCGATAGCCCTGTAGCCCGCGAAGACCTAGGTGCCGGCGGTGCCTCTCGCGGTGCCGGTGCGCGCTCGCCGCTGTTCTGGAAGGTCTTGCTGCTTTCGGTGGCGGTCATCTGGGGCTATTCCTTCACCACCATGAAGGATGCGCTCGATACCATTCCGGTGTTCGAGCTGCTCTACATTCGTTTTCTTCCGGCGTCGTTGGTCATGCTTGCCATCTTCCACGAGCGCATTGTTGCCCATTTCAACGCTCGAAACCTGATTGTTGGACTTGGCATGGGCGCGCTCATGTGGGGTGCCTACGGTTTGCAGACGATCGGCCTGGCACAGACCACGGCAGGCAAGAGTGCATTTTTGACGGGCACGTACTGCATCTTGGTTCCGTTTGCGAGCTACGTTCTAAGCGGCGAAAAGCTTACCCGTTACAACTTGGGCGCCGCGTTGCTGTGCCTGGCGGGTATTGGTCTGGTGGCGCTCGATAGCGTCGAGTTCAATGTCGGCGATGTCATCACACTGGGCGGTGCGGTCTTCTTTGCCATCCAGATGGCGGTGACCGCCAAGTATGGCCGCAAGATGGACATCAACGTCATCACGTTTTGGATGTTTGTGGGCAACGGCGTGCTGAGCCTGATCTCGTCGCTGCTATTCGAGACCCAAGCGCCGCTGTCCGTTTGGACGCCGAGCTTTATCAGTGTGATGGCGTTTCTCTCGGTGGGCTGCACATGTGTGGCTCTGCTCATCCAAAACGTCGGCCTGGCGCATGTCCCGGCCTCAACGGGCTCGCTGCTCCTTTCGATGGAGTCGCCTTCGGGTGTGCTGTTCTCGGTGCTGCTGATGGGGGAGGCGCTCACCTCGCGCCTGCTCGCCGGCTTCGCGCTCATCTTCCTGTCGATTATTTTGAGCGAGACGCATTTCGATTTCTTGCGCCGAAAATCACACCCGCAATTGTAAACAACTTGTTGCGCCGCCCTCCCAGGGCGGCATTTTTTATGTCATGCCCTTACAGTTGTGCCTTGCACTTTACGCTATCAAAGTGCGTGCTGCAAAAACGTTACTGGAGGGCATCTATGGTACCAGCTCTGTCCGATTTTCAACCGCAACCAGCGCCTCAGGCTACCACAGCGGCGCAGACCGCTATCGGTGACGGTCTTGTCGCAGAAGCTCAGGCTTTTGCAGACGAGCTCGCTGCGTGGCGACACGATCTACACCAGATGCCCGAGCTCGGTAACAATCTTCCGCAGACGTCTGCCTATATCCAGGCACGTCTGGACGAGATGGACATCCCCCATACCACGCTCGTCGACGGTTCCTGCGTCGTTGGCCTGATCGGTGCCGGTGCGGCCGCGGCCGCTCAGGGCAATGGCACGCGCAAGGACGAGCAGGCCGGAACGGTCGTCATGCTCCGAGGCGATATGGATGCCCTGCCCGTTGTCGAGGAATCCGGCGAGCCCTTTGCATCCACCAATGGCTGCATGCATGCTTGCGGTCACGATATGCACGCGACGGCGCTGCTTGGTGCGGCGCGCCTGCTCAAGGCCCGCGAGGCCGAGCTCGTCGACGCCAATGCCACCGTCAAACTGCTGTTCCAGCCGGGCGAGGAGACCTTCGAGGGCGCCCGCGCCGCCATCGCCGACGGCTTGCTCGAGAACCCGCGCCCTCAGGCGGCCTTTGCCATGCACGTTAACAGCCAATCGCCGCTTGGCCTGGTGCTCTACGGCAGTCCAGCGCTTTCGGGCGTGTACGGTTTCCGCATCACGCTCCAGGGCAAGGGCGGCCATGGCTCGAGCCCCGAGATCTGCATCGACCCCATCACGGCCGGCGTCCATGTGCACCTGGCGCTCCAGGAGCTTATCGCCCGCGAGGTGCCGGCGGCCAAGGAAGTCGCACTTACCGTTGGTAAGTTTGCTGGCGGCTTGGCGGCCAACGTCATCCCCGACACCTGCGTGCTCGAGGGAACGCTGCGCGGCTTTGATGTTGAGCTCATGGAGCACCTCAAGACCCGCATCGCGGAGGTCGTTAACGGCGTTGCCACAACATATCGTACGCCGGCGACCATCGAGACGCTTTCGGATGTTCCCCCGCTCGTCCTCGATGACAACATGACCCAGGCTTCGCTTGGCTATGTGGGCGCGACGCTGCCCAAGGCCGCCTTCCTGCCGCTGTTCCACGCCATGGCGAGCGAGGACTTTGCGCTTATCTCGAGCGAGATCCCGAGCGCGTACTTTACGATCGGCGCTGCTGTGACCGATACGGACGAACACTTTGCCCAGCACCATCCCAAGGCGCGCTTTGACGATGCCGAGCTGCCGCTCGGTGCCGCGGCCTATACCGCTGTCGCTTTGGGCTATATCGCCGACCACCGGTAGCACCCAACCTTGCCTTTCAAGCCTGCGGGCATGGCCGTAAGGCCTATGCCCTTGTCTTTCAAGGCAATCTTGGGCACTACCGGCGCCCGGCGCCGGCTATTCGTTTGTTAAATAAGGAGCAGTATATCCCAGCAACGCAAGTTCTTCCCCGGCTGGCTCGTGGTGGCCTCCGGCTTTGTGATCATGGCCACGTGCTACACGATTTTCGTCAACTGCATGAGCCTGTTTCAGCCGCTCATCGTCAGCGACCTCGGGATCACGCTTGCGCAGTACAACATCTCCAATGCCATCTCCACCGTGGTGAGCGTTGTGGGCTCGCTTGTGATCGGCCATGTCGCCGATAAGGTGAGCGGCCGCGTTCTGGGCTCCCTCACCGTTATCGCCACCTCTGCCGTGCTTGTCAGCATGAGCTTTGTGGGCGAGCTTTGGCAGGTCTACGTGCTCTTTTCTGTTCGTCCCGTTCTGTCCGTGGCCGCCTTGGAAGCCGAATGGATGCTCGTACCATCATTCGGTTTCCAAGGCGGCCACGGGCCTACGAAATGATCCCTTTTCCTCCGTCCCCAACAGATCACGTAATCCGAAGGGGACGGAGGAAAAGGGATCACATACGGCGGCGGCGCGTCTGGCCGAACGAGTCCCCATACCCTCGTTCGGTCAGACGCGCCGCCGCTGTTTGTGTTTGTGCCGTATAATGACCGTTACCTATGACGCGATACAAAAGAAAGGTGTTTGCCCATGCAGGCACAGAAGGCGGAGGGAACCCGCGACCTTATCGGCGCCGAGATGCGCGCCTGGCAAAAGATGCAGCAGATTGCGGCCGGCGTGTTCGAGCCGTTTGGTTTTAAACCCATCGAGACGCCCGCGATCGAGCAGGTGGACGTGTTTGTCCACGGCATCGGCCAGTCGACCGACGTCGTGCGCAAGGAGATGTTCCGCGTGTTTAGCGGCGCCAACCTGGAGCGCGTCTTTGCCGAGGGCACCGACACCAAACTCAAGCCCAAGCAGCGCCTGGCGCTTCGCCCCGAGGGCACGGCCGGCGTGGTGCGCGCTGTCGTCGAGAACAATCTGGTGCCCCAGGGCTCCACGCCGTTTAAGGCGTACTACGCCGAGGCCATGTTCCGCGGCGAGCGTCCCCAGAAGGGCCGCCTGCGCCAGTTCCACCAGGTGGGCATCGAGTGGCTCGGCGCTCCCGATCCGGCGGCAGACGCCGAGTGCATCATCATGCTCATGGAGTTTTACAAGCGCCTGGGCTTCGATCTTTCCAAGCTTCGTCTGCTCATTAACTCGATGGGCGACGCTCAGTGCCGTCCGGCTTACCGCGAGCAGGTCAAGCAGTTTATCCTCGATCACGCCGACGAGATGTGCGATGAGTGTCGCGAGCGCGCCGAGCTCAACCCGCTGCGCGCCTTCGACTGCAAGAACGACCATTGCCGTGAGATCATGGCCGACGCCCCGCTGATGGGCGACAACCTGTGCGACGAGTGCCGCGAGCACTACGAGCAGGTCAAGCGCTATTTGGATGCGGCGGGTATCGAGTATGTCGAGGATCCCACCTTAGTGCGCGGCCTGGACTACTACACCCGTACTGTCTTTGAGGTCGAGGCTCCCGGCGCCGGTGTCGGCTCCATCGGTGGTGGCGGTCGCTACGATGGCCTCGTCGAGCTCGAGGGCGGCAAGCCCACGGCAGGCGTCGGCTTCGCCGTCGGTTTTGAGCGCGCCCTGCTGGCCCTGCAGGCCTTTGGCAGCGACCTGGGTGCCGAGGAGGTCCCGTGCGTCTACGTCGCCAATGCCGGCAAGGAGCTGCGTCAGAACGTCTTTGCCATTACGCAGCAGCTTCGCGCCGCAGGGATTGTGACCGAGGCCGACTATCAGGGCCGTTCGCTCAAGGCCCAGTTTAAGCAGGCCGATAAGGTAGGCGCCAAGCTCATCCTGGTCCTGGGCGGCGACGAGCTTGCCGCCGGCAAGGTCAAGGTGCGCGACATGGAGAGCCACGAAGAGGTTCTTGCCGATCTGGCCAACGTCGTCGAGGCGGTTCGCGAGCGTCTGTAGCGCATCTTTTTGAGCTGCGGGCCTGCTAACGTGCCCTGCTCATGGAGAGTAATTGTTACGGGGGTGTTTCGCTTTTATGCGGAATGCCCTCGTTTGCATATGCCGCCCACCGAGAAATACGACCATTTGGGGCAAAAACCCTTGCAATGCAGAAAATACTTTTGTGTGATAAAGCGCAATCAGTGTCGAAAGTATTTCTCAAGCGCCTATAATGAATACCGCATGTTACGTGCATAGAAGGAGGAATGGGAGGAAACGTGGCTGAGAACCTAAGCAACCAGTCTGTACCCGAAGCCGCGGCGCGCGTCGCTGCCGTGGTCAACCGCCTCGTTAACCGAATCGGCTCGAATGCCGAGTCCAGGGAGCGTCTCGCCGAGATCGAGATCCCCGAGGAGCTGCGCGATAATCTGGCGCTGTTCCTGCGCCTGGAACGTCGTGTGCTTAGCGAGTATGATCCCGAGATCGCGGACCTGTTCGACAAGATTTTGACAGCCGAGATTGTGGTCAATGCTGGCAACCCCGGTAGCCGCGCTGCCGACGAGTCCGTTGACGAACAGGGCGTGCCCACTGCCGACGAGCCCACCGCCGTGGCGTTTCGCGAAGCCGTCGATTTGATTGACAGCCTGCCGCTTGATAAGCAGCAGGTCATCGTTCGCGCCTTTACGAGCTTCTTCCACTTGGCAAACCTGTCGGAGGAGAACTACCGTGTGGCGCAGCTGCGCGAGCGCGAGGCCGGCGCATCGACCGATACCGAGGTCGATCCCGCCAACGAACTCACCGTCGCCTATCACCAGTTGGTAAACGAGATGGGCGTCGAGGGTGCCAATGAGCTGCTCGGCAAGCTCGAGTTCCACCCTGTCTTTACCGCACATCCCACCGAGGCCCGTCGTAAGGCCGTCGAGGGCAAGATTCGCCGTATCTCCAACCTGCTGGAGGAGCGTCCGCGTTTGGGCGGCTCCGACCTGGTGGAGAACGAGCGCCATATGCTGCAGGAGATCGACGCCCTGGTGCGTACGAGCCCCATCGCGCTCAAGAAGCCCACGCCGGTCGAGGAAGCCGATACCATCATCGACATCTTCGATAACACGCTGTTCGACGTTATCCCCGTCATCTACCGTCGTTTTGACGACTGGGTGCTGGGCGACAAGGCCGGTACCGTGCCGCCGCTGTGCCCGGCGTTCTTTCATCCCGGCAGCTGGATCGGCTCCGACCGCGACGGCAACCCCAACGTCACCGCCAAGGTGAGCCGCGAGGTCGCCGCCAAGTACTTCACTCACATGGTGCTCAAGCTCGAGGACAAGTGCCGCCGCATCGGCCACAACCTTACGCTCGAGGCCACCTACAGCAAGCCTTCTGCCGAGCTCATTAACCTGTGGAACCATCAGGTCGAGATGAGCCCTCGGTACACGGCCCGCGCCGAGCTGATCTCCGAGCACGAGCCGCATCGCGCCGTCATGCTCGTCATGGCCGACCGCCTGAACGCCACCGTGCGCCGCATCACCGACACCATGTACCACAGCGCCGATGAGTTCCTGGAGGACTTGCGCGTCGTCCAGCGTTCGCTGGCTGCCTGCGGTGCCGTCCGTGCCGCCTACGGTCCGGTGCAGACCATCATCTGGCAGGTCGAGTCCTTCGGCTTCCATATGGTCGAGATGGAGTTCCGTCAGCACTCCGTGGTGCATGCCCGCGCCCTCAAGGATATCCACGAGAATGGTATCCATGGCGATCTGCAGCCCATGACGCGCGAGGTCATCGACACCTTCCGCGCTATTGGCTCCATCCAAAAACGCTACGGCAAGAAGATGGCTCACCGCTATATCATCTCGTTCACCAAGAGCGCCCAGCATGTGGCCGACGTCTTTGAGCTTGCCCACCTGTCCTTTGCACACGAGGAGGATGTCCCCGAGCTCGACGTGATCCCGCTGTTCGAGCAGCTCGAGGACCTCGAGGGCTGCGTCGACGTGCTCGACCAGATGCTTACGCTGCCCGTGGTGCAAAAGCGCCTTGCCCAGACCAACCGCCGCATGGAGGTCATGCTGGGCTATTCCGACTCCTCCAAGGATGCCGGTCCTACCACGGCCATGCTTGCGCTGCACTCCGCGCAGGAGCGCATCGCCAAGTGGGCAGAGAAGAACGATATCGACCTGGTGCTCATGCACGGTCGCGGCGGTGCCGTGGGCCGTGGCGGCGGCCCGGCCAACAAGGCCGTGTTGGCGCAGCCCAAGGGTTCGGTCAACTGCTTCTTTAAGCTCACCGAGCAGGGCGAGGTCATCTTTGCCCGTTACGGCAACCGCACGCTGGCTCAGCGTCATGTTGAGTCCGTTGCTGCCGCAACGCTTTTGCAGTCGGCCCCGAGTGTCGAGAAGACCAACACCGAGACCACGCAGAAGTTCTGGGATATGGCCGAGAAGCTCAACACCGCAAGCCACGAGCGCTATCTGGACCTGCTGAACACCGAGGACTTTACGCCGTGGTTCTCGACCGTGACGCCGCTGACCGAGGTCGGTCTGCTGCCGATCGGCTCGCGTCCGGCCAAGCGCGGTCTGGGTGCGAAGTCACTCGACGACCTGCGTACCATTCCGTGGATCTTCAGCTGGAGCCAGGCGCGCATTAACCTGGCCGCTTGGTACGGCCTGGGCACCGCCTGCGAGCAGCTTGGCGATCTTGACCAGCTCAAGGCTGCCTACCAGGAGTGGCCGTTCTTCCGCACCTTTATCGACAATATTGAGATGTCGATCGCCAAGACCGATCAGCGCATCGCCAAGATGTATCTGCACCTGGGCGATCGTGATGATCTGTCCAAGAAGGTCTTTACCGAGATGCAGCTCACGCGTAAGTGGGTCCTTGCCATCGTCGGTGATGAATGGCCGCTGCAGCGTCGTCGCGTGCTCGGCTGCGCCGTTCGCGTGCGTAACCCCTACGTCGACGCCCTGTCCATCGCCCAGGTCCGCGCCCTTCGCGAGGTGCGCATGAATCAGGACGAGATGGCCGAGGAGAAGAAGGCCGAGTACATGAGCCTGATTCTTTCGACTGTGACCGGCGTCTCGGCAGGACTGCAGAACACGGGGTAATCGATAGCCCTGTGGTTCTCACCGGGGCCCGATGGGTTTCCCTCTGAATGCGTCCTCGCACTTGAAGCCCCCTTATCCTGCTCCTTCGGAGCTGCGGATAAGGGGGCTTCGTGCTGCGGAGTGCATTCAGAGGGAAACCCGTCGGGTCCCTTCGTCCTCGATCTTCAGGGATTAAAGCTGAGGAGAAGAATGATGCATTGGGCGCTTCGCACCTTACAGCTGTGACGGCCGCGGTCCCGTTTGAGGTCGCGTCCGTTTTGTTGTGGGTCAAATATGAACGTTGTGTTAATGAGTCGGTGGACGGTGGTGTTTTTCGGTGAGCGGCGTATCCTTCCAACGGTTTATCTAGTGTGTCAGTTAAAAGGAAGAGGGCGCTCGTCATTGTTTGAATGTGAACTGCCGTTTGACCACAAGACGTTGCATCTGGAGCTCGAGGATAAGAACTTCGCGGGTGTGATGGAAGGTCATCAAAACGAGTTTAAGACTACGAAATCGCAGGAAGAGCTGGTAGAGGAGTCGCTTGCCAACCCTTATGGCTCGCCTTCGCTCGAGGAGCTTTGTGCTGGCAAGAAGGATATTGTCATTATTAGCTCCGATCATACGCGTCCCGTTCCCTCGCGTGTGACGATGCCTATTCTGCTGCATCACATCCATTCCGCTGCGCCCGAGGCTCGAGTTCGTATTTTGGTTGCTACGGGTATGCACCGTCCGTCGACGCATGAGGAGCTCGTCAACAAGTATGGCGAGGAGATCGTTGCCAACGAGGAAATCGTTATGCACGTCGCGACTGACGACAGCATGATGAAAAAGATCGGCACCTTGCCTTCTGGTGGCGAGTGCATCATCAACAAGATTGCCGTCGATTGCGATCTGCTGCTTGCCGAGGGCTTTATTGAGCCGCACTTCTTTGCTGGTTTCTCCGGCAGCCGCAAGTCCGTCCTGCCTGGCATCGCCAGCTACAAGACCATCATGTACAACCACAACGGTCAGTTTGTGAATGATTCCCACTCGCGTGCCGGCAACCTGTGCCACAACCACGTGAGCGAGGACATGTTTGCCGCTGCCGAGATGGCTCACCTTGCCTTTGTGCTTAACGTGGTGCTCAACGGCAAGCACGAGGTCATCGGTTCCTTTGCCGGCGATATCCACAAGGCGCACGAGGCTGGCTGCGAGTTCGTGAAGAGCCTTGCCGGCGTTGAGCCCGTCGAGTGCGAGATTGCCATTACCACCAACGGCGGCTACCCGCTCGACCAGAACATCTACCAGGCCGTGAAGGGCATGTGCTCTGCCGAGGCCACGCTTCCCGAGGGCGGCGTGATTATCGATGTCGCCGGTTGTGCCGACGGTCACGGTGGCGAGGGCTTCTATCACAACATCGCCGACAACGATCCTGCGGAGTTTGAGCGCGCCTGCATCGACCGTCCTAAGGACGAGACCCTGCCCGACCAGTGGACGAGCCAGATTTTCGCCCGCATCCTGGCGCATCACCCTGTGATCATGGTTACCGACCTGTGCGATCACCGGATGATCAAGGATATGCACATGACGCCGGTCAACACCCTCGATGAGGCGCTCAAGCTCGCCTTTGAGATGAAGGGTGCCGATGCCAAGGTGGCCGTCATTCCCGATGGCCTGGGCGTTGTCGTCGCTCAGCACTAGTACGCGGCCTAAACGAATCGTTTATAACCGACAAGAAAGATAAGGTTTTATGCTTACCAAACTCCTCTGCGAATTCGGCGCAACGGCCCTCATGATCATCTTTGGCGTGGGCGTGCACTGCGATACCGTGCTCAAGGGCACCAAGTATCAGGGTTCCGGCCATATGTTTGCCATCACCACTTGGTCTTTTGGCATCTCGGTCTGCCTGTTTGTCTTTGGCGGCGCCGTGTGCATGAACCCGGCTATGGTGCTCGCCCAGTGCATCGTAGGTCTGGTGCCGTGGGGCAGCTGCATTCCCTTCATGATTGCCGATATGCTCGGCGGCTTTGTGGGCGCCGTAATCGCTTGGCTTATGTATGCCGATGAGTTCAAGGCTTCCGAGGGCGTCGTCGACCCCATTGCCCAGCGCAACATCTTCTCGACCAACCCCACCACCGAGGGCACCAACTATGCTCGCAACTTCTTCTGCGAGGCTATCTGCACCTTTGTGTTCATCAGCGCCATCCTTGCTGCCGCTAGCCGCGCTGGTGAGAACGTTCTGATGCTCGCTATCTGCGTCGGCCTGATCGTTTGGGCCGTTGGCATGGGCATGGGCGGCATCACCGGCTTCGCCATGAACCAGGCTCGTGACCTTGGTCCTCGCATGGCCTATCAGGTGCTGCCGATCAAGAACAAGGCCGACAACAACTGGAAGTACGGTCTGCTCGTTCCTGGCATTGCTCCGTTTGTCGGTGCCGCTCTGGCCGCACTGTTTGTGCACGGTTTCTTGGGCATGTTCTAGTCCAAGACTACATAGTTGTTCGCCGTCCGCATGGGGTAACTTCCCAGCGCGTCCTCGGACATGCAAAAAGGCTCGCTGCGCACTTTGTGCGGCGAGCCTTTTTGCGTCCTGCGGAGTGCGCTGGGAAGTTACCCCATGCGGACGGCTGCGGGGTCTTTGTTGCGTTCGTACAAGCAACCCAACATATATATCTGAATTTGGATGGGAGGGGCTTGTTGCTGGTAGGGGCGTTGGGCTGCTGTTGGCACTTTGGGAAGGGATAGTTACTTAGCCGAAGAGGGGCTTGATGGCTGATAGGTAGTCTTTGGCTACTTCGGCCTTATCTGCTTGGAAGTTGTGCCAGGCCCACCATTGGACGGTGGCTACGAAGCTTGAGGCTATGTGGTGTAGTAAGAAGCTGCGGTCCATGGTGGCGGCGGGGCCTGCGGGGTCGACGGGGACGGTTTCGGCTGCGCGCGACATGATGGTCTTGCGGAGGCAGTCGGCGAAGACGCGTGAGCCGGCGCCGGCTACGAGGGCTCGAACGCCTTGGCGGCGCTCCCAGAGGTTGTTGAGGATATGCTCGACCTGCACGAGTGAGTCGTCGAGCGGCGTACCATCGTCGTCGAGGGCGTGGGTGCAGATGTCGCTCACGAGCTCGGACAGTAGGTCGTCTTTGCTCTTAAAGAGGCCGTAGAATGTCGCGCGGCCTACGTGAGCGCGCGCGATGATGTCGCCGACGGTAATCTTGCCGTAGTCCTCTTCGCGTAGGAGTTCGGAGAACGCCGCGACGATGGCGGCGCGGCTTTTTGTCTTGCGGGCGTCCATGGCTATGCGTCCGCGTGAACAAGCAGGCAGCGGAGCGTACCGGAGCAACCCTCGTAGGGGCGTTTGCCGGCGCCGTAGCCGACGGCTTTGATGCGGTAGCGGGCCGGTAGGTGCTCGGACGTGCGCAGTGCGGCGACGATGGCGGCGCCCGTGGGCGTCACGAGCTCGCCGGCGACCGGTGCGGGCGTGAGGGCGATATTGCCTGCTTGGCATAGGTTGACGACGGCGGGCACCGGGATGGGCATAAGGCCGTGGGCACAGTGGATGGTGCCGTGACCCTCGGAGAGCGACTCGACGACAATGTCCTCGATACCCAGGTCATCGAGACAGATGGCGACCGAGCAGATGTCGACGATGGAGTCGATGGCGCCTACCTCGTGGAACATGACGGTCTCGGGCGTTATGCCGTGGGCCTTGGCCTCGGCGGCGGCGAGCGCGGTAAAGATGGCGAGCGCGCGGCGCTTGGCGCCATCGCTTAACTGCGAGCCATCGATGATGGCGGTGACATCCGCCAAAGAACGGTGGTGATGGTGGTGGGTGTGGTGATGATCTTCGTGCTCATGGGCGTGGCCCTCATGGTCGTGCTCATGGCAGTGCTCGTGTTCGTGCCCGCCATGATCATGATGGTGATGCTCATGCTCATGCTCATGCCCGTGCCCGTGCTCGTGCGTGTGCTCGACAGCTGTTTCGTTGCCGTAGAGCCAGGCCATATCGTGGTCGTGGTTCTCGAGTCCCTCTGCAAGCTGGACGTCGAAATCGCAGGCGTCGATGCCATGCTTGTTTGCACGCGTGACGGCGATCGTAAAGCCGTCGACCGGCAGTGTGGCGAGCTGTTCGCGCAGATGCTCCTCGCTGGCGCCCAGATCGAGCAGGGCCGCGACGGTCATATCGCCGCTGATGCCTGAAGTGCCGTCGATGATAAGCGTGTGCTGATGATTGGACATGGAATGCTCCTTAGCGGGCGCGGGGTGTGCCGGCGCTCAGATGATTGATAAGACTTGCCTGGTAGGCGGCACCGAAGCCGTTGTCGATATTGACGACCGAAACGCCGCTGGCGCAGGAGTTGAGCATGGCGAGCAGCGCGGCTACGCCACCAAAACTCGCGCCGTAGCCCACGCTGGTGGGAACGGCGATGACCGGACAGCTCACCAGACCGCCGATAACGCTCGCCAACGCGCCCTCCATGCCGGCGATGGCGATGACCACCTGTGCCTGGGCAAGTTCCTCGGCATGCGCGAGTAGGCGGTGCAGGCCGGCGACGCCTACGTCGTAGAGGCGGTCGACCTCGTTGCCATAGAACTCGGCCGTCAACGCGGCTTCCTCGGCGACGGGCAGGTCGCTCGTGCCGGCGCAGGCGACGACGATGCGTCCGTTGCCGGTAGGGGAGGGCTTGCCGCCCACGAGGGCGAGGTGCGCGTCCGGGACATATCCCAGGTCGATGCCGTTGCCGAGGAACTCCGAGGTGCGGGCTGCCTTTTCGGCATCCAGGCGCGTGACCAGGATGCGCTCCTGGCCGGCATCGCGCAGCGCTTCGATAATGGCGGCAATTTGCTCGGCGGTTTTACCGGCACCGTAGACAACCTCGCCGGCTCCCTGGCGCACTCCGCGCGAAAGATCGAGCTGTGCAAAGCCCAGGTCGGCGGTCGGCGCCGTCTGGATGCGCGTGAGGGCATCGGCCGGCGTAATGCTTCCGTCTGCCACGTCACTTAGCAATTGCTCAAGATCTCGTTTGTCCATATAAGTTCCCTTCGACGCAGAAAAGTTTAGCACGCGAAGGGTTGTTTCCGAACATTAGAGCATAATTGTTCGGAAATCTGACATGTCAGATTAGATGAAGTTGTGAAGCAAACTGACTAGTCACGCAGGATGATGTCCATGGCGAGCATCAGGTTGCGCTCGTCGATGGTAAACGGGGCGGCCTCGCGCGTCTTGGGCTTGGCGCAAAATGCGATGCCCGTGCCCGCGGCCTGAATCATGGGGATGTCGTTGGCGCCGTCGCCGATCGCGACGGTATGAGCCATATCGACACCGCACTCAACCGCCCAGTCCAGCAGCTGGATGAGCTTGGACTCTTTGGTCACGATGTCTGCCGCCAGCTTACCGGTGAGCTGGCCGCCCACGACCTCCAGGCGGTTAGCGAGGCAAAAGTCGATGCCCGCGGCGGCCACGATCTTATCGGCGACCTCGTGAAAGCCGCCGCTTACCACGCCGACTTTCCAGCCCTTGCTGTGCGCCGAGCGCACAAGCTCCAGCGCGCCGGGGGTAAACGTCACGCGCTCAAAGGTGCGCTCGAACACACTTTCGTCCAAGCCGGCAAGCAGCCCCACGCGCTCCTCGAGCGCCTGCTTAAAGTCCAGCTCGCCGCACATAGCGCGCTCGGTGATTTGCGCAACTTGCTCGCCCACGCCGGCCTCCTCGCCCAACAGGTCGATGACCTCCTGGTTGATGAGCGTGGAGTCGATATCCATAACAATGAGGCGTGCAGTCATGATGGGCCTTTCCAAGTGCTGTTTTATTGGGGCATATTGTCGCACGTGAATAGCGCGGGCGGGTGCCGCGGTGCGTCAATTGTTTCGTCTCCGTCAAGTCTTTGGGTAAGAGCTACTTTTTCGCGGCACATCGACGCGGGTGCGATAACATAGAACGCCATGTCTGGCTGCGCGGTTTACGCAGGCTGGGCAAATCTGTACGACGCCGCCCGGAACGACACGGGGCGGCACAGATCCATAAAGGAGGATCACTGGTATGAGCCAGACCCGTCCCATCGATGAGCATTCCATGCACACCCGTACCTGCGGCGAGCTTCGCTTCGAGAACGTGGGCGAAGAGGTCACCCTCACCGGTTGGGTGAGCCGTCGCCGTGACCACGGCGGCCTTATTTTCTGCGACCTTCGCGACCGCGAGGGCATCACGCAGCTCACCTTCGACCCCGAGCACTCCGACGGCGACGCCTTTAAGATCGCCGAGACCATGCGTCCCGAGTGGCCCATCAAGATCCACGGCGTCGTGCGCTCCCGTGGCGAGGAGACCACCAACACCAAGCTCGCGACCGGCGAGATTGAGGTCCTGACCGACCACGCCGAGGTGCTCAACACGTCCGTCACCCCGCCGTTCCAGATCGAGGACGGCATCGAGACCAGCGAGGACACCCGTCTGCGCTATCGCTATCTGGACCTCCGTCGTCCCGAGATGATGGCCAACCTCAAGCTGCGCTCCGACTTTACCTTTGCCATTCGCGAGGCGCTGCACAACCGTGAGTTCATGGAGGTTGAGACGCCCTCCCTGTTTAAGTCCACGCCCGAGGGCGCCCGCGATTTCATCGTCCCCAGCCGCATCCAGCCGGGTAACTTCTACGCCCTGCCGCAGTCCCCGCAGCTCCTGAAGCAGCTGCTCATGGTCGGTGGCGTCGAGCGCTACTACCAGGTTGCCAAGTGCTTCCGCGACGAGGACCTGCGTGCCGACCGTCAGCCCGAGTTCACCCAGGTCGATATCGAGATGTCCTTCGTGGACCAGAATGACGTCATGAGCGCGCTCGAGGAGGTCCTGGCCGACGCCTTCGGCCGCATGGGCGTCGAGATGCCCACGCCGCTGCGTCGCATGGACTACTGGGAGGCCATGGACACCTATGGCACCGACAAGCCCGATACCCGCTATGGCATGCACCTGGTCGACCTGACCGACATCTTTGCCAACTCCAAGTTCAAGGTCTTTGCGACTGCCGCAAACGAGGAGGGCTCTGCCGTCAAGGCCATTAACGCCAAGGGCGCCGGTGCCTGGGCACGTGCCAAGATCGATAAGCTCGCCGGCGTGGCCTCCACGTTTGGCGCCAAGGGCCTGGCATGGATCGCCTTCCGCGAGGACGGCTCCATCAACAGCCCCATCGTCAAGTTCTTCTCGGACGAGGAGATGGCCGCTCTGCGCGAGCGCATGGACGTCGAGCCCGGCGACCTTGTGATGTTCGCCGCCGGCCCGCGCCTGCTCTCCGACGAGATCCTGGGCGGCATGCGTTCGCACATGGCCAACGCACTCGAGATCAAGCGCGAGGGCCACGACTTCCTGTGGGTCGTCAATTTCCCGCTGTTCCATTGGGACGAGGACCGCAAGGCCTATGCTGCCGAGCATCAGCCCTTTACCCTGCCGACCGAGACCGACATCGCCAAGATCGAGGCCGATCCGCTGGCGGCCGGTTCGTGCACCTACGACTTTGTCATGGACGGCTTTGAGGCCGGCGGTGGCGGTATGCGTATCCACAACGCCGAGATGCAGATGTCCATGCTCAAGCTCCTGGGCTTTACCGAGGAGCGCGCCGAGTCTCAGTTTGGCTTCCTCATGGAGGCCCTCAAGTTTGGTGCGCCCCCGATGGGCGGTTTCGCTCTGGGCCTGGACCGCGTGTGCATGCTGCTCACCGGTTCCGACTCCATCCGCGACGTCATGGCGTTTCCCAAGACGGCCAGCGGCTCCGACCTTATGTCGGGCGCCCCGAGTGCCGTTAGCGGCGCCCAGCTCAAGGACGTCAGCCTGCGCCTGATGTAGGCGAGCGGCTACATCTTGCTTGCAACGAGGGAAGGACGTGTGTCTTCCCTCGTTTTTTATGTCGTAACGTCATGGTTTGGAGGCTTGCCGTCGTGCGTCGCGGAAACTACGACCCGGAATTTGCGTCCAAAACGGGTCGCACTTTCCCAAACAGGGTCCTTTTGGAAACTGCGACCCAGAGTCCAACCAAATAACGGGACGCGCTTTCCGGTCGAGCTTCTGGCGGGCTTCAACAAGCATCTAACGCTACAATAACTACCACGTGGCTGGGTTTGCCGGCCGAATGTGCGATGCCGCGGGAGGGGACATGGTCGAGTTTACAAAGACGATTAAAGATCCGTTGGGACTACATGCCCGCCCGGTTGCGCTGCTCTATGACATCATTGCCAAGCATCGTAGCGACGTGTCAGTCAGCATTGGCGATCGCCACACGGATGGCCGCGATGTCATGGGACTCATGGCTCTCTACGGCGAGTGTGGCGAGGACATCATCTTCCGCGTTTCGGGCGTAGATGAGGCTTCCTGCGTTACGTCGATCAGAAATCTCTCGCTTTAAGCATGACAGGGCGCGGTAAAGGATGGTCCTTTGCCGCGCCCTTTTGTTTCGTATGGGAAACTTTTTCGAAATCTGAATGGGGACCCTTTCCAAAAAGTTAACCACGTGTTAGTTTACTAAAGCGAACATAGGCGTGGTTAACTTTTACCGCGCCGATGTTGAGGACGAACTGACGTTAGGAGCCACTCATGTCTTGCGGACCGCAGATGCCGGCAATGCCGCTTTCGATGGTAAAAGCGGGCGAAACCGTGCGCGTGTCTCGTGTAAAGGGCAATGAGGATATGAAGCACCACCTCAAGGACCTCGGCTTTGTCGAGGGCAGCGAAATCCACGTGGTGAGCTCGAGTGGCGCCAATATCATCGTCACTGTGCTGGGCGCACGCTTTGGCATCGATTCCAAGGTCGCCATGCACATCATGACCGTCGGTTAGTTCGCAGCATTTGATAAAAACCGAAAGGGGGACAAGAGGATGAAGACGTTGGGTGACGTTAAGGTGGGCGAGAGCTCCACCATCGTCAAGCTTCACGGTGAGGGTGCGCTTCGCCGCCACCTTATGGACCTGGGGCTCATCAAGGGCACTTCGTTCAAGGTCGTGAAGGTTGCACCGCTCGGTGATCCGGTCGAGATCAACGTGCGCGGCTACGAGCTTTCCATCCGCAAGGAGGAGGCCGCCGTCGTCGAGGTCCAGTAAGGGCTCGCGACGCATATTTCTGCAGATAAAGTTAGATTTTTCTAACTTAATGCAGCATCTTTGAAGCACATTATCCAGCCTGCGCGGAGAAAGCAGCGCAGGCACACAAGGAAGAAGGATTGAATGGCGGATTCTCAGATCCATGTCGCGCTGGCGGGTAACCCCAACTGCGGCAAGACCACGCTTTTCAACCTGATTACCGGCGCCAACGGCTACGTTGGCAACTGGCCCGGCGTCACGGTTGAGAAAAAGGAGGCCAAGCTCCTAAGCGACAAGAACGTTACCATCACGGACCTCCCTGGCATCTACTCGCTTTCCCCCTACAGCCCCGAGGAGCAATGCTCGCGCGATTACCTCATGAGCGGCGAGCCCGATGTTGTCGTCCAGGTTGTCGACGCCACCAACCTCGAGCGTAACCTGTACCTGGCGCTTCAGGTTATCGAGACCGGCCTGCCCGTGGTCGTTGCCCTCAACATGGCCGACCTGGTCGAGAAGAACGGCGATAAGATCGATACGGACAAGCTCTCCAAGAAGCTCGGTTGCCCGGTCATGATGATCTCCGCTCTTAAGAACAAGGGCATCACGGAGCTGTTCGATCAGGTCAAGAAGTCCGCTGCTTCTAAGGGCCAGGTGCCGGAGCACAAGTTCGATTCCTCCATCGAGGACGTTCTGGACCACATCGAGAATAACCTGCCTGCGAGCGTTCCCGCCAACAAGCGTCGCTACTACGCCGTCAAGCTGTTTGAGCGCGATGCAGACGCCTGCAAGCTCATCAACCTCACCAAGGAGAAGGCCGCTCGCGTGGAGGAGCTGGTCGCCCAGTGCGAGCAGGACTGCGACGACGATGCCGAGTCCATCATCACCGGTGAGCGCTATGGCGTCATCGCGCACATCATCGATGAGTGCCTCACTAAGGCTCCGGCCAAGATGAGCACCTCCGAGAAGATCGACCGCGTGGTTACCAACCGTATCCTGGGTCTGCCGATCTTTGTGGTCATCATGTTCTGCGTGTACTACATCGCCGTTTCTACCTTGGGCGGCACGGTGACCGACTTCACCAACGACCAGCTCTTCGGCACCGACGGCTGGTACGTGCTCGGTCAGGGCCGCGACGCTTACGACGCGGCTGTCGAGGCCGCGGGTGACGACGCCGACTCGGTCGACCCGGCACAGTACGGCCCCTATGTCCCGGGTATCACCACCATGGTGCACGATGCCCTCGTGGCGGGTGGCACCGAGGACGGTGGCCTGGTCGATTCGCTGGTCTGCGACGGTATCGTTGGCGGCCTGGGCGCCATCTTCGGCTTTGTGCCGCAGATGTTCCTGCTGTTCGTGATGCTGTCCTTCCTGGAGGACTGCGGCTACATGGCCCGCGTCGCCTTTATCATGGACCGCGTGTTCCGCCGCTTTGGCCTGTCCGGTAAGTCGTTCATCCCCATGCTCGTGTCCTCGGGCTGCGGCGTTCCCGGCGTCATGGCCACCAAGACCATCGAGAACGAGAAGGACCGCCGCATGACGGTCATGACCACCACGTTCATCCCCTGCGGCGCCAAGCTGCCGATCATCGCCCTGCTCATGGGCTCCATCATTGGCGATTCTTCCACCACCGCCGCATGGATCAGCCCGCTCTTCTACTTCCTGGGCGTCTTTGCCGTCATCGCCTCGGGCCTCATGCTCAAGAAGACCAAGCTCTTCGCCGGCCGTCCGACCCCGTTTGTCATGGAGCTTCCTGCCTACCACTTCCCGGCGATCCGTTCCTGGGCGCTGCACGTGTGGGAGCGCTGCTGGGCCTTTATCAAGAAGGCCGGCACGGTCATCTTCGCGTCCACCGTCGTCGTTTGGTTCCTCTCCAACTTTGGTAGCTATAACGGTTCCTTTGGCTTCCTGCCTGCGATGGACGGCATCCCCGAGGAGTTTATGGACTACTCCGTGCTTGCCATGCTGGGCAACCTGGTCGCTTGGATCTTCGCCCCGCTCGGCTTTAGCACCTGGCAGGCCACCGCACTGACTGTCTCTGGCCTCGTCGCCAAGGAGAACGTCGTCGCCACCGCCGGCTCGCTGCTGTCCGTCGCCGATGCGGGCGAGACCGACCCGAGCCTGTGGACCGCGTTTGCCGGCATGTTCCCCACCATGGGCGCTTGCGTTGCCTTTGGCGCTTTCAACCTGCTGTGCGCTCCGTGCTTTGCCGCCATTGGCACCATCCGCAACCAGATGGACTCTGGCAAGTGGACCGCGATTGCCATCGGCTACGAGTGCGCCTTCGCTTGGGTGATCGGCCTGTTCATCAACCAGTTCTACAACTTGCTTGTTCTTGGACAGTTTGGTATCTGGACGGTTGTGGCAATCGTGCTGCTGGTTGCGATGCTCTTCCAGATCTTCCGTCCCATGCCCAAGCATGCATGGACCGACGAGGATGAGGCCAACACTGCTTCCGTCGCAGTTTCCGCTTAAGTCCGAATAAGGATTAACCCCTTTCCACGAGCCCGGGTGTCTCAGCGACACTCGGGCTTTTTGGTGGGGGAGATGTGGCGTTTCCGCAGATAAAACCGACCAAAATAAACCTGTCCCTTTTTGGTAGGTGGAGAATGGGGTAAAGTAAGTGATGGTTAACTAAAGGAGGCTTGCTATGGCACCTATCGATATTGTTGTACTGGCTGTTATCGGCGTTGCGTTTGTCGCCGTGTGCGTGCGCATCTACCGCAAGGGCACCTGCGCCGACTGCGCTCAGGGTGGCGTTTGCACGGGGCATTGCTCCAACAAAAAGACGTGCGCCGCACTTAAGGGCGTAGACAAAATCGCCGAAGACTTGGGCCGCGGTATTCATTAGCCGACCGGCGTTTGAGCATGTTTGACTGCGGATGCGGCAGTTGCTGATACGATAGGTGTGTTAGCAACTGCCGCCGAGCGGCTCAAACGAAAGGAACCCTGCATGGAGTCCTCCGCCTATCCGATGCTCTTTAGCCCGATCAAGGTCGGTACGACCGAGGTTAAGAACCGCGTCTTTATGCCGCCGGTGTCCACGAACCTGGCCGATCATGGCTATGTGACCGACGACTTGGTCGATCATTACCGTGCCCGTGCCAAGGGCGGCGTTGGCCTCATCATTACCGAGGTCGTGACGGTCGAGCCCACCTATACCTATCTGCCGGGTGACATGTGCTGCTACGACGACACGTTTATCCCCGGTTGGGAAAAGCTCGCCGCGGCCGTCCACGAGTACGGCTGCAAGATCATGCCGCAGCTCTTCCACCCCGCCTACATGGCCTTTAACATTCCGGGCACGCCGCGCCTGATCGCTCCGTCCTTCGTGGGACCGTCCTATGCCCGCGAGGCACCGCGTCCTATCACGGTCGATGAGATCCACGAGCTCACGCATCAGTTTGGCGACGCTGCCGTGCGTATGCAGAAGGCCGGCGTCGATGGCGTCGAGGTCCATGCGGCGCACGCCCACGGCATGCTCGGCGGCTTTTTGACCCCGCTCTACAACAAGCGTACCGATGAGTACGGCGGCTCGCTCGACGCGCGTATGCGCTTCCTGCTCGAGGTCATTGCCGAGATTCGCGAGCGCTGCGGCAAGGACTTTATCATCGACGTCCGTATCTCGGGCGACGAGTACACCGATGGCGGCCTGACCCTCAACGACATGATCTACGTTTCACGTCGCCTGGAGAAGGCCGGCGTCGACATGATTCATGTGTCGGGCGGTACCACCATCAAGCGCGGCTCTGCCATTCCCGCCGCCGGCACGCAGCAGGCCTCGCATGCCGCCTGCTCGCGAGAGATCAAAAAGCACGTCAACATTCCCGTTGCCACGGTCGGCCGCATTAACGAGGCATGGATTGCCGAGGAGCTGATCGAGGACGGTGCTGCCGACATCTGCATGATGGGCCGCGCCAATCTGTGCGATGCCGAGTTCTGCAACAAGGCAGCCGCCGGCAACGCCGACGACATCCGCCCCTGCATTGGCTGCCTGCGCTGCCTGAACGGCATTATGTTTGGCAAGCGCATCTCCTGCACCGTCAATCCCGATGTTGAGCGCGACGAGGCCGGCTACGAGCCTGCCGCCGAGGCTAAGAACGTGCTGGTTGTGGGCGCTGGTCCTGCGGGCATGGAGGCAGCCTACATTGCTGCCAAGCGCGGCCACAACGTAGTGCTCGTGGATAAGCAGGACGAGCCGGGTGGCGAGATGCGCATCGCGGCCGTTCCGCCGGCAAAGCAGGAACTCACCCGCGTGATCAAGTATCAGTACCGTCGCCTGGCCGAGGTCGGCGTGAAGTGCGTATTTGGCACCGAGCTTACTGCCGAGGACATTCAGCGTGACTACGCCGGCTACGAGGTCGTCCTGGCCTATGGCGCCGAGCCCATCGCCCCGGCCTTCATGCAGGAATTTAAGCAGGTCATGACGGCTGACGACCTGTTGGGCGGCAAGGCTTTCCCGGGCAAGAAGATTGTCATCGTGGGCGGCGGCACCGTCGGTTGCGAGACGGCCGACTACCTGGCCCCGTTGGTCAACGATCTGTCGCCGGCCAATCGCGATGTGACCGTCATCGAGATGACCAAGACGCTCGCTGCCAACGAGGGCGGTGCCGGTCGCGCGGTGCTCATCACGCGCATGCTCTCCAAGGGCGTCCATGTTCTGACCGAGGCCAAGGTGACCGAGATCACCGAGGACACCATCAGCTACGAGAAGGATGGCGAGGTCCACACCATCACCGATGCCGATACGCTGGTGCTTGCCATGGGCTATCGTCCCAATACCAAGCTGGTCGACGACCTTGCCGCTGCCGGTGTTGCTGTCCACGTGCTAGGCGATGCCCAGAAGTGTGGCAACATCCGCGATGCCATCGGCGATGGCTACAAGGTTGCCTGCGCCCTCTAGCCAACCCCTTTGCACCAATCGATTGCAAAAAGCGGCGGCTGCCCTGTGTGTTGGGCAGCCGCCGCCTGCGTTCGACGGGAAGGCGCAGATAGTCCGATTAGGGCCCAGGAGCTCCTTGACCTTGGCGATGATGGCCTCGTCGGTGGCGTTGGCAAAGAAGTACTCCTGGAACGGTTTTCGTCTTGCAGGGCAGTTACCGTTTCTACAGTTCAACTTCCAGTTCGGCTTTGTGTTCGTAGAGGTAGTCGCGCATGTAGGGGATGGCAAATGAGACCTTGCCGTACGAAGGAGCCTCGATAATCGATTCTCTTAACAGGCGGCTGCGGACGGAGCTCACCTGTTGAGGCGTTTTGTTTAGGGCATCGGCAACCATGCTGGTCGAGCTCGTCTGCCCCAAAGACGCCATGCTCAGCAGATAAGCGATGCACGTGGGCGGAATGCGCTGCAGCGCGGGCTCAATCACCATGGCGCAGAAGCGTTCGCGTGCCGTTGCAATGCCGCGCTCGGCTTCTTCTTCTCCAATAATCGGTGTATGTGCGCGTCTTGCCAACTGCCATGCGTAGTATCCAACGAGTTGGATCATGAAAGGATAACCTTGCGTTGCCTCGGCAAGTTGGCCGGCAATACCTGGCTGCAACTCCATGCCAGACGCTTCAATGGTTTCCTCGAGGGAGTACGACACTTCGGTTACTGCCACAGCCTTTAGGTCAAAGGGGAGGGCACGGCGCAAAAACGTAAGTGTCTTTCCGTTGATGATGCTTTCAATCATCGAAGGCAGCCCCGCAAAAACAAAGGCGATATCAAGGTCTTCGCCGATAACCTGCTGAATCGCAATGGAGAGCGTTCGGACCTCATCGAGCTCTGCGTCTTGAACCTCGTCGAGAGTGATGAGCAGGCCATTTTCATTCTTGGATATTGTCTGTCTCATGGCGTCGCGTAGCGATGGACCGATTCGCTCAATGTCTATGCTGCCGATGGATATGCCAGCTACGGTGGGCTCAAATCTGGCGTGTTTTGCCTGGAATTTGGGCTGCAGCTGTTCGAGAATGCGCTGGCAAAGTCCCTCGGTTGCGACCTCTTTTATGACCGTCCAGCCACGGCTTTGCGCCAAACGTGAGCACTCGTCAAGGAGGACCGTCTTGCCCGTTCCACGGACGCCGGCTATGCGCATTAGGCGCCCCGGGGCACCAGGCCCGTTGACGAGGCCCTCATTGAATTCTTCGAGCACATCTTCGCGGCCGATAATCGTGGGAGGTGTTTTACCTGCTGTGGGCTTAAAAGGGTTTGTTTGCATGTGAGCCACCTTTGCTCAAGATATAGCAAGATATAGCAAGATATAGCAAAGTATAGCAAGATATAGCAACGTACCTTGATTATCAACTTCAACCGAACACCTCCCACATTCATCCGCACATGTGCGGATGAATGTGGGAACCCGATA
>CATXXC010000018.1 GCA_958403385.1 uncultured Collinsella sp.
GATTTTGCCTCTTGACAATGTCCTGCTCATATTAAAAGGAACGTCCCCAAGTGCCGAGCCGCAGCTATAACAGGCCAAAGTGCTTCGCTGCGTTGTAGATGCCATCGTCGTCCACGGCTGTCGTCACATAGGTCGCTGCAGCTTTCACCGTGTCCTGCGCGTTGCCCATGGCCACACTTGTGCCCACAGCGGCAAACATCGACAGGTCGTTCTCGCCGTCGCCAAAGGCAATCGCCTCACTCGCATCGATGCCCAGGCGCTCCAGCGTCGCCGCCACGCCCAGGTCCTTGCCGCCGTTAGCCGGAATAATGTCACAGAACAGGTCGCACCAGCGCGTGGTGAGCGAATGCGACACGGCATCGGTCACGATATGCTCGTCGGCCGGGTCCACAAAGGCGCAAAACTGGTAGACCGGCGCGTCAAAGGCGTGCTCAAACGGCTCCTCGTGGTAGACGATTCCAGCGTTGCTGCCAGCCGTCACCACGCGCTCGGACAGGCGGTTCACAAACGAGTTCTCGCCCTGCATGCACAGCGAGTCATAGCGCCCCTGCGCCACCTGGTCCACAATCACCGCGACGTCGTCCGAATCGATCGGGCAGCTGCGGTAGACGCCCTTGGCATCAAAACAGTGCTGGCCCGAAAGCGTAATGTACGCATCCCAGCCCAGGTCGAACAGCCAGTCCGGCATCTGGTAGGTCGGACGGCCCGTGGCGATCACGCACGCAATCCCCTGCTCGCGAAAGCTGTCGAGCACCTGCTGCGCCGACGCCGGAATCCGGTGGGTCTTAAAGCTCAGCAGCGTACCGTCGATATCGAAAAACGCGGCTTTGATCATTCTCGCCTACTCCTCGCCCTCGAGCTTTTCGCTCGCCTCGAGCCACGCCATCTCCAGCTCGTCCATGGCGGCGTGAGCCTCGTCGATCTTTGCCTGCTGCTCGCCGAGCGCCGTGTAATTGGTGGGATCGACCTGGGCCATGGCAGCCTCGGCCTCCTCCACGCGGGCGCGCTGCGTCTCCATCTTGCGCTCGAGCGAGCTCACCTCGCGGCGGAGCTTCTGGCGCTCGGCGTTGGAAAGACCATTGGGCTGGCCGCTCGACTTGGGCTTTTCGGCCGCAGCCGCCGCGGCACCGGTGTCAAACGTGCCGGTCTTGGCGCTCGGCGCGCCCACGGGCTCGCCCTCGGCGGTAGCGTTGCACAGGCGCAGGTACTGGTCGACGCCGCCGGGCATATGCGTCAGGTGGCCGTCGAGCAGCGCCCACTGCTGGTCGGTCACGCGCTCCATGAGGAAACGGTCGTGCGTCACCAGGATCAGCGTGCCGGGCCAACCGTCCAGCAGATCCTCGACAATCGCGAGCATGTCGGTATCCAGGTCGTTGCCGGGCTCGTCCAGGATAAGCACGTTGGGCTCGTCCAGGATCGTCAGCAACAGCGACAGGCGACGGCGCTGGCCGCCCGAAAGATCGCCGATGCGGCTCCAGAGCTGCTGGGTCGTAAAGCCCAGACGCTCGCAGAGCTTCTCGGGCGAAGTCTCCTTGCCATCGATGACGTAGTACTTCTTATAGTTGCTGAGCACCTCGCGGATCGTATCGCCCATGTAGGGCTCGAGCTCCTCGAGCTGTTGCGACAGTACGCCAAAGCGTACCGTCTGGCCAATCTTCACACGGCCGCGCAGGGGCGCGATCTTGCCCTGGATCACGTCGAGCAGCGTCGACTTACCGGCGCCGTTCTCACCCAAAAGTCCATAGCGGTCGCCCGCTCCGATGAGCCAGGTCACGTCGGAAAGTACCTGCTTGGGCGCGCCATCGGTATCCGCATAGCCGGCGTCCACGTCGACCACGTCGATGACCTGCTTGCCCAGGCGGCTCACGGCGAGGCGCTTGAGCTCCAGCTCGTCGCGCACGGGCGGTACGTCGGCGATGAGCTCGCGAGCGGCATCCACGCGAAACTTGGGCTTGGTGGAGCGCGCCTGGGCGCCGCGGCTTAGCCACGCGAGCTCCTTGCGCGCCATGTTGCGACGGCGCTCCTCGGTAACCGCGGCCATGCGGTCGCGCTCTACGCGCTGCAGGATGTATGCCGAATAGCCGCCCTCGAAGGGATCGACCTGGCCGTCATGGACCTCCCACATGCTGGTGCAGACCTCGTCCAAGAACCAGCGGTCGTGCGTGACCACGAGCATCGCGCCCTGACCGCGCTGCCAGCGGGCCTTTAAGTGGCGCGCGAGCCAGTTGATGGTGCGCATGTCCAGGTGGTTGGTGGGCTCGTCAAGCATAAGCACGTCATAGTCGCCGATCAGCAGGCGCGCGAGGTCCACGCGACGGCGCTGGCCGCCCGAAAGCTCGCCAACCGTGCCCTCCCAGGGCACATCGCTAATAAGGCCGGCCAGAATCTGGCGCGTACGCGGGCTCGACGCCCACTCATACTCGGGCGTGTCGCCCACGACGGCATGATGCACGGTATCGGTGTCGACAAGCTGGTCCTTTTGGCCGAGCAGACCGATCGTGGTGCCGCGACGATGCGTCACGCGGCCATCGTCGGGCTCCAGCGTGCCGGCAAGCACGCTCAGCAGCGTCGACTTGCCGTCGCCGTTTTTACCAACAATACCAATGCGGTCGCCCTCGCCCACGCCGAGCGTCACGCTATCGAAAATATGCTTGGTGGGAAACTCTAGGCTGATGGAATCGCATCCCAAAAGAATCGCCATATGCCCTGCTCCTTCGTAGAAAATCAACGTTGTCCATGATAGCAGCGAGCCCCACCCCAAACCACCACGAAGGCGCCTGTCCCCTTTGTGGTGGTCGCTTCGGTCGCAGAGCAAAAAGGCGGGCCATCTCCCGCAAGAGATGACCCGCCCCTCCAATCAGTCCCGCGGCAACCATAGCCGCCGCGGGCCTCAAGCATGTCCCGGACTAGGAGAACATGCCGGTGAGGTAATCATTCAGCCGCTTATCCTTGGGCCGTTGGAAAATCTCGTCAGTCTCGTCGTACTCGACCATATCGCCCATGTAGAAGAACGCCGTGCGGTTGGACACGCGCGACGCCTGCTCCATGTTGTGCGTCACGATAACGATGGCGCGGTCGGCCACGATCGATGACATGAGGTCCTCGATCGCCAGCGTCGAGATGGGGTCGAGCGCCGAGCAGGGCTCGTCGAACAGAATCACGTCGGGGTTGAGCGCCAGCGTGCGCGCGATGCACAGACGCTGCTGCTGGCCGCCCGAAAGCGCGTAGGCGCTCTTGTCGAGCTTGTCTTTGACCTCGTCCCAAAGCGCCGCGCCGCGCAGGCTTTCCTCGACCATGCGGTCGAGCTCGTCGCGGTCGGTGATGCCGTGGCGCTTAGGCGCAAACGTGATGTTGTCGCGAATGGACTTGCGGAACGGGTTGGGCTGCTGGAACACCATGCCAATGGAACGGCGCAGCTCGTAGGTGTTTTCGGTCTTGGTGTTCACGTTGCGCCCGCGATAGTTGATCTCGCCCTCCACGCGGCAGCCGCGAATCTCGCGATTCATGAGGTTGAGGCTACGCAAGAAGGTCGACTTACCGCAGCCCGAAGGCCCGATGAGCGCCGTGATCTCGCCCTTGTGAAAGTCGAGCGACGTATTGTGCAGTGCATGGTGGTCGCCATAGTACACGTTGACGTCCTTGGTGGAGAGCACGACCTCGTCGCTCACGGCCTTGCCGCTCGCGCGCACGCGCTTCTCGCTCTCCCCCACGCTCGACAAAAAGTCCTGGGTCTCGGACGATGCCGCCTCAGTTGCGGGCGTTGCATTTATCTCGCTCATTCGGCCGTCATCTTCCTTGCCAGTTGTTTGCCCACGATACGGGCGACTACGTTAAACAGCAGCACGCAAATCATCAGCAGCGCCGCGGTGCCCCAAACGATCTGCTGGGCCTCGGGGCTGCCCTCGCCATAGATCTTGTAGATGTGCACGGCGAGCGACTCACCGGGGCGGAACACGTTCCAGGCGCAGGTGGGGCTCGACAGGTTAAAGCTCAAGAAGTTCAGACGCACCGGCGAGCTCATGCCCGAGGTAAAGAGCAGCGCCGCGGCCTCGCCAAAGACGCGGCCGGCCGAAAGCACGATGCCGGTCACGATGGCGGGCATGGCCTCGGGAATCAGGATGTGCAGCGTGGCCTCCCAGCGGGTAAGGCCCATGGCCAGGCATGCATCGCGCTGGGCCTGTGGCACGTCCTCGAGCGCCTGCTGAATCACGCGCACCAGAATGGGGATATTGAACATGGTGAGCGCGACGGCGCCGGAGATGATGGAGTACTTCCAGCCCAGCTGCACCGAGAACACCAGGAAGCCAAACATGCCGACGACGATGGAAGGCAGCGAGGACAGCGTCTCGATGGCGGTAGAGGCGATGTCGCGGATAGGGCCGTTCGGCGCGTACTCAACCAGGAAGACCGCTCCGCCTAGGCTGATGGGCACCGAGATGATCAGAGTGATCAGCAGCAGGTAGAACGAGTCGAACAGCTGGTAGAGCACGCCGCCCTGCGTTCCGTTGGCGCGCGACGGCTCTGTGAGAAAGCCCGGCTGGAACAGCGTCGAGATGCCCTCGAACAGGATATAGGCCACCATGGAGATGACGATGAGCATGACGATGGCGACGATCGCCGTCAGCACGCCCGTGGCGATGCGATCCTGCTTTTGGACACGCCCGAGCCTCGCCTCGTCGATGTGGATGCGCGTGCTAGCCACGAGCCTTCGCCCCCTTGCGGCCAATGAGATGGATGATCAGGATGAAGATGAGGCTCATGCCCATCAGCAGCAGACCGAGTGCCCACAGGACGTCGTCCTGGGCCGAGCCCTCGGCGTAGACCGCCATGGACGTGGTGAGCGTGGTGGTGATGGTCGAAGCCGGCGACAGCAGCGACGTCGGCATGGCCTCGATGCCGCCGATGACCATGCGCACGGCGAGCGTCTCGCCAAAGGCGCGGGTCATGCCCAAGATAACCGCGGTCATGAGCGACGGCATGGCGGACTTGAGCACCACGTGCCAGATGGTCTGCCAGCGGGTGTAGCCCAGCGCGAGCGAGCCCTGTCGGTAGCCGTCGGGCACGGCGCGCAGGCCATCGACCGAAAGCGTGGTCATCGTCGGCAGAATCATGACCGCCAGCACGATGGCGCCGGGCAAGATGCCCAGGCCCGTGCTCACATGGAAAACACTCTTCATAAGGCCGACAACCACGTGAAAGCCGATCAAGCCAAAGACGACCGAGGGAATGCCGGTCAAAAGCTCAATAAGCGGCTGAAAGATCTTGGAACCAAACTTAGGCTGGATCTCGACCGCAAAGATGGCAGAGCCGATGGCGATGGGCAGCGCGATGAGCGTGGAGAGCACCATGACTGCAAACGAGGTGACGATCAGGGGCAGGGCGCCGGTATAAGGCAGGCCGTTTTCGGCCGTGTTGGCCAGGTCCCACTTGGTGCCGGTAAAGAACTCGACGACCGAGACGCCGTCCTTGATAAAAGCCGAGAGGCCCTTTTGGGCGACCATAAAGATGAGCGCGGCAACGACAAGCGTCACGAGCGCTACGCACGCGCCCGTGACGCTCAGGCCCACGTTCTCAAGGTCGCGCTTTGGCAGCTGTTTTGCCATTGCAAACCTTTCCGGGGGCGATTACTTATTTAGCAGAGACCTTGCCGCTGGCGTCCTTGACGACCTTCATGGCAGAGACGGGGATAAAGCCCTGCTCCTCGACGAGCTTGCCCTGGACGTCGTCGGAAAGCATGAACTCCAGGAAGGCCGTGGTGGCCTCGTCGGCGTCCTTGGAGCAGTACATGTGCTCGGTAGCCCAGATCTTGAAGGAGTCGTCGGTGACGTTTGCGCTCTTGGGCTCGACGCCCTCGACCTTGATGGCGTTGAACTTGGAGTCATCGAAGTGCGAGAAGTCGAGGTAGGAGATGGCGTTGTCGGTACTGCCCATCTGAGTCTGGACGTCGCCGGACTTGTCGAGCTCGGCGTCGCCCTTAAAGTCGACTGCCTCGTCGCCAAAGACGGCAGCCTCGAAGGTGGCGCGGGTACCGGAACCGGCCTTGCGGTTGAGAACGACGATCTTGGCGTCGTCGCCGCCGACCTCCTTCCAGTTGGTGATCTGGCCGGAGAAGATGCCCTTGAGCTGCTCGAGGGACAGGTCGTCGACCTTCACGTTCTTAGAGACGACGGGACCCATGCCCACGACGGCGACCTCGTGGTCGACGAGGTTCTTGACCTGGTCGGCCTCGAGCTTGGTCTCGGCGAAGACGTCGGAGTTACCGATGGTGACGGTGCCGGCGGCAACAGCGGTCAGACCTTTGCCCGAACCGTTGCCCGAGCCGGAGACGGAGACGTCGGGGTTGGCATCCATGAACTTCTCGGCAGCGGCCTCGACGAGAGCCTGGAACGAGGAGGCACCGTCGTAGGTCACCTCGCCGGAGACGGACTCGGCAGCAGCGGCGCTACCCTTGTCGGCGGCGTCGGATGCGCCTGCGCCGCCGCAGCCAACGAGACCGAGACCGACGATGCTGGCAAGACCACCAGCGAGGCCGAGGAACTGACGACGAGAATAAGCCTGATCGAGCATGATCTTCCTTTCGTACATGCGAATCGCGGGCACCCTGCCCGCTTTGCTGTTTGGAAAGATACGACCCCGACCGGGCAGCACCCGCGCCAACTGCGGTTTCTTACGGGCATTTGATAAACCCTTACCGCAAGCGCGGCCCAGCCTTTACAAACGAATAACAATCCCGCTGACAAGCATGGCCCGCCTTTTACACCGATAAAAAAGAAGTTGCGGTGAAATAGTTCCTGTTTGGCTGTTAGGCAGCCGATTCTAGGAACTATTCCACCGCAACTTAGATTGGCAAAACGCCGCAACCTTAAAGCTCGAGCTCGTTGAGCCTTAAGATCGCAACAATATAGATCTTGAGCGCCTGCTTGAGCTGTTCCTCGTTGGCGCACTCGTTGGGGCCGTGCATCTGGCCGCCCCATGCGGGCAGCTCCAGGCCGGTCTCCTCGGGGCCAAACGAGACGGCGCGGGCAAAGTTGCGCGCGTACGTGCCGCCGCCCATGGCAAAGGGCTCGGCATGCTTGCCGGTGAACTCGTTATAGGTATCGATAAGCGCCTTCACGGCCGGATCGTCGGCAGACACCGAGAACGGCACCTTCGCACGACCCACACGGCACGTCACGCCAAAACGGCCCACGAGCGGCTCGAGCTGCTCGCGGATGGTATCGGCACTCGTGCTGTCGGGGAAGCGCACGTCGATGACCTGCTCGATATGGCCATCCGCCACACGGATGACGCCAGCGTTGCAGGTAAGCGGGCCAAACGCTGGGCTCGTCGCGTCGATACCCAGGCCGCGACCATAGGCATCCGCATGCACAAAGGCCAGGAACTTGACGAACTCGTGCTCGGCAGGCGTCAGCAGGCGCTCGTCGCGTGCACCAAACGCGTCCTCGGCCTCGCGCAGATACGACACGATCAGGCCGACGGCATTGATCGTCCCCTCGGGCATCGAGGCGTGACCGCCAATACCGTGGGCGAAAATCTGCACATGACCATTGTCGAGAGCCGTGATCTCCAGGCGGTCAGCATTCTCGACCGGCGCCGGCAGCTCATCGGCGGCAATCGCGAGCTCGCAGATAGACTGCGACGGAATGGCGTTGCTCGCCTCGGCACCGCTCCAGGACACAATGCGCCCGCCGTCGATCTTGGGGCTCACGAACGTCGCCCCAAACTGGCCCTTCTCAGCATTGCAGACCGGGAACTCGGCATCGGGCGTAAACAAAAAGTCGGGGTCTGCGTTGTTCTCCAGATAATGGTGAACGTCGGACATGCCCACTTCCTCATCGCAGCCCAGCAGCGCGCGGAAGGTGTAGCGCGGAACAATGCCGTGCTTGAGCAAGTAGGCGCCGGCGTAGAGTGACAATACCGCCGGGCCCTTGTCGTCAATCACGCCGCGACCGAGCAGCCAGCCCTCGCGGCGCTCCATGGTGAACGGGTCGGTGTTCCAGCCAGGGCCGGCGGGAACCACGTCCACGTGGCAGATAGTCGCGAGCTGTTTGTCGCCGCGGCCCGGGATATCGGCGATTCCCACATAGCCCTCGTCGTCGCTCGTCTGATAGCCGAGCTTCTGCGCGATGCCGAGCGCGCAATCGAGCGCGTCACGGACCGGGCGGCCAAACGGCGCGCCGGGCTCCGCATCGGCAGAAACTGCCACGGACGGATAACTCACCAGCTGCTCGATATCGGCGACGACATCCTCCCAGACCTCGTCGACATACTCGGCAACGCTCTGCTCCACCTGATTCATGGACGACCTCCTTACCAATGAGCGGCGAGCGTGCCCGCCCCTCACATCAAATACCTATATAGCGAAAAGTTTAGCAAGCTCGGCCGCCGAGTGCACCACTGCATCGGCACCCGCCGCCTCGTGCTCGCCCGGCGCCGCCGCGCCCGAATAGATACCAATGCACGGCACGCTCATCGCGTGCGCGCCCTCGACGTCGTTAAAGCGATCGCCGATCATCACGGCATCGCCCGCGGCCGCACCCAAGGCCGCCAACGCGTCGCGGACCGAATCGGCCTTGGTCTCGCGCCCCTGCGGCGGATTCATGCCAACCACCGCCTCAAACTGAGAAAGTCCCAGCTCTCCCACCATGTCAACGCACTTTGCCTCCATGCGCGACGTCGCCACGGCCAAGCGCTTGCCCTGGGCGACCAACCCATCCAGCAGCTCGGGGATCCCGTCAAGCACGGGATACTCCTCCGGTCCCAGCTCGTCAAAAAAGGCGCGGTACTCGTCGGCCACCACAAGCGACTCCTCGCGGGAGAAGCCATAAAAGTCGTGAAAACTCTTCCACAGGGGCGGCCCGATCATGCGACGCAGGTCACCCATCTGCGCCTCCGAAAACCCGCGTGCAGCCAGCGTCTTGCGCGTCGAGGTCATCACCGCCCGACCCGTATCGGCCACCGTGCCATCAAAATCAAACAGCACGACCGGCCGTTTGCATATCTCCAGCGCCTCCATCGGCATCCCTCTTCCCCAGTTGACGATTTCCACACCGACACTTCAAACTGTTGACTATTCAACAATTGAACCTAGAAATGTGGAACGACTCCACTATACTTGTCGCACTTTGCTCTCAGAAGGCGGCGCCGTCGCGCCCCAACGAAAGGTGCAATTATGTCTTTTGCCATCATAACCGACTCCACGTCGGACATCTCCCCCGCCCGCGCCCAAGAGCTCGGCATTTACGTGATTCCGCTGCATGTGATTATCGAGGGCGAGGACCTGCTCGACCAGGTGCAGATTACCGCCCAAGAGTACGTCGCCCGCATGGCCGGCTCCGAGCAGCTGCCGCACACCTCGCAGCCGAGTGCCGGCGAGTTCAAGGAACTCTTTGACCGCGTGCGCGCCGACGGCCACGATAGCGCCATCTTTATCTCGCTGTGCAGCGAGTGGTCCGCCTGCTACGCCAACGCCAGCCTGACGGCCGAGACGCACGAGCTCGACGTGCGCTGCATCGACTCGCGCACCGGCTCGGGCGCCGAGGGCCTGCTGGTGGAGTACGCGCTGGCCATGCGCGAGGACGGCCGCAGCCTGGACGAGACCGAGGCGCAGATCCGCGCGACGCTGCCCGACGCCCACCTGCTGCTGATTCCCCGCACGCTCGAGAATCTCGTTAAGAACGGCCGCGCGCCCAAGCTCGCCGGCCAGCTCACGCAAATGCTCAACATTCGCCTGGCCGTTTCGCCGGAGTGGAAATCGGGCGAGATCAAGGCCATAAAAAAGGGCCGCGGTGCCAAGCGCATCGTTACCAACACCATGGCCGATTGCCTCGCATTTTTGGCCGAGTATCCGGGCTCCAGCGTGCGCGTGCTCACGACCGGCGCCGCCGAGGAGCAGGAGCTTGTCAACGAGGCACTCGCGGGTCAGGATTACGTAGACGCCGGCACCGGCCCCATCGGCTGCACCATCGCCACCCACGTAGGCGTCGACGCCATCGCCATCAGCTACTGCCCCCGCTACCAGCCAACTCACTAGGGACGCCCACATCAGTTGCGGTGGAATAGGGACTGTTTTTGGCTTATTAGCCGCCAATCAATCCCTATTCCACCGCAACTTAGAAATCGGCAATCAGCCCTGCGGACCCTGGAACAGCTCCTCATGAGAGCCCATTCTGACCAGCCGGATCACAGGATTAGTCTTATGCGGCAAGTAGAGAACGACCACGTCGACCAAGCCATCGGATAGATGGAAATCGATGTGGCCGTTGTAGTTGCCGCCCGGGTTTGAAAGCTCATTGGCGCCATATTCCGCGGGAAGCGAGCCGTGAGCTGCAAGCTCTGCGACCGCCGCCCTAAACTCGGTTTTTAGCTGCGGATGGATGCGCATCGTCCGTTTGTAATCCGCCTTAAACTGAGCCTCGACTTTAATCTCAAACATCGCTAGTCCTCATCGAGGAACGATATAAGCTCATCAGCGTTATTGAATGACGGGCTGTCGTCCGTCAAAATCCCCAACTCATGAGCCTCGGCGATCACCATGGCGCGTCTCGTCGCCTCGTTGGGCACCTCTGCCCTTCCTACGATCTCAAAAGGAATCTTTCGCTGATTTACCAGCTGCCGAACAGCAAGGTTGAGATACGAATTGAGACTTAGACCAACCGTATCCAAGAACTCAGTCGCCTGCTCCTTGAGCCCCTCTTCGATGCGAACCGTCGTAGGCTTAACCGTTGCAGTGGACATACGCGACCTCCTCGCCTCGTCTTTTGCATCAGTATACCCAATTTAGATGGCAGACTGATGTTAAATAGCATCAGTCTGCCATTCACAATACTACAACGACAGGCACGCTCGCCCTATATCAACCCGCTGAGCGCAATGTCGACGGACTCGTTGAGGTCATCGGTAATGTGTACCAGATCCGGATCGAGCGGGCTGATCATACCGGCGCTCATCACCGGGCCGTTGAGCCAGTCGAACAGGCCCTGCCAGTACTCGCTGCCCACCAGCACGAGCGGCATGCGCTTGACCTTGTGCGTCTGCACCAGCGTGAGCACCTCGAACATCTCGTCGAGCGTGCCAAAGCCGCCGGGAAACACGATGGCGCCCGAGCTGTACTTAACGAACATGGTTTTGCGCACAAAGAAGTAGCGGAAGTCCATACCGAGGTTTACGTATTTGTTGAGCCCCTGCTCGTGCGGCAATTCAATGCCCAGGCCAACTGACTTGCCATTGACACTCGCCGCTCCCCTGTTGGCCGCTTCCATGATGCCGGGGCCGCCACCGGTGATGACCGCCACGCCACGTTGCGCGATCTTGCGCCCGACGGTACGCGCCGCTTTGCAGAGCGGATCGGTCTTGGGCGTGCGGGCGCTACCGAAGATGGTCACCGCGGGCCCGAGCTCGGCAAGCGCGCCAAAGCCGTCGACAAACTCAGCCTGAATGCGCAGTACGCGCCACGGATCGGCATGCAACCAGTCGGTCGACTCCTCGGGCGCCAGCAGGTTGGCGTAGGTGTTGTCCTTGGGAATCATGGGACCGCGCATGACCACAGGACCGCGTCGGTACGTCTCGTCGTAGGCAGGCTCGCCCTCGACGTTCTCATTCTTAATCATGGGTACTCCTATCGAGAAAAAGAAAAGCGGGCGGGGTCGACGCCATGCGCCAAACACCCGCCCGAACATCAACTATTCGGTATGGTACCCACGTTGCATCAAGCGCTTGCAAGGCATCGGTCAGCGGTCGCGCAGCCGGCGTCAGCGAATGTGACGAGCGGCTGCCGCTCAACCTTTGCCGTTGCCCACGCCCTGCAAGCGTGCCTGTCGCCCTTAGTAATCCACCGCAGCAGGACTGTTCATCCAGTCGCTCACGAATGCACCGTAACGGCCCTCGATAATGGCCTGGCGGGCACGCTGCATAAGGTTGAGCAGGTAGTAGATGTTGTGCATCGACAGCAGAATGCCGCCGAGCATCTCCTTCTGCGTGACCATGTGGCGGATGAGCGCGCGGCTGTAGCCGCCCGTGCACACCGGGCAGGTGCAGGTGGGATCGATGGGGCCGTCGTCGTGCGCAAAACGCGCGTTGCGGAAGTTGAGGCGACCCTCGCTGGAGAACGCCGTGCCCATGCGGCCGGTGCGCGTCGGCAGCACGCAGTCGAACATGTCGATGCCCACGCCCACACCGCGCACGAGGGTGGTGGGGTTGCCGACGCCCATCAGGTAGCGTGGCTTGTGCTTGGGCATGTACTCGCTTACGAGCGGTGCCAGGGTCTCGAACATGGTCTCGTGGTCCTCGCCCACCGAGTAGCCGCCGATGCCGTAACCGGGGAAGTCGCCGCACTCCTCCAAATGGCGCAGCGAGCGCAGGCGCAGATCTAGGTGCATGCCGCCCTGAACAATGCCAAAGAGCGCCTGGTCGTCGCGGGTATGCGCCTTATAGCAGCGCTCGGCCCACATACTCGACAGCTCAACGGCGCGCTCAACGTAGGCGCGCGTGGCGGGATAGCCCGGGCACTGGTCCAGCTGCATGCAGATGTCGGAGCCGAGTTTCATGGCGATTTCCATGTTGTCCTCGGGCGTCCAGAACACGTGGCGGCCGTCGTAATCGTTGACAATAAAGCGCACGCCCTCATCGGTGAGCTTGACCGCGTCGTTGTGGCTGAACACCTGGAAACCGCCCGAGTCGGTGAGGATGGGGCCGTGCCAGTTCATAAACTTGTGCAGGCCGCCCAGCTCGGCGATGGTATCCTCGCCGGGACGCATGGACAGGTGATAGGTATTGGCAAGCACGATCTGGGCGCCGAGCTGCTTGACGGTCTCGGTAGGAACACCCTTGACGTTTGCCTTGGTGCCCACGGGCATAAAGATTGGCGTCTCGATGTCGCCGTGCGGGGTGTGCAGCACGCCGGCACGCGCATGCGTCGTCGGGTCCTCGGCGATCAGGTCGAATTTAAAAAGGCTCTGGTCCATAAACTGGAACTCCTTGGTTGCGGTTCATACGCAAACCATTATACGGGCAACCCGCAAGAAGCACCGACTCGACAGAAACTGGCGCAAAGGAGTCATAGTCATTGGGATCATTTCCAACAGCCAAGGCAACGCCGATGCTCTGGCAATGCCAGCGAGCGGTCGCCAGGGCGAACAAATTGGCATGAAAAGAGGGCGGCATAGACCTTCTGGTCATGCCGCCCTCTTTGAATGACAAGTTGTCGCTCTGGTGACCGCGCAGCGTCGAGCTGTTACGCGGTTTGGTAAAACCGCGTAACCCCTACGGCCGCTGGCCCATGCCACCCTCGAGGGTGACGGTCTCGCCGTTCATGTACTTAAAGTCGGGACCGCAGAGCTGAACGACCACGCGGCCGATTTCCTTCTCGACGTCGCCGTAGTGACCAGCCGGCGGCATGTGGACGTTGGCCTTGAACGCCTCGGGATAGGCATCCTGGAAGTTCTCGAGCGCAGCAGTCCAAGCAAGCGGGCACACGATGTTGACGTTGATGCCGTCCTTGCCCCACTCGTTGGCGGCAACGCGGGTCAGGCCGCGGATGCCCTCCTTGGCGGCAGCATAGCTGCACTGGCCATAGTTGCCAAACAGGCCGGCGCCCGAGGCAAAGTTGACCACGGAGCCCTTGGTCTCCTTCAGGTGCGGATAGGCCTTCTGCATGTACAGATAGGTAGCATACAGACCGGAGTAAATGGCCAGGTTAAACTGATCCATGGTGTGATCGGCGATGGTCACGCCCGAGGCGCTAGCCTGAGCATTGTTGACGACGGCGTCGATGCGGCCGAACTCCTCAATGGCCTTGTCGATGACGTTCTGGACGACGGCCTCGTTGTCCTGACCAGCCGAGACATCGGCCTGAACAGGCAGAACCTTGACACCGTACTCGGCCTCGAGAGACTCCTTGGCGGCCTCGAGCTTGGCGACGTTGCGGCCGGTGATGACGAGGTTCGCGCCCTCCTTGGCAAATGCGATATCGATGCCGTAGCCGATGGAGCCAGCGGAACCGTCCTTAAGTGTGGCCTTGCCGCCGCCGGTGACGATCACGGTCTTACCAGTGAAAAGTCCCATACAAAGTCCTTTCAAATCGCGACGGGCACGCCCGCCGACTGCGCGTATCCAACTTCACGCGCCAAAAGCTGAGATGCAACTTTAGCGTGTTCAAGCAAAAATAAAAGACCGCGGTAGGCGAACGGCACCACGTAGTTCGGCGAAGGGATTGTCAAGTACAAACTGGATAAAACGGCCGAGTTATTGTTATCAGATCGAGCCATCGAACACGTTTTGAAACTTTGCTGCGGCGCGCGGGATGTCGGCGCGAGACCTTATCATAGGGTGACAAACAACGATGAGGAGCACATGCCTATGACAGACGAGCTGGACCCCCAGACTCAAGAGCATATTGATCATTCCGCAGACGCCGTCGACGACTGCGATACTCCTACCTGCGTCGACGCCTCCACCGATGCGCCCGCCACCGCAGATGCGCCCGCTGCCGCAGATGTGCACGCCGATGCGGATAAAGCAACAGACACAGACGATACTGTCGAGCATGACGAAAGCGAGCAGCCGGAGCCGAGCGATGCCGAACCCGACACAGACCCCGCGCCACAGGCGGCAGGCCCCATCGAGGTGTCTTCGGAAGAAGAGCTCGATGCCGTCATGGACTCCATGATGGATGCCGTCAAAGCGATGAAAGACGCCGTCGCCGATGCCGATATTGATGCCGAGGAAGAGGAGGCCGCCGAGGCGGCCTCGACCTTTGTGCCCGGCGAGACTCCGGTTGCCGACCAGGGCAGTACCATGCCCTCGTTTCTCCAGCTCGAGCACCCCACGATTGGCGCCGATGCGGTCGATCCGCACGCAGCAGGCTTTTCTGTGGTCGAGGGCGGTACCGGCAATATCGCCGCGCCGCAGACTGCCGATGCGGACGCTGCCGACACCACTCGCCCGACCGCCCCTCACTCCCCCGCCGCGAGCCGCGATCTGGGGACCGCTGTCTCGAACACCGCGAACGCCGTGGGCACCTTTATCGCCCAGGGCGCCTCGGCCATGCGCGAGATGAACGCCGCGAAAAAGGCACTTGCCGATGCCCGCGCCCACCTGACCGAACTTGAGCAGCGCATTGCCGATCAGGCCGAGGAACTCGAGACGCGCCAGGATATCGCAGGCTGCTACGACCAGATCGTCGCCGACCAGCGCCAAGCGATTGCTACAGCGCAAAAGGCCGCCGCGGCAGCCGAGATTGACCGTGATGCCCACGCCGCCAAAGCGACAGAGCTCAAGGGTCAGTTCGAACAAATGAAGACAGAGGATGACGCGACTGAGCTCCGCCTGAAGGCCGCGCTCGACGCCGTGGAGGCCCGCGAGGCAAGCTCTCGCGAGACCGGCAACCGCCTCGTTCGACGTCTTGAGGATTCCAAGCGCATCCGCGACAAGGTGAAGGCCGAGCGAGACGCCGGCATTGCGGCCGCACAACAAACCGTCGACGCCACGCGCGCCCAGCTCGAGACGCTGCGTCATGAGTATGCCGAGCTGCAACGCAATCCCTCGGCAAATCCCGCCAACTATACGGTGCGCACCAGCGAGCTCTCGATGCAGATCTCCGACACGGCAGATGCCCTGCGAAAAGCCGAAGAAGATGTCCCGCGCATCACCGCCGACCTTGAGCACTCGCTTGCCGCAGCCGAGCAGGCCGTCGAGCAGGCTCAAGCCCCCATTGCCGAAGCCAAACGCGCACACCAAGCCGTGACGACTGAGGCCGATGCCGCGCGCGACGAGCTGCAGACGGCGAAAACTGCCGCCACGACGCGCCAGCGCGAACTGCGCGAGAAGATAGCCGCCGAGGACAAGGCACGCCGCGACCAAGAGCAAAGCATCGCCAACGCCCAAGCAGATGCCGCACATGCACAGTCGATCATCGAGCAGGCGACCGAGGTGCATGACCATCCAGAGATTACTGAGTCGCTTGCAGGATCCTTGGCCCGAGACAAAGCCGAACACGCCGAGACCGAGCAAGAAGTCGCCCAGCTCGAGGCCACCGAGGACGCGGTGCGCGAGCGTACCCGCGACTCACGCATCAAATTCACTGGCGCCATCGTCTGCATCGTCGCCGTGATTCTGGCAATCATCCTGATCTGGCTGTTCGCGAGCAAGTAAACCAGCTGCCAAAAAACGCCTCAACTCAGTTGCGGTGAGAAAGTTTCTGTTTAGCCCCAAAAAGGCCAATTCAAGAACTATCTCACCGCAACTTATTTAGATCGACGCAAGGCAACCTATCCCTCTTGCACCGATCTCTTGACATAAGGACTGTCCCCAGGTGCCGGCACAAAAGGAACGTCCCCAAGTGCCAAGTGCCGTAAGAGTGTCCCCTTTGACTAGTCATTTAAGAACGTCCAATGACTACCCAATGACTACAGCGACAACCACGGCAACGCCGATGTTTTGGCAACGACAGCGAGCGGGTCGCATTTGAGACAAGGTGACGTGAAACGAAAGGGCGCTGACCTTCTGGTCGCGCCCTTGAAGTTGAACGTCAGATTGTCCAAATGCGGCCCGCGCAGCGTCGAGTAGTTACGCGGTTCGTAGAACCGCGTAACTAACAAATGAGCATCGCGTCGCCAAAGCTGAAGAAGCGATAACGTTCTTCGATGGCAGCGGCGTAGGCATCCATGATCTGGTCGCGGGTGGCAAGCGCGCTTACGAGCATCATGAGCGTGGAGCGCGGCACGTGGAAGTTCGTGATCAGCGCGTCGACCACGTGATAGGTCGAGCCGGGCATGAGGTAAAGCTGCGTCGTGGCGTTCTCGCGCACCACGATGTCACCGCGGCCAAGCGTATCGGCCCCGTCCTCGCGGCCTTCAAAATAGCGCGCCGTCACGGCCGGATCGGACACCGGCGCGTCCGCGTCAAACGCGCTCTCGAGCGAGCGCACCGCGGTAGTGCCGACGGCGATCACACGATGACCCTCGGCCTTGGCCTTATGCACGGCGTCGACAACCTCCTGCGACACGTGGTAGCGCTCGGTGTGCATGACGTGCTGCGTAGGGTCGTCCTCCTCCACCAAACGGAAGGTATCGATGCCCACCTCGAGCTCGACGGCGGCAAACTTGGCACCCTTGGCCTCGATAGCGGCCATGAGCTCAGGAGTAAAATGCAGACCCGCCGTAGGAGCGGCAGCCGAGTGCTCCTCCTTCATGGCGTACACGGTCTGATATTTCTCGGGATCGCCCTCGTAATCGGTAATGTAGGGCGGCAACGGCACATGACCGGCGGCGTGAATGGCCTCGTCGAGCGTGCGCGGATCGCCGGCAGCATTGCAACCGGCCGGCTCAAAACGCACCAGGCGGCCGCCGCGGCTATCGGTGACAAAGTCGACAACCTCGGCCGTCAGCACCACGGGAGCCCCCTCGGGCGCATGGGCGCCACCGGCGCGATACTCAATATGAGCACCGGGCTTCAGGCGCTTGCCCGGCTTGACCAAGCACTCCCAAACATGGCCCAGCGGATCCACGTCCTCGCGGCGCTTGAGCAGCAGGGTCTCGACCACGCCGCCCGAGCCGGCTTTGCGACCGATCAGGCGAGCCGGCATCACGCGCGTCTGGTTGATGACGAGCACGTCGCCCGGCTCGATATAGTCGATGATGTCGCGGAAGATGCGGTGCTCAACGGTACCGCCGTGCTTCAGCGGCATTCCCGCCTGGGAGCCCTTGCGATCCACCACCAGTAGGCGGCAGGAGTCGCGCGGCTCGGCAGGAGCTTGGGCGATCAGTTCCTCAGGAAGGTTGTAGTCAAAATCATCGGTACGCATCTTTGCCTCTTTCACAAAGCGCGTCAGTCGAAAAAATCGACTGACGCGCGCATCATTCTCCCCTGTATCCTATCAGCTTGTTGAGAGAAATATAGTATGGCAAACAGATTTGCGACTGTTTTCTCAACGCCCCGCTACTTAAGCGTTGCGTACATCACCGCCTTAATCGTATGCATGCGATTCTCCGCTTCTTGGAAAACACGAGATTTATCGGACTCAAAAACCTCGTCCGTGACTTCCATTTCGGTGACTCCAAACTTCTCAGCAATTTCGGCACCAACAGTAGTATTAGTATCGTGGAAGCTCGGAAGGCAGTGGAGGAAAATCGCCTCGGGCTTTGCCATAGACATCACCTCAGCGGTCACACGATACGGCGACATTAGCTTAATGCGGCTTTCCCACAGCTCTGCGGGCTGACCCATGCCAACCCAAACATCCGTGTAAATTACATCGGCATCACGAGCGCCTTCCTCAATATCCTCTGTAATGGTAATCGTCGATCCATGCTCGGCCGCAATACGACTACATTCTGCAAGGAGTTCAGGGTCATAGGATGTAGCCCCCTCCGAATTTCCCCCGATTGGGCCGCAAGAACAGTAGTTAATGCCGAGCTTAGCGCAAATGACCATGAGCGAATCGGCGACGTTTCCGGCCGCCTTACCAAAAAATGTAAGTTTCCTGCCCTTAATCTCTCCAAACTCTTCACGCATGGTCAGAATATCGGCAAGCACTTGAGTCGGGTGAAATTCAGTAGTCAGCCCATTCCAAACGGGAACCCCAGCTTTTGCAGCAAGCTCCTCAACCTTCGTCTGCTCAAAGCCGCGGTATTCAATTCCGTCATACATGCGGCCAAGGACGCGAGCCGTGTCCTCAATCGACTCCTTTTTGCCCATCTGGGACGAGCCCGGATCCAAATAAGTTACACCCATGCCAAGGTCAAGTGCACCAACTTCGAAGGCGCAACGAGTACGCGTGGAAGTCTTCTCAAATAGCAAAACAATATTCTTACCTTCAAGGTATTTATGCGGAACACCGGCACGCTTCATGCTTTTGAAGTTAGCAGAAAGCTCAAGCAGATACTCAATCTCTTCCGTCGTGTAATCAAGCAGCTTCAGAAAACTGCGCCCAGCGATGTTAACACCCATATTCGCCATCTCCTATCACAGTGGATTTGCAACTAAATATCTTCGCGCCAGAAGGGCATACTCATGCAGCGCGGGCCGCCACGACCGCGGGACAGCTCCTCGGAGGGAACGACCAAAAGTTCCAAACCGTTCTTGTAGAGCTCATCATTTGTGACAACATTGCGCTCGTAAACACAGACTTTACCAGGAGCAACGGCAAGAGTGTTCGACCCGTCGTTCCACTGCTCGCGAGATGCCTCAACCATATCGCCGGCACCGCACTCAATAAGCTGCACCTTCTCCACGCCAGTAGCCATTTCAAGAATATGTTCAAGCGTGTCATCAATCTCTTGAACAGCGACCATTCCCTCAGAGTCACCACGAGTCAGACGATAAACACGAAGGGTCTCAAAAATACCGGGATAAACTGTGAACTTATCGAAATCCACCATGGTGCAAACGGTGTCAAGATGCATGTAAGCATAGCCGTTGGGGATTTTAATAGCGTAAACGGTATCGATCTCAGAATTCCCAGATCCCCAGAACAAATTCTTTGCAAGCTCCTCAATCGCAGCCGCCTCAGTTCGCTGGCTAATTCCAATAGCCAAGGTATGAGCGTTAATGTTAAGCACATCACCGCCCTCGATATGCCAGGGATTCTTATGGTCGTACCAAATCGGAGTCCCTACATAATCGGGATGGTATTTGAAAATCGCTTCATAGAAGGGCACTTCACGATCTCGCTGTTTCCAATACATATGGTGAAGCAGAACGCCTTTGCCCACGGAAGCAAGAGGATCGCGAGAGAAATACGAGCTCGGAAGAGGCTTCAACACCAAATCATCGGGCTTCGCATCCTCATTATCCATCATACTAAGCGTAGTCGAGACGCGAGGCAGCTCAAGGTCACGATAACGATACCCCCCCATAGCCTCAAGTACAAACTGATACGAATCTGAAATAGCGTCGAGCTTTTCACGAACAGCCTGCTCAAGCAGAGGATTGACAATCCCGCTCTCAGCCATAAATGTATCGGTAAACTCAGCGCGAGCCGAGGGGCATGCATCCAGCGCCTCAGCAACGAGTTTCTCCATATAGAGAACCTCAACACCTTCGCTCCTCAGAAGATCCGCAAAGGCATCATGCTCCTTTTGAGCCACATCAAGATAGAAACAGTCGTGAATCCAGACATCCTCGAACTCTTCCGCCTTTACGTTCACAAGGTCACGACCGGGGCGGTGAAGCACAACTTTCTTGAGCTTACCAATCTCGCTGTGTACATTCAGTCCTTTAGACATTCCTGTTACTCCATTTCAGCCATGAAACCTACAGGGCAATAAGTCCCGAGATTGCTACGAATACGATATTGATGAGCGACACGACCAAGAAGAATTTCCAAACGGTCTTCCACCACTGGCCAAGCTTGATCTTACACACGCCCAAACCCGCTACAAGAATGGCGCTAGTAGGACAGATCAAAGACATCGTCGCGCTACCCATGGAGAGAGCCCACACGGCAGCCTCGGGATTAAGGCCCATGAGTTCGGTCAAAGGTCCAAAAATGGGAGCGGTCAGTGCTGCAAGGCCAGATGAGCTGGGAACCAGAATCGCCAGGAGGTTCTCAACCGCATAAAGAAGCGTAGTAAAGAGAACCGCCGGGATGCCGCCCAGACCAGTAGCGAGCGCATTGAGGATGGTATCAATGATCATGCCGTCAGAGGCAATGACAAGGATGCCACGCGCAAGTCCAACGACAATTGCCGAGAAAGCAAAGTCAGCGATACCCGCAACAAATTCCTGAGCGATGACGTCCTGACTAAAGCCCGCAATAACACCAGCCAACAGGCCCATGGCCAAAAAGACCGCAGAAATCTCGTTCATATACCAGCCCTGGGTCACAAGTCCCCAGATGATAAGGCACATACCAGCGATAAATACCGCAAGCACGCCTTTTTGACGACCCGTAAATTCCGCGTCAAGGGCAGATTCATCGGCAGCGAACTCGACTTTCTTGGCGATATCATCCTCAAATGTGATCGATGACTCAGGGTTCTTCTTTACCCTTCGTGCATGGAGGACAACCCAAGTAATTGCAACGGCGGTCAAAACAACCCAGGCAATCATACGCAGCCACAGCTGGGGGTTGCCCTGAATACCAAGAATACCTTGCGCAATGAGAACATTAAACGGATTAATCGTTGAGGCGATGTAACCCGTGCGCGCTCCAACGAACACGACCATGAACGCCGTCATCGAGTCGAAGCCCATAGCCATCATAATTGGCATGAAGATCGCAAAGAACGGAAGAGTTTCTTCCGCCATGCCAAAGCTCGTTCCGCCCAATGCAAAGAGAACCATCGCAATAGGAATAATTAGAATGTCTTTGTTCTTAAAGCGGCGAACGACACGACCCATTCCGCTCGTGATAGCGCCCGTTTTAGTAATAACCTGAAACGAACCGCCCACAATCAAGATGAATGCAACGACCTCAATTGCCTCTTGTATACCGCGCGTTGGAGCCTGAAGAACATCGAAGACGCCTTGTCTGAGATCTACTTCATCCCCGGTTTCCTCGTCAATATATGTCTTTTCACTCTGCTCATACGTACCTGCGACAGTGACTTCACGACCGTTCACCTCCTGACGCTGATAGGACCCAGAGGGAACAATCCACGTGAGAACAGCGAAGATGACCATAAGTGCAAAGATGATCGCATATACGTGCGGGACCTTGAACTGCTTGATGCCTTTCGAACTTTCCGCTGCCATTTCTCCTCCTTCATTCCTTTTCCCATCTATCCAGCTGGCACCATAAATGTATGAGGTTGCTCAGCGTTGGTCGGCCAACCATCGCCATCGTGTCGCTTTTCACCTATGAACGGCAGCTAAAGTGACGTTATTAATCAATCTGATTTTTAAAATTGATGTTATTTATCAATTACATACGTCTTTTAACTTTTCCGCAACACAACAAGGAACCTGCCTTAGCCTTATATAAAAACCAGCAGGACAGGAGACAGACATGCAAGGCGTACACATAACAAATGAAATCGGTCATTTAAAAGCCGTACTTGTCCATCGACCTGGAGCTGAAACACAAAACTACCCTGATGCCGACTTCAGCCAAGTTTTCTCCCTGCGAAAATGGAGCGGTCGTTTTGACCTCGACAAAGCAATATATGAGCACGATTCCATGGTTCAATTGCTTAAGAAGCATGGCGTAGAAACCATTGAAATTAGGGACCTTCTCGAAGACTCACTTGAAACTGAGCCCCAATCACTTAAATATTTTATTGATGACTACCTCCGTTGCAGCGGAGCAACAGGCAGAGAGTTCCTCGAGACAATAACCCAGCTGTTTGAGAACGCTAAGAACACCCAGGAATTGGTGAATATAGTACTTAACGGCATTCGCTTTGGAGACACTGAGCTATGTTCAAACCAGTCGGAAACACTACGAGCGCTCGTGCACGAGCAATTTGACCCCGCCTCGCTCTTGGTCAATCCCCTCAACACGCTTTTTTTCACTCGTGATCCTGCTGTGGTAGTCGGAGACGGCATCATCCTAAATCATATGTATTGGCCTGAGCGTGATCGTGAGGTCGCCTTATACCGGCAGATATTCACCCACCACAAGATCATGGGAGAAACCCCAGTATGTGATTTGAACAGGAGTAGTTACCATATCGAAGGCGGAGACATTCTTGTTATCAGTGCTAAGACAATTTTAGTTGGAATCTCTGACCGAACTGAACCCGCCGCCGTCGAGTCACTTGCAAAAGAGCTCCTGACCTCAAATAAATTCCAGACCACCGAGCTAATTGCGATTCGAGTCCCCTCTGACGGGCTGCGTATCCACCTCGATACGTTCATAAGTAGAATTGATCACGACGCGTTCCTCATCGATCGTGAGATATGCAATGCCGTTGATGCATACAGCATTCAACTAAAACGATCCGGAAAGGGCCTTACGATCACTCCTATCGATCGCACGATTCCGGAAATACTCTCTGCAGCCTGTTGCGAACCAATAAAAGTAATTGACTGCGGAGGCGGGAATCAAACCGCCTACGAAAGAGAGCGCCGGAACAACGCAACGTCTATCCTTGCGCTCTCGCCAGGAAAACTATGCGTATATGAAGAAAACGTTTGGACCAACGAAGCGCTTGAGAAAGCAGGAATGGAATTATTCCCGTTATCCATTGACGAGCTCACCAAAGGCTATGGTGGCACAAACTGTCTATGCCTCCCCCTGTGGCGAGAGGATCTATAGCCATGGGCTTCGGGGCAAATATTCGTAAACTCCGCACCATGGAGCATCTTGGTCAGGCGCAACTTGCAGAGATGTTGGGGGTATCTAAAGAGACCGTTTGTCGTTGGGAAAAAAGTCGGTATGCCCCCCGTGAGCGCCATATTGAAAAGTTACAAGCGCTCTTCGGTTGCACCCGCGATGAACTTGTTGGCGAGGAAAACGGTTTGGCCGTAAAGCTCGCAAATAAAAGAATCGTCACCGACGAAGACCCTGCTATCCACGAAATGGAGGGCGCATTTCCCGTCATCGATATCGAATCGCAAAAGCGCCGCATCACGCACAGCCAACAAAATGCTTGCGCGCCCGTAGACGTAGCCAAGCGTCACCCACATAGCGTTTTCGTTAAAATCAAAGGTGACGAAATGTCCCGCATTTACCCTCCCGGCAGCTTACTACTTGTCGATACCACCGCAAAGCCTTGGAACGGCTGTGCTGTATTGGCGCTCGCAGACGGTAAAACACCGGTAATTAGGCGATTTGCAGAAGGAAACGACATGATTGTGCTGTCGTCCCATTCATATGCAACAGCAAGTCCGGATCTGATGTTTAACAAACGGAGGATTAGAATCATAGGAGTCGTCGTTTGGTATCAAGCGAGCCACGATCACACGCTTAATTAAATCGACTTTCCCAAAAACGACCGTACCGCACAGACAGCTCAAGGCCCCAGCCCAAATGAACTACTTTTTGGCGGCTTTGCGCTCGTCGCGGATACGGGCGCGGTCCATGGCCGCCTCGACAGCCGAGAAGCGGCAACCACAGTAGTTCTGCCGATACATGCCAAGCTCGCGCGAACGGCGTGTCGCCTCGGGGTAATACGGGCGAAAATCGCGAATCACCGGGGTGAGACCGCGGGCGGCAGCCAGACGCTCCAACACATCATTGCAGGTTTCGAACAACTGGTACGGCGAGACGGCGAGCGTCGTGCCCACAAACTCAAACCCGCGCTCCTGGGCCACGCGGCACGCCTCGGCCAGACGCAGGGCATAGCACGCGCGACAGCGACGGGCTCGGTCGGCACCCAGCGGCGCCACGCCGGTCTCCCAGCGATCGCGGTCCTCCCCTGCCTCGATGAGCTCGATGTCGCCATCGGCACACCACCGGCGCAGCTCGTCCAAGCGGCGCTGCCATTCATCGCGCGGTTGAATATTGGGGTTGGTCCAGCAAATCGTGGGCTCAAACCCCTCCTCGCGCAGCAGGCGAACCGGCTCAAGCGAGCATGGTGCACAGCACGCATGCAGCAACAACGACTTCATCGACATCTCCTCACCCAAAAAAGCGCACGCCAAAGGACGTATCCTCGCAGGCGACAATGCGGCGGTCGCGCAAAATGGTCCGCACGTAATACCAATCGCCCACACAACCCGACAAATGCAAGCCGGCCGCCAGGTAGCACAGCAGCGGATAGCCCGAGAACGCAAATCCCAGGGCAAACGCCGCCGTCACAACAACCGTCGGCGCCAGGCAAACCGCCATGTACCGCCGGCGCGAATACACAACGCCCTCGGCGCAGGCATAGATCATCGCCGTCTCGCGATTCGCCCCAAAGGTCACCTTCGCGCCCGCAGGCGCCAGCAGCTTAAAAAACACACCGTGCACCAGCTCGTGCACGGCGAACGACGCCATTGAGATCGCAGCCAAGCCGACTATCCAGCCCACGACAGCCATCCAGCCGCCCGCGTCAGCCGCATCCAAGTCCGCAGGCCCACCCAGCAGCATAAACACCGGCACCAAGCACACGGCAAACACGCCGACTACGACCATCCCCCACACGAAGCAAGCGTGCAGAAAATCCTCGTCCTCAAACGCATGTATGTTGGAAATCTCATTCATAGCATCTTAGGATAGCGCCCCTGCCACGTACCCGTCCGCATGTGCGATAATGTCGAACGATATGCACGAATTGACCACCGCGTCGCCAAGCCTTGCGCCCGGCCGCGCTCTCACCATATGCGAAGGAGTCCCATGGCATCAAAATACTCCATGAACGACCGTCCCAGCTGGCCTCGCCGCGCCATCGTTACCGCCGGCGAGCCCTACGGCAACAAGGGCCTTCACTTTGGCCACGTCGGCGGCGTCTTTGTCCCGGCCGACTTCTTCGCCCGCTTCCTGCGCGACCGTCTGGGCCGCGAGAACGTCATCTTCACCTCGGGCACCGACTGCTACGGCTCGCCCATCATGGAGAGCTACCGCAAGCTCAAGGAGAACGAGGGCTACGACAAGTCCATTAACGAGTACGTCGAGTCCAATCACTCCCGCCAAGCAGCGACCCTCAACAACTACAACATCAGCTGCGATATCTACGGCGGCTCGGGCCTTGAGCCGGCTGCGCAGATTCACAACGAAGTGACCGCCGAGATTATCGAGCGCCTGCATGAGCAGGGCACCATCTCCAAGCGCTCCACGCTGCAGTTCTACGACGCCAAGGCCGGCACGTTCCTCAACGGCCGCCAAGTGATCGGCCGCTGCCCCATCCAGGGCTGCAAGTCCGAGAAGGCCTATGCCGACGAGTGCGACCTGGGTCACCAGTTTGAGCCCGAGGAGCTCATCGCACCCAAGAGCCAGCTCACCGGCGAGGTGCCCGAGCTGCGCCCGGTCGACAACCTCTACTTCGACCTGCCGGCCTACCTCGACTTTATGAAGACCTACACCGCCAAGCTCGCCCAGAACCCGCAGGTTCGTTCCGTGGTCTCCAAGACCATGGAGGAGTGGCTGCTGCCGGCCCAGCTCTATATCCAAAACAAGTTCCGCGAGGCCTTCGATGCCGTCGAGGACCAGCTGCCCGAGCACACCGTGCTGGAGCCCGAGGGAAACAAGAGCAGCTTTACCGTCACCTTCCCCAGCTGGAAGGAGCGCGACGACGCCCATGCGGTGCTCGCCAACGGCGGCGTGCGCTTCCGCAGCGGCAAAGCGCTCGTGCCTTTCCGCATCACCGGCAACATCGACTGGGGCGTTCCGGTGCCCCAGGTCGACGGCGTTTCCGACGTCACCTGCTGGTGCTGGCCAGAGAGCCTGTGGGCGCCCATCAGCTATACGCGTACCGTGCTCGCGCGCGATGCCAAGGCCGCCGGCGTGACCGAGGGCGTCGCCGCCCAGGATGCCGCCCTCATGGGCGAGCCCGCTGCCGACTCCACACAGGTGCCCGCGCCCACCTACCAGCACAGCTCGCTCGACTGGCGCGACTGGTGGTGCTCGGACGACGCACAGATCTACCAGTTTATCGGTCAGGACAACATCTACTTCTACTGCATCGCGCAGACCGCCATGTGGGAGGCCCTGGGCTGGGACCTCACGCAGAGCACCGTCAGCGCCTGCTACCACCTGCTCTACATGGGCAAAAAGGCCAGCTCGTCCTCGCAGACGCCTCCCCCGCCGGCAGACGACCTACTCAACCACTACACCTGCGAGCAGATGCGCGCGCACTGGCTGTCGCTCGGCCTGTCCGAAAAGCCGGTGAGCTTTAGCCCCAAGGCATACGACACGCGTGTGACCGGCAAGGACAAGGACGGCAACGAGGTGCGCGCCTGCGACGACAAGCGCGTTATCGATCCGGCCCTTAAGGAGAGCGCCCTTTTGACCGGCGTATTCAACCGTCTGGCCCGCAGCTGCTTCTACGGCGTCGCCGTCAAGGAAGGCGACGAGAGCCCCTATCGCAACGGCTGCATCCCCGCCGGTGCCGCCTCTGCCGCCGTGGTCGAGGCTGCCGAGCAGGCAGCTCTTGCATTTGAGCAGGCCATGTACAAGTTCGAGACGCACCGCGCGCTTGCCGTGTGCGACGACTACCTGCGCGCCGCCAACAAGCGCTGGAGCGACGCCTCCAAGGCCGCCAACAAGCTCGAGGGCGACGAAGCAAACGCAGCGATGACGCAGGCCCTGGTTGATGCCTTTACCGAGCTGCGCGTGGCGACCGTCCTGATGCACGGTATCGTCCCGGCCGGCTGCGAACTCATCTGCGAGTACTTCGACGTCGATCCGGTCGCCTTCTTTAGCTGGGATAACATCTTTGCCTCCACGGACGAGTTCGTAGAGAGCCTGGGCGAGAAGCCCGGCGACCACCGCGTGAAGCCGCTGCCCCCGCGCTTCGACTTCTTCAGCAAGCACGAGAGCCAGTACTAAAGCACGCTAGTAGCAACGCGCCCGGGAATGATTATTCTGGGACGGGGATTAAAAAATCATTCCCGGGCGCCACAGTACAGTCTTTTTGTGACGGGAGTCATGGAATGATTATTTAATCCCCGTCCCAGAATAATCATTTAGGTGGAAGGAAAGACGGATGTCCAAGCAGCGTCGTCGTAAGCAGAAAAAGCAGGTTAAGCCCGAGCTCAAGCTCAGGCAGTTTGCCGCTACCGAGCTTTCCGACCAGCTTGCCGCCCTTCCCTGCGCCGCCGACCTGCCGCGCTTTATGGTCGACACGGTCGCCGGCGCCTATGCGCCCGCCGATGCCGAGCTCATGATCGAGGGCTTCGGCGCCGCGGCCACACGCCCGGTCACGCTGCGCGCCAACACGCTCAAGGCGACCGCCGAGGACATCGCTGCGGCGCTCGGTGCCGCCGGCATCGCCCACAACCCCGTCGCTTGGTATCCGGACGCCTTTATCCTGCCCGAGGCCCAGGTTTCCGACCTATGGGACCTCGACATCTACCGCGACGGCAAGATCTACCTACAGAGCCTGTCGTCCATGATGCCGCCTTTGGTGTTGGGCGCCCAGGCAGGCGAGGACATCCTGGACATGTGCGCAGCCCCTGGCGGCAAGACGACGCAGATCGCCGCCCTCACCCAGGGCCAGGCACACCTCACGGCCTGCGAGATGAGCATTCCCCGCGCCGAAAAGCTTGAGTCCAACCTCCACCGCCAAGGTGCCAAAAACGTGCCCGTCATGCGCATCGACGCACGCGAGCTCGACGAGTTCTTCCGCTTTGACCGCATCCTGCTCGACGCTCCCTGCACCGGCACGGGCACCGTCATCAGTGGCAACGAGAAAAGCCTGCGCGGCCTCACCGAGCAGCTGCTCGTCAAGTGCGCCCGCTCGCAGCGCGCGCTTCTGGACCGCGCCATGGGAGCCCTCAAACCGGGCGGCACGCTCGTCTATTCCACCTGTTCGATCATGCCGCAGGAAAACGAGGACGCCCTGCAAGAGGCCCTCGACAAGCACATGGATTGCGAGCTTATCCCCCTCGACGGCACACCGAGCGAAAGTGAAGCGCGTCGCGCCCAGGATGCCGGCGAGGAGCCGCATATCGAGTGCAACGCCCTCACCGAGGCCATCGCCGCCGGCCATGTCTCGGCCATCGCCAACGGTATGCCCGGCACGCTGACCATTCCGCCTAGCCGCGATTTTGAGGGCTTCTACATTGCCCTGATCCGAAAACGCAGCTAGCGCACGGATCAAAAACTCAACAAGCTATCTCTGTGCGCGTTTGCCCTGCTGGTCGCGATGCTGTTTAAGCATCGCGCGCTCCTTGCGTTCGGCCCTTTTGCCCTTAATGGCCGTGACCACAAAGTAGATGACCGCGGCGGCAACGATTGCGCCCACGCACAGGCCAATCGAGCCAAACATTGCTGTCAATTCCATACCGCGTCACCTCTCTTTTAAACGGGACTTTCAAGATAGCACCTCGATCCTCGCCACCACAGCTCCTTCACGTTCTCCCGCCCTTCGGTCTAACGGATGGTGCGGCGGGGAAAAATCAACTCGTCAAACGATTTAGCATTCGCAATTCCGGCTGCATCGCGCCGGCCACCATCGCATAGAATCGAGCCTCCATGGATACCCTCAACGACCTAAACGAACGCGTCGACGCCTTTGTCGGCACCAGCTCCTTCGACACGCCTGCCGCGGCAAACGACCAAGCTCCCATCGATGTACCCGCCGAGGTTCACGAGGACATCGTCGCCTCGGTCGATTTCTCCGAGGTCGAGCTCGCAGACGAGTTCACCGAGCCCCAGGTAGCCGTGACCCCCAACGGACTGCTCCCCATGGAGCCCCTGCCCATCGACGGACGTCTGCGCAAGGCTGCTCTTCGCATGCCCGACGAGATCGAGGAGGCCAGCGGCTTCACGCTCTTCGGCCGCCGCATCAAGTCGCTCATTTACACTACCGATGTCGCGGTTATCCGCAACTCCAACGCCGATGCCGTTTTTGCGGTCTACCCTTTCACGCCGCAGCCCGCCATTACGCAAGCGCTGCTGACCGTCGCCGAGTGCCCGGTCTTTGTAGGCGTGGGCGGCGGAACTACGACCGGTAAGCGCTCCGTGCAGATGGCAGCCGTCTCCGAGATGCAGGGCGCGGCGGGCTGCGTGGTCAACTCCCCCGCTACTGCCGAGATGGTCGAGCACATCACCAACATCGCCGACATCCCCGTCATCGCCACGGTCGTACGTTGCGACGACGATGCGCATGCCAAAGTGCGCGCCGGAGCCAAGATTCTCAACATCGCCGCCGGCAAAAACACGCCCCAGGTCTTGCGTGAACTGCGCGAGCACTATCCCAACCTGCCGCTCATCGCGCCGGGCGGCAAGACGCCCGAGAGCATCCGTGAGACCATCGCCGCCGGCGCCAACGCCATCATCTGGACGCCGCCTTCGGCACAGCAGCTACAGACCGACATGATGCAGCGTTATCGCAAGATGAAGGAAGAAGCCACACCTGTCATCTCGCGCGACGATGTGCCCATTATCGACCAGGTCGCCGCCGCCGAGGTCAGCCAGGTCGAGAACATGAATCCCGATGTGCCGATTCCCGACGAAGTCATCGAGCGCGTCGCTTCGATCCACGAGCGCGTCGAGGAGCATCGCGCCAACCGCGGCCTCAAGCCGTCACTGCACGGCTTCTTCTTCCGCGGAAAGAAACGCTAATCGTAACAGCAAGGCCCGCCCCACAAACGTGAGGCGGGCCGTTATCGTTTGAGCAAACATGCAGCGACGTGATGGGGCAAATTAATCCACGCGCTTGTCGCCCATAAAGAAGAGCGCCACCGTACCAGGTCCGGTATGCGAGCCAATCAGAGTACCGATGTCATTGATCTCAATCTTGCCTTTAAGCTGCGGAACCTGTTCCTCAATCAGCGCCGCAACTGCCTCGGCATCCTCGCGGCACGCCGAGTGCGACATGATGCACTTACCCGAATAATCCGCACCGTCCTGCACGTGTGCCATCATGGTCTTGGCCATCTCGGAAATCGCGCGCTTCTTAGTGCGAATCTTCTCACGTGGCGACAGCTTGCCGTCGCAATCGACCGTCATAAGCGGGCAAATCTTAAGCGCCGTGCCGATGATCGCACTCGCAGCCGAAATGCGACCGCCTCGTAGATAGCTCGACAGATCGGTCGAGAAGAACCAGTGGTGCAGGTTGAGTTTGTGCTCCTCGATCCAGGCAGCCGTCTCGTCGAGTGAAGCCCCGCTATCGCGCACGTTGGCGGCATATTCCAGCAACAGGCCAAAGCCCGAAGACGCCGCCAGCGAATCGATGACGCGCACCTTGCCGCCCTGGGGATAGCGATCCGCGAGCATCTGCGCCGCAACGCAGGCCGATCCATACGTGCCCGAAATACCCGACGACAACGCCAGGTGCAGCACGTCTTTACCCTCGGCAACAAACGGCTCCCAAAACTCCTTGTACTCACCCACGCTCACCTGAGACGTCTTGGGCATGGCGCCCGCGGCAATCTGGGCAAAAAACTTGTCCGGCGTAATCGACTGATACAGATCGTCCGTATGGACAACATCGTCGATCTCGTAATGAAAACACACGACAGGGATATTGCGCGACGCAAAGAACTCACGGGTTCGGTCGGCGGCGGATTCACAGGTCAGGACAAAATCACTCATATGAGGCTCCTTACTCATTGCTGCGCAAATTATCGCACAGTGAGCCTACATACGGTACATATGTCCACTATTTACCAAATCGAACCAAAAATAGCGAACATCTTTACCACCATCGTCTCCACCGGCCCCACGCATAAATATCTGAGAAAACACCTTCTGTCGTCTCCACTCAACCGCCATATCCACCTCAACTAAATCGATTTACCAAACCGTTCAGCCGACAATTCAGCCGCCGGCGCAAAATCGAAACAAAAGCGGCGCATACTGATAAACGTTTGACGCTGTTTATCAGTTTTACCAGCCCCATCGGAAGGTGTTTCATGGTCGCATTCGATCGCAACCCGCAAGACTTCAAGTATCTGCGCCTGCTGTCGAGACAGTTCCCCACCGAACAATCCGCGTTTACCGAAATTATCAACCTCTCGGCCATCCTCAACCTACCCAAGGGCACCGAGCATTTTATGAGCGACGTGCATGGCGAGTACGAAGCCTTTATGCACATCCTCAACAACTGCTCGGGCGTCGTGCGCGAGCATGTCGACGAAATTTTTGGCGACACGCTCTCCTTTGACGAAAAGGGCGAGCTGTGCACGCTCATCTACTACCCGCGCGAGAAGATCGACCTGGTCCGCAGCCAGCGCGAGGACTCGCCAACTTGGTACAAGACGATGCTTGACCAGCTCATCATGGTCGCTCGCTCGCTTTCAAGCCGCTACACGCGCTCCAAGGTGCGTAAGGCCATCCCGCGCGACTACGCCTATATCATCGACGAGTTGTTGCACACGCACCCGGACGAGAACAACTATCGCGTGCGCTATCACGAGCGCATCGTGGAGTCCATCCTGGAGACCGCCAGCGCCGACGACTTTATCGAGTCGCTCGCCTCGCTCATCAAGCGCCTGGCCGTCGACCACCTGCACCTGGTGGGCGACATCTTCGACCGCGGCGGCGGCGCGGCCAAGATTATGGACCGTCTGCTCACCTACCATTCACTCGACATCCAGTGGGGCAACCACGACCTACTGTGGATGGGCGCTGCGGCCGGTGAGCCCGCCTGCATCGCCACGGTGTTGCGCAACAACCTACGCTACGACAACTACGAGATCCTGGAGAACAACTACGGCATCTCGCTGCGTGAGCTTGTCGCCTTTGCCGATGCCACCTACACCGCCGGTGAGTCCATCACCCCGCTGATCAAGGCCATCAACGTGCTGCTCTTTAAGCTCGAGGGCCAGATTATCCAGCGCCACCCCGAGTTCGATATGACCGACCGCCTGTTACTCGACAAGATCGACCACGACACCGGCACGGTCACGCTCGCCGACGGCAGCGTGTGGCCGCTCACGACCAACGACTTCCCCACCGTCGACCCGGCGGACCCCTACACGCTCACGTCTCAGGAGCAGCACATCATCGACAAGCTCGTGTCCGAGTTTGTCACCGCCGATCACCTGCATCGCCATATCGATTTCCTCTACACCCACGGCTCGATGTACAAGGTCGCCAACGGCAACCTGCTCTTCCACGGCTGCGTTCCACTCAACGAAGACGGCACCTTCAGCAGCATGAACTGCCTGGGCACCTGGCACGCTGGCCGCGATTATCTCGATTTTTGCGACCACATCGCCCGCCGCGCGTGGCGCGTGGGCGACCGCGATGCCCTCGACTGGATGTGGTACCTGTGGATTGGCTTCAATTCACCCGCCAGCGGACGCCTGGTGCGTACCTTTGAGCGCGCCTATATCGCCGATAAGAGCACCTGGGTCGAGCCGATGGACCCGTACTTTACGCTTACCAAGTCGCCCTCGGTCTGCGATGATATCATGCGCGAGTTTGGCGTCGCGGCCATGGCATGCTCGCCGACCGGCCACATCATCAACGGCCACACGCCCGTTAAAACCACCAAGGGTGAGCAGCCCATCCGCGCCGAGGGCAAGCTACTGGTCATCGATGGCGGCTTCTGCCGCGCTTACCATCCCAAGACGGGCATCGCCGGCTATACGCTCATCTCGAGCTCGCGCGGCTGCCGCCTCAAGTCGCACCGGGCCTTTACGACGGTTGCCGAGGCACTCACGCGCAACGTGGACATCGAGAGCGAGACCAACCGTTTTGACCAAGCAGACCGTCGCCGCATGGTGAGCGACACCGATACTGGCGCCAAGATTCGCAGCCAGATCCAGGACCTGCGCCAGCTGCTCGATGCATATAGAAACGGTGCTATCGAGGAGCGCGCCTAGCACCACCCGCGGGGATTGGCTAAACTTGCTAAGTTTGTCATCCCCGCGGCGCTTCGGCGCCAGCTTAAGGCAGGTACCATGCAAAAGCTCCTTGCGCAGATTATGAAATTTGGCGTCGTCGGTGTCATTGCCACGGTTATCGACTTTGGCATTATGAATCTGCTCCACTACGGTCTGGGCCTCAACATCCTAATCGCCAACACCAGCGGCTTTATCATCTCACTCATCTTTAACTACCTCGCAAGCATGAAATACGTGTTTGCGCACAAGGAAGGCATGAGCCGCCGCCGCGAGTTCATCATCTTTGTCGTGCTGTCCGTGATCGGTTTGGTGCTCAACGATGGCATCGTGCTGGCGCTCAACGCCGGCCTGGGACTCGAGGCCAATATCGCCAAGATCTGTGCCACCGCGCTTGTCATGGTCTACAACTTTGTGACCCGAAAAATCTTCCTGGAGGGCGACGAGACAAAATAGCTCGAAACCCCTGTAGCATTACGGCGCCCACGGACGACGCGCACTCAGCGCAGTATCGTCCGTGGGTGTCGCTCGTTTACGGGCAAATTTTCAACGTTTGCGGATTAGCTCTTGAAAATTTGGCGAGTTCATATAGTTCTTGGCAAAGACCTTACGTTTCCCTTGTAAAAGCTCTAAAGTATCCTCTGCTCGATTCATCAACGCATTGGATGTGATTACGTGCGCAAGGCGCTGGCACAACCTCATACCAAGCAGTTCCTCAAGTTTGCCGTCGTGGGTCTTATCTCCTTTGGCATCGACTGGGGCATGCTCATTGCGCTCGTCGAGCTGTTCCACCTCGACTTTTTGATGAGCACCACGGTTTCGTTTATCACGTCCGTCGTGGTCAACTACTGGCTCAGCATGAAGTACGTGTTCGACCACCGCGAAGGCATGAGCCGCAAGCGCGAGTTCACGATCTTCACCATCCTGTCGGTGATCGGCCTGGGCCTCAACGACCTGTACATGTTTGTGGGCGTCACGTTTTTGAGCATCGGCTACCAGGCCATGAAGGCCATCGCCACATTCCTCGTCACCTGGTACAACTACTTCAGCCGCCGCTTCTTCCTCGAGGGCGCACGGTCGTAGTCGATTCACTATTTGCTTGAATGTATAACCGGTTGGAATTCCCGTTCCAACCGGTTTTTTGTTTGCCGAGAGACCCGGCGATCCAGTCCCATTCGCATGAAAAACGGGCGGCTCGGATGTTGGTCCGAACCGCCCGTCTGGCGCGCTATGTCGAGGCCTCTAGTCTGTAACGTAATACCAGACTACGTTGTCGCCGTTTGAGAGAACGTAGTTACTACAGGCCGTCATGGGCGTTGTGCCGTTGACGGAATACATCCAGCCGCTCGTGCCGCCGTACTGTTTCTCGGCCAAACCACCAATCGCAGAAACATACGTGCCGTACGATGAGCCGTGTGCGTTGACAGAAAGGCCCAGCGCGCACAGGGCATCGTAGACGGTAGCACCTTCGTTAAAGGTAAAGGTGCCACCAGAGGACACAGGATTGTCCACAGCGCTCGATGTGACCGAAACCGTCACCGTAACGTAGTTGGACTCCTGTGAGCCGCTCTGGCCGCCCGAGGAGGCGTTTCCACCATTAGAGGATGAGGCTCCATCAGACGACTGGCCACCGCCCGAAGAAGCACCGCCAGACGCATTGGAAGTATCACTGGCTCCCGTATTTTGGGCAGCGGATTTATCGCCAGACTTCTTGCCGCCCCGGTCCTCGGACTTCTTGCTATCCGAGTTTTTGTCCGATTCCTTGTTTGAAGACTCGGAATCGTCCTTGTCGTCGTTCGAACCCTTGGACTCATCTTTTGCGTCATTCGATGACTTGGAATCCTTGGAACTGGCCTCGCCCGAAGTCGTAGTCGAGCCAGACGCCTTGGTGTCCTTGGTGACGACGCTCTCCCCCGTCACGGTCTGAATGATCCAGTCGATGGACCAGGCACCGCTTGTGGAAGGATGGACGAAACCCAGCGAGACGACGATCAGAATGGTGCATGCAGCAGTCAGAACGCCGAGGAGCGCCTTGCGACGAGAGGTGGACGCCGCCGAAGCGGTGCCCTTTTGCTTTGGATCATCGAGCTGGATAAACGAGGAGTCGGGCTGTTGCCCGCTGGTCTCCTTGGGCTTATCGGGCATTACCGTCACCCTTGCCGCGCTTGGTCAGCACGAAGACGGCGATGAGCGCGAGGCCAATCACGCCGGCGGCGATACCAACGATGGCGAGCGGATTGGTGCCAGTCTCCTGCTCGGAAGCACTAGAGGACTTCTTAGCAGTGGTCGTGGAAACAGCACCCGTATCGGACTTGGAATCGGACTTCTTGTCGGACGTGCCGTCCTTCCTGTCAGACTTCTTGTCAGACTTCTTCTCGTCCTTCTTATCGGACTTATCGGAGTCCTTCTTGTCGGACTTGTTGTCCCTGGTCTCGGTCTTGGTCGACACCGTCGTCTTGGTCACCGGCTTCTGGCCCGGGGCAATAACGCCGCCCTTCGAGCCGGAGCCAGAACCAGCGCCAGCGCCAGTGCCGGAACCAGTACCGGTACTAGAACCGCCGCCGCCATTCGAACCAACGCCACCGTTGCCACCATTAGCGCCAGAACCGCCATTACCGCCAGGGTTAACGGCATTCTTGGTCCACTTGGCATACAACGTCAGGTCGGCCGTCACCGGCGTACTGAAGTCATACGCCTGCGCGCAAGTCTCATCGGTATACCAACCGCCGAAAGTGTAGCCATCGCGCGTCGGATCGGCTGGCTTGACCAGCTTGCCATCGGCCGTAGCAACAAACTTAGTATTGCAAGCAGACCCGCCGTTGGAATTAAAGACAACCGTCCAAGACTCAACGGCCCCAAGCTTGAACAGCGTGCCCGAGTCATTGATGTAGTACAGGTTGCCAGATGCATCGGCAATGACCGGAGAGTCACAGTGCTGGTAATGGCCAGCCGCATCATAAATCTGCGTCGCCTCTGCATCACCGAGCGTATAGCGATACACGCCACCACCAGCAGAGTAGTTGACGTAATCCTTGCTATCCGCGCTGTTAACGGTGAAGTACACATAGGTCTTGCCACCCTGAACACTCACCAGCGGAGTAGCAGCAATACCGTTAAATCCGGCCGGCAGTTCTTTACCGTCAGCAGCGGTGACCATCGTGGTCTTACCGGTCTTCAGATTATAGAGAGCCAGAGCAGAGCCAGTAGCCGTCTGTCCGCCGACAATCAAGTTTTCGCCAGCCACCGCCGGTGCGCTCATGTTATTAGTAAGACCCAGGTCGACCGTCTTCTGCTCGCTCAGTACGCCCTTCGCCGAAAGCGAAATCACATGGAGCTTTCCATCGTGCGTCATCTGATAGAAGGTGGAACCATTGGACGGATCGGCGACACAGTCGGCGTTCGCGAGAGCGCCGAGCTTCATGGTCGAAACGACATCGCCCGTCGTCTTATCAATGCACTTAAGCGTGCCCGCGCTCGTAGGAACGATGGCATACTTATCCGTCAAAGCCGCACCAGTCCAGTAATAACCCTCGGAAGCGTCAATGTTCTGCCAAGAAACTTCGCCCGTGGCAATCTTAATGCGCATAAAGGAGCCGTTGCCGTAGGTCGCGTTGTAATTCTCGTCATACGAAATATCGACCGTACCAACATAGACGTACTCGCCGTCCGAAACGACGGTGCAGGAGCTCTGCGTCAAGTCCGTCAAACCGGGCGTCAGCCACTTGCAGATCAGCTTGTCTGCAGTAATCGCCTGGACCGCACCGCCGTTGAGCGGAACGATGATAAGGCCATTGGTGTAGATCGGACGAGAGGTATAACTCACCTTGGAGGCAAGCGGCGCAGAGGCAACCTTTTTGCCCGTGGACGAATCGATCTTAATGAGCTCGTTCTCGGTCGCGATGTACACAAAGCCGTTAGCGATGACAGGCTCGCTGCAGTTGGCATACTGCTGACCAGACTCGGCCTTCCAATCGAAGGCCCACTTAAGACCGGCGGCCTGCGCAGGCGTCTTGGCATCCGTTACGGTCGAACCGTTGCCACTGTTGCCGTAGCCGGCCCACTCGGCATCCCAATCAGGAGTCGTCGCGCTCGGGTCCACGACAATCTTGTCGGGATCGGGCATGGCCGAATCGTCGGTGGTATAGGCAAGCGTAACCTTATCGCCGCTCTTGAGCGTAATCTGATTGGCGCAGAGTAAGGAGGGCTCTCCGTTGATATACAGGTGCCAATATTTATTGGTCGCAGCATCCCAGGCATACGGCTTGTGATCGAACGGCGAGTTGATGGAATTGAGGAACCAGTACTCACCACTCTGGGAGCCGTTGTACGTAACGCCCTTGGCCTTCAGGACCGTCTCAATAAGGTTCTGAGCCGTAGAGCCCTCGGGCAGGGAAACATTGCTTGCCGAGCCCCAGCGAGTATTGTTGCCGTTGACATCGGGACCGATAACATCGACAGACCCAAGAACCTGGCCAGGAAGGGCATCGGCGTCAGCACCATACATAAAGGTGACGGCATCGCCCTCTTGGAGCTCATAGGCACCGGCGCCAACGTCGGCGAACTTGCCATTTACATAGAAGCGCCAATAGCTATTAGTCGCAGCATCCCAGCCATAGGACTTACTATCGAACGGCGAAGTAATGCCGTTGAGGAACCAGCCCCAAGACGATTCGCCAGCATCGAGAGTAAGACCGGTCTGCTCAAGGAGATCCTTGGCAGTAGAGCCCGCCTTGAGACTCGTCTGGCCCGTCGAAGCCCAAACCTGCTGCTTGCCGTCCTTGTCCTTACCAAGGACCTGAACGGAAGCATGGACGGAATCGGACGGCAACTTATCGCCCCAGCCACCGTAGAACCACGTAACGGTATCGCCAGCATGAATGGTGACATTGTCTGCCGTGTAGTCGCTCGACTTGCCGTTGATGAACAGCTGCCAATAGGTCGAATAATCTTGGGGCGTACCCAGCTCAACACCGTTGTACTTAAGGCTCAGAATGAAGGAGCCAGCAGCAACGGCGTCGATGTCATTCGCCTCAAGCGCGACCTTCGTAAGGTCAAGTGCGCTCGAACCGGACGTCACCACATACTGCGCGTTATCGACCCAAGTCTGAGTCTTGCCCTGGGCATCGCGACCAATGACGGTCACATTTGCGGCAACCTGGTCCTTAACGACAGGGGACGAGCTACCAGCCGTATAGGCAAACTCAACCTTCTGCCCCTGGGTGAGCTTAACGCTGCTCGCGCCAACCGAGGAAGACGCACCGTCGACGAACAGCTGCCAGAAGGCATAAGTCGTCGGATCGAAGGCAAGCGTACGGCCATCGCTCGGGGATGTGATGCTTTTGAGGTAGAAACCGTATGCCGTGTTCGGATCGTAGTCTGCCTTGAAGCCCGTCTTCTGCTGCAGCTTAACGAAGGCATCCGCAGCCGTCGCGCCCTCGTCGAGCTTGAGCTGCGTGGGTGCCACCCAGGTCTGAGCCTTGCCGTCGGCATCGGTGCCGATAATCGAGAACGAGACCTCGACTTGCTTCTTGGCGACATCGCCGGTTTCTGTCGGGTTCTCTGTCTGAACGGCAGCCGCGGCGGCAGATCCTGCTTGGCCAGCGGATGCCGCTGAAGACTGCTCGCTCGCGGCAGGGCTCTCCCCCGTCGCCGAGCCTTCGTCGCCAGTTGCTGCCTTTGATGCGGCGGCACTAGCTGCAGGCGCGCTCCCAGAATCCGAAACCTCGGCGCCGCTCTGCTCAGCGGCACCGCCCGCAAGCGCTGCGTCCTCGCCCGGCGTCGTAGCCTGAGCCACAGCCTCGGCAATGCCCTCGGCGCCCTCGGCCCACAGCTGAGCCGGCGTGGTGCTGAAGGCCATCGCGAAGGCCAGGAATGCCACCAGGCAGCGCTTTGCCACGCCGCGCGCGATTACGCCACGGCGACGAAGCGAGGCACGCTGGCACTCGTCCTCAAACATATCCATTTGTCTCCTATTGTCTGTACTTGGAGCGTTGCCTTGAAGCTGCCCCACGTCATCGCGCATGTTGCGCCCGAGTTCCCCCATCGGGGTCCCCCTTCCCTCCAGAGCCCTATGCACACCGGCGGCATACGCCGCAGCCGCATGCAAGATGGGAGGCGATCCGACTTAACCTTAACGGCTCAGGCGCGCCGTCCGATCTGCGACGCGAACATCCCGAGCCAAGAGGAATTACGGTTACTGGTACAGCCGGGGACTTGCACCCCGATTCCCCCAAACGCGCAGGAAAACCGCGCATTCGTGCGTCTCCGCACCACCATCTAGGCCATCGATTAAAACCGTCAATATGCTATCACGCAAAAGGGCCTCGCACGCAGGCGAAGCCCAAGGTAAAAGCTATTGTTTGCGAAAGGAAAATGCGGTGACGGTCGCAGCCTCTAGCGCTTGCCGCCGTGGCTGTTGAGCCAGATATTGCGGCCCAGCATAAGCGCCAGCACCAGCGCGCTCACGTAGCCCATAAAGCCAATGACCGGGATACCAAACACAACCGGCTCGATGCGCGCGTAGTACACCACCGACGAACCGATAAACAAGCCGGCGATAACAATAGCCATCGACATGCGGTCGATAATTCCACCCAGCTGTCGCAGCGCCTTATCGCTGCTCATGATCTGCGTGTTCACCTTAAGCTGGCCGCGTGTGAGCATGCGCGAAGCCAAGCCCAGATACTCGGCCGCCTCGAGCGAGCCTTTTGCCGCGCGATAGCTGCTCGCGGCAAGATCGCGGCTCATCTCGCGCATGCGGGCGTAGGTGCTCTTCTCGTTTTTGATGTGCGTCTGGATGATCTGGATCATGTTGACGTTGGGCATGTACTCGGTCAGCAGACCCTCGAGCGTCACCATGCCGCGCGCGAACATCGTCACCACGCTCGGCAGCTCAACGTCGTTTTTGCGCGCCAAGTTTAGCAGCGAGGTCAAAAACTCGCCGATATCCAGATCCTTCAGGTCAAGGCCCGCAAAGTCAGCCACGATAAAGTCAAGATCGGACAAAAAGGCCGAATGATCGAGCTCAGCCGAGTCGCCACGCGTCACGGCGAAGCGCATGAGCGAATCCTTGAGCTTGGGCACGTCACCCTCGGCCACGGCGAAAATCATGTCCTTGACGATACCGCGATCGTGGCTCGACATGCGTCCGACCATGCCCAAGTCGATAAAGTAGACAATGCCGTCCTTGAGGATGATGTTTCCCGCATGCGGGTCAGCATGGAAAAAGCCGTCGTCGAGCACCTGCGTCGAGTAGTCCTCGACGATTGCAGCACCGATCTTTTCCAAGTCATAGCCCTCGGCCACCAAGTGTTCAGGATCGGCGATCGAAATGCCGTCGACGTAGTCCATAACCACCACGTGCTCGGTGCACAGGTCCAGATAGGATTTAGGGCACGTCACGCCATGAACGCTCTTATGGAACTCGTAGAAGTCGTTGAGGTTTTTGGCCTCGGCCAAAAAGTTGGTCTCCTCGCGAAACGAGGTCCACAACTCCTCGACTACGCCGTGCAGGTCAACGAATTGATCGGTGTTGACGAACTTGGAAACAATGCGCACCACCGAGCGGATGATATCGATGTCCTGCGCCATAACCTGCTGCGCACCGGGGCGCTGCACCTTGACGGCTACATCCTCGCCCGTCACCAGACGAGCGCGGTGCACCTGCGCGAGCGATGCGCTACCAAGCGGATTGGGGTCGATCGCATCGAACATCTCCCCCAGGCGCAGGCCGTATTCCTCTTCCAAGCAGCGGAGCACTACCTCGTACGGCACCGGCTCCACGTCGGAACGCAGACGGCGCAGCTCATCGCAAAAGCGCTGCGGCAGAATCTCGGACCGGTTGGCCAGAATCTGCCCCATCTTGACGAACATGGGGCCGAGCTCCTCGAGCAGGCGGCGCAAGCGAACCGGCGTGAGGTTATCCCACACACGGTACTTTTTGACCAAGCGAACAATCTGCCCGATGCGTTCGCGACGACCCGCCGGCGTGAGCTGGTATTCCTCGTCCGGCGCCATCGCGTCGGGCTCTTCGGGCACCATATCGACAGCGCGCGGCTTTTTGCGAGCGCCCGAGACGGCGGCATCGACCTCATCGACAACCGCCGCCTCGTCACCCAAAGGATCTAGATTGTTGTAATCGGTGGTGGAATCTGCCATCTGCGCTGCTACTCGGCCTCTTCGGTATCCTTCGCATCGTCGGGCTCAACGGACTCGACGGGCACCGAGGTCACGTTGTCCTCGACCGAATCGACGATGTCGCGCACATGGGCTAGGAAGGCCGTGCGCTCAGGGGCGGTCATAACGCGGACGCGGGCAAGGATGAGCTCGTCGAGCACGCGCTGGGCCGCAGTCTCGCCCTGTATGCCCAAGCGCTCGGTCAGATCGGAGATGGTGCCACCGGCCTGCTCGAACATGTCGGACACGCTGCGGGCGATATCGGGGGTGGCGGTGTCCTTGCGGACCTGCTCGCCTTTGGTGTTAAGGTCGTCGAGGACCTTCTTGCCGCCTTCGACAGCAACGGCGGCAGCGCCAAAGCCCACGTTAATGGCGCCGTTAACAAGCTGATCGAGTTTCATAACCATGGTTGTCTCCAATCACAAACAACTGCATTGGCGTTCTTGTACCCAAGATTGAGCGAAAGCGACAAAGCGTTTTAGCGCTATTCGATCGACGGGAAATCCCTACCTCACGTTGTCATTCATCGCGAAAGAGTTCTTCATGGCGCAGCTCGTGGTGTAAAGCACCTTGCCCAGCAGGGCATCGGTCTCCACGCGAACACGCTCGGCAAAGGCCTCGTTGGCGCGTGCAAGCTCGGCAGGCACCTCGACCTCGGGCAGAGCGGCTACGGCAGCGTCGACGTCATGGATCTGCTTGTGGCCCATGCCACCGATCTTCTCCTGATAATCCTCGACCGCGCGGCCGCACTCATGGAAGCGGACGTCAGCCAGCGCGCCGATCAGGCGGTTGGCCCAGTAGAAGTTTTCGGACGTCACGCGAGCCTGCGTGTCGGCATAGTACTCGGGCATGGTCTCGACGTTGGCGTACAGCGGAACCAGCGCGTTAAACGAGTTGGAACCAAAGGCCATCCACTGCACGGCGCGATACGCCGGCTGCGCATAGGGGCGCAGCTGCAGCACGGCGAGCTGGCTGTTGCGGTTGATGCCGATGGGGCGATAAGCGCCACGCGTGGCGGGCGTGCCCTTGCTGCCGTAGCAGTCGTACTCCGTGCCCTGGTAGTGGCTCGAAAGCACGTACTTAATGTCCTCGATGGTCACCTTGCGCTCGGGCACGCGGCTCCAGGGGATATCGTCGCTCTCGGGCGTGTAGTCGGCGTCGGGGCCATCCCACACGTCACTGGGGTTGAGGCAGCGCTGCATGTACCAGGCGCGCGGCGTGTTGTAGACATGGTCGCTGTCGCTGTGCGAGCCAAAGGCCTCGCGCGGGTTAAAGACCGCAGCCGGACCGTCGCCCTCAACGCCCAGCGTCAGGTCCAAATGCCACTCGGCCATCCAGGAGCGCAGGTCGGCGGAGCACATGTGGTCGGCCTGGGCGCCCTCGGCGTCATCCAGGTCAAAGCTGTCGATACCCAGCTGGTTGGGCATGGTCACATAGGCGTCGTCAGGCACGCGCTTTGCGATCCAATGGTGACCGCCGATGGTCTCGAGCCACCAGATCTCGTCCACATCACTAAAGGCGATGCCGTTGTTCTCGTAGGTGCCGTAGCGCTCGAGCAGGTCGCCCAGGATACGAACGCCGTCGCGGGCGGACTTGGCGTACGGCAGGACCAGGGTCACCATGTCCTCCTCGCCCAGGCCACCGGGCTGTGCCGGAACGTATCCATCCTCGCCTTCGTTGCCCCTAGCGGGCACGTAGTCCACAAGCGGGTCGGCGCCGCGGACGCGCTCGTTGGTGGTGAGCGTCTCGGTTGCGGACATGCCAACATTGAGCTCGTTGAATCCGGCCTCGGCCCAAATACCGTGACCGGGAACGACGTCGGGGACGCTCGTGTAGCGCATGGGATTGTCGGGCAACTCAACGGTCAGGTGGCTCAGGACGCTCGTGTAGACACGCGGCTGCTCGTCGGGATGCACCACGCGCATGCGCTTGGGCTCAAACACCCCGTTGGACGAGTCCTCGTTGCGGGCGACCAGCGTCGACCCGTCGTAGCTCGCGTTCTTACCAACCAAAATCGTTGTGCACGGCATGCGCATCCTCCTTGAGCGAAGAAATCAAACGGCAACAGTGTATCGCTTCGACGCAAAAAGGGCGAAACCACGGCCTCGGCAGCCCCCGTGGTCAAAAAATGCCAAATATGAGTACTGTCACCAATTTAGTGGCAGCAAATTTCCCTGTAACGAGTGCCGAAAATCCCCATTTGCCCAAAAGCAAGACAACGTTATTCCCCATAAGTTCAATAAAATAGGCTTCCTAACGATAATGGATACCGTTAGGAAGCCAAAAAGACGTAAGACATATGTGACTATCTTGGCAACAGTACTCATATTTGGCATTGTTTGACCACGTGGTATATAGCTAACCCCCTCAAACAGCCCAAAACGCCTATTTCGATGCGCGCTCCGCCGCCTCAATCACGTGTTTGGCGAGAATCGCGGTGGTCACAGCTCCCACGCCGCCCGGCACAGGCGTGATGGTGTCAACAACCGGCTCTGCAGCATCAAAATCAACGTCCCCGACCAACTTGCCAGCGGCCTCGTCCCAATTAATGCCAACATCGATGATTGTCTGGCCCTCGCGAACCGCGTCCACACCAATCGTGTGCGCGCGCCCAACGGCCGCAACCACAATATCAGCCGCACGGCACTCGGCAGCAAGGTCGCGCGTATGCGTATGGCACGTCGTCACGGTGGCATTGCGCGCCGTAAGCATGGCGGCAACGGGACGCCCGATCACCAGCGAGCGCCCGACCACAGCAACCTTAGCTCCATCCAGCTCAACGCCGTAATGATCCAGCAAAGCAAGCACAGCTTCGGCTGTGCAGGGGGCAAAACCCTCGCCGCGCCCCGAAAGCGTGGTGAGCAGCGAAGCCGGCGTCATGGAGTCAACATCCTTGGCGGGATCGAGCGCTGCGGCGACGGCGTTCTCGTCAAGGCCGGCGGGCAGCGGGCGGAACATCAGACAGCCATGAACAGCCGAATCGGCATTGATGTCCTCGATAGCCGTCAACAGCTCGTCCTGCGAAACATCGGCAGAAAGCAAAACGCGACGAGCCTCAATCCCCACTTTTTCGCAGCGCTTGAGCGCACCGCGCTCGTAGGATAGGTCGTCCTCGCGTTCACCTACACGCACAATAGCCAACGTCGGAACAACGCCCCGCTCGCGCAGGGCTGCGCAGCGAGCAGCAAGTTCCTCAGTCAAAGCGCGAGCAACGGGAGCACCCTTCAGCAGTTCAGCCATGGCTATCCTCTCTTCCTTGCAGCGTCGGAGGCGCGGCGCGCCAGCGCCTCGGCGCGCGGCAACCATGTGTCGAGCAGCTCATCACACGCCGTCTCGAGCTCCTCGGCACGAACGCGATCCTTCATAGACGTGGTGTTCGCAAAGAGCGTCAAACTCGCGCCTTGCATAGCGGCACGGCAGAACACGGCGCCGCACGCCACATCGGACAGCAGCTGACGCGAACCCTTGTCGGCCATGTCCTCGAGCAGCGCCAGCGCACGCCCGCAGGCATCCATAATGCGATACGGCGGCAGAGCGGCCACATGCAGCGCATCCTGAATCGCGGTCGCTCGAGCCGGATCGTCACGCGGAATACCGTACGCCGCGGACACCTGCCCGTAGGCACGAACGTCCTCGGCAACCAGACCCACAAGTTCCTGCGCCAACTCATCCGCCTGGGCAAACGCGCGCGTCAGATCGTCTGCGCGATCGGCAAGCGCGGGGTTTGTCGCCCCATAGCGGGCAACCATTCCGCAAAGCGAGGCGCCCAGCGCACCTACAAAGGCGCTCGCGCTGCCACCACCGGGAACCGGCTCGCGCGCGGCCAGCGCCTCGGCAAAACCGCGACAGGTTTTATCCATCATCTTTTGGCTCATACGCACACGCACCTTCAAGTCATATATATCGGTCGGGCGGCCGACGCCGGCCGACCGCATCGATCACGTAATGGTGCTAAGTCTAGCCCATAAGTACGCGAGCGTCAGCGCACCTGGCCATCGCGGATTTCTATGGCACACGATCCTTGATTATCGACTTTATCCGAACACCTCCCACATTCATCCGCACATGTGCGGATGAATGTGGGAACCCGA
>CATXXC010000019.1 GCA_958403385.1 uncultured Collinsella sp.
CCAGACCGGAGGGGCCCCGGGGGCGGGAATCTGGGCGTACACATTTCCTACACATATTTAAAGCCAACTTACGTTTGCCAGCCGTTCTCTACCGCTCACCGAGGGTCTCTTTATAGTGAAGCGTCATATGGCTAAAGCTGATAGGCTCCCTTAGCCAAGGCACAGCCGGCATCGAGCAACTCATCGCGCTCCTCCACCGAGAACCCCTCGGCGTATACGCGAACCACCGGTTCGGTCCCGCTGGGGCGGATCAACAGCCAGGTGTCATCCTCGAATGCCAAACGTAAACCATCCATATGGCTTACAGCCTGTGGCGCCTTGCCGCAAATCGATTTGGGATTCATGCCGGGAAGCAGCGTTCGCAGCGATTCGGCGTCTTCGGCCTCAAGGCGCAAATCGCGACGCCCATAGCTCGTCTTACCAAAACTGGCCTCGAGCTGATCGACCAAAACGCCTAACGACGCGCCCGTCTTTGCCATAAGCTCACACAGAATCAGACAAGCAAGGATTCCGTCACGCTCGGGCATATGCGCGGCGATGCCGATACCGCCGGCCTCCTCGCCTCCCATGAGGACGCCGCCCTTCTTCATCTCTGCAGCTATATATTTGAAACCGACCGGCTTAACGGTCACGCGACAGCCAAGCGCCTCGGCAATGCGGCGCACGAGCGTCGAGCACGAGAGATTGACGACGACACGGCCCTCCAAATTGCGGAATTGAACGAGGTCGCCCAGAACAAGCGCCATGATTTGATGCGGATGTATATATCTACCGCGTTCGTCGACCGCGCCGATACGATCGGCATCGCCGTCGGTCACCAGGCCCGCGCACGCCCCATCCACGACAACCGCACGCTCGCAAGCGTCCACCCATGGCTCAACAGGGTCGGGGCAAATGTCCTCTTGATCGGACGACTCTCCGGCATGAATCTCGTGCACCTCGACGCCTAGCTCCCGCAGCAGGTCGGCAAGATATCCCTGGGCCGCGCCGCCCATGGGGTCAACCACCACACGCAGGTGAGCGGCTCGAATGGCCTCGGCATCGACAAACGACGCCACCGCCTGCATATAGTCAGGAATAATATCCGCGGTGCGATAGCTTTCCTCGATCCCCATCGGCTCGGGGGCCATGGTCTCTTCGAGCTCTTCGATGACATCCTGATTGGCCGTCGAGCCATCTCCCATGCGTAGTTTAAGGCACAGATACCCCTGCGGATGATGGGACCCCGTCACCATGAGCGCACCGCAGGCCTCGCCGTCATACGCCGCCGCCCACGTAAGGGCGGGAGTCGGGACAGGCCGAGATGCGAGCACTGCGTCCAATCCGTGAGCGGCAAGCACGCCTGCCGCAAGTTCAGCGAACTCGCGCGCCTGCGGCCGGGTGTCGAACCCTATATATACCGTTTTGCCGGGATTGATCTTTTGCCACAACTCGCCGACGGCATCGGCAATGCGGGCAACGTTGTCGGCAGTGAAGTCCTCATCGACGCGAGCGCGCCAACCGTCAGTTCCAAAATGAATTATCGCGCACACGCGCAGACACCTCACAGTGTTTGGATCATGGTACGCGTGAGGTATACCCGCAACACGCACTCGGCAACCTGCCGGCACCAGCATTCACCATTTGGGCAAATGCTGGCGAGGACATGCAAGCAATAAAAAAACCGCCCCGGATGGAGCGGTTTTACCCTTTATATATCGAGCGCCTCGGCCATCGCTGCCGTAGTGATTGCTGTGGTTCCACAACAACTGCCCACCATTGCGGCGCCGGCATGTCTCCATTCGATGCATGCGCGCGCGAAAGCTTCGGGGTTCTCGTGCCATACGGGGCCATCCTGAGTCTGGACCGGATCGCCCACGTTGGGACGCACCGTGACGGGAGTAGTCGCCGATGCAACCATCCTGGGCACCGCCGCGTTCGCGGCCGCAAGCGAACAGCAATTAACACCAACCGAGTTTGCGCCGTGTTTTTCGGCGTACAAAACGGCTGCCTCGATGTTGAGGCCATCGCCCAACAGGTCGCCTTTATCGTCAACGACAAAACTCACCAGAACAGGCATGCCATCGGCGGCATCTCGGGCGCCGGCAAGCATGGGCTGCAAATTACGGATAGACGTCACCGTCTCGATCAGCAGACCGTCAACACCAGCATTGAGCAAGGCGTGCGCCTGTTCGCGCGCAATGCCTCGGATTTCACGATACTCGGCAGAGTCCTCGGCAAACCACTCAATACCGATCGGGCCCATCGAGCCCAGCAGCAGCTGAGGGTGCGCCTGGCGGGCATCGTCGACAGCCCCGCGATTGACCTCCGCCACGGACGGCGCAATCTGGTCGTGCTTGAGGGCATAGCTCGATGCCTGAAAGGTGTTGGTAATGAGCACCTGCGCGCCGGCGGCGACATACAAGCGATGGATACGAGAAACGGTCTGCGGCTCTGCCAGATTCCAAAACGCCGGTGGAATGTCGGCGGCATCGTACTCACTCAACAGAACACTGCCCATGGGACCCTGCGCCAACAAGGTCTCGCTCGACAAGCGGCGCGTAAGTTCCTCGGCACCAAAGCGGTTGTAATAACTCGTATCCATATATATCCCGCTATTCCTCGACGCTGATTCCCTGCTTTTCGAGATAGGCGAGCCAGCGGTTCATCGTGTCCTCGGAAAGCGCATGCTCCATCATGCAGGCCTCGGAATCGGCTCGCTCAAATTCGACACCGAGCTCCTGAACCAAAAACGTGCGGATGAGGCGATGACGGTACCAGATAGCCGTACCAACCTCGCGGCCGCGATCGGTCAGGACTACCTTGCCGTAGTGCGATTGCTCGACAAGTTCGGATGCCTTGAGCGCCGAAACCGCTTTATTGACCGATGCCTTGGAGACGCCAAGACGCTGCGCGATGTCGACCGATCGCACGCCGTTGGTTTCCCCCTCTTCGCTTTCAATGCGAACCATGCACTCCAAGTAGTCTTCGTTCGCCACCGTCAGATGTAGTTCGCGCGAGCTATTTGTCGTATCCATGATCTTCCGTCCCTTCTGCATTCAATGGCTGATTCTACCCCATCCAAGCGTCGTGGTATGCCGTGGCATACCGTGCTAGAGTTCTTGTTGCACACGACGACCAAGATTGGAGCGGTCTTTATGGAAAACACCACCACGAGCCCCGATGTCCTCGAACGCTTTTTGCGCTACGTCCAGATCAACACGCAGTCCGAGGATGCAAACTGCGACCAGGTACCCTCGAGCGCCGTTCAGTTTGACCTTGCCAACGTGCTGGCTGAAGAGCTGCGCGAGCTTGGTGCGGAAGATGCCCACGTGACCGAGCACGCCTATGTCTGCGCGCATATCCCCGCAAGTGCGGGCGCTGAGGACAAGCCCGCCCTGGGCCTGATCGCCCATCTCGACACCACCGAAGTTGCACCGGGCGCCGGCGTGAAGCCGCACATCGTGCACTACGAAGGCGGCGACCTGGTCTGCGGCACGGTTGACGGTAAACCCGTTGCCATGAGTACCGCCAAGCTTCCCGCCCTGAATGACCTCGCGGGTGAGGACCTGGTCTGCAGCGACGGCACCACGCTGCTGGGCGCAGACGACAAGGCAGGCGTCGCCGAGATCATGTCGCTTGTCGCGCGTATCGCTCAGGACCCTTCTCTGCCCCATCCCGCACTCGGCATTTGCTTCTGCCCTGACGAGGAGATCGGCCACGGAGCCGAGCTGTTGGATATCGATACCTTTGGCTGCAAGTACGCCTACACGGTCGACGGCGGTCCCGTTGGCGAGCTGGAATGGGAGTGCTTTAACGCCGCCGAGGCAACCGTTCGCTTTGAGGGCCAATCCATCCATCCCGGTGACGCCAAAGGCCGCATGGTCAACGCGGGCAATCTGTTCTGCGACTTCAATGCCCTGCTCCCCTACGAGCAGCGTCCGGAATACACCGAGGGCTACGAGGGCTTCTATCACCTTGAGGGCGTGTCTGCAACCGTCGACCACGCTACGGCGCGCTATATCGTTCGCGACCACGACGCGGCAAAGTTCCAGCAGAAGCTCGAGCTGATGGATGCCGCCGCAGCACTGCTCAACCAGCGCCTGGGCGAAGAGCGCGTGACGGTCGAGATCAAGCAGCAGTACCGCAACATGGCCGAGATCGTGCGTGACTACCCCGAGCTTATCGATGTCGCCAAGGAAGCCTACCTTGCCTGCGGCATTGAGCCCCAGGTGCTGCCGATTCGCGGTGGTACTGACGGTGCGCAGCTGTCGTTCCGCGGCTTGCCCTGCCCCAACCTTTCCACGGGCGGCTACTGCTACCATGGCGTTAACGAGTTTGTCCCGGTCAGCTCGCTCGTCAAGATGACCGACGTCCTCCAGGAACTCGTCGCCCGCTTCGCATAAGCCTAGCTGCACAACCCTAAAAGACGAATCGCCCCGTCCTCACCAGAGAACGGGGCGATTTTTTGCTGCAATGAGGACAAGTTGACGCGCGCCAGCCTCTTGACGCAAGGAGTGTCCCCAACTGCCGGCACATAAGGAACGTTCCCAAGTGCCAAATGCCGCAAGAGTGTCCCCTTTGACTAGTCGTTTAAGAACGTCCCCAATGACTACCCAACGAATAGTCCGGACCAAGGCAACGCCGATGTTTTGGCAACGACAGCGAAAACCCGCCAGAGCGAGCAAGGTGCCTTGAAACAAGGCGGCATTGATCTTTTGATCATGCCGCCGAAGTTGAAAGGCAGATTGCCGCTCTGGCGGGTTTGCAGCGTCAACTGGTTACGCGGGCTGGTAAGCCCGCGTAACTCTAGTAGTTGGCTTCGTAGCCGTTGCCGTCGCCGGTGGGCTCTTCGTAGTAGTCCGAATCGCTCGAATCGCCTGAGTCATCGGAATCGTCAGAGCTGACCGATGAGGTTGCGGTACCGTTTGCGTAGTCGTCAGACGTGTTGTTGTTCAGGTCGCCGATCGTAGAGCTGGAACCGTCGGAAAGACCCATGGTGTTGGGACCCTTGGGATCCTTGCCGGCATCGACGCGCTCCATCATTTCCTTGAGCTCGTCCTCGTAGACAAAGACGTAGCTCACACCGTCGATCATGGTGCTGTCGTCGGCATACGAGGGCAGGTTGGCCGAGTAGATGCCGTCGACATCCATACCGCGCATGGCATTGACCGTAGCCACGATATCCTGAACGCTCATATCGGTCACGAGCATATCGGACAGCGAATTAACCAGGCCAAAGATCTTCGTAGCATCGAAGTTATTGAGAATCTGGTTGGCAAGGGCGCCAAGCACCTGACGCTGGTGGCGCATGCGCGTGTAGTCGCCGTCGGCATAGGTGTAGCGGCAGCGGGCATAGGTAAGGGCGGTGGCGCCGTCCATATGCTGCTGACCAGCGGTAATCTTAATATCCAGGTGCTCGGGGTCGTCAACATCATCGGTTGCGTTAATGTCGATACCGCCAACCGAATCAATCAGCGCCTGCATACCGTCGAAGCTGACCTCGGCATAGTGGGAAATCTGAACACCGCACAGCTCGTTGACCGCCTCGACCATGGCCTCGGCGCCGCCAACGGTATGGCAGGCGTTGATCTTCATGGTCTCGCCCTTGTACTCGACCTTGGTGTCGCGCGGAACGGAAATGAGCGTCGCCTGCTTTTGCGTGGGGTCGATGCGTGCCAGGATAATCGAGTCGGCACGATACGTATCCTCGCCCGGACGGCCGTCGGTGCCAAGAAGCAGCACGTAGAACGGATCCTTTGCTTCATCGGTGTCAACCAGAACCCGACGCAGATTGTCGGTAATGACATTAGAATCGCCGAGCTTGCCCATAATGGTGGCAAACCACAGGCCGGCAGCGGTAGTGGCACTCAGCAGCACGCCAAGCACGACAATGAGCGCGACGTGACGAATCGTGTGGCTACGACGACGTTGACGAGCGCGCTCGGAATAGCGAGCCACGTTATCGCGACTGTAGATCTTGGCCTGCGCACCAGTTGAGGGTCTTCGGGCGGTGGTATCCGCGAGGGGCTTTTTATTAAACATAGGCAACCTGTATTAGTAGATGACGGGATCGGGGACGGTAGCATGCTCGACATGCGCGCCGAGCGCCTGCAGCTTTTCGACAAACTGCTCGTAGCCGCGCTTGATGTGATGGATGGCCGAAACCTCGGTCGTCCCGTCGGCGATCAAGCCCGCTACGACGAGGGCCGCTCCGCCACGCAGATCGGGCGAGGTAACCTGTGCACCCGAGAAGCCCTTGACGCCATGAATCATGGCATGATGGCTCTCGATACGAATGTCGGCACCCATGCGCACCAGCTCAGAGGCAAACATAAAGCGATTCTCGAAGATGTTTTCGGTAATAACGGAACTGCCGTCGGCAAGGGCGGAGAGCACCATAATCTGCGCCTGCATGTCGGTCGGGAAACCGGGGAACGGAAGCGTCTGGATATCGACCGGCTTGATACGCTCGGCACGGTTCACATGGACGCCGTCGTCGGTACGCTCGCAATCGATGCCCATAAGCTCCATCTTCTTGAGAACCATGCCCAAGTGAATGGGGCAAAAACCCGTGACGTCAACACCGCGATCGTCGGCCATCAGCGCACCGGCGACGATAAAGGTACCGGCCTCGATGCGGTCGCCCACTACGCGATGGGTAACAGGATGCAGCTCTTCCACGCCCTCGATGGTCACGACGGGCGTACCGGCGCCAACAATCTTGGCGCCCATCTCGTTGAGCATGTTAGCGAGATCGACGATCTCGGGCTCGCGGGCGGCATTGTCGATAACCGTGGTACCCTGTGCGCGCACAGAGGCCATGATGAGGTTCTCGGTCGCACCGACGCTGGCGAACTCGAGCGTGACGGTGGTACCGCGCAGACCTTGGGGCGCATTAGCGTTGATGTAACCGTGGGCGGTATCGAACTCAACGCCCAGGGCCTCAAGACCAAGAATGTGCATATCGATCTTGCGAGCACCCAGGTTGCAGCCGCCCGGCATGGCAATTTTGGCGCGATGGAAGCGACCCAGCAGGGGTCCCATGACGGCGGTGGAAGCACGCATCTTGGCAACGAGCTCGTAGGGGGCCTCCCAAGAATCGACCTGAGAGGTATCAATCTCGAGCGTGTGCTCGTCGAGAACATCGATCGTAGCGCCCATGCCCTTGAGCACCTTGCCCATCACGTGGACATCGGAAATATCGGGCACGTTCTGCAGCGTCGTCTTGCCCGGCGCCAGAAGCGTTGCCGCCATGAGTTTGAGTGCGGAGTTCTTGGCGCCCGAAACGGGCACGGAGCCTCCGATGGCGTGGCCACCCTCAACGCGGATAATATCCAAGGTCTACCCTTTCAAAAAGCATGCCCGGGATGGCTGGGCCATCCCGGGCATGATGTGTTCGCAAATGGTCGAACGCTAAATCGTTTGACTATTGGGCAAGCTTGAGCTTACACCATGCGATTTCATTATAGAGGTAGGCGCGGCGTGCATCATCCTCCGACAAATTACCCAGCTTCTCTTCAAAACCTTGAATATCAGCTTTAAGCTTGTCGGCATCGACGGTCGCCAAATCGCAAGCGCGCTCGGCGAGAACGGTCACGACATCGTCCGCAACCTGGGCATAGCCGCCGGCCACGGCAAACGTGTGGTCGACAGTGCCCATGGCCTTATCGGAAACGCGAACGTAACCGCGGTCGATCGTGCAGATCTCGCTGGAGTGAGCAGGCAGAACGCCAAACTCGCCATCCGTGGACGGAATCGACACAAACGCAGCGTCGCCCTCATAGGCGCAGCTCACGGGGCACACGATGCGGATACGCATAACCTACTTCTCCCCCATCTTGCGGGCGCGCTCGCGCACGTCCTCAATCGTGGAAGCATAGCGGAAAGCCTGCTCGGGCAGGTCATCGGCCTTGCCGTCGACAATCTCGGCGAAAGAGCGGACGGTATCCTCGACGCGGACGTAGACACCGGGGTTGCCGGTGAACTTCTCGGCGACGTGGAAGGACTGCGAGAGGAACTGCTGAATCTTACGGGCACGGTTGACCGTAAGGCGCTGCTCCTCGGACAGCTCGTCCATACCCAGAATGGCGATGATGTCCTGAAGGTCGGAGTACTCCTGCAGGAGCTCCTGGACCTTGACGGCGACACGGTAGTGCTCCTCGCCAACGATCGAGGGATCGAGAGCGTCGGAGGAAGACGCAAGCGGGTCGATAGCCGGGAACAGGCCGAGCGACGAAATGCTACGCGAAAGAACCGTGGTGGCATCGAGGTGCGTAAACGTCGTGGCAGGCGCCGGGTCGGTCAGGTCGTCTGCGGGGACGTAGACAGCCTGGACGGAGGTAATGGAGCCCGTCTTGGTCGAGGTAATGCGCTCCTGGAGGTCGCCCATCTCGGTTGCCAGCGTGGGCTGGTAACCAACGGCGGACGGCATACGGCCCAGCAGTGCGGAAACCTCGGAACCTGCCTGGGAGAAGCGGAAGATGTTGTCGATGAATAGCAGAACGTCCTGGCCACGATCGCGGAAGTACTCAGCGGTGGTAAGGCCGGCCAGACCGATGCGCAGACGCGCTCCGGGCGGCTCGTTCATCTGACCATAGACCAAGCAGGTCTTGTCGATAACGCCAGACTCGCTCATCTCGAGGAACAGGTCGGTGCCCTCGCGGGTACGCTCGCCGACGCCGGTGAACACCGAGGTACCGCCGTGCTCCTGGGCGAGGTTGTTGATGAGCTCCTGAATCAGAACGGTCTTGCCGACGCCGGCGCCGCCGAACAGGCCCGTCTTGCCGCCACGGATGTAGGGCTCGAGCAGGTCAACGGCCTTGATGCCGGTCTCGAAGATCTCGGTCTTGGTGGTGAGCTCGTCGAAACGGGGCGCTGCATGGTGGATGGGGTAGAACTCCTCCACCTCGGGCATGGGCTTGCCGTCGACGGGCTTGCCCATGACGTTCCAAATGCGGCCGAGCGTCTTGGGACCAACGGGCATCTTCATGGGCTCACCGGTATCGGTGGCGATGAGGCCGCGCTGCAGGCCGTCGGTCGAGGACATGGCGACCGTGCGGACGACGCCGCCCGGAAGCTGGCTCTCGACCTCGAGGATCGTGCTCAGATGACCGATCGGGGTCTCGGCCTCGACCGTGAGCGCGTTGTAGATCGGGGGCACCGCACCGTCAAACTTGACGTCGACGACAGGACCGATGATTCGCACGATGCGACCATCACCGGCAGTCGTCTTCTTGGTGGCTTCCTCGACCGCAAGCTTTACGGTGTTATTAGCCATTACTGTTCCTCCAATGCTGAGGCTCCGCCGACGATCTCGTTAATCTCGGTCGTGATCGAAGCCTGGCGCACGCGACTATACGTGCGGGTAAGGGTCGAGATGATCGCGGTGGCGTTTTCCGTCGCGGAGTGCATGGCCTTGCGGCGTGCACCCTGCTCGGCAGCCGCCGAATCGATCAGGGCCTGGTAGATGACCGTCAGGATATAAGACGGCACAAGCTTGCCGAGAACATGCTCGGGAGAGGGCACGAACTCGAACGTGGACGAGATGCGCTTAGGGGCGTCGGTCTCGTTCTTACGCGGACCGTGGGCCATAGCGATCATCTCGGGATCGAGCGGCAACAGATGCTCGACGCGAAGCTCCTGATCCACGCGATTCTTGGCGTGGTGGTAGACAAGCTCGACACGGTCAAGCTCACCGGCACGATACGCATCGCAGATATGAGAGGAGATCATGCGGGCCTGATTGAAATCGGGCTCAGAGGAGTTGCCCTCAAAGTGCATGACGACGTTTTCGCGGTCACGGAAATACGTGGCCGGTTTGCGCCCACACGCGATGATCTCGCACTCGATGCCGTCGTTCGCCCAAGAAGCGGCGAGCTTTTCGGCCGTGCGCTCCACCGTCGTATTGAAACCGCCGGCAAGGCCGCGGTCCGAGGCAATAACGACAATCAGGCCATGCTTGACGTTCTCATGCTTCTGCAGCATGGGATCGGTGCCCGAACAGGAAGCGTCGCCGGCGACCGTCAACATGACGTCGGTCAGCGCCTCCTTATAGGGCTCGGCCTGCTTGGAGCGATCAAGGGCACGACGGATCTTGGCCGTAGAGACCATCTCCATCGTGCGCGTGATCTGCTTGGTCGTGGTAACCGAGGAGATTCGCTTCTTAATGTCGCGAAGGTTGGCCATGGGGCTTAGTTCTCCTCTGATCCAGAAACATCCGAATGGTGCTTGGCCATGAACTGCTGCTTGAAGTCGCCGATGACGCGCAAGAGCTCAGCCTTGGTGTCATCATCGATCTTCTTGGCGCGAACCTTGTCGAGCAGCGAGCCAAAGCCATTGTCCATGTACTCGATGAGCTCGGCACGGAAAGGCAGCACGTCGGCGATCCCCAGGTCATCCAGGAAGCCCTCGTTGCCAGCGAACAGCGTAACGATCTGCTCGCCAACCTCAAACGGCTTGTAGCGCGGCTGCTTCAGGAGCTCGGTCATGCGGGCACCATGGGTCAGCTGCTTCTGAGTAGCCTCGTCGAGGTCGGAGCCGAACTGCGTAAAGCCGGCGAGCTCCTGGTACGAAGCGAGGTCCAGACGGAGGTTGCCGGCGACCTGCTTCATAGCCTTGGTCTGCGCGTCGCCACCGACGCGGGACACGGAAATGCCCACGTCAACTGCCGGGCGCTGGCCCTGGAAGAAGAGCTCGGACTGCAGGTAGATCTGACCATCAGTAATGGAAATGACGTTGGTCGGAATGTAGGCCGAGACGTCGCCGTCCTGGGTCTCGATGATCGGCAGAGCCGTCATGGAGCCATAACCGTTCTTCTTGGACATCTTGACGGCACGCTCGAGCAGACGAGAGTGCAGGTAGAAGATGTCGCCAGGATAGGCCTCGCGTCCGGGCGGACGATGCAGCGTCAGCGACATCTGACGGTAGGCCACAGCCTGCTTGGACAGGTCGTCGTAGATGACGAGCACGTGGCCGCCGGGGTTGGTCTCGCTGGCGGGCTTGCCGTCCTCGCCGTTGTACATGAAGAACTCGCCGATAGCGGCACCGGCCATAGGCGCGATGTACTGCATAGGGGCGGAATCGGCAGCGGTGGCCGAAACGATGATGGTGTAGTCGAGCGCACCGTGCTGAGCGAGGGTCTCGCGGATGTTGGCAACCGTGGAGGCCTTCTGGCCGATGGCTACATAGATGCAGACCATGCCCTTGCCGCGCTGATTGAGGATAGCGTCGATGGCGATGGCGGTCTTACCGGTCTTACGGTCGCCGATGATGAGCTCACGCTGACCGCGACCAATAGGCACCATGGAGTCGATGGCCAACAGGCCGGTCTGAACCGGCTCGCACACCGGGGTACGGTCGATGACGCCGGGGGCCTTGAACTCGACGGGGCGACGATGCGTGGCGACGATGTCGCCAAGGCCGTCGATAGGTTGGCCGAGCGGATTGACGACGCGGCCGAGCATGGCGCGGCTCACAGGGATATCCATAATGCGGCCAGTGGTGCGGCACTCGTCGCCTTCCTTGATGGAGTCGACGGCACCAAACAGAACGGCGCCGACCTCGTCACGGTCAAGGTTCTGGGCAAGGCCGAAGACGGTCTCACCGGTATCGGAGCTCTTGAACTCCAGAAGCTCGCCTGCCATGGCGCTCTTGAGGCCGGAGACGCGCGCGATGCCGTCGCCTACCTCGTCGACCGTTGAAACCTCATGCGTATCGACCGTCGCGGAGAGGCTCGTGAGCTGCTCCTGCAGTTTCTTGGCGATATCCTGGGCATTGAGGGTTTCGGACATTAGGCTTCACCTCCGTACGAATTAGCAGAGTTTGCGAGGGTCTCCTGCGCGATGCGCAGCTGCGTCTTGACGGAAATGTCACGACGCTCGCCGCGGGCCTCGAGCACCAGGCCGCCCACAATAGACGGGTCGACCTGCTCGATAAGGAATACCTTGCGGCCGAAGTCCTGCTCGCATTTCTTAGTGATGGTTTGACGCAGCTCGTCGTCGAGCGGGATCGCCGTGGTGACGGTCACGCCCACTACATCCTCGTCTTCCTCGGCAACATACTTAAAGGCAGCTGCCACCTTGGGAAGAAGGTCGAGCTGGTCGCGCTTGGACATGGTGTCGAGCACGGCGATGATCTCGGGGCTGGCAGAAGCCAGGCGCTCGATCATCTCGAGGTCCTCGAACACATGGTTCTCGGCCTTGGCGGCTTCCAGAAGGGAGCGCGCGTAGGTCTCGAGCACCTTGTCCTGATAGCGGCTAGTCGGCATTCAGGCTACCTGCTTCCTGGATGTAGCGCTCGATGAGCTTCTTCTGCTCGGCATCGTCCTCGAGCGCCTCGCCCACGATCTTGGTGGCGACGGCAACGGACAGGTCGGCGATGGAGCTCGCGGCACCGGCGTAAATGGACTTGCGCTCGTCCTCGACGGTCGTATGGGCCTTGGCGATGATCTCCTCGGCCTCCTTGTGAGCAGCCTCGATGATACGGGCGCGCTCGGACTCGGCGTCCTTACGGGCCTCGAGAACGATGTCGGCAGCCTGACGACGGGCGTCGGTGACGATCGAGTCGGACTCAGCGCGCTTGGCGATGGCCTCCTGCTTGGTCTTCTCGGCCTCGTCGAGGCTCTCCTCGATCTTCTTGCCACGCTCCTCCATGGTCTTCATGATGCCCGGCAGGGCGACCTTGGCCAGCACGATCCAGATAATCAGGAAGGCGATAAGCGCCGGGATGAACTCCGCCATCTTAGGGATGAGGATGTCCGCACCGGCAGCGCCGTCCTCGGCGAACGCGGAAACCGGCATGAGCAGCGCGGCCGCGGACGCGGAGAGTGCGATCGCGCTCTTCTGGGATGAAAGATTCATACTTGACGCTCCGTGCTATTTAACGATCAGCGCGACAACGAAGCCGATCAGAGCCAGAGCCTCGCCGAAGGCGGAGCCCATGATGAAGACGGTGAACACGCGGCCCTGGACCTCAGGCTGACGGGCCATAGCACCCGTAGCACCCAGAGCAGACAGGCCGATAGCAAGACCAGCGCCGATAACACCGAGACCGTAACCGATAACTCCCACGATTCCTCCTTTGTCGTGCGTGTCTTATTTCACGCAGGATAACCTTTTTATAACTGCCGGGCTCCATGGGTACGGGCACCGGCGGTTTAACGAATTGCCTTACCTTTAAGGCACGAACGGAAGACTACTCCTCCTCCGCAACCTCCTCTGCCTCGGAGACATACACGGCGGTAAGGACCGTGAAGACGTAAGCCTGGATGGCGCCGACCACAAGCTCGATCGCATAGATCAGGATGAGGATGGCAAGCCAGGCCAGCGAAGGCAGGGCGCCGACGGCGTGGGCCGCGGAAACCTGCTGAAGCAGCGGCTGCATGAACATGCTCGCCATGATGGCAAACGAGCCCATGACCACGTGTCCTGCGAACATGTTGCAGAACAGACGGACGGCGAGCGTGATGAGGCGCAGGAAGGTCGAGAAAAGCTCGACGACCCACACGAGCACGTTCATCGGGAAGCTCACGCCCTGCGGGGCGAGGCTCTTGATGTAGCCGATCACGCCGTGAGCCTTGCATCCGTAGTAGATGAAGTACACGAAGGCGAAGATGGCGAGCGCGGCGGTGGAGCCGATTGCGCCGGTGCCGGGCTTCATTCCCGGGATCAGGCCGATCATGTTGTTGATCAGGATGAACAGGAAAAGCGAGCACAGGAACGGGAAGTGCTTCTTCCAGTTCTCACCCACGACACCCTTGCCGATATCGTTCTCGACGTACTCGATGATGTACTCGAAACCGTTGACGAAGAAGCCCTTGGGAACCAAAGTCTGCTTCTTCTTGAACACGGCCAGGACGATCAGGAGCACGATCGTGGAGACGATCAGCCAAAACGAGTACTGCGTGATGCCGCAGCTCAGATCGCCCACGACAGGGGTGGAGCTGAACTCGCTGACCAGATGATTAATCTCATCAGGCAGCTTTTCAAAAATTTCCACGACTTACCTTTCGACCTCATGAGGATCTCGCAGCGCCTTGGCGACGCGAACCGCGCAGGCGGCCATAAAGGCCACGAAGCCGATCGCCTCGCCCAGGAGGAACATGCGAAATGCCTCTCCGAACAACACAAACACAACCAAGGTAAAGACAAGCAACGCGATTGCCGAGACCGCGAGACTCACCATACCCTTGAGCATGTCCGCATTCTGCTTATCGTCAAGAACCGGCTTGAGCGTAAAGACAAAGGGAAGGAAGGCAATCGCGCCCGCGATGGCACCTGCAACGATAGCGAGCAGATCGGCTATCTGAAACACTGGCGTCCTCACTTTCCTTTTTAACGCCTCACAGAACAGTTCCCGCCAAACATTGGTGACTATTGTACGAGCCAATCGCTAAAGTACAACCGAAAAAGCATCGGTTAATACGCACCTGTTCGTTTTCTTAAGACCTTCTTTATGCCGCAGGTACGGTAATACGTTTTTCTCGAACCCTGCAGGGCAAAACGTCCGTTAACAGGAGTGCGCGCGGTCGCCTTTTGTTCGACCGCGCGCACCGTTTCTTCGTATTTGCAGCCGCGGCCGTCTTAGCCCAGCGACTAGAGCGTGCCGTAGATGCGGTCGCCGGCGTCGCCGAGACCGGGAACGATGTAGGCAGCCTCGTTGAGATGGTCGTCGATGGCGCAGGTATAGATATGCACATCGGGATCCTTCTCAGTCAGCGACTTGAGGCCCTCGGGGGCCGCGACGATGCACAGCATGCGGATGTCCTTGACACCGCGCTCGCGCAGGTAGCTAATGGCCATCTCGGCCGAACCGCCCGTGGCGAGCATGGGGTCGACGACCAGGCAGATGCGCTGGTCGATATCCTTGGGCATCTTGCAGTAATACTCGTGCGGCTCGTGGGTGACCTCGTCGCGCTCCATGCCGATGTGGCCCACGCGAGCGGAGGGCACCAGGTCGAGGATGCCGTCGACCATGCCAAGGCCCGCACGCAGGATGGGCACGATGGCGAGTTTCTTGCCGGCGAGCTGTTTGAACGTGGCGGTAGTGATGGGGGTCTCGACCTCGACGTCTTCCATGGGCAGGTCGCGCATGGCCTCGTAGCCGTCAAAAAGCGCGAGTTCGCGCACGAGCTGGCGGAACTGGTTGGTGCCGGTGTTTTTGTCGCGCAGGATCGACAGCTTGTGCTGGACGAGCGGGTGGTCGACAAGCGTCACACGGGACGCATCGTAGGTGACGGTCATGGATTGATTGCCCCTTTCGTTGCGGCCGCAAAACGGCCTTGCTGACAAGGCGTGCAGCAATGTTGCCGCCGCACGCCATGCATTAGTTTAGCGGTTTGTTGTATCGAGCAGCCCATCGCAGCCCTACTGTGAGGTGCTGAGCGAGCGCCTGACTGCATCACGCCAGCCCGCAAGGTTTTGCTCGCGGCGCTCGGCGGACATGTGGGGAAGGAAGGTCCTAACGATCTGGGCATTTTGCTCCAGCTCTTCCAGGTCTTCCCAATAGCCGACGGCAAGACCCGCCAAGTACGCGGCACCGATTGCCGTGGTCTCCACCGTCTCGCATTGCAGCACGGGGATATCCAGCAGGTCGGCCTGGAATTGCATGATGAACTCGTTGCGCGAGGCACCGCCATCGACAGACAGGCGCTCAATCGAAAGCCCCACGTCCTGCTCCATGGCGCGCAGCACGTCGTAGCTCTGATATGCCATGGATTCGCAGGCGGCACGTACGATGGTCGCACGGCTCGAGGCGCCGGTCAGACCGCACACGATACCGCGAGCATGCGGGTCCCACCAGGGAGCACCCAAACCCGCAAAGGCGGGAACGAAGTAGCAGCCCTCGTTGTCGCTAATCGAAGCGGCGAGTTGTGCCGACTCGCTCACGCTCGAGATGATGCCCATGTTGTTGCGAAGCCAATTCATCGTTGAGCCGGCGGCAAAAATAGAGCCCTCGAGCGCATAGCTGACTTTGCCGTCCGCAGCGATACCGATGGTGGAGACCAGGCCATTCTTGGATTCGACGATCTCGTCGCCGGTGTTCATGAGCATAAAGCAGCCCGTGCCATAGGTGTTTTTGGTCTGGCCGGGACGGAAACAGCAGTGGCCGAACAGCGACGCCTGTTGGTCACCCGCCACGCCCATGATGGGCGGCATGTTGGTCATGATGTCGCTCGCGACGCGGCCGTAGTCGCCCGAGCTCCAGCGAACCTCGGGCATCATGGAACGTGGAACGTCAAAGAGTGCCAGCAGGTCGTCGTCCCAATCGAGCGTATGGATATTAAAGAGTGCCGTGCGGCTGGCATTGGTGTAGTCGGTGGCAAAGACCTGGCCGCCGGTGAGGTTGTAGATGAGCCAGGTGTCGATGGTGCCAAACATGAGGTCGCCCGCCGCCGCGCTCTCGCGTGCGCCGTCGACGTTGTCGAGAATCCACTGCACCTTGGAGGCCGAGAAATACGGGTCGAGCGTGAGTCCCGTGCGGGAGCGCACCAGCTCCTCGCAACCCTGTTCAGCCAACGCGTCGATTGCCGGCGCGGTACGGCGGCACTGCCATACGATGGCGTTATAGATCGGCTGACCGCTCACGCGGTCCCAGACCACCGTGGTCTCGCGCTGGTTGGAGATGCCGATGGCGGCAATGCGGTCGGAGTGGATGCCGCTCTTAAACTGGACTTCCATCATGACCGCGATCTGGCTGGCAAGGACCGCCATGGGGTCTTGTTCCACCCAGCCGGGACGCGGGAAGCTGGTTTTGACGCTACGACGCGCCTGGGCAACGATGCAGCCGTATTCGTCGACAATGGCCGCGAGTACCGAGGTAGTGCCGCAGTCGAGCGCCATGATGTAGGAACCGCCAAAGTTAAACGAGGCATCTTCCATGCCCAGGCTGCCCAGATTCAACGACATCGCTTACACCCTTCTATTGCATCGGGTCGGACAGGACCCGCTCGATCTCTGATGCGGGAAGTGCGCCTTGGCGCAGGATCTGGAGCCCGCCGTGCTGGAACGACACGATGGTCGAGGCGTAGCGACACGGGGTCTCACCGGCGTCGACGGCAACATCGACCCCCTCCAGGATGCGGCCCTCGACGGCGGCAAAGCTTGCCGGCGAAGGCGCGCCGTGCGTGTTGGCGCTCGTGCAGGCAAGGGGACTGCCGCAGGCGCGGATGAGCGCTTGGACCACGGGAGAGGCCGAAGCGCGCAGGGCCACGGTGTCGTCGGCAGCGCGCATAAAGGTCGGCACGCAGGGGGCTGCCTTGACCACGATAGTCAGGGCTCCCGGCCAGCATCGTCGCGCGAGTACGCGGGCATCTTCCGGGATATCCACGCCATAGCGGTCGAGTGCTTCGACGCCATCGACCAGCCAAGCGACGGTTTGCGTGAGCTCACGTTGCTTGAGAGTGAAGATACGGCGATAGCCGGTGCCGAGCGCAGGAACTGCGGCGCCATTGACGGCAGCCTGCGGATCGCGCGGCCACGATGGGAATTCGCTTGTATCTTGGGGCACGGCGCCCGAGAAGGCGTTGACTGCCACGGCGACACCGTAGACGGTCTCGGTCGGAATCAAGGCCAGGCCGCCGCGGCCGAGCACCTCGGCCGTGCGCTCGACGGCAAGCCGATGCGGCTCGCGCGTTCCCTCGTATACCCGATAGACCGTCTGCATGTGTATGCCAGCCCCTTACGCTCCGGTGCAAGTTTGTTTACTGTGGGGCATTCTCGCACGAAACATTCAACCTATTTGCCCAGAGCGCATGTTGGTTTGGTGAGCGGCTCTAGTAGTCGGTGAAAGTGAGGGGGTTAATTGAAGATTTTTAGCGCGCAAGCGTAACGGTACGATCGGGAAACTCGATGCTTGCAACCAGTTTTCCGCCGAGGCTCTCTGCGTACCTGCTCAGCGTGTCGAGCCTCATCGAACCCAACTCCCCACGCTCGAGCTCGGATACACGTTTTTGAGAAACGCCCATCGACTGGGCGACCGACGCCTGTGTTAGATCTTTTAACCTGCGAATCTGAGCAAGCTTATAGGCTTCGATACGATCGCGAGTCCTCTCCTGCTCGGCGGTAATGGAGTCGCGTGTTATCCCGCGAGATTCCATATACTCATGCAGTTCCATCTCGATCGAGCCTCCTTACGTGGCGACGGTATATTTGCTCGGCCCTTGGAATGTTGATCGCATACCAACCGTTCCATTTTGCCCTTGACGATCCCGCTCGCGACTTATCACCCGCCAATAGCAATACCGCCTGGCGCTTGGGGTCAAAGGCGAAGAGGATGCGAATCACCTGCCCACCACACGACGTCACTCTCAGCTCCTTTAAATGATGAAGCTTCGAGCCCTTTACGCGGTCAACCAGCGGACGACCAAGGCTGGGACCTTCCTTCTCGAGCACCAAAAGGTCTGCATAAATCTGCTTCAGCGTAGCTTCATCCTGCTCATCAAGCCAAGGTTCAATGTAATCAAGCACGATACGGTACCGATGCAGCTGATTTGACATACCTTTCTCCTTCTATAGTAGAAGTTTTACGGTATATTGCAAGGACAAACTTGCGCAAATGTCTATTTATTCAGCTTAAATACGCTGTTTGGGCTCGGTGACGATGGCTCGAACGATGCGGGGACGATCGGTGAGGTCGTGGACGATACGCACGTCCGAAAGGCCTGCCTGGCGACAGAGCTCGGCCGCGGCATCGAGGGCGCCCTCGTAGAGCTCGCAGGCAAACAGGCCGCCGGCGCGCAGCATGTAAGGCGCCGCATTGAGCAGGCGGCGGAAGATGTCCAGGCCGTCGGCACCGCCCTCGAGCGCCAAGTCGGGCTCAAAGTCCTTGACCTCGTGCGGCAGCGAGCGCATGACGCCGGTCGGGATGTAGGGCGGGTTGGAAACGAGCACGTCGAAGGTGCCCCACTCTTCGCGGGGAATGGAGCTCACCAGGTTGGTGAGACTAAAGGCAACCTCATCTGCCGTGAGGCCGAGCGCGTCGCGGTTTTTGGTGGCCAGATCGATGGCGCGCGGCTCGATATCGGTGGCGGTGCAGGTAACGTGGCCGCGGCGCTCCCAGGCAAGGGAGAGCGAGATGCAACCCGTGCCGCAGCCGACCTCGAGAACGCGGGCGATACGGGGCTCGGCTGGGGCAGGCGCAGCGGCATCCTGAGCCGAAGCCGTCTCCTGGCCGGCACCCTCGATGGCGATGCCGTATTCGTCGAGCTCGGGCTCGGGGGTTTCCATGGCCTCTGCTTCTGCCGCTTCGGCTTCTGCTGCCTGCGCGGCGGCTTCCTCGGCCTCGCGGTCGGCCAGTTCCTCGGCATAGGCACGGCTGCCCAGCACGTCGCTGCCTAGTGCCGCCTCATCGGCAGCCGTCAGGTTAGCGGCACGGCGCTCGGCGGTCGCCCGTTCGTCTGCCAGCGCGGCCTCGGCCTTGCGTGCCTCCTCGACCTCATCGTTCCAAGGCAGCTCAACACGCTGACGGGCAGCAGCCTCGGGGCTCAGCACCTCGGCATCCAGATAATTGAGGACTTCCTCGACGAGCATCTCGGTCTCGGGGCGCGGAATGAGCACACCGGGGGCGCACGCGACGTCGATCATGCGAAACTGCGTGCTGCCCGTGATGTATTGCAGCGGCTCGCCCTTAGCGCGGCGGACAACGGCCGCATGCATGGTCTCGAGCTGGGCCGCGTTAAGCGTCTCGTCCATACGCATATATAGGTCAATGCGCGCCAGGCCCGTGGCGGCGCACAGCAGCCACTCGGCAGAAAGACGGGGGTGCTCCTCGCCGCGCTCGGCCAGGTACTCCTTGGTCCACTCGAGACAACGCTTGATGGTCCAGATCTCGTTTGCCATGGGGCCCTCCCCTCTTAAGCGCCGGACGGCGCGCGAATGTCGGAGCAGATTGTACGCGAGGCCAGCGCATGGCAAGGGGCGATTGAAGGCGATTATCGAGAATCAGCCCAGAATTTTGCTTGGAACCTGCCTGAAATGTTCATTCGTCGACGTCTAAATCTGCATTCGTCAAGCTTTTGGCAAGGTTGACCCAAAACTGACCAATATCTAACCAAATACTTGCCACATTACTTGACGAGCGACGCACCAAAAAGGGCCCCGCGACTTCTTGGACGATTTTTTGCGCAATATTTTCAATAGCAGATGCACACCGTTAATTGCTTTAAGCAGGCAAACAGCCTAAAGGCCATCACAACCGACTGAATAAAATATCAAGGCAATGTCCCCAATGACTCCCTACGGATTATTTGACAACCAAGGAAACGCCGATGTTTTGGCAATGCCAGCGAGCGACGTCCAGGGCGAACAAGTTGGCATGAAAAAGGCAAGGCATAGACCTTCTGGTCATGTCTTGCCTTTTGAATGACAAATTGTCGCTCTGGACGGCGCACAGCGTCGAGCAGTTACGGCGTTTGGTAAAACGCCGTAACTTAAACGGCCTGTGCCAGCTTCTCGGCTCGCTCGGCGGCAGCGAGCGCCTCGATCACGGTGCCGAGCTGGTCACCCAGAAGGACGCCGTTGTAGGTGGAGTTGAAACCGATGCGGTGATCGGTCACGCGGTCCTGGGGCTGGTTGTAGGTACGGATCTTCTCGGAACGGTTGCCGTGGCCGATCTGGCTCTGGCGCTCGGCACCGAGCTCGGCCTGCTGCTTCTCGAGTTCCATCTCGTACAGACGGGCGCGCAGCATCTGCATGCAGACCTCGCGGTTCTGGATCTGGGAGCGCTGCTCCTGCGACTGCACCACGGTGTTGGTGGGCAGGTGGGTAATGCGCACGGCAGAGTAGGTGGTGTTAACGCACTGACCGCCAGGGCCGGAGGCGCAGTAGGTGTCGATGCGCAGGTCGGACTGGTTGATCTGGACGTCGATCTCCTCGGCCTCGGGAAGCACGGCGACGGTAGCCGTGGAGGTCTGAATGCGGCCCTGGGACTCGGTCTTGGGGACGCGCTGGACGCGGTGCACGCCGGACTCGTACTTCATGACGGAGTAGACGCGGTCGCCCTCGACCTTGAACTCAATGGACTTAAAGCCACCGGCCTCGCTGGGGCTGGAGTCGAGCACGGTAGTCTTCCAGCCGCGCGACTCGCAAAAGCGCTGATACATCTTGTACAGGTCGCCGGCGAAGATGGCCGCCTCGTCGCCACCGGCGGCGGAGCGGATCTCGACGATGGTGTTCTTGTCGTCGTTGGGGTCGCTCGGGATGAGCATGTACTTGATGTCTTCCTCGAGCTGGGGGAGCTTGGCCTCGTTTTCGGAGATGTCCATCTGGAGCATCTCCTTCTCATCGGCATCGGTAGTATCGTGGAGCATTTCCTTGGCAGCCTCGATGTCGTCGAGCGCGCCGATGTACTCGCGCGAGGCGGCGATGAGGTCGGACTGGTGCGCGTACTCCTTGTTGAGACGCGTGAACTCCTTGATGTCGGAGGCGACGGCCGGGTCGGAAAGCTTCTTCTCGAGCTCCTCGTAGGCCTTGATGATCTTTTCGAGCTTGTCGCGCATGGCGGGACTCCTTTATATGCGTGAAGGTGAAAATCGGCAGAGTTGATGGGGCGCGCGGCGCCACTGCGGGGGTAAGCCCGGCTAGAACATGTCGATCTTCAGATACATGCGCATCCCTTCGCGTATGGGGTACATAGTTGCGGTCTAACCCATACATGATAGCGTGCGCAGGCAAACCTGCATATAACCCGCACGGATTGGTGCAAACAAACCTGACCCCATTGCACCAAGAGCTTGCTTTTTGGCTAGAGCGTCTGAAGCAGAGCGACGAGGAAGCGGATGCCCTGGAGGTAGGCGCGGCGGGTGATGCGCTCGTTGGTGCCGTGGACGCCGCGATCACACTCATCGTCATCAACCACAAAGGCCGAGAAGCGAATGCACTCAGGGCAAATGTGCTGGTAGTTGGCAGCGTCGGTCGCACCGATCACGGTCGAGGGCACAATTGCCACTGGCTCGAATAATCCGTTTTCCGCCGTCCCCTTTGGATCACGGAAATAGCGGGCGGCGATGGAGCGAACCGCCCCGAGGCCGGGACCACCGATGCGCGGGGACGGCGAGGGTTCGGAGCTGCCGGGGCCCAGCTCCACTTCGACACGACCGGCAAGATCCGCCCCGGCAACCGCCTCACGGCAGCGCGCCACAACGTCGGCCACGCTTGTGCCCTCGAGCATACGGAAGTTGATGTTGGCCCACATATCCTGCGGCATCACGTTGGCGCCGGTGCTGCCACCCTCAATCTGGGTCGGCGCGCAGGTGGTCGTCACCAGCGGATAGAGCTTCTTGCTGGCAAGGCAATCGCGGACAATGGCGCCCCCGTTGGCGGCAATTTCATCGGCCGTGTACAGCCCTAACTCGACAAGCTGGGCGGCAAGCAAGTCGGTCACGCGCGTCGGCCACTCGATATCGCAGATTGCGGTGATGGCACGGCTGAGCACCTCGAGCGATGTGCCGCCGTAGGGGTTGGAGGAATGCCCGCCCTCACTCTTCGTCTTGAGCACGATATCGGCATAGCCCTTCTCCGCGAGGTCGGCATGCATAAGCCAGCCCTCGCCCGCACCGTACTCGACAGCCGGAACGATGCGGTAGTCGCCCTCGTCGATCAGGTACTCAAGCTCAATGCCGCGCTCCTCGAGCGCGCGGCCGATGGCGCCTGCGCCGTACTGCGTCGTCTCCTCGTCCTGGCCAAAGGCCAGGAGCAGCGTGCGCTCGTGCTCCCAGCCGTGCGCCAGCGCATACTCAACCGCCTCGACAATGCCTGCGACCTGGTCCTTCATGTCGATCGCGCCGCGGCCCCAGATGTAGGTGTCGTCCACGTGCCCGCTAAAGGGGGCATGTGTCCAGTCGGCCTCGGTGCCCGGCACCACGGGGACCACGTCCATGTGGCCCATGAGCATAACGGGCTTAAGAGCCGGATCGCTGCCGGCAAGCGTCACCAGCAGCGAATGGTCGATAAGCTCGACCTCGCCCGCCGCAAACACGCGCGGCCAGGCCTGCTGCATATAGGCGCGCAGGTCGTCGAAGGGCTGCCAGTCCACCGCCTCGGCATCCATGCTCGAGATGGTCGGAAACGACAGCACGCGGCCCAAGCGCTCGCACGCGCCTGCCTCGTCTATATCGGCAAAATCGTCCTCATGCGCAAAGAAGCGCCAAACCTCGGCCATGACATCCTTTCGATTGTGACGACAAAGGCCGCCCCACGGGAGCGGCCCTGCAACGCAAGCGTTTGCGGTCGGTTATTTGTCCTCGAGATAACGAGAGAGGAACTCGCGAGTGCGCTGGTGTTTGGGGTTGCCGAAGAGCTCGGCCGGCGCGGCGTCCTCGAGCACCACGCCCTTGTCCATAAAGACCACGCGGTCGGACACGGTTCGGGCAAAGGCCATCTCGTGCGTGACGACGACCATGGTCATGCCGTCGGCAGCGAGCTTGCGCATGACCTCGAGCACCTCTCCCACGATCTCGGGGTCGAGTGCGGAGGTCGGCTCGTCGAACAGCATGATCTGCGGATTCATGCACAGGGCGCGCGCGATGGCCACACGCTGCTTTTGGCCACCGGACAGGCGACCCACGGCGGCGTGCGCGAACTTTTCGAGCCCCACGCTCGCCAGATGCCCCATCGCGACCTTCTCGGCCTCGGCCTTGCTCATCTTTTTGAGCGTGACGGGTGCAAGCGTGCAGTTGTCGAGCACGTCCATGTTGTTGAACAGGTTAAAGCCCTGGAACACCATGCCGATGTCCTCACGCAGCTTGTTAATGTTGCAGCGCTCGGCCGTAAGGTCCTGGCCGTGGAACCAGATGTGGCCCGCGTCCGGGGTCTCGAGCAGGTTGAGGCAGCGCAGGAAGGTCGACTTGCCCGAGCCCGAGGCGCCGATAATGGTAACGACCTCGCCGGGGTTAACGGACAGGTCGATGCCCTTGAGCACCTCGAGCGAGCCGAAGCTCTTGCGCAGGCCCTCGACGCGGATGAGCGGCTCATTGGTCTGTGCGGCGGCCGCGGTGCCGGTAGTGGCGATATCTGCCATGATGATTCTCCTCGTCTTGAGCCTAGTTGGAGCTGGGCAGCGTTGCCGGGGCCTCGGCGCCGAGCTTTTTGCCAAAGGCCTCGAGCAGGCGGCTCGCCACGAGCGTCAGGATCAGGTAGACCACGAGCGCCACGCAGTAGACCTCCATCTGGCGGTAGTACACGCCGGCGACGGTGGTGGTGGCGTACATGAGGTCGAACACGCCGATGACCGAAAGCACCGACGAGTCCTTGATGTTGATGATGAGCTCGTTGGTGAGTGCGGGGATCGCGTTTTTAATACCCTGGGGGAACACGACCTTGCGCATGGCCTGCCACTGCGACAGACCCAGCGAGCGCGCCGCCTCGGCCTGGCCGGGATCGATGGACTCGATACCGCCGCGCAGGACCTCCATCATGTAGGCGGTGGAGTTGAGCGAGATGGTGACGAGACCGGCGGTGAAGGTACTCCAAATCTGGTTGGCCTGGGCGGTCTCGAAGCCCATGCCGCGCAAAACGGTGAAGCCCGCGTAATAGATGAGCAGGCCCTGGACCATCATGGGCGTGCCGCGCACGATGGTAGAGTAGACGGTCGCAAAGCCGCGGCCGATGCTCTTAAAGAAGCGCACCAGATCGTTATCCACGCGGTCGAACGTCTGAATACGCAGGAACACAAAGAGCAGCGCCAGGAAAAAGGCGATGACGGTACCGAAGGTCGCAAGTGCGATGGTGATCTCGATGCCGCGGATAAAGAAGTCGCCGCTCTTGTAGGTCATGTAGACCAGGCTCGACAAAAAGTCGCTGGGGTTGGAATCCGAGACAACGCTCACCTGCACCAGGTCGATAAATGACATGACGCAGCGGTCGATAAAGAAGATCGCCGCGATGGCGACCACGACGTAGCTGCCTAAGCGTGCGCCACGACGGAAGCGCTCGGATGCGAACGGCGACGTTTCGCGATAGTCGTTCCAGTGCATAAGTTTGGTGACCAGCGCCGCCGCCGACACGACGAGCCAGGCCCAAAGGATTGCCCAGAGGCAGTCTTGGAACACGCCCGTAGGCGCCAAGAAGCTCAGCGACGTGGGGTTGCGCTGGCTAAACGCCAGGCCGAGCGCCGCGATGACGCTCGTGCCCAGGTACACATAACGGTGGTCGGCCCTGATAAAGGAGGCCAGACGATTGATGGTTTTCATGCTGCCTCCCTATGCCGGCTGACGGTCGAGGCACGCGTCCCACATTTGGTCGCGCTCCTCCTGGCTGACGCCCTTGAGCGTCTTGTCGATGAGCTTAAGCAGCTTATCCGAGCCCTTGCGGCAGCCGACGTTTGCCGTGACCTCCTGCTTAAAGCCCTCGCCTTCGGCAAATTGAATCGGCACGATACCCGGGTTTTGGGCCATATAGCCCTTCTCATTCTCGGTGTTGTAGGTCACGGCGTCGCACGTGCCCTGCAGCAGGTTCGAAAACACCGTGGGAACCGAATCGACCGAGTTCTTGTGCACAACGCCCGGGATCTCGTCGATGACGGTGTCGAGCATGGTGTCCTTTTGGCCGAGCACCGTGGCACCGCTGAAGTCGCTAAGCTTGGTGGCGTTTTGGTAGGGGGAACCCTCTTTTACGAACAGGCCAAAGTAGCCAATGAAGTACGGGTCGGAGAAGCCGACCGACTCCTCGCGCTCGGGCGTGGCGCTCATACCGGCGATGATGAGGTCGATCTGGCCGTTGTTGAGCGAATCGATAAGGCCCGAGAAGCTCTGCTTGACGGCAACGGGCTCGCCACCGAGGGCCTTGCAGACGATCTTGGCGATCTGCACGTCGTAGCCATCGGCATAGGCGCCCTGCACGTTGTCGATGGGGATGGTGTACTCACTGGCTTCGGAAACCTGCCAGTTGTACGGGGCGTAGGCCGCCTCCATACCAATGCGGATCTTGTCCTTGCCGATCACGGAATCGGACAGGTCGTCGCGACCGCCGCCCGTCGTGGGCTGAACCACCTTGAGCGTGGACGGGCGCTGACAGCCGGCGAGCGCGCCGGCGACGACGGAAGCGCTCGCAGCGAGAGCGCTACCCAAAAAGATGCGACGGCTGCATACCGGCTGGCGCTGCGCATCGCACTGTTGGGGAGAATGCATAATCTGCCTTCCCTGTTGAATCGTACGCTAACGACTTAACAGGATACCGCTCAGCGTCACTTCCAGCAGATGCATATATAAGATGCATATATACAAATTAACGAACTGAAAACGATTGGTAGTCGTTGGGGACGTTCTTAAACGACTAGTCAAACAAGAACGTCCCCAACGACTAGGCATGAAAAAGGCAAGGCATAGACCTTCTGGTCATGCCTTGCCTTTTGAATGACAAATTGTCGCCCTGGATGGCGCGCAGCGTCGACCGGCCCGCCGTTCGTCAGAACGGCGGAACCTCTAGAGCAAAGTGACGCTAAAGCTGCGGACGTCCGTCTCGCCCGGCGCCAGCGTGATGGTGTTGACCTTGTGCTCAAAGACGTCGTCCTCGGTGTCCATGGTGGTGTGACCGGTCCAGGGCTCGAGCGCCACAAACGGGGCGTCGTTGGCGGCAGACCACACGCCGATGTACTTAAAGCCCTCAAAGTCGATCTTGACGCCATGGCCCGACTTGCGACCGCGCAGCGTGAGCGTGGAACCCGGGGTATCGGTGAACATGATGGCATCGTTATCGAAGCTGCGGTGCGTGATGGGCAGCACGTCCGAGTTATCGGGAGCCTTGTAGCTGTCCTCGAACGTCATGAGGCCATCGGGCGTGATGATGGGGGCCTCGTTGGTCCAAGCCTCGGTAAATGCCAGCTCGTAATCCTCGAATGCCTCGTCCTCGGCACCGGGAGCGGGCACGTTAAATGCAGGGTGACCGCCCACCGAGAACGGCAGTTCTACGTCGCCGGTGTTCGCAACGGCAAAGGTCTGCGTGAGCGTGGCGTCGCCGGTTAGGGCATAGGTCATGTTGAGCTTAAAGTGGAAGGGGAAAGCCTTGAGCGACTCGGGCGTATCGGTGATCTCGTAAGTTACCGAGGAGCCGTCCTCCGAGACCTCGACCAGCTTGTGCTCGACGATGCGCGCGAGTCCGTGGCGCGGCATCTCGCAGGTGCCAGCCGCAGACGTCGCCGTGTTGTTGCGCAGTGAGCCCACGATGGGGAACAGAATGGGCGCATGCTTGCCCCAAAAGGCCGGGTCGCCCTGCCACAGATACTCGTTGCCGTCGAGGGCAAGGCTCGTGAGCTGGGCTCCCATGGAATCGATGGCCGCGGTGAGGCCGCCGCGCTTGATGGTGGTGACGGTGGACATGCTACTTCCTCCAAAAGTAAACAATAGTGTCGAGGGCTATTGTGCCACTCTTGGCGGCAAGGAGAAGCGGCAGGCGCAGTTATTGAGCGATTGCGTAAAGGTCGAATCCGCCCTGCGGCGTGCTGTCGACCGTATCGGGCGCCTGCGAGTTAAAGCTCACGGGAACCATGCGCTTTGAGGCGCGGAAGCGCGTGCCATCGGTGGCGACGGGCGGCTCGTCAACCGTGAGCTCGTAGTCGCCGGGCTTGAGTTCGATGCCGTCGCCAGCGGAGTTGACATATTGATACTCGTCAATCGCCTGCCCCCTGAGTGTGCGGCCCACGATATGGATGAGCATCTGGCTGTCGCCGCGGGCGGTGTCCCACGTCGCGCCGTCCTTGACCTCGACCGACACATGCACCGAACGCGTGCGGCTGAGCGATTGCTCGACAGACATCTCGACCTTGGCAGCATCTTTGCGCTGTTGCTCCACATGGCTCCAGACATTTCCGATCGCCGAGCAAGCGATGACGCCGGCCATGAAGGCGATGAGGATGGGACCGAGTGGTGAGCGGCGGCCCGCGTCTTCCTCACGAGCCAGGTCGGGGCGATGCGTGGGCGCAGGCGCCTGGGCGCCTTGCGCGGGCACGTCGAGAATGCTGAAAGATGCTGTACTGCCGGGGTCGATGGTGTGGCGCGGTTGCGGGGTCTTGGCCGGCGAGATGGACATGTCCGCCGGCTCACCGAGCGTGGCCGTGGCATCGGCCTTTGCCTCGTCGGCCTCGGCCTGGGCCCAAGCCTGTTCAAAGGTTAGGGGTTCGGCGGCATCAGGCTCGACAGCGGCATCGTTGCCGGTCTCGTCCTCGTCGCTCGACACGTCACGCGGCGCGGGCTCGTCCCACTCCTCGTCCGGAGCCTCGCCCTCGCTATACCACCATTCAAAGTTATCGATATCCATACGGGGCGCCCCTTAGGCCTCGCAAATAAACACTCGCTAGTTTTATACCCCCAGACGACACCGAAGCTCACCCGCGCCGGACACAAAAACCGTCACAACATTCGACGCTTTTCCTCGATTTCGAGATTTTCGCCGAATGTTGTGACGGTTTGGGCGACTGGCCGGCAGCGCAATGCGACAAAGGGACTGTCTCTTTGTCACATTCTGTTAGAGTTGCAGGGATTGAATCCCGCTTATTCATGCGACATTGGAGTGACAACCTTGACCGCCGCAACCACGCCTAAAAGTAAGTCAACCGCCGCCGCGCTCTCCCCTGCGCGCACCAAGCTCTGCCTGGCGCTGCTCGTGCTGTTGGGATTCTCGCTCGGCTGCTCCGAGTTCGTGGTCATCGGCATCGAAAGCGACCTGGCGACGGAACTCGGCGTATCGCTTGCCACCGCAGGCCAACTTATTAGCGTGTTCGCACTGATCTACGCTATCGCGACGCCGGTGCTCGCGCTCAGCACGGGACGTTTTCGCCGCTACCAGCTGCTCGTGTGCTATAGCATCGTCTTTGTGCTCGGCAACCTGGTCATGGCGTTGGCGCCCAACTTCCAGGTGCTCTTTATCTCGCGCATTGTCCTGGGCTCCGTCTCGGGCGCACTGCTCGCCGTGGGCGTGACGTACATCCCTGAGCTTCTGTCCCCGCAGCAAACTTCGCTTGCCATCTCGGTGGTGTACGGCGCGTTTTCCGTGGCGATGGTCTTTGTCACTTCGATCGGTAAGTTTGTGGCCGACACGCTCGATTGGCACGTGGCCATGTACGGCACGCTAACCTTTGCCGTTTTGATCTGTGGAGCGCTCGTGGCGTCTATGCCGCGCGCCGGACAAACCGACGAGCCCGCCACCTTTCGCGAGCAGGCGGGTCTGCTACGCGAGCCGAGCATCATCACCGGCATGCTCATCTTTTTGTTTGGCGTGGGCTCGGTCTATGTGTTCTACGGCTACGTGACGCCTTATCTTGAGCAGGTGCTGGGCATGGGCACGGTCGAAGCCAGTACCACGCTTATGGCCTACGGCGTGTTCTGCCTGATCTCGAACATCCTGGGCGGATGGATCGATGCGCGCTTTGGCATGAAGGCGCTGCTTGTGACGTTTGTGCTGCAGGCTGCGGCGTTACTCGGGCTGTTTGCTTTGGGCGGCACCATGCCGCTCGCGCTGGTCTTTGTCTTTAGCTTGGCGCTGCTCATGTACCTGTTCTCGGTGTCGTGCATCACACACTTTATGGATGTGGCACGCAGCCGCCACCCCAAGTCGATGGTACTCGCAAGTTCGGTTGAGCCCATGGCGTTTAACGTCGGCATCTCGTTTGGCACCGCAGTGGGCGGCGCCGTGGTAAGCGGAGTTGGCATTGCCTACGTTGGCGCGGTCGGTGCCGTGTTCTCGCTTGTGGCCTGGGCGCTCACGCTGGTGACGATTAAGTTGGCTCGCTGGGAGCGCAAGCGGGCGAGGGCGCAGGCGTAGATGCGATACTCGAGCTCGATGATGGCGATCGAAAGGAAACCGCATATGCAACGTGTACTGTTTATCTGCCATGGGAATATCTGCCGCTCGACGATGGCTGAGTCGGTGTTTGCCGAGCTCGTGCGCCGCGCTGGGCGCGAGGGCGAGTTTGTCATTGATTCCGCGGCGACCTCGACCGAGGAGATTGGCAACCCGCCGCACCATGGCACGCTCGCCAAGCTGCGCGAGGTCGGGATTCCCGTCGTCGCACATCGCGCGCGCCAGGTGCGACGCGCGGAGTATGGCGGCTGGGACCACATTGTCTATATGGACGACGAAAACGCCCGCGGCCTGTACCGCATCTTTGGCGACGACCCCGACGGCAAGATCTCGCGCCTGCTCGATTGGACCGATCGCCCCGGCGACGTGGCCGATCCCTGGTACACCGGCAACTTCGATGCCACCTACCGCGATGTGCTCGCCGGCTGCACGGCCATGCTCGAGCAGTTATAGGCAAGCGAGCACGCGGACGCACGTGCCACGCCATCGGCATAAAACGAGCGTGGATTTTCTCCCACTTTGAGCGTTCGAGTGCGCTCTAAACGGGAGAAAATCCACGCTCGTTATCTCGGTGGGAGAAAATCCACGCTCATGAATGTGACAAAGGGACTACCCCTTTGCCACATCCGGGACTGGCCCTAGACCGGCTTGACCTCCAGCTTTATCCCCTCGGCGCAGGAGTCGCCCAAAACATCCGAAAGGGCCCAGGTCGCATATAGCGGCAAATAGAGAACCGCTCCGTTGCGCTCAACGTTGCCTCTCGAGAAAACAATCCCGAGCCTTACGCCATATTCAGCCGTATCAAGCACATGACCGAGCGCAGCGTGCGCGTGGTAATAGGAGCCCGATTTAACCTCGATCGGAACAGCCGTCCCATCCGGTCCATCGACCACAAAGTCCACTTCACCGCGCTTTTTTGTCTGATAGTAGTAAAGCTGGCGATTTTGGGCAGCCAGCTGCTGGGCCACCACGTTTTCGTAAATGCCGCCCAGATTGGGCTCCTTGCTATCAAGATACGCCGCTTGGGCGACTCCGACGGGGTAGCGCGCCATCAACATGCCCGTATCCGATTGATATAGCTTGAACTGCGATGGCCGTGCCGTCTTGAGCAAGGGCGATTTTGGCTCGGTTACGATATCGGCTTTGAGAGCAACGCCGGCATCGACAAGCCATACAAAATCTCGCTGATACTTCTCGTAGTGAGCCTTGGGGTCAATGGAATTGAGCACGAAGCGCTTGCTTTCGCCCTCGAGCATAATAGGGAGCTGATCGTAAATGCTCTGCACCTGAAGGGCTCGCCCGCTTGCATACTTGGAGATATCCCGCCGGTACTGTTCGTTGAGCTCTGACTGTAGCTGACGAACAGAGGCAAGGTCGCCCTGCGTGTCAAGGAAACGTTGCACGACCTCCGGCATTCCGCCGACAACGGTATAGGTCCTGAAGTTTGCCATCATCGCGTCATGAATGTAATCAGGAATGGGCCTCTCGCTGATACACGCGTCACGTATCGTTTGGCGAGCCCCCTCGCTCACCCCGATTGCCCAGCAAAACTCCTCAAAATCGAGCGGGAACATCCTAAGCTCGTGGACATACCCCACGGGATAGGACCTGACGCCCTTGAACTGGGTCCCGAGCATTGACCCCGAAAACGCCCAGCGGCACCTCCCGTCCTCTACAAGGAACTTTGCCATCGTCATGATGTCGGGGGCCTCTTGGACCTCATCGATAAACACGAGCGTTTTGCCTGGTGCAATCGACTTTCCCGAAAGAAGCGTCACCCTGCTGATGAAATCATCGGCATTCCGCGCCTCGAGAAGAGCATCTTTTGCCTGGCGATTTTCCATGAGATTGAGCTCGATGTAGGTTGCATGGCTGGCTTTGCCAAATGCGCGAATCGAATAGCTTTTGCCGATCTGGCGAGAACCCGTGATGAATAAGGCCTTTTGCTCGGCAGACTTCAGCCAACGCTCCAGCTCTGCCGCTATTTTCCTGCGCAGCATAGGCTCTCCCCTCAGTGTCATCAAATGAAATGCAAAGTTTTATGCGCTTAATTATCGATGAAATGTAGGATTTTTAGAACCTAAAATCGGATGAAATGCAGAGATTTAGGATTATAAGCAAAAAGAAGGGGCAGCCCCGGCGAATGTGACAAAGGGACTGTCCCTTTGTCACATTGCGCTCGACTACTCGTCGACGATCTCGGCAAGCCAGACGTTCAGCGTATCGACCTCGGGGCAGCAGAACTTTGCCGTACCGGGCTCGTTGCCAGGCACGGTTCCGCCATAGCGCAGGATATCGATATAGGGAAAGCCCACATGGCAGGCCATGGCACACATCTTGCCGCGGTCTCGGTCGAAGTCAAAAACGTCGCCCGGCTTGTGACCATGGTGGCAGCGGCACGCACCCAGCTGGTCCACGCAGCTCACGCGGATGCGCGGACGCTTGCCCCGCGGCGCGCCGAGCGGCTTGTTCTCGCCCGCAGGCTTGGCGCCGCCCTCGCCAGCATTACTCATGGTCAATCACATCCAGGCAGGCCTCGATGGGAAGGCCAGCCGACTTGTCCTCTTGGTCGGCATTGCGCTCGATAAGCTCAGCCACCACGCGCATGGCATCGGACGTCGCGCGTTGCAAACTCCAACCTGCCATAACGCGGCCGACGAGCACCGCCGAGAACGTGTCACCCGTGCCCGGGAAATAGACCGGAATGAGCTCAAAGGGAATCGTAAAGTACTCCCCCGCTACATGGTCGTAACCGATAACCGCGTTCGTGCCATTGACCACGGCGCTCGTAATGACCACCGACTTGGCACCCAGCTCGCGCACGGCGTCCACAAGGGCGCGAGCCTCATCGGGCGTAATTTGCTCGGCGATAGGCCTATCGGCAAGCAGGCACGCCTCGGTATAATTGGGCACCGCGTAGTCTGCGCACTCCAGCAGGTGCCGCATAAGGCCAATCGTGGACTCGGGCACGCCCGCATAGAGCTTGCCGTTGTCGCCCATGATGGGGTCGACGAACACCTTGGTACCCTTTTGCGCGCGACGGTGGCAGAAGTCCGAAATGATGCGCGTCTCTTCCTCGGTCACGATAAAGCCGGTAGAGATGGCGTCGAACTCAAAGCCGAGCTCCTCCCAGATGGCGAGGCTCTGGCGCACGTACTCGGTGGTGTCGTGGATGTAGAACTTGGGATAGTTGAGCGTATCGGACACAAGTGCCGTCGGCAGGTTGTGGATGCGGTAGCCCATGTGCGACAGCACCGGCAGCATGGCGGAAAGCGCGACCTTGCCGTAGCCGCACATATCGTTGATCAGCAGCAGCTGAGTGTTCTTCATGAGGGTCTCCCTTGGTTCGGGCACGGCGCAGCAGCGCCACAGTGCGACTAAGTGTAGCGCAGGGGACGTTGTGAGCGGGCGCTACGGTCGCGAAGAGCGCATTGTTGCGAAAAGGTTACGAAAACGAGGTAGTCGTTGGGGACGTTCTTAAATGACTAGTCAAACAAGAACGTCCCCAACGACTATCCCGGCAATTAGCCCAAGGAGTGTCCCCAAGTGCCGGCACATAAGGAACGTCCCTAAGTGCCAAAACGACTGGTCGGGCAACGCCGATGTTTTGGCGAAGTCAGCGAAAACCCGCCAGAGTGAGCAAGGTGCCTTGAAACGAGGCGGCATTGACCTTCTGGTCATGCCGCCGAAGTTGAAAGGCAGATTGCCGCTCTGGCGGGTTTGCAGCGTCGAGCCGTTACGCGGTTTGGTAAAACCGCGTAACCACTAGTTTGGTACCTTGACATTCATTTCTCATGCTCCTAGATTGGTTAGGCACAAAACAATTCCACTACCTAACTAAAGAAAGGAGCAACACTAATTCATGTGCGATGAACCTCTTAACCTTTGTTCGCACGAGCCCGGCGGCGACCCGTCACAGCCGGCGGATGCACTCGAAGCGGTTAGCTCAGAAGACAAGCTTGCCAAGCGCATCCTCAATGGCCTGGGCTTTTGCGGCCATTACATGCATTTTCATGGCGGAGGCGTGTCCGGCAAGGCGCCCATCATCTGCCTGCTGGCCAAGCAACCCGGCGGCGAGATGTCGCAGCAGGAGCTCGGCATGCACTTCGACCTCAAGCCGGGATCGCTTTCCGAGATCCTGTCCAAGCTCGAGCTCAACGGCCTCATCGAGCGCAGCCGTAACCCCAAGGATCGACGGCAGCTCACCATTCGCCTGACCGAAACCGGCCGAGAAAACGCCCGCATCGACCAGGCGGCCCGCATCCGCTTTAGAGAGCGGGCCTTTAGTGCCCTCACCCACGACGAGCGCGAAGACCTCGCCGAAATGCTCGAGAAAATCCGTGTAACCTGGGAGGAACTGGATGATTAAAACCCTCATGGGCAGCATCCGCGACTATATGAAAGTCACCGTTGCCACGCCGTTGCTCGTGCTTGGCGAGGTGCTCTGCGAGATGCTGATTCCATTTATCACCGCCAACCTGATCGACGCCATCAAAGACGGCGCCACCGTAGCCGAGATGCTTCCCACCGCAGGCTTTTTGGTACTCATCGCGCTGACGTCGCTTGCTTTTGGCGCCGCGGCCGGCGTCACCTGCAGCCATGCGAGCTGCGGCTTCGCCAAGAACCTGCGTCACGACCTGTTCTACAAGATCCAGACGTTCAGCTTTGCCAACATCGATGAGTTCTCGAGCTCCTCGCTCGTCACGCGCCTGACCACCGATATCAACAACGTGCAGCAGGCCTTTATGATGATCATCCGTATCGCCGTGCGCGCGCCGCTGGTATTGATCTTCGCCTTTACCATGGCATTTATCATGGGCGGCAGCGTTGCCATGGTCTACCTGGTCATCATTCCGCTGCTGGGCTTTGGGCTGTTCTTTATCATCTTTAAGGCGCGCCCCATCTTCTCGCGCGTGTTCCACAAGTACGATGCCCTTAACGAGTCCGTCGAGGAAAACGTCACCGGCATGCGCGTGGTTAAGAGCTACGTACGCGAAGACTTTGAGAAGGAGAAGTTCGCGACCGCCGCGCGCGACGTCCAGATGGACTTCACCCGCGCCGAGAAGCTGCTCGCCTTTAACAACCCCATGATGAACATCTGCGTCAACGGCGCGTTTGTCGTCATCATCTACCTGGGCTCCAAGCTCATCATCACGAGCCAGGGCACGCTGTTCGACGTGGGCCAGCTCTCCTCGATCTTTACCTATGGCTTCCAGATCCTTATGAGCCTGATGCAGCTGTCGATGATCTTTGTCATGGTGACCATGGCCGACGAATCGGCGCACCGCATTACCGAGGTGCTGGCCGCCGAGCCCACGATCGCCAATCCCGCCGAGCCCGTGCTCGAGGTTGTCGACGGTTCCATCGACTTTGACCACGTGAGCTTTAAGTATTCCGCGCATGCGAAGCGCCAGGCGCTCGACGATATCGACCTGCACATTAAGAGCGGCGAGACCATCGGCATCATCGGCGGCACTGGCTCGGCCAAGTCCACGCTCGTAAACCTCATCGCCCGCCTGTACGACGCCACCGAAGGCACCGTGCGCGTGGGCGGCATGGACGTGCGCGACTACGACCTGGACGCACTGCGCCACCAGGTCGCCATGGTGCTGCAGAAAAACGTGCTGTTTAGCGGCACCATTGCCGAGAACCTGCGCTGGGGCGACCCGAACGCCACCGACGAGGAAGTCCGCGAGGCGGCACATCTGGCCTGCGCCGATGAGTTTGTCGACGGTTTCCCCAAGGGCTACGACACCTGGATCGAGCAGGGCGGCTCCAATGTTTCCGGCGGTCAGAAGCAGCGCCTGTGCATTGCGCGTGCTCTGCTGCGTCGCCCCAAGATCTTGATCCTGGACGACTCCACCAGCGCCGTCGACACCAAGACCGACGCCAAGATTCGCGCAGGGCTGGCAAGCTATCTGCCTAACACGACCAAGCTCATCATCGCCCAGCGCATTAGCTCCGTGCAGGACGCAGACCGCATCATCGTCATGGAAGGTGGCCGCATCGCGCAAATCGGCAACCATGACGAGCTGCTCAAGACAAGCGAGATCTACCGCGAGACCTTTACCTCGCAAAACAAGATGTCTGCCGAGGGCGAAGGGGCCGTCGAGGCCAACACCGAGGCATCCGCAACGCAAGCTCAGACCCAGGAAGGAGGCGAGGCACATGAGTAAGGCAACGACCGCCGAGCGCGCGCTCAACCGCAAGGGCGGCACCATGTCGCGCCTCATCAAGACGCTCTTTGGCTTCTACCCCGTGCTTTTGCCCCTCGTCGTCGTCGGCGTGGTGCTCTGCGCCATCATCAACTCCATCGGCGCGACCTTCCTTCAGAGCGCCCTGCAAATTATTGGCGAATCGTGGCAGTCGGGCGATTGGGAAGCCGCACAGCCCAAGATCGCACAGCTCGTGACTACCCTCGCCTGCATCTACGGCGTCGGCATCCTGTCTTCGCTCTTCTGGAACCGCGCCATGGCCATCGTCACGCAGGGCTCGCTCGAGAAGCTGCGCGAGAAGATGTTCAACCGCATGCAGGACCTGCCGATTCGCTACTTCGACACGCACCAGCGCGGCGACATCATGAGCCACTACACCAACGACATCGACACGCTGCGCCAGATGATCAGCCAGTCGCTGCCCAACCTGCTCATGACGACCATCGTCATCGTCACGGTATTCTTTATCATGCTGTACTACAGCGTGTGGATGTGCCTGGTCATTGTGGCCGGCGTCGTCTTTATGACCTTTATGACCAAGCTGCTCGGCTCCAACTCTGCGCGTTTCTTTATTGCGCAGCAGTCCGAGCTCGGCGTGGTCGAGGGCCATATCGAGGAAGTCATGAACGGCCAGAAGGTCGTCAAGGCATTCTGCCACGAGTCTGCCGCCGAGGCCGATTTTGACGAGCGCAACGAAAAGCTCTTCGAGGTCTCGCAGAAGGCCAACATGTACGCCAACATCCTCATGCCTATCCTTATGAACCTGGGCAACCTGCTCTACGTGTTGGTGGCCCTTGCCGGCGGCATTTTCCTGGCGCTGGGCGTGCCCAACCTGAGCATCTCGGGCATGACGCTGTCCATCGCCGTCGTGGTGCCGTTCCTCAACATGACCAAGCAGTTCTGCGGACAGATCGGTCAGATCTCGCAGCAGATCAACGCCGTGGTCATGGGCCTCGCCGGCGCCGACCGCATCTTTGAGCTCATCGACGAGAAGCCCGAGACCGACGAAGGCTACGTGACGCTCGTCAACGCGCAGGTGAACCCCGAGACTTGGGAGTTCGAGGAGGCCGACCACCACACCGGCATGTGGGCATGGAAACACCCGCACCGCGCAACCGGCGAGATCGAGTACGTACCGCTGCGCGGCGACCTGGTCATGGACAACGTCGACTTTGGCTACACGCCCGACCACGAGGTGCTGCACGGCGTGTCCGTGTTTGCCAAGCCGGGCCAGAAGGTCGCGTTTGTCGGCGCCACCGGTGCGGGCAAGACGACCATCACCAACCTCATCAACCGCTTCTACGACATCGCCGACGGCAAGATCCGCTACGACGGCATCAACGTCAACAAGATCCGCAAGGCCGATCTGCGCCGCTCGCTGGGCGTCGTACTGCAGGACGTGAACCTGTTCACCGGCACCGTGATGGACAACATCCGCTACGGCAACCTGGACGCCACCGACGAGGAGTGCATCGCGGCAGCCAAGCTCGCGGGCGCCGACGACTTTATCACCCGCCTGCCCGACGGCTACGACACGATGCTCACCGGCAACGGCGCGCAGCTGTCGCAGGGCCAGCGCCAGCTGATTTCGATCGCACGCGCCGCCGTCGCCGATCCGCCGGCGATGATTCTGGACGAGGCCACGAGCTCCATCGACACCCGCACCGAGGCCATCGTGCAAGCGGGCATGGATAAGCTCATGGAAGGCCGCACGACGTTTGTCATCGCGCACCGCCTGTCCACCGTGCGCAACTCCGACGCGATCATCTGTCTGGACCATGGCCGCATTATCGAGCGCGGTAACCACGACGAGCTGATCGCCAAGCGCGGGTATTACTACCAGCTCTACACCGGAGCGTTTGAGCTGGAGTAGTTCGGCCCGCCGAGACGGCCGATTTGCCGCTCATTCGTCGGGCATGACCCTAAGGTCAATGCCCTCCTCTTTCGGGGCAAATCGACTCATCTCAGCGACCCAAACACAATGCGCCGCAACGAATAAAGCCTCCGCAGCCACACGGGCTGCGGAGGCTTTTCTATGCCCTCTGTTACAGGCTTACCGCTCCTCGCGTTGCGGCCCAGCTGCCTCGGCTGTCTTTACGCGGTTCTTGTCGATGTACATGTTTTTGTCGGCTTGGGAAAAGAGCTCGCGCATCGTGGGCGGTTCATCATAATCACTAGAAAGCGCATAGCCCACCGCGTAGCTGATAGGCATGTCGGGGTGAGCCTCGGAATACTCGCTCACGTTCGCACGAATCCGAGCGAGACAGGATTCCACGGCAGCTCGATCGGCATCCCACAGCACCGCGATAAACTCATCGCCGCCGTCGCGGCCCACAAAGCAGGTCTCGGACGCCACGCACCCCAGCTGCTGGGCAAAAGAACGGATGTACTCGTCACCCTTCTCGTGGCCAAAGCTGTTATTGACCGTATGCAGATTGTTAAGATCGAAAACACACAGCGCAACAGGCGCTTCGGCGGAAACGGGATGCCCCTGCCCCAAGATTTCCTCGCACTTGTTCTTGTTGGGCAGTCCCGTGGCTTCATCGAGATAGACTTTGTTCTGCAGCTCGCGATTGAGCGCGGCAGTGCGCACCGCGCGAGCAAGTTCGACCGCAAAGGTCGCCACCAGGCCCACGATGTCGATAATCACCAAACCCTCAAGGCGATTGAGCGCCGTGGCCTTCTCCTGGGAGTAGTCCTCCGCAAGCCTCGTGGCATCGTCACAAATGCCAAAGAACTCCTCGCTCATGGCGATGATGTCGGTGTTCTCGTAGCCGACTTCGCGCACACGGGCAATCTCGGTGCGAAGCTTGTCAAAATAGCTCGCGAGCTCGGTCATCTTTGCCTGATACTCATCGTCATCGAGACGGACGAGATTGAGGTCGTCGCTTCCGTAGCGCAAACCACTAATGTATGAATCAACGGCCTTGAGCAGGTCGTCTTGTGGCTGGCCTGCATCCTCGAGCTTAACGATTCGCTGCGTGGTGCCGCGCACCAGACCGGCGTAGTTGACCACGCGCGCCGTGCCCTGGATGTCGGAGACGAGCAACATGACATTGATGAAGAAAAAGATAAGAACTGCCGTGAGCGCCATCATCAGAAGGCGCACCGCCTGGCTGGCCTTCTTGGCGACAGAAGCATTCACAAGCTCACTCCTCCAAACGGTAAAAGCTCAGATAGCGCGCAGTGTGCCGAAATTCACGCGCGGACAACTCTACCATGATGGACCGAGAGCCTCAAACTTGATGCAGCCTATGGGGCGCAGCTTAATCGGAATATTCAATGAGCTACAAGACCTCTGCTATAAGTGCTCGGCGCCCGTTTGTTTTATCACTGCAGGTAGAAAGAGCGATGATGCGCGAATCAGGGCCAACGTCATCCATGTCCGCATGCACCGCCGTCTGCGAGATATGCGTGAGCAGCGTCTGCATCGAGGCCTGGTCCAGGTTTCCCGGCCCAAAGATAATGTCATCACTCGCAGCAAACGAACACACGGCAACGATGCGCAGCCGGAACGCCCCATCCTTTGTGTAGAGCGTGCCCGTGCGGTGCAGGCCAAAGAAGCCCCTGTCTAGAAACCGATCGACATCGCCAAACATCGCACCGTTATCCATGTGGTGCGCATAGAGCAGATTGTAGGGATCGGTCATCGCGCGGCTGTTGCGCGTATCCAAAAACACCGCTCCCGAAACCGCGGACTCCCCCAACACGTTTTTGTTGAGGTATTCCTGGTTATCTTTTCCCTGAACGAAGGGATAATCGATGTTGGTGCCATCGATGGTGACCCATCCGACAACGTCGGGATTTTTGGCCATCAGATCCTGCAGGCGTGCGCAATCGTTGGTCCCGGTGGGTTTGTAGTGCAGCAGCTCATCGCTGATGAACCCGCCGTTCATAACGTTGTTTGTATCCCACAGCGAATAGCCCCCGTACAGCAGCATGAGCAGCACGAGAAAGCCGGCAAACCACGTAAGCACGCGGTCGCCGGCTCTCGCCAGCCGAGCTATGCGTTTAAGCTCCATCGGCTGTAATCCTCGCTGTTTTAACGACGATTACGACGAGGACGGAAGAAGACCACGCCCATCACGGCAGCAAACGCGACGATTGCCGCATAGGGAACGACCGTCCGAATAACATCGGTCGGAACGGTAACATCCTTGGTGTTGGTAAAGATCACCGTGGTGTCGTAAGCACCGATAGCTTCCTCGACAATAGAGCTACCTTCTGTCGAATTGGTGCCATCACCAATCTTGTACGACGTCTTATAACCGTCGCCATGATAATCCGCCTCAGTTACGGCGAATTTATCCTCCGATGAGAGACCGTAAACGATGACGGATTCCCCATGCTTAAGGCTTACGGTAACCGCAGTTCCCGACTTAGCTGGAGTTTGGCTCATGGTGGTGGCACCGTTTTTCACAGTGGCGTACTCATAGCTCTCCCCGTCAGCGCCTTTAATCGCGAAGGTAAAATTAAAGTCCTTATTCTTGTCACCTTGGTTGCCCTTGACGACCTTTGTGATGGTCAGCTTATGGGTGACATATTTGTTCAAAAAACCTGCGGTCTTCTCGCCCGAGCCTGCTTCTGTTCTAAGAATACAGCCCTTAACAACATAGCCCGAACCGCCATTCTCTTCGTTTTCTACGTAAACATCCAGGAAGAGCTCCTTGTATGTAACGTTGAGACCGTCCAGCCCTGACGGCGTCTGCGTAATTTTATATCGATAGATACCCGGAGCCTTGAACAGAGAGGTTTTAATTTCGGCACTCAGTTTGGCGGTTATTGTCTTAGTTTTCTCACCGGTATTCTCTGTGCTTGTAAGGCCTTTGTTGGAAAAATTAACGGAAGTCGGCGAAAGCGTGACGGCGTCTGTCACTCCAGCATAAACGGGCATACCGCTCGTGCTCGTAAGCTCACTCTCCTCATCCGCCGGCGCAATCGAATAGTTAAACGTCGCATTAGGCACCACGGCATTCTCATTCATGGTAAGCGTCGAGGTGATCGTAACCTTGTTGTCTTTTACCGGCAGATGCGGTTGAGCGGCACTGTCCTCCGCCCACGCGGGCGCGACAACTCCCACCAAAGCCAGCAGCATCGTGGCAGCCACAACTGCAAATGCTGTCAGTCGTCTCTTTCCAGTTTTCATGTTGTATCCTTCCTCTCGGGCATATGCCCTTAATAAAACCAATCTCCGTGCCTACAGGTTCGACCTGCGCAGCACGCTGATCACGTTGCCCTTGATCTGCGAGCGGGCAATCGGCCCGTACAGGCGGCTGTCGTGGCCGCCCTCACGCAAATCTGCCAGTACAAAGAACTCATCCGTTCCCAGGCGCACGGGATAGTCCACAGCAGACTCATAGCGCGGCGTCGGCGTGGTGATGTCGCTTTCCACAACAACAGCCCCGTTAACCATGAGCTCGCCTTCCTCGGTAATCGTGACCTCATCACCGGGACGGGCAACCACGCGGCCTAGGCGCTCTGCGCCATCCGCGGTGTATACCACCACGTCACCCTCGTTGAAGCTCTGGCTGAACCTCCAGTAGAGCATGACGTCACCCGAACAGATACGCGGGGCCATCTCGCCAGTCGTGACTGCACCCACGCCCAAGACCACGCCAAAGAGCAGCCAGAGCGTCACGACAAAAAATGCCAAGCGCGCCAGAAAACCCACGATATCGCGCCGGTCGTCCGCTTCTCCCAGATCTGGCGCCGCATGGGCGCCCAACCTCACGTTCGACGCGGCCGAATACCGCGAGCCCCGGGGTCTTCCCTGCGGGGCCGCTCGTGCGGCTGGCCCATCACCAGCATTGCTGGCGCCATGTCTTCTCATAGGCGCCCGCCCCTCTTGGAGCCGCGGCGTAAACGCAGCGCAACCATGCCCGTAGCCAACAGCACGCCGGCGGCCAAAATCGCCAGGGCATAGATGGGGTTGCGCGTAATACCCGTAGGCACCGCGACCTGTCGGGAATTGGTGGCCTTAGCTTCAACGGCAACGGTCACACGCGGACCGTTGAGCGTGCCGCTCGCACCCGTAAGCTCGGCGTGGTACCCCAACGACGAATAATCGTCTTCGCTCACGGTATAGACCGCGTTGTAATCCAGCGCCTTAATCGAAACGGTCAGGCCGTCCTTAACGGCAAACGGCACGGTCGCCTTGCCCTGGCCATCGGCCGTAAAGGCCGTCTTGTTTTCCACGGTCTCGGCCCGATCATTCGGTCGCGCCACGAGCGCATGGCTGCCTTGGGCAGACGCATCCGAATACTCGATGGCGTAGGTCTGACCAGCCTTGAGGCCCGTAAAGGTCGCCGTCATCTTAAAGTAGGCACGCTTGTCGCCCATATTGCCCGTAACGCTCTTGGAAACCTTGAGTGTGTAGGTGCGCGGGGTGAATCGTGCGTATACGCATCCCGTATGGCGATCTTTTACGTTGTACGTATAGGTGGGTGAAGACGACAGCAGCTCCGGGGCGTCCGGATTCGATAGGTCGTACCAACCCTCAAAGTGATAGCCCTCCTTGGGAGTGGCCACCGCCTCCACAAACGTGCCGTCATCCACAAAGTAGGCAACGCCCGATTTTTTGTACGCGTCCTCGTCCTTGCCCGAGCCATCCCCGGCATCGATGGAGCCCTTTGCCCCCTTAAGCTTGGAGCTGACCGTGCCGCCCGTCGTTACGTTGCTCCACGTGCCATCGGCATTTTTAAGCTGGGCAACAAAGGCCTGACGATACTTCCATTGCGCCACGAACGTCGCGCCCTGGCTCTCGGGAATGTTTTCGACGGTTACCGCATCGCCCACAGCACCGGTATCCGGATTGACCTTCTTGCCCTTAATGGTAAGAGTGCCGGAATCCGTGGTGCCCTCGGGAGCTGTATGGGTCACCGTGTGTTTGGCATCGAAGCGAACGGCTTTTCCCGAGCCCGCGTACTCCCAGCCCATAAACTTCCAGTCGTCGTTTTGTCCAACGGCAGCATGGGAGGTATAGCTCGCTCCAGCGCCAGAAAGCTGTACGAAATCGCCCGTGGACTCATTGTACGGATCGTAGTGATACGCTTTGCCGCCGTTCACATCGTATTGAACGCCTGCCTTGGAAAACACGAGGTGCACTTTGTAGTGCTTTGTGACCTTGTCGACCTCAAAGCGATAGGTACCATCTTCCAATCTGGTCCAATGTGCGTCGTCGTCTGCGGAATAGAACTCGCCGTTGACAAAAGCACCGATAAAGACTGCCCCGTCATCGCGTTTGGCATCGACCATAAAGTAGGAGTTCTTCTCCTGTTTACCTACGTAGTTTTTGGCATAGGTAAAGTCCGCCGTCTTGGTATTGGCGTTATAAAAATACGTTCCGCTTCCGTTGGGCGTCGTGTATGTCTCGATGCGATAGAACTCCCTAAACGAGATATTGTCGAGGAAGTTGCCGGTCGAATTGCTCCCGTTGGCCGTGTTGTAGGCCACAAAAGCAAAGACGCTCTGGTTTTGGCCATCCGGAATGGTGTAGGTATAGTCGTAGTCAACCTTTTTGCTCTGCTCGAGCGCGTTGGAACCGTAGGAAGCCCACGCGTCGTTTTCGGACGCCATGATCCATACGCACCATTTTTCGGTATGCTCCGCATCGGCCGTCCATGAGAACGCGCTTCCGCTGGACGCATTGGCAAATCCGCCCACTTTGTCAAACTTGGTTGAATACAGGATGATCTTTTTGCTGCAGCCCGATTGGGAAAAATTGACCACATCCAAGCCGACATAGTTATCGACGCTCATTTGAATCCATTGAACAATTTGCTGGTACTGATCGAGTGCCTTTTGATTGTCCTTGTACGGCTCGTTTTCTTGTCGCGGACCGATGATAAGGGCCATGGCGTCTCGACCCGAGCGGCCGCGGTGGTCGAGCCCCCACTCGTACTGTTTTCCCGGCTCGGTCGTCACATATTGGTAGAGCGAACTCGCCTCGTGTGCGTTGAGCTCGGCTGCATAGTCACCATCGGAGGGCGTAAACGTAACAGAATGCCCAACTGGGTCGATATAGTAGTCGTTCTTGGCAACGATCTCGATACGATGGTCCGTCTCGGTCGTACGCCAACGGGGCGAGCACAACGTAAACTTGCTGGGCCTCTGGTTCCCTAGATGTATATCCTCTTCAAAGCTGCCGTTAGCAATGTTCGTATTCTCGTTCTTAAGATTCGAGGTCGAGAACGCATAGTTTGTGAGCGTTGTCATGGTCTCGGACGAATTTTCCCAATACACCTTGGCAAAGTCGCTATAGATGTCGCGTGTGCCCTGCTTTTCCACGTGAACGTCGTTGACCAGATTACCAAACCACTCCCGGTATTGTTCGTTCTCCCCCGTAAGATTTGAATCGTAGCAAGTCAGCGCAAGCATCGTTTTGTCGGACGCTGCGGTATAGTCAGCCTGATAGGCAAACTCATCGTCTTCCTCGGGAAGATCTCGATAATAATGCGTGCTGTTGGTGCCAAAGGAGAACCAACCCTGTCCGTTAGAGCTTACGAGCCACACAGAAAGCGCGATGCGACCGTCGCTCTGTTCAAACGAAAAGTGGGATCCATCAGCACTGTTACCAGCAAATCCGCCGTTTGCAGCAAAGGGATCGCTGTAAACGGTGTACTGCTCAACGGTATTTCCCTGGGGCATCTTGACCTGCGCCTTAAGCCAAGCCCGCAGCTGCATAAGCTGGTCTTGGCCTGCGCTGTTAATCGACAGATTCTCCTGTTGAGGACCCATCGTGAGCATCAGCACGTCGTGGTCGGTTGCGGCGCGATGGTTTAGGCCCCACTCGTACGTGGCGCCGCTCTGGGTGGAAAAGGTGGTGTAGGTTGATCCAGGTTCAAAATAAAGATTGGTGCCCTGTGGCCTAAAATTCCACGCAAGCGCAAAGTGATTGCCGTTAGCTTGTTTGGTGTTCGTTTGGGGCTTGAGGAGCTGCGTGGAAAGCTCGAGCTTCATCGTCTCGCCGATTCTCTCATTCGGAGAGGTCGTCGACCAGCCAGTAGCTTGGTTAAGAAAGTTTGGGTTTGTTATAAGGTTGCCATCGTCACCGTACGCGCGCGAGGGCACCCCCCCCCGGCCATAACGAACACGCATAAGGCCGCTGCCAACATCATAAAGGTGCGGCGCATCGACGCAATATGACCGAAAGGACCCTGCACGGGCGCATCCCCCCCCAGCCGCAGCCCGAGCTTTCGCGCAAGCTGCACAAGTAGTTCGTTTAAGCTTTTTGATTCTACAACCAGCCCAGGGCAAAAGCAAAATCATGCGTGACCGATTTGCAGTCATTTTTCGCACCTTGATTATCAACTTCATCCGAACACCTCCCACATTCATCCGCACATGTACGGATGAATGTGGGAACCCGA
>CATXXC010000020.1 GCA_958403385.1 uncultured Collinsella sp.
ATCGTTGGGGCCAGGCCCGATTTTGCCTCTTGACAATGTCCTGCTCATATTAAAAAGGGCGCCGACCATTACGGTCGACGCCCTTTCTTGTTAGACGCTATAAAGTCCAGCGCTTATTTGTTGACCTGGCCGGCGCGGACGGCGGCCTTCTTGCGGTCGGTGGCGTTGAGCAGGCGCTTGCGCAGGCGGATGTTCTTGGGGGTAATCTCAACCAGCTCGTCGTCGGCGATGTACTCCAGCGCCTCCTCCAGCGAGAAGGTGCGGGGCGGCACCAGCTGAACGGAGATATCGGAGGTCGAGGAACGCTGGTTGCCCAGGTTCTTGGTACGGGCGATGTTGACGACCATGTCGCCAGCCTTGCTGCGCTCGCCCACGATCATGCCCTCGTAGCACTCGGTGCCCGGCTCAACAAAAAGCTGGCCGCGCTCCTGCAGCGTACCCAGAGCATAGGCAACGGCCTTCTCGGTGGTCATGGAGATCATTGCGCCGTTCTGACGGTTGCCGATCTCGCCGGCGTAAGGACCATACTCCAGGAAGGTGTGGTAGAACACGCCCTCGCCGTGGGTGACGTTCATGATGCGGTTCTTAAGGCCCATGATGCCGCGGGTCGGGATCTTAAACTCGAGGTGCGTCACGATACCCGAGGTATCCATGCTCGTCATGATGCCACCGGAGGTACCGAAGACCTCAACGACCTTGCCCGAGTACTCGTCCGGGCACTCAACGACGGCCTGCTCGACAGGCTCCATCTTGTTGCCGTTCTCGTCCTTCTTAAACAGAACGCGGGGACGGCCGACCTGGAACTCAAAGCCCTCGCGGCGCATGGACTCCATCAGAACGGACAGGTGCAGAATGCCGCGGCCCGAGACCTCGACGCCGCTCTTGTCCTCGAGCTCCTCGATCTTCATGGTCACGTTGTTCTCGGCCTCGTTGAACAGGCGCTCCTTGAGCTGACGGGCGCCCACGATGTCTCCGTCGCGACCGACGAGCGGGGAGGTCGAAGCCTCGAAGACGATGGACAGGGTCGGCGGGTCGATCTCGATGGGCTCGAGCTCGACGGGGTTCTCGGGATCGGTGTAGACATCGCCGATATCGGTGCGGTCGATGCCCACGACGGCGGCGATGTCGCCGGCGCCGACTTCCTGGCACTCGGTGCGGCCCAGGTAGTCGAAGGTAAAGAGCTGCTTGACGGTAGCGGTGGCGCTGGAGCCGTCGTTCTTCACAACCAGAATCTGGTCGCCCTGATGGATGGCGCCGGAATACACGCGACCGATGCCGATACGGCCAACGAAGTTGGAGTGGTCGATGGTCACGCACTGCATGGCCAGCGGAGCGTTCTCGTCAACCTCGGGCGCGGGCATGTCGTCGATGATCATATCGAGCAGCGGATACATGTCCATGTTGCCGTCGTTGGGATCAAGGCGGGCAAAGCCATTCATGGCGCTGGCGTAGACCACGTGCTCCATGGCGAACTCAAGCTGGTCGTCGGTGGCGCCCAGGTCGGCCATGAGGTCCAGGCAGTCGTTGTAGGCCTTCTCGGGGTTGGCGCCCGGACGGTCGATCTTGTTGATGACGATCATGATCTTAAGGCCGGTGTCGATAGCGTGACGCAGCACGAAGCGGGTCTGGGGCATGGGGCCCTCAAAAGCATCGACCAGCAGCAGGGCGCCGTCGGCCATACGCAGCACGCGCTCGACCTCGCCGCCGAAGTCGGCGTGGCCCGGGGTGTCGATGACGTTGATCTTGACGTCCTTATACTCGATAGAGATGTTCTTGGCGAGAATCGTAATGCCGCGCTCGCGCTCCTGGTCGTTGGAATCCAGGACGCGGTCCTCGACCTGCTGGTTGGCACGGAAGGCGTCCGTGGCACGCAGGAGCTTGTCGACCATCGTCGTCTTGCCGTGGTCGACGTGGGCGATGATGGCGATGTTCCTCAGATTGTCTACGCGCATGTAGTTCCCCTATCTTCTATCCATATACAAACGGCACGCGTATGCGGCCCGCCCAGCGATACAACGCTCAGCGGGAATATTGAGCCTTTTACCGAAAACTCGTTTATTTTAGCGATTTTAGATGAGAGGGGTTTCCTCACCTGCAGGTTCAGGGTCGCTCCACATAAAACCATCGCCGGCGCCCATGCCCTCATACAGCACATATGCCGAAAAACCGCTCTCGAGCGTCGTCTCGAAAAAGCTCACGAGCAGGGCGTCATGGTAGCCGCCATCGATCTCGACGCAGCCGGTGTAGCCGATGGCATAGCGGACGATACGGCCCAGGCCCTCGTCCTTAAGACCCATCTTGTGCTCGGAGATAAAGTTGGTGGCCGCCTCCAGGCACGCCTCTTCGCCGTCCTCGTCGAGCGCCGCCAGATAACGGTTGGAAGCAGCATCCTCAATTGCCACGACCACGCCAGGGTTTTCACCGGCGGCAAGGTCGTCCAAGAACGCGCCGATCAGATCGCACACCATGGCGTCGAGCTCGGCGGAGACGTTACCGGCATCCTGCATATCCTGTGCCATCTTTAGACCTTCCCATCGAGTCTGACGTCGTTACAGTTCTTGTGCCTCGGCGGCGAGGTCGGCGGCAGCGTCGCGGGTGCGCATCATGTCCGCCGCGCGCTTGTCGAGCACCTTGATCTGACTGGTCAGCATGACTGCATCGACCACGCCCCAGATCACCAGGCCCGTAGAGATCGAAAACCCAAGCGCACCAACTGTACCACGAAGGCGTGAGCAGATTGCCGCGACAAGGGCGGAGACGACAACCATCTTGATAAACGAGCCGCGGCGCTCGCGGAGCGTGCGGGCCTGCGTCACATAGGCAATGCGAGCCGCCTCAGAAGCCTCCGAGCGTATCTGGGCCTCGCGGGCGATCGCAGCCGCCTCAGCCGACATACCGCCGGCCATCAGCGAACGCTCCGCATCCTGGCCGCCCCGCATTTAGAAGTCATCGGGCGAGAGCGTATGGACGAACTCGTCGAACTTCTCGAACTCCTGCTCGTCGTCAACTTCCTCGGTATGGGCAGAAACAGTGCCCAGGCGATTCATGATGTCGTCCTCCACAAACATGGGGGCATTGCTGCGCACGGCAAGGGCAATGGCATCACTGGGACGGGCATCGATCTTGCGCTCGTCACCATCGGCCAGTACGACAATCGTCGCGTAGAACACCGGCGGCTCGGCGCGAACGATCTCGATGCGCTCGAGCTTGGCGCCCAGGGCGCCAACAGTATCGAGCAACAGGTCATGGGTAATCGGGCGATCGGCGCGTCCGCTGTCGATGCCGCGGCTGATTGCCGCAGCCTCAAACGAGCCAGTCTGGATGGAGAGGGAGCGCAGCGGCGCGGGGGAATCCGACTTGCTGCAGCGTTCGCGAAGCACGATAAGCGATGGCACGGGACCGGCGGCCATGACGATGGTCTCTATGTCGACACGAACCATGGAACACCTCCGGTACGTAGCGGTTAACACGCGGCGGCCCGCCGCGTTGAATAGCTATACTACCCAAACTTTCGCGTAGCACACAAAATCAAAGTAGTTAATTTGGGACAGAGCTTTTTTGACTACCTTCTGTGGCTAAGAAAAAAGCCTCGAGGCAATTGCCCCGAGGCTTTTAACAGTTTTGATGGTGGACCTGACAAGATTCGAACTTGTGACCTCCCGGTTATCAGCCGGACGCTCTAACCAACTGAGCTACAGGTCCATCATGGTGGAGGTTAGGGGGATCGAACCCCTGACCTCAGGCTTGCAAAGCCCGCGCTCTCCCAGCTGAGCTAAACCCCCACGGAGACAGTAATAAACACCCCAGCGGCGACTCGGCTCTCGCTGGGGTGTTTATTGCGAAAGAAAGTGGTGGACCTGACAAGATTCGAACTTGTGACCTCCCGGTTATCAGCCGGACGCTCTAACCAACTGAGCTACAGGTCCATCGCGCAAGGGATATATTAGACGAGTCGTTACGCGCGCGTCAACAACTTTTTTGAAAAACTTTGGAGTGTGCCCGCCGAGCGGGCACGGGGTCCAAGGTTGTCAAAAAAACGGTCGGCGCGCAGTGCGCCGACCGCCGATATATGGGGTCTGATATTTTCTACCGCTAGGGCCTCTTACTCGTCGAGGAGATCCTCCGGCATGTCGTTGCCGTCGCCTAGGTCGACTGGAGCCTCTTCGGCGTCGGCTGCGGCCTCGGCACCTTCGCCCTCGGGCTTCTCTTTGGCCGCCGTCATGCGGGCTACGGCGCAGATGCGGTCGTTGTCGTCGACGGTCATCATCTTGACGCCCTGGGTGGCGCGGCCGGTCTGGCTGATCTCGTCGGTCTTGACGCGAATGACCGTCGCACCCTCCGTCACGATGAACAGCTCGTGCTGCGGGCCCACCGTCTTCATGGCCGCAAGGTTGCCCTTGCGCTCGGTCATCTGGATGGTGTAGACGCCCTGACCGCCGCGGTTCTGCTCCGGGTAATCTGCGACCGGCGTGCGCTTGCCGTAACCGCGCTCGGTAATGACGAACAGATCGCCGTTGCCGTTGGTAACTTCCATGCCCAGAACGCTCACGCCGTCCTTCATGCTAATACCGCGAACGCCGCTGGTGTCGCGGCCGGTGGCGCGAACCTGCTCCCCGGAGAACATAATCGCCTTGCCCGCAGTGGTGGCCAGGATGATCTTGTCGCCCTCGCGCACACGGCGCACGGCGAGCAGCGCGTCGTCGTCCCTCAGGTTGATGGCGATCAGACCATCACGGCGGCTGCGGTCGTAGGCGCTCATCACGGTCTTCTTGACCATGCCACTCTTGGTGGCAAACATCAGGTACTCGTCGGCGGGGAACTCACGGCAGCTGATGACACTCGCGATCTTCTCGCCTTCCTCAAAGGGCAGCAGATTGACGATCGCGGTGCCGCGCGCCTGGCGCGTACCCACCGGCAGCTCGTGCACCTTCAGGCGGTAGACCTTGCCCTTGCTCGAGAAGAACAGCACGTACTCGTGCGTGGATGCGATAAACATCTCGTCGATGACGTCGTCCTCTTTAAGGTTGACGCCCGACACGCCCTTGCCGCCGCGCTTCTGGGCGCGGTAGGCAGCCACCGGGATGCGCTTCACGTAGCCGGTGTGGGTGATGGTCACGACCATGTCCTCGTCGGCGATGAGGTCCTCGACATCCAGATCCTTTTCGACATGACTGATCTCGGTGCGGCGTTTGTCGCCGAACTTCTTCGAGATCTCACGCATCTCCTCCTTGATGACGCCCAGGATCTTCTCCTCATGCGCCAGCAGGTCCTCGTAGTAGGCAATGGCGCGGCGCAGGCCGTCCAGCTCTTCTTGGATCTTGTCGCGCTCCAGGCCGGTCAGACGACGCAGCTTCATCTCGAGGATGGCCGTGGTCTGCTCGGGTGTAAAGCCAAAGCGCTCGATCAGGCGGCCGCTTGCCTCGGAGTCGGTCTGCGAGGAGCGGATAATGCTGATGACCTCATCGATATGGTCGAGAGCCATCAAGTAGCCCTCGAGGATATGGGCGCGCGCCTGGGCCTTCTTAAGGTCAAAGCGGGTGCGGCGGGTAACGACGTCGACCTGGTGGTCGATGTAGTGCTGCAGCATCTCGCGCAGGCTCAGGCATTTGGGGACGCCGTTGACAAGCGCCAGGTTGTTGGCGCCAAAGGTCGTCTGCAGCGAGGTGTACTTATACAGGTTGTTGAGCACGACCTGCGGAATGACGCCCTTCTTGAGCTCGATGACCAGACGGATGCCCTTCTGGTTGGACTCGTCGCGCATGTCCGAGATGCCTTCGATGCGCTTGTCGTTTACGAGCTGGGCGATCTTCTCCTGCAGGGTGCCCTTGTTGACCATGTAGGGAATCTCGGTAAAGACCAGACGGCTGCGGCCGGTCTTGGTGGATTCCACATGGGCCTTGGCGCGCACGGTAATGGAGCCGCGACCGGTCTCGTAGCTCTGCCTAATGCCGGCGCTGCCCATGATGATGGCGCCGGTGGGGAAGTCCGGACCGGGCATGATTTGCATAAGCTCGTCGACGGTGGCATCGGGATTGTCGATCAGGTAGCAGGTGGCCTCGATCGCCTCGGTGAGGTTGTGCGGGGCGATATTGGTGGCCATGCCGACGGCGATGCCCTGGCTGCCGTTGACCAGCAGGTTGGGGAAGCGCGCGGGCAGTGCCACGGGCTCGGCGAGCGACTCGTCGTAGTTGGGCTGCCAGTCGACGGTATCCTTTTGCAGGTCGCGCAACAGCTCCATGGCGGGCTTTGCCAGGCGGCTCTCGGTATAACGCATGGCCGCCGCGCCGTCGCCGTCAATGTTGCCGAAGTTACCGTGGCCGTCGATGAGCGGCGTGCGCATGGAGAACCACTGCGCCAGACGAACCATGGCCTCGTAGACCGCGTAGTCGCCGTGCGGATGGTACTTGCCGATAACTTCGCCGACCGTCCAGGCCGACTTCTTATGCGGGCGGTTGGGGTAGATGCCGCTCTCGTTCATGGCGTACAGGATGCGGCGGTGCACCGGCTTTAGGCCGTCGCGCACGTCCGGCAGGGCGCGCGCCGTGATGACCGACATCGAGTACTCGATGAACGACTGCTTCATCTCGCGGCCGAACTCCGAAATCTGGAGCTGACCGCCGTTGATGTCCTCGCCGGCCGAGGCGCCGCGATCGACCGCACCGAAGCTCTCCTCGAGCTCGGCGTCGTCATCCTCATCCTCTTCATCCTCGGCGTCGGGGTTATAGGAATCCGGATCGCCGTCCTCGCCCTGCTCAGCGCGGGCGAGCAGGCGCTTCAGATCATCGGGCATGCCGGCGTCGCCGGCCTCGTTCATACCCTCGTTGTTGTTGATATCGTCTGCCACGTTACCTCCTCATGGTTTGCGTGGTCCATTAGTTCCCTACCACGGAGACGGCTTTTCCAGGTGCCGCAGATTCGCTCGAAAGAGGAGGGAAGCGTACTTGGGTACGCGACCGACGATTGAGGGCGAAGGTGCGGTGGCTGGGAAAGCCGAACAGGTTAGGCATCTAAGAAGCGTGCATCATGCGCATGTTTTTCAATGTACTCGCGGCGATAGCCGACCTCCGAACCCATGAGCTCGCGCACGGCGCGGTCCGCCACCACGGCGTCCTCAATCGACACGCGCTGCAGGATGCGGGTCTTGGGGTCCATCGTCGTCGAGGCAAGCTGCTTGGGGTCCATCTCGCCCAGGCCCTTGTAGCGCTGGACGGTATAGCCTTTGCGCTTCTTGGTAATCTTGCCGTCCTTGGCCTTGCCGTCCTCGTCGTTGTCGTCGGGGTTCAGGCCCAGGCTCTGAATGGTGTCGCGCAGAATCTCGTCTTCGGGCTGGCGGCCGTTGGGATACACGTAATGGATCTTGTTGCGCACCTTAATGCCAAAGATGGGCGGGCAGGCGACATAGACATAGCCGGCATCGATCAGCGGGCGCATGTACTTGTAGAAGAACGTCAGCAGCAGGATGCGGATATGCGCACCGTCAACGTCTGCATCGGTCATGATGATGATCTTGTGGTAGCGCGCCTTGGTGATATCGAAGTCGCCGCCGTCGCCGGCACTCGTCGTGACGCCGCAGCCGATCGCGGTGATGAGCGACTGGATGGTGTCGCTCGAGAACGCGCGGTGGTCACCCACGCGCTCGACGTTCAAAATCTTGCCGCGCAGGGGCAGAATCGCCTGGATGTCTCGGCGACGGCCGTCCTTGGCCGAACCGCCTGCCGAGTCACCCTCTACGATAAAGAGCTCGGTCAGCTCGGCATCGCGCACCGAGCAGTCGGCGAGCTTGCCGGGCAGCGAAGCCGTCTCGAGCAGACTCTTGCGACGGGTCGCCTCGCGCGCCTTGCGGGCAGCGTTGCGGGCCTTGCAGGCCTGCTGGGCCTTCTTGACGATCTCGCGGGCGGGCTTGGGGTGCTCCTCCAGATAATCGGTCAGTCCATCGGTCACGATCTTGAGCGTGAGCGCGCGCATGTAGGAACTGCCGAGCTTGGCCTTGGTCTGTCCCTCAAACTGCGGGTCGGGTAGCTTGACCGAGATGACGGCCGAAAGCCCCTCGCGCACGTCGTCGCCGCTCAGGTTGGCTTCCTTCTCCTTGAGTAGGTTCTGCTTGCGGGCGTAATCGTTGATCACACGGGTGAGAGCGGTGCGGAAACCCTCGAGATGCATGCCGCCCTCGGGGGTGTAGATGTCGTTGGCAAACGACATGACGTTCTCGCCGTAGCCGGCATTCCACTGCAGGGATACCTCGACCTCGCCCATCTTGGTCACGGGCGAATCCGGATCCGATTTGCCCTCGATATAGATGGGCTCCTTAAAGGCCTCGGGGACGTCCTTGCCGTCGTTGAGGAACTTGACGAAGTCGATGATGCCGCCCTCGTAGCAGAACTCCTCCACGTGGGGAGTCGCCTCGCGCTCGTCGGTCAGCACGATCTTTAGATTCTTATTGAGGAACGCCGTCTCTTGCAGACGGTTGTGCAGCGTATCGAAATCGTAGACACAGGTCTCGAAGATCTCGTCGTCGGGCCAGAAGCTGACGGTGGTACCCGTCGAATCCGAGGTGCCCACGACCTCCATCTTCTTGACGGTCTTGCCGCGCGAGAACTCCATCTCGTAGACGCTGCCATCACGGCGCACCTGCACGACCACGCGCTTGGACAGCGCGTTGACGACGGAGATGCCCACGCCGTGCAGGCCGCCCGAGACCTTGTAGGCCGAGTTATCGAACTTACCGCCGGCGTGCAGGATCGTCATAACGACCTCGAGCGTCGGGATCTTTTTGATGGGATGCTCGTCGACGGGGATGCCTCGCCCGTTGTCGACGACCGTGATGGAGTTGTCGGCGTGGACCGTCACCTGAATCTCGGTGCAGAAACCGGCCATGGCCTCGTCAACGGAGTTGTCAACGATCTCCCACACCAGGTGATGCAGGCCGCTGGCGCTCGTCGAGCCGATGTACATGCCCGGGCGCTTACGAACGGCCTCGAGACCTTCGAGAATCTTAATCTCGCCGCCATCGTAATCGTTTTCGTTTGCCACACGTCCTCCTTCAGCTAAGAAAATGTGTACAGCCTTACTAGTTTATCGTAAAAAAATACCCTCGGGAGCGAGGGTATTTGGCTCTACAAGGCCACCAGATGCGATTTAAGGCTCTTTCTTGCTTTGCACGCCCTTGGCCCACTCGGCACTGGCTCTCATGGCATTCTCGAGGGCCTCGCGCAGTTTTTGATCTTCGATGGGCGCCACTTGGCGCTCGATCTCGCCGCGTTCGTCTTCACTGAGATCGGCGTGTGGGGCCGGCGGGCGCTCGGTCACGGCTGGGCGCAAGCGCTCCTTGGCAGCCGGCGGCGTGTGACCGGGCGCGGTCGTTTTGAACACCAGGCCGTCCACATGCGCGCCGGCCCGCTCCATGCGTGCCCGGATGATCTCGCGCAGCAGCGTCATCTCCTGAGTCCACGAGGGCGAATCGAGATACACCAGCAGCTCATTGGACTCGGGCAGGTAGCGCAGGCCCGTCACGTGGCGTCCCTCGCGCGTGCCCGAGCACACCGCATTCCAGGCACGATAGACCGCACGAGATTCCTCTGCAGCCTCCATTTGCGCGCGGCGCTCAGGTGTCGCGGCGGCCAGGATGCGCTGACGCTCGGCATCCAAAAAGCCGCCAAAGGCAACCGTTCCGTTCTCGCGCTCGTAATTAACACGTCTCACCCATGCTCACCACCTTGGCTCGATCAAGCAGGTCATCGGTAAAATACCCCAGATTGGTGGTGGTTATGACAGTCTGGATATCATCACCGATCAGCTGCAGAAAAGCGCCTCGGCGCCCGGCATCGAGCTCGCTCATCACGTCGTCCAAAAGCAGCAGTGGCGCGGTGCCCAGGATATCGCGCGCCACGGCCACTTCTGCCACCTTCCAGGCAAGCACCAGCGTTCGCTGCTGGCCCTGGCTGGCAAATGAACGGGCCAATCGGCCCGCGACGGAAAACTCAATCTCGTCGCGATGCGGACCCACGAGCGTCACGCCGCGGCGCATCTCCTCATCGGCACGCTCATCGAGGGCCGCGAGCATATGCTCGTACGCCCAGCCCTTAAGTTCCTCGCGCCCTTCGGCTTGGGGCAAATCCCCCAGAGTGGACACATAGGACACGCCTGCGTCCTCACCGGATGCCACCTGCCCATACGCGGCGCGCACATGGCCCGCCAGTCGGTCGAGCAGGGCCAAACGATGCACGAGCAGGGCTGACCCGGCGCGGGCGATGGAGTCATTCCACGCACCGAGCATCTCGCGGCAGCACCAGGTCTCCTTGAGCAGGGCGTTGCGCTGCGTCACACAACGCCCGTAGGTGCTCGCCAGGTCGGCGTAACGGGCGCTCAGTTGTACGCCAAAGTCGTCGAGGGCGGCGCGGCGCACGCTGGCACCGCGCTTGACCATATCCAGATGATCGGGGCAAAACAGCACGCTCGGCATAACCCCTCGCACGCCGGCAGCCGAGCACCTCTTGCCGTTACGGCTAAACGAGCGCTTGCCGTCCTCAACGCCCAACCCCATATCGAGCACGCGGCCATCGCCCTCGAGCCTCAACTCGAGCTTGCACGAGCCCGTGCCGTCGTGCACGAGCTCGGCAGCTGTGGGATGCCTAAACGAGGTGCCGCTCGTCAAAAGCTGCAGCGCCTCTATGAGGTTGGTCTTTCCCGCCGCGTTGGGCCCCGCAAGCACCGTCACGCCTTCGTCCAGGTCAAGACGGTAGCTATCGAAACTGCGGTAGCGCGCGACGGAAAGGTTGCGGGCAAACACGGTCATGGCACAGCGCTAGATGCGAACCGGCATAACCAGGTACAGGTAGTTGATCTTGTCGTAGGACTTAAAGATACCCGCCTGCGAGTAGCTCTTGAGCTCCAGCGTGATCTCCTTCTCCTTGGACAGGGCATTGAGGCAGCCAAAGATGTAGTGGTAGTTAAAGGCGATGGTGCCCGACTCGCCCTCGGCCTCGACATCGATTGTCTCCTGCGCCAGATCCTGGTCATTGGAGATGGAGGACAGGCCCATCTGACCGTTCTCGACATCGATCTCGAACTTGACGGCGGGGTTCGCGCTCGCGATGACCGCCACGCGCTTAAGGGCGGCATTAAAAGCCGCCACGTCGATCTTGACGCTCGTCACGCATGAATCGGGGATGAGCTGCTTGTAGTTGGGGTACACGCCCTCGATACGGCGCGACACGTAGGTGGTGTTGCCGGCCTCGAAGACAACCTGGGTGTCGGTGGCGCCGATCATGATGGTCGCCTGGCTGGCCATGATGCTCAGGGCGTCGTTGAAGGCGTCGGCCGGAACGTTGAGCTCAAAAGAGCCCTCGAGCGTCGAGGTCTCGACCTGGGTGTCGCATACGGCCAGGCGGAAGGAGTCGGTTGCCACCAGGCGCACGGTGTTGTTCTCGACCTTCATGTGCACGCCTCCCAGGATGGGACGGGCCTTATCGGTCGAAGTGACACGCCACACGCGGCCGACCATCTCGGACAGGATGTCGGTCGGGAGCTCCACCGCGCTCTCGATGGCATAGGCCGGGAACTCGGGGAAATCGTTGGCATCGAGCGTGTTGAGGCGGAAGGAACTCTTCTCGCACCCAATCAGCACCTGACGCTCCGAGAGCTCAAAGGTAACCGGAGCGTCGGGAAGGGTCTTCGTAATGTTCGAGAGCATCTTGCAGGGAATCACCATCTCGCCCTCTTCTTCGACATGCGCGGCAATGCGATGACGAATCGAGATGGTGTAGTTAGAAGTTTGGAATTCCAAGATGCCGTCCTGCGCCTTAACGAGCACGCCCGACAGGATGGGAAGGGTGGATGCCGAAGCGACGCCCTTCATAACGACGCCGATGGCTTGTGTGAGCGAGCTCTGGCTGACGGTGAACTTCATCTTTTAATACCTTTCTATAGATATAAATATCTTAATAATAGTAATAGCACTGACGAAACTGTTGATTATTCCCAAAGACGCAGGTCAGACCCAGAAAGAGAATCGACAGCAACCTGTGTGCAACAGGGGTGGTTTTCCACGTTCAAAACCTGCGCAAAACTTTTCATCACCGCGGGTTGGGTTTTAGACACCTTATGCCCGTGGTTTCGACAAGTTTTCAACAGGTGTCTCTATTTCCCTACGAGCGCAGTGTAATTTTATCGCGCAGCGACTTGAGGTCTTCGGTGACGGTGCGGTCTTCCTGGATCATCTTCTGGACCTTTTTGTAGCTCGTGCTGACGGTCGAGTGGTTGCGGTTGCCAAATTCGGCGCCCACCGCCGTGGTCGTCATCTCGCACATCTCGATGGCCAGATAGATGGCGATATGGCGTGCTTTGGCGATATTGGCGTTGCGACGCGGGCCGATGAGCTCCTCGTGTGTCACGCCGTACTGCTCTTCGATGACGGACTGAACCGTCTGGACGTTGATCTTTTTGGCCGATGTGTCGAAGTACTGGCTGGCGATGGCGTCGATATCGTCAAAGGTGAGCTCTCCGCCCTCGCGCTCGCGGTCGCCCGCCTCGCCGGCGCAGCGCTCGCAAAAGCTCTCGAGTTCGCGGATGTTGGTGCCCGACACCTCTGCCATGTGCTTAAAGTGCTCATCGGTCAGGTGCCCGCCGTCGCCCCCGTAGGCCGCCAGCAGTGAGTCGTCGCCTGCCTCGGGAGCGGCGACGATGGTGTTCTCGTAATAGCGCTGCAAGATCTTGTATTTCATCTCGTAGCTGGGCTCTGCGACCAGGCAGAGCATGCCGGCGTTGAAGCGGCTGGTCAGACGCTCGTCCATGCTCAGGTCCTTGGGGGCGCGGTCTGCCGCGATGACGACCTTCTTGTTGTTGCGGATGAACTCGTCCATGAGCTGGAAAAAGTAGTCCACGCTCGCGCGCTTGCCGATGATGTTTTGGATGTCATCGATGATGAGCACGTCCACGCCGTGGTACGCCTGCATGATGGGGGCGTTGCTCTTCTTTTGGCGGTCGAACTCGGTCATCAGGTCGTCCAGATATGCCTGGGAGTTGGCATACTTGACCTTGATCTCGGGCGACTTCTCGGCGAGCTCGTTTTTGATGGCAAGCAGCAGGTGCGTCTTGCCCAGGCCCGATTTGCCGTAGATGAACAGTGATGTGCACGTGCCGCGCTCGTCCGCGAGGGCGGCAAACTTGAGTGCCGAGCGATAGGCATGGCTGTTCTCGGGGCCGTAGACAAAGTTCTCAAAGGTAAATTTTGAGTTCGCGGCGAGCGGGGCTCCATCCGTATTCTGCTCGGCCGGCACGGTCGGTGCTGGCATGGGTGAAGCGGGGGTCGCAACTTGCGTGGGTTTAGTCGGCGTTCCGCCCTTCATCTGGTTCATCATGCGACGAAAATCATCGGCCGAGAGCGTGTTTTTGATTGCAATGCTCGAATCCGCGCCCGCCGCTGCGTCGTGAGCGATGGGCATATGCGTGACGGGTACGTTCGTTGACGTCGCCGTCGCGGTCGGCAACGGTGCCATGGTTTCACGGGAAACATCGCTGTGCTGGTGCTCGATCGTCGGTACGTCGCCTGCGGAGGCCGGCACCGCCGGGGAAGCGGCGGGAGCCGTGGCGGGCGCCGTCGTGGCAGCGGATTCCGTCGCGGCGCCTTGCGGTGCCACGACGTCGAGCGCAATCGGTGCAAAGGCGATTTCTTCCAGATAGGCCTCAATAGTCGGCTGATGCTTTTTGAGCTGCGCGATGGCAAAGCGCGAGGGGGCCTCGATCGTGAGCGTATCTTCGGTCAGGCTTATGGCGCGCGATTGCCCCAGCATGTTGATGAGGCGTGCATCTTGGCCGTCGCGCTGGCAAAAGGCGATGGCATCCCCCAGGATGATGCTTGCTTCCTCGTCCACTGTCTCTCCCGTTCTTTAGCTCTGAGCTCGCACGCGAGCGGCGCCGAGTTCGGTCAGATGGTATTTCTGGCCATGCTTGATGACCAAGCCGGCCTGCGCCAAGTCATTGAGCGTGCGTGACCAAGTGGGGGCCGAGTTTCCAAACGCCCTCGCCAGATCGGTTGCACCGCACGCTTGATTTTGCGCCAGATAGCCCAGCGCGGCGTTGCCGCGGTCGCTTACGAACACGTCCGGTTGTGGCTGCGCATACTGATTTGCTGCATTAGGATACATCATTTGAGCTGCTGGTTGTTGAGAACTCTGCATCGGTGGCATTTGCTGTTGAAAACTTTGAGGCCACTGTTGGTAAGGCTGCGGAGGCATCTGCTGGGCCCAAGGGCTGTACTGCTGCTGCGGCATCTGCTGGTACGGCTGCTGATATCCCTGCTGGTACTGCTGCGGGAACTGCTGGCCATACTCCAGTGGCGGCATCTGCTGATATGGATATCCCTGTTGGTACGGCTGATAGCCCATTTGCTGGCCACCCGGTGCCCCCGTCGCCTGCTGCATTGCTGCTGCATCCTGATCCGCCAGCGGCACGGTCTCTGGCATGTTTGGCGGCATCGACATCGATGTCGCCTGGGGCTCTTGTGTAGGAAGCATTCCGGGATGCTGCATCTGCCCCACGGGGGGCTGCATCTGCTGCGTTGCCATGGGCTGCTGCGCAAAAGCTCCCGGCAGGGGATATGTGGGCTGCTCCGTCTCGGGCCGCACGGCAGCACCGCGTCCGCCGGCGCGCTCGATTTCCTGCACGCGTTTAGGGTCCAGGCTTACCGTAACCACGGTGCCGTTGCCCATGTTGTCCTCGATGGATACGGCACCGCCGGCGTTTTCCAAATACTCTTGCACCATGGGAAACCCTGCTCCGGTTCCACGGATATAGCGCTTCATCTTGCTGTTTGCGCTGGTAACGCCAAAGTCGAAAGCACGTTCCTTGTCGTCGATGCCGGGTCCTTGATCGGCAAAGCGGATGGTGTCTCCGCCGTCCAGAATCGAGATGATGGGCTCGGCAAAGTGCGCGTGGATAAAGTTTTCGACAATCTCGCGGATGACCATGAGCGAGATATGGCCACCTTGTTCTTTCATGCACTGGTAGACGGTGTTGGTAGTCTCTTCCAAATACGTGCGGACATCTTGCGGATCAATGACGATCACACGCGGTGTCGACAGCATGTCGTCATAGACGGCGATACGCGCGGCGTACATGGCTTTTGGCGCCTGCGTGGTCGTCTGCTCGCCTTCCGCACGCTCTTCGCGCACGCCGGTGATGTGCTCGTTGTCGGGTGCCGGGTCTCCGGAATCGACCATGGTGTAAAAGTCGTCAGACATGCCACTCGCAATCTTCCAAAAGGTTTCGAACAAATAGTAGCTCACCGCGCAATGTTTCTCATCTTTCGACAACTTTTCAAAACCTGTTGAAAACTTTGGAAAACGGGCGAAAAGTTCTCAACATTGCCAACATGACCTGTTGAAAACTCGATGAAATATCGTGAAAAGTTGTCATGCACCGCTAAATCGAGCTTGGCTTATGGGGGAACCGTGTGAACTGCGCAACCTTTTACCTTTGATTTCTTGACATTTGAACATTGATTTCCCTACAATCTTCAAGCTCACGTGTCTATATCTGCGTCCGCGTCCCCGCGGACACTCGAAATGCAGCAGGAGGAACTTAAGATGAAGCGTACGTATCAGCCTAATAAGCGTAAGCGTGCCAAGACCCATGGCTTCCGTGCCCGTATGGCCACTAAGGGTGGTCGTGCCGTGCTCGCCCGTCGTCGCGCCAAGGGCCGCAAGCGTCTCACTGTCTAGCAGCGATACACACATCTCGCATGAAGACTATTAAGTCTCGGCAAGATTTCGAGCATGTGTTCAGTCAGGGGCGTCGTTTCAATCACCCTCTGATTCGAATGACCATATGTGAATCGGTTGGCGAAGGCGACTCCGGAAGGGTCGCCTTCGTTGGTGCTAAACGGCTCGGTTGCGCGGTCGTGCGCAACCGTTCTAAGCGTGTGATGCGCGAGGCCGCCCGCAGCTGCGGATTTCCCGTTGCGGGTTATGACATCATCTTGTTCGCAACTCCCAAGACGAGGGTTTCCTCGCCGCAGGAGATGGACAAGGCGTTGCGTTCGCTTATGAAACGCGCCGGCGTTGCCGGGGAGGAGCGATGAGCAATCACGTCTTGCGGCGTGTTGCCATCGCTCCTATTCGCATATATCAACAGGTTATTTCGCCCTTATTGCCTGACGCCTGCATTTATTATCCAACGTGTTCGCAATACGCCGTTCAGGCGATTGAGAAATACGGTGTTTTAAGAGGCTGCTGGCTTGCCGTGAGGCGCATCGCTCGCTGCAATCCCCTGCACGTCGGCGGTTATGACCCTGTGCCCTAGCGGGCACTCGCTATCGGAGGAAAACTTACATGTGGGATTGGATCGTTAACATCCTTTTTGAGCTGCTCAAGCTCATCCAGACCTTTGCGGTCGACTGGGGCCTGTCCATCATCATCCTGGTGGTCATTATCCGTCTGCTGCTGACGCCGCTTATGCTCAAGTCGACCAAGTCGACGGCCCGCATGCAGGTGCTGCAGCCCAAGATGCTCGAGATCCAGGAGCGCTATGCAGACGATCCCCAGCGTCAGGCCGAGGAGATGCAGAAGTTCTACAGCGAGAACAAGTTCAACCCCATGGCTGGTTGTCTGCCGCTGCTGATCCAGATGCCTATCCTGTTCGCCCTGTTCACGTTGCTGCGCAATCTGCCGCAGTACTTTGACGAGGGCACGTTCTCGTTCTTCAACATTCTGCCCGACCTGACCACGACGCCGAGCGCTTCCTTTGCCGATGGCTTTATGGTTGCACTGCCTGCGCTGGTCTGCCTGATCCTGTTTGCCGTCCTGACCCTGATTCCGCAGCTGTATATGTCTCGCAATCAGACTGGTCAGCAGGCCCAGAGCATGCGCATGATGGCCGTTGTTATGACCGTCATGATGCTCTGGATGGGCTGGAGCCTGCCCGTCGGCGTTCTGCTCTATTACGATGTATCTTCTGCTTGGCAGGTTATCCAGCAGATCTTCGTGACGCAGAAGGTTATCGACAAGGCCAAGGCCGATGAGGAGGAGCGTCTTAAGAACGCCCCGCTGCAGGTCGAGGTCACGCGCCGCGAGAAGAAGCCGCGTCCGCACAAGAAGAAGTAGTAGGGATATCAATCTTATTTAGGTACCTAACTTTTGGAGTACGTTATGTCTGAAGAGATCATCGAGGATATGCTTGAGGAGGTTGCCCCGCAGGTTGCGGGCGATTATCCCGAGATTGCACAGCGCTACAAGGCTGGTGAAGAGCTGACTGATGAGGAGCTTGACACCATTGCCGATGTTGCGATTTCTATTCTGCGTTCCATCCTTTCGCACTTCGATGCCGCCAACTCTCCTATCGATGAGTATGAGGGCGATGAGGGCGAGCTGATTCTGGACGTAACGGCTCCTGACCTTGCTGTTCTCATTGGTCGTCACGGTCGTACGCTTGATGCCCTTCAGGTCATGTTCTCGCTTCTGGTGAGCCGTAAACTTGGCTTTAGGTATCCCGTTGTGGTGGACGTTGAGGGCTACAAGAGCCGCCGTCAAGACAAGGTCGCATCCATGGCTCAGTCTGCTGCCGAGCGTGCTATTCGCACTCATAAGAGTGTTTCGCTTCCGCCCATGAATGCCTATGAGCGCCGACTGGTTCATATTGCACTTCGTGGCAACGATGCGGTCGATACCCATTCTGAGGGCTCTGACCCCGATCGTCACGTAGTGATTGTTGCTCGATAATCTGCTCGAGCTTATGCTAAGGGGACGTGGTTTCCACGTCCCCCTTTTTTTGTCAAAAGTTCTCGATACACTGATTTTTGTCAGAAAGGAGTCGTCTTGTTTGTGTTGACTGATGAGCAAGCAAACCAGATGCTTAGCCGTCTTGCTTCGTATTGCAAAGACTATTCATTGAAGGTTTCCGATGACGAGCTTCGGGCCTGTATTCAGCACCTGGATCTTGTGCTGGAGACCAATAAGACTACCAATCTTACACGCATTCTGAATGTTGACGATGCTGCCGTTCTTCATATTCTTGATTCACTTGTTTTGCTTCCTTATATAAATAAGGCCCCTGAGGGCGCTCTGCTTGATATGGGTACTGGCGCTGGTTTCCCTGGCATTCCATTGACAATTGCTAGTGGGCGCAAGGCTACCTATATTGATTCAGTTGGTAAGAAGGTCGATGCCGTTAACTCTTTTGTTAAGGGACTTGGCCTGAAGCATGCTCATGCTGTTCATGATCGTCTTGAGGAATATGCACGAACGCATAAGAAACAATTTGCCGTTGTCACTGCACGCGCACTTGCACCACTGCCTGTTCTTGTCGAATATGCTTCGCCTTATTTGAAAGACGGTGGCCTCTTTGTCATTACAAAGGGGAATCCGACTGATGAAGAGCTTAATTCTGGTGAAGCTGCTGCCAAGATCTGCGGCTTTACAGCGCTTTTCACCGATGAATTAGATTTGCCTGATGGCTTAGGGCATCGTGAGTTCATCATTCTTAAGAAGTCTCGTCCAGCATCCGTTACTCTTCCGCGTGCTAATGGCATGGCGAAGAAGAATCCGCTTGCTTAGATGTTTCACGTGAAACATAATGGATAGTGTCGACTCAAAATGTTTCACGTGAAACATCGTAGTTGATAACGAATCGGAATGTTTCACGTGAAACATCCTCCGTTTAACGGCATTAATACACACCAGGAGGGACCGTGGGATTTCGCGACGTTAAGCGTTCCAAGAGCGCAAAAAACACGCGTATCATTGCAATCATCAACCAAAAAGGCGGTGTTGGTAAGTCGACGACGGCTGTAAATCTTGCCGCAGCACTGGGTGAACAAGGTCGGAAGACGCTCATTGTCGATTTTGACCCGCAAGGTAATAGCACGAGTGGTTTTGGAATCGAAAAAGAAGACCTTGATCACTGTATTTATGATGCATTGTTGAATGATGTGCCGGCAGAATCGCTTGTTCTTGATACAAATTGCAAAAAGGTATTCGTAATTCCGGCTACAATTCAGCTTGCAGGCGCGGAAATTGAGCTCGTAAGCGCAATCGCTCGTGAAACCCGCCTCAAAGATTTGCTTGAGCCGATTCAGGACGAGTTCGATTTTATTTTCATTGACTGTCCCCCTTCGCTCGGCCTGCTTACTATCAACGCCTTGACCGCGGCAGACAGCGTTTTGATTCCGATCCAGTGCGAGTATTATGCACTCGAGGGCGTTACGAAGCTGCTTGAGTCAATGAAGATGGTTAAATCACGTCTGAACAAGGGCTTAGACACCTATGGTGTGCTTATGACCATGTATGACTCGCGTACTTCTCTATCGAATCAGGTTGTTGAGGAGGTTCAATCGTACTTTGGTGACAAGGCGTTTAAGACGCTGATCCCCCGTACGGTTAAAATCTCCGAAGCACCGTCTTTTGGAGAACCGGTAATTACCTATGCACCTCAAAATAAGGGTGCAAAAGCGTATATGAACCTTGCAAAAGAGGTGATCAAGCGTGCCTAGTGTAAAGAAACGTGGTGGATTGGGACGTGGACTCAATGCTTTGGTCTCAGAGGCCGAGTATGAGACCGGTGGTTCGGCTGCATCCGCGTCAAAGGCTGCATCTGAAACGAAACTACCTATTGAGGATATTGTTCCCAACCCTAACCAGCCGCGAATTCACTTTAACGAAACCGAACTTCGCGAGTTGAGCGAGTCAATCCAAGAACATGGCGTTTTGCAGCCGCTTTTGGTTCGCAAGCATGGAAACGGCTATGAGATCATCGCTGGTGAGCGTCGTTACCAGGCGTCAAAGCTTGCTGGCCTTGAAGAATTGCCAGTCATCATTAAAGAGGTAAATGATGAAGAGATGCTTGCTCTTGCTCTTATCGAAAACCTTCAGCGTTCTGATCTGAATCCCGTCGAAGAGGCCAAGGGCTATCGTCAGCTTATCGATGCCAGCGGTATGACCCAAGAGGCATTGTCGAAGGCAGTAAGCAAGTCACGCTCTGCAATTACAAACTCACTGCGTCTTCTCGATCTCCCCGAAGTAGTTCAGCAGATGATTTTTGAGGGCAAACTTACTGCTGGTCATGCACGTGCGATTCTTGCGGTTCCCTATGAAGACGCGCGTATTCGACTTGCAGAGAAAGTTGTTGCAGAGGGCCTTTCCGTAAGAGTGACAGAAAATCTTGTTCCGTTGTTTTCTGCCGGAGAGACACCTAAGACGCCGAGACCTGCAACGCCTCAGTCTTTTAAAAAGGCTGCCCGTGTACTTCGTCAGGTATTTAATACCAATGTGCGTGTGAAGAGCTCGCGTGGAAAGAATAAGATTGAGATTGAGTTTAAAGACGAGGAAGAGCTCTCTCGTATTCTTGGCGAAATGACTCAGTTTGATCAAGGAGGCCAAGATGAGGAATAAGATTTTAACAGCGATTGCATTGGCTACGACTGTCGTGGCTGGTGCCTTTGCTGGCTATAAGATCGCGACAGACGATGAACTGCGAGGTCGTTTGCTTCGTGGCGCGCAAGATATCGTCGATACTTCCAAAAAGAAAATGGATGTTATGACCGAAGATGTTGCCATGCGTACGGCTCAGGTAACGAAGAATCCCAAGATTACCAAAGTTGGGTTAGCAACCAATGGGAAAATGTAGGTTATTAGGTACCTAACAATTACTCAGCATATTTTGAGGGGTCCTTGTCTGATTCACGAGACAAGGACCCCTTATTTTGGCCGTAAAAAATGGGACAGGTAGCAGCTGATTCAAAATTAATGTCAATAATTGAAACGACCCCGGTTGCATATTCTGCAACCGGGGTCGTTCGATGTTTCACATGAAACGTTTTGGGGTGCAGCTCCCCTATGCGTTCTTCTGAACTTTGAAGCGCTGCTTAAGCTGTCCGCAAGCAGCGTCAATATCGTTACCACGGGAGTTACGAATCGTGGTCTCGATGCCACGGGACTCAAGACGACGCTGAAGATCCTCAACCTTATGAATCGGCGAAGGCTTGAGCGGGCTGCCCTCGATGTCGTTAAGCTGAATCAGGTTAACGTGGCACAACGTTCCCTCGCAGAAGTCGCAGAGCGCCTGCATCTCGGGATTCGTATCGTTGACGCCTTCGATCATGGCATACTCATAGGTCGGGCGGCGGCCAGTCTTCTCGGTGTAGAGTTGAAGCGCCTCGTGAAGGCGAAGTAGCGTGTACTTCTTAACACCGGGCATAAGCTTATTGCGTGTCGACTGGATGGCGGAATGCAGGGAAACGGCAAGCGTGAACTGTTCAGGGATGTCGGCAAATTTGCGAATACCGGGAATAACGCCGCTGGTAGAGACGGTGAGGTGACGAGCACCGATACCGATGCCATCGGGGTCGTTGAGGATTCGCAACGCCTTGAGAACCTCGTCGTAGTTGGCAAACGGCTCACCCTGGCCCATGAAGACAACGCTCGTGGCGCGCTCGCCAAAGTCGTTGGATACATGAAGTACCTGGTCGACGATCTCTTGAGCGGTCAGAGAGCGCTTGAGGCCGTTGAGACCGGTAGCGCAAAAGGCACAGCCCATGCCACAGCCTGCCTGGGTGGAAACGCAGACGGAAAGCTTGTTACGACGGGGCATGCCGACGGTCTCGACGGAAACGCCGTCGTGGTACTCGAGCAGATACTTGCGAGAGCCATCTTTGGAAACCTGCTTGGTGAGTTCAGTCGGCGTGTCAAAGGCAAAAGCCTCTTTAAGCTGCTCGCGGAAAGCCTTGGGAAGGTTGGTCATATCGTCAAACGAACAAACGTTCTTCTCAAAGACCCATTCGATGAGCTGCTTCGCGCGGAAGGCGGGCTGGCCAAGCTCGGCCACGAGCTCGCGAATATCGTTTTGGCTCAAGTCGCGAATGTCCTGAGATTTAGTCCTGGGATTCATGGAAGCCTTTCGATTTTGGGGAAACGTAGAGGGTATCGCTACAATATGGTATCAGCTGCAGAAATTATAGAGGAGGAGTCTGCCCATGCCGGGTAAAAGCCTAGAGAACATGCACGTAGCGGTCTTGGCGGGCGGTCATTCCGCTGAGCGCGAGATCTCGCTCAATTCGGGAAAGAACGTCGTGGTTGCCTTGAAGGAGGCCGGCTACACTTCGGTGGAGCTGCTCGACACGGCTGCCGATGATTTTATGGTAACCATGGCGACCGGCGGCTTTGACGTGGCGTTTATCGCCATGCACGGTGCCGGCGGCGAGGATGGCGCCATGCAGGGCGCCATGGAGACCCTGGGTATCCCCTACACGGCCTCGGGCGTGCTTGCCAGCGCCTGCGGTGCCGACAAGGAGGTCTCTAAGCTCCTGTACGCCAAGGCGGGCATTCCCATTGCCCCCGGCCTCGCGCTCGAGGTGGGCGATGAAGTCGATATCGATCATATCGTCGAGGTTTGTGGCGAGCGCTGCTTTGTGAAGCCGGCCGTCAACGGTTCCAGCTATGGCATTTCCCTGGTCCATGAGCCCTCCGAGCTGCCCGCGGCAATCGCCAAGGCGTTTGCGTACGGCGACAAAGTGCTGGTCGAGAAGTGCATCGAGGGTACCGAGATCACCGTCGGTGTGTACGGCGAGGACGACGTGCGCGCTCTGCCGATTGTCGAGATTCGCAAACCCGAGGACTGCGAGTTCTACGATCTGGACGTGAAATATGTCGACCCTACGGACATCCATCGCATTCCGGCGCAGATTTCACCCGAGAATTACGCTCGCGCTCAGGAGCTTGCCTGTGCTGCTCACAAGGCCCTCGGTTGCCTGGGTATCTCGCGCAGCGACTTTATCGTGAGTGAGGACGGCCCCGTTATCCTCGAGACCAATACCATTCCCGGCATGACCGATACGTCGCTGTATCCGGACGAGATCCGCCACACCGACGACATGACGTTCCCGCAGGTCTGTGACAGCCTGATTCGTATGGGCCTTCGTCGAGCGGGCATTGCATGCTAATCGAGGACGCGGTTTCGTCAGGAACGCCGCAGTTTGTCATCGACTCCTATGCCACGCTTGCCGAACGCGCCAAAACGCAGTCCTTCGGCCTTATCGAGGAAGATGTGATTGTCCTCGATACCGAGACCACAGGTCTTTCGGTGCAGGACAATGAGCTGATCGAGATCTCGGCGGCCCGTCTTTCGGGCCGCGAGGTCGTCGACCGCTTCGATACCTTCGTGCATCCCAAGCAGCTGATTCCCGCCGAGATCACCGAGCTCACGAGCATTACAAATGCCGATGTGGCAGATGCCCCGTCGGCCGTTGAGGCCGTAGCCGCTCTCGCCGATTTTGTCGGTGGTTGCCCGGTAATCGCACATAACGCCACGTTCGACCGCTCGTTTATCGAGTCGGTCAAAGGCGGCGTCAACGTGAGCGATATCTGGATCGATTCGCTGGCGCTGTCGCGCATCGCGCTTCCGCGCCTGGCATCGCACAAGTTGTCTTTTATGGCCGATCTGTTTGGCTGTGACTCGGTATCACACCGTGCCAATGCCGACGTCGACGCCCTGTGTGGCGTATGGCGCGTGTTGCTCGTGGCGCTCACCGACTTGCCTCAGGGCCTCATGGCGCGCCTAGCCGACATGCATCCGGATGTGCCTTGGTCCTATCGTCCTATCTTCTCATTCTTGGCAGGGCAGAACCCTGGTTCTATCTTCTCTCTCAGCGCCGCTCGTGCTGACGTTCTCAAGGCCGATCGCGCCGACGATCGGGTGGACGCCGACGAACTGCCGGTCCTCAAGATGCCGAGTCGTGAGGAGATTGAGGCAGACTATGCGCCAGGTGGCCTGGTCAATCGCATGTATCCCACCTACGAGCCGCGTGATGAGCAGATCGCGATGGCGCTCGAGGTCCGCGATGCGCTGGTCACGGGCACTCATCGTGTAATTGAGGCGGGCACGGGCGTCGGCAAATCGATGGCCTATCTGGTGCCTTTTGCCGAGGCAGCGCGCCGTAACAACATCACGGTTGGTATTGCGACCAAATCGAATAATCTTGCCGACCAGCTCATGTACCATGAGCTGCCAAAACTTGCCGAGCAACTGGACGGTGGTCTGTCATTTTGCGCTCTCAAGGGGTATGACCACTATCCATGCCTGCGCAAGCTTGAGCGCATGAGCCGCGGCCAGGTCGAGATTACCACCAAGCGCGATCCGGCGGACACGCTCACGGCGGTCGCGGTCATTATGGCGTACGTCTGCCAATCAGCCGATGGCGACCTCGACTCGCTCGGCATTCGGTGGCGCAGCGTCAACCGCCCCGACTTTACGACGGCCTCGCGCGAGTGTGCTCGTCGCCTCTGCCCGTTTTTCCCTGATAAATGTTTGGTCCACGGCGCTCGCCGTCGTGCAGCGCATGCCGACGTGGTGGTCACCAACCATTCCCTGCTGTTCCGCAATGTCGCGGCCGAGGGCAGGATTTTACCTCCGATTCGTCATTGGGTAATCGACGAGGCCCATTCCATCGAGCGCGAGGCGCGCCGTCAGTGGGCGCGCGTGGTGTCGGCGGACGAATCACGCGTTCTGTTTGAGCGCCTGGGTGGCTCGAGCACCGGTGCGCTAAGCCAGGTCTCCCGTGATTTGGCAACCTCCGAGGGCTCTACGCTCTATCTGGGCCTTACTGCCAAGGCGACGTCGACGGTTGCGCGCGCGAGCATGGCAATCGCCGACGTGTTCGATGGCGTTCGCGAGCTCGGCCGCCGTGCCCGTGGGGGTTATGACAATGCCAATCTATGGATTGGCCCCGAGCTGCGCGAATCTGACGACTGGCATGATTTCTTACAGTCGGCCTACGCTGCCATCGACGTATTGGAACAGGCTGACAAGAGCGTCGACGCGCTGGTGCAAGCCGTCGCCGCCGACAAGCCCGAGGTTGTTGTCGACCTGGGTGATATCTCGCGCCGCCTGCACGAGCTGGCCGAGAACCTCAAACTCATCATTGATGGCACCGATGAACACTACGTGTATTCGCTGCAGGTCAATCGCAGGCTGCGTGCCGGCGGAGAGTCAATGACCGCAGAGCGCATCGACATTGGCGAGGCCTTGGCAACCGAGTGGCTGCCCGAGGTTCACACGGCTATCTTTGCCTCGGCGACCATGACGGTGTCCAAAAGCTTCGAACACTTTAACCACGCGGTCGGCCTCGATCGCATCGGCGCTTCAACATCCTCATCGCTGCACTTGGACTCGAGCTACGACTTCGATTCGAACATGGCTGTAGTCGTTGCGGGCGATATCCCCGATCCGCGCGATCGCGAGAGCTATCTTACGGCGCTCGAGCGCGTGCTGGTCGACGCCCATCTTGCCATGGGCGGATCGGTGCTCACACTGTTCACCAATCGGCGCGACATGGAAGACCTGTACGCCCGCGTTGAGCCCAAGATGGCCCGTGCGGGTCTGGAGCTCAACTGCCAGCAGCGCAACTCATCTCCTCGTCGCCTGCGCGATCGGTTTATCAACGAGCCGACTTCATCGCTTTTTGCGCTTAAGGCCTTCTGGGAGGGGTTCGACGCCAGCGGCGAGACGCTGCGCTGCGTCATCATTCCCAAGCTGCCGTTCTCGAGTCCCACGGACCCGCTCTCGTGCGAGCGCAACCTGCGCGAAGACCGCGCTTGGGCGCGCTATTCGCTGCCCGAGGCGGTGCTCGAGGTCAAGCAGGCGGCCGGCCGCCTTATCCGCTCGTCGACCGATTGCGGCGTGCTGATTCTGGCCGACCCGCGCCTGGTGACGAAGGGCTACGGAAAGAAGTTCTTAACGTCGCTGCCCACGAGCTCCTACCAGCGCATCGAATCGGCGCAGATCGGGCACTATCTGCAACTGTGGCGCGCACGCCACGAGCGGCGGCGCTAAAGCGGACAGACGAGGGTTTTTGCCATATCGCACAGGCGCTTTGACAGGGCGGGGTCATCCAAGATGCGGATGGCTCCGCCCGCTGCGATTACCTGGCTCAGTAGCCAACGCTCGGAGCCGTAATGCACAGTTACCGTTGCCATGTCTGCCCCGCCGCGCTCGATTAGGGTGATGCCGGCCCAGTCCAGATGCTCCGCCATATCGAATGGCATCAAGAGCTTTGCGCTGCGCTGCGTCCGGGCAAGGGAATCGTGGAGGGATGCGACGTCCGGTGTGTGAGGCACGACGGAGTCTTCCGTCAAGGCGAGTCCCTCGATTTTATCCATGCGATAGGTGCGCTGCTCATCGACTGTGATGTCCCAGGCAATCAGGTATGTTTGGTCGCCGTTTGCCGTAATGCGCAAGGGGTCGACCAGACGCTCGCGTGGCCGTGCATCGTCCATCGAGCGATATGAGATGCGGCAGCGAACGCCGTCCTGAATGGCACAGCTCAGCTGCTGCCAGTGCGACCCGTGGTTGACGGTGTCAAAGACGCGCTGGTTATAGCCGAGCTCTTCGGGTAGAAGGGCGTGTCGAATCCGAGCTGCCGTCTGCGGCTCGATCCCCAACGATTCAAGTTCGTGGTTGAGCACAGCGCCCTCGGCTGCACTCAAGCGCAACGGTAGCACACGCCCGGCGTCACCAGTGAGGACCACACGCTCGCCGTGGCATTCGCAGATGATGCGCGCACCAGATTCTCGGTCCGCGAGCGTCGAGACGATCTCGAGAATCTCGTCGAGCGATACTCCCGTGATGTCAAAGCGGCCGCAAATCTCGGTTCGTGTCATGCCGCTCTCGCCGGCGGCGTAGAGGGCCTCCATGATGTCGATGGCGCGCGAGAGTCTCTGCTCGCTGGTGAGTTTACGCACGGGCATACTCGTGCACCGTCCTTTCAATGAGGTGGTTCCACGCCTGCTTGAGCGATTTGGGGGCCATGGGCCTCATGCCGTCCATGGCGTGGGCCATGCAAAATGAGGCGGCGGCTTCAAGGTCGCGCACGTCAACGGTCCAGATCCATCCCGCATCGGTGTGTGTGAGCTCACCTCGCCCGCGCGTGAGGCCGTTGATCATATCGATCTGCGTCTGAGGGGCGAACGAGAACGTGGCTGCAACGGGCGGTCGGTCGGCGAAATCGAATTCAAAGAACAGATAGTCGTTGAGATTGAAGTCCGCAGGGATGGCGTAGGCCTTCGAAGGACGCCATGCGCGAACGATACGGTCGCAGCGGAATGTCCTGATGTCGTCGGTGACATTGTCGAGGCCGCAGAAGTACGCCACGCCCTCGCGTTCGAACATGCCGTAGACACAGACGGTACGTTCTTTCTGCTCGCCGCGTCCGTTCTGATATAAAAATCGCAGCGCGCATCGCTCGGCAAAGGCGCTCCATACCGCATCGACGGTGGGAGAGCGGCGGATCGGTACTTCGTCCACCGTCGTCCTGCCGGTGAGGTAGGCAATTTTGGAGCGAATATCGGCAAGCGGCGCGGCAAAGGTGGAAGAGCCGGCCGCTAGCGTCTGGTCGATGGCGTTGAGTAGGATATCGGCGTCGTCTGCGGTGATGAGGCCGCCTGCAGCAAACGTGTGCTCGCGGTCGATTGTCCACGAGCTTTCCTCGGTCTCCTGCGCACCGGCGGGGCGAACCTCCTTGATTAAGATGCCACGCTCGAGCAGTTTGTCACGATCGCGCCGAAACTTGCGCTTATCCGAGTCGATATTGCCCGAGCCATATCCCAGGTCAGAATCCAAGACGATCTGCTCGGTCGTCAGCGGTTCGGGGGAGCTGTTGAGCACAAAGAAAAGATTGAGGATGCGCTGAGCCGTTTTATCGAAACCGGGCTCCGAATTCCCCTTTTTAATTGTCGCGGTCGCGTCGCTTGCCGTCATAGAGTCCTCGCATGAGAAGGTGGTTTGCTGCCATGATTTTAGTCCGATATGGAGATTAGGCTATATCCTTGTCCGCTCGAGGCGTTAAGATGGCCCGAATTCGGTCGTTTGCGCTCGCTCGGGGTATACTTTCGACTATATACGGTTCTAATGTGCATGCATTGGGCCTATTTGTCGGATTATGGATGTGGAGCGCACATGGCGAACACCCAGAACTATATTAACCACCTGCTGCAGAACACCGGCATTACGCCGGCATGCAGCGAAGAAGAGCGCTTGGCTGCCGAGGATATCGCTCAGATCTTCCGCAACCACGGCTTTGACCCCGAGGTTCAGGAGTTCAATGCCCCGGCGCCCAGTAGATTGGCATTTGCCGTTACCGGTATTCTTGCGTTTGCCGGCGCCCTGCTGATGGGCATCGGCGGCGGTATCGGCTTGGTCGGCACCTTGCTGGCCATTGTCGGCGCCGTTCTTTACGTGCTCGAGCGCACGGGCCACCCCGTGGTTTCGCGCCTGGGCAAGACGGGCGTGAGCCAAAATGTCATCGCCTACCACAAGGCCTCGGGCCCGCTCGCGTCTCCGCGCAACCGCCCGGTGGTCGTTGTCGCACACTACGACTCTCCCCGTGCTGAGCTGCTCGCCCGCGAGCCCTATGCTTCGTATCGTGCGCTCATCGCCAAGCTGTTGCCCGTTGCCACGATTGCCCCTGCTGCCGTTGCCATCCTGCGTATCCTGCCGCTCCCCGGCGCGCTCAAGGTTCTGCTGTGGATTGTCGCGATCCTCGCTTCCCTCGTTGCACTTGCCAACGCGGCAAACATCATCTCTAACCGCCACGTTCTTCCCTATACGTCCGGCGCGGTGTGCAACAAGTCTTCTGTCGCCGCTATGCTCGGCGTTATGGACAACGTTGCTCCCTTCCAGGGCGAGAACGAGTTTCCCGACGATGTTCCGTTCGATACCTATTTTGGGGAGCAGAAACGTCGTGCCGAGGAAATGGCGCGCGCGGCGGCGGAGTATGCCGCGGCCCAGCAGCAAAACGACTACGGCAACACCATCGAGTACGAAGAGCCTACCTACGCCGAGGACGAGTTCGGTCAGCCGATTGCTCCCGACGCTCAAACCGAGCCCGAACAGGGCGAGGCTTTTGACGAGCAGATTGAGGGCTTTGAGGGTGCGTCTGCCGACGAGACGCTGATTGGCGCCATCGTGCCCGAGGATCAGAATCAGGCTGTCCAGGCCGAAGAGTTCAATGACGAGGTTCCCGCTGCTGAGCCGGCGGAGGAGCCTGCCGCGGCCGAGCCCGAGCCCAAGCTCTATCGCAACGCCGCCGGCAACATTCGCTTTGGTTCGGATGCCATCCGTGCACTCGGAATGCTTCCCGAGTCCTGCACGCTCGATTACGAGGAGGGCGAGGAGCCGACGTTTGAGCCCGAGCCTGCGCCCGTTGTCACTGCGGATGATGAGTCTGCCGCGGTTACCGCTGCCGTTGCCGAGCCCGAGGCGGTGTCCGCGATCGATCCCGCGGCAGGACTGGACATTTTGGCTCCCGCCGCGCCGGCGCAAGACGTTGCGGACGAGTCTGACGACGATTACGTTGAACAGCCGAGGCGCGTGTCTTACGAGAGCGATACTGATTTCTCTGCCGAGATTCCCGCGGCAACGCCCCATGCCGATATTGCATCCGCGTTCTCTTCGATTGGCGCCAGCGCTTCCAGCTTCTTTAAGGGTGCGCTTGCAAAGGGCAGGAAATTTGTCGACGATTTCGAGGAGAAGCGCGCTGCCGCACGCGAGGCTGCCGAGCAGGAGGCTATCGCTCAGCAGCAGGCAGCCGAGGCGGCACGTGAGCGCGCGGCGCAAGAGTTCGAGCAGAACGAGGCTATGCAGTCCGGGCCCGTCGACGCTGCCGAAGCTACGACGTCCTTTGAGTCCCAGCAACCGACGTCAGCGGATGTTGTTGAGGCAACAACGTCTTTCGAGGCTCAGCAGCACGTCGATAGCACCATGTCGTTTGATGCCGCGCAGTTCGATTCCACGATAACGTTTGAAAAGCAAGGCACCGCAATTGCCGAGCCCCTTCCTGTTTCCGATGAGCAGGGCGACGCGGCAGACGATGACGAGCCCATTGATGCTGCCGAAATCCAAGATGCCGCCGAGGACGAGTCCGTCGAGGCCAACTCTGACGAAGAGCAATACGCGGCAGCCGATCAAGGTGATTCGACCGAGGTCGAGCAGGAGGAAGTGCCTGCGGTTTCCGAGACTCCCGAGACGGATGAGTCGAGGCCTTACTCCACGCAGATTTTCACCATGCCGACCCCGAGTGGTTCCGGTGCCACGGTTGCCAATGTCGCTCCCACCCAGGACGAAACGGTCGATTCCCTTATGGCCCAGATTTCCTCCCAGGCATCGCCGCGTCCGCAGATGAATGTTCCCGATCCGGCGTCGGCACCGTCGCCTGCACCTTCCTCGTCTCCGCTGGCTTCGGTCCCCGATCCGTCGCTGCCGTCTATGAAGCAGGCAAACGTTGCGTCTCGCACGTCGCTGTTCGACCTTCCCGATCCCTCTGCCCAGGTCAACGACCCCTTTGCTACTGCCCAGGGTCCCGAACCCACATCGGCACCCGTTGCGCCTTCTATGCCCGTTGCGTCGGGCGCGCAGCCGATCGAGACCATTTCGGCTCCCGCCCCGGCGGCACCCAAGTCTCGCAAACGCGGCCTGGGTGGCCTGTTCGGTCGTAAAAGGAAAAACGAGCAGGACAGCATGAGTGATTGGCTGGGCGTCGAAGACGATTACGATGCCAAGAAGTCCGGTCGCGGTATCGGTTCGTGGGATAACTTCGAGGACGATAACGATGGCTGGAAGGGCGGCGCTACGTCTTCCGATGGCGCTTCTTCCGAAGATATGCTCTCGGCTGTCGCCTCTATGGGCGATGATGAGCTGCTCGGTCACGATATCTGGTTTGTGGCAACGGGCGCCTCGGATTGTGATGGCGCCGGCATGAAGGCCTTCTTGGCTTCGCATCGCGATAAACTCCGCGGCGTATTCTTCATCAATCTTGAATCCGTCGGCGCCGGTAGGCTTTCGGTGGTGACGGTCGAGGGCGAACAGCAGCTGCTCAAGGGCGATCGCCGCATCATGAACCTGGTCAGCAAGGTGTGCAAGTCGTTCCATGTCGATTGTGGCGCGCTCGAGATGCCCTATGCCAAGACCGATGCCTATGCCGCGCTCGAGGCGAGCCGCCGAGCCCTCACCATCGCCGGCGTGGACGGCACGCGTCTGGCTTGCGCTCGTACCGAGGACGACCTGCCCCACAATGTCAACCCGACGAACATTGCCACGGTATCCGAGGTCGTGACCGAGGTTATCCGCCGTTCGTAGACGGAGCTCTAAGGAGTCAACGTGTTTTCGTATATTAAGCGCCATTGGCCTGTCTACGTGATTTTGACCTTGATTGCCATTGCGTTAGGATTTGGGGCTGCCTACATCGTGGGTGCAAAGGGCTCGACCCCCGCCTCCGCAATCAGCGAAGAGGTGGAGCAAGAACAGAGTACGGGTGCCGATGGGATTCCTGAGTCCGAGCAGGCAATCGTTGATGGTGGATCTTCGTCTGCAGAGTAGATACGGCGATTTACATGATTGAAAGCGGGCGAGCCAGGGGACTGGCTCGCCCGCTTTTTCATCGCGCTAGCGCTTCTTTGGGGTCGACCTAAGGCGAGCGAACCATAGGGCTGCGGCACCCGAGGTCAGGAGCGCGGTGATGCAAGCGGCGATGGGAACTGATCCTGTTGCCGGTAGGTCCTGCAGTAGGGTACAGCGTTGAATGACACGGTCCTCGTCATGTGACTCAAGTTTATCGCCGCCGCCGTTGCGGCAAAGATCGACGCGTGCGCTGTTGGTGAGTGCGGTTTGGGGCGTATAAGCCGACGTCGCCTGCATGTGCACGATTGCGCCCCGAGCGTCTGTGCCAAGGATTGCTTTGGCATCGTCAAGGTCGTCGTGCTCATCTTTGAGATCATCGCGGGTCCAAGAATCCGCATCGCTTCGAGTCGTAAAGCCGGCGGCTACCGCACCGTATTCAATTCGAATGCCCGTTACGACGGTATTGGGTGTAAGGTCGAGCTCTTCCGCCTCGAGTGTGGTGGATTCCGTGGTCGAGATATTCGCCTTCCAGAGGCGCCAGCCGTCGTAATCGACGAGGCGACAGTCCTCACCAAGGCTCTCTTTTACTTCGTCGGACTCAAGCCAAGGATTTTCGTGTCCATCGTCAAGTGTCGCGTTCGCCGGTTCATCGACGTCTGTCGAGTCCAACGGCGTCGTGCGATACCACACGTTGCACAGACCGTTGAGGTCGCCGATGGCGACGGGGGTTTCGATTGAGACGAATCTCGCCGTATCGTCCTCGGCACACTCAAGATCATCGGTAATTGTGAACTCATCAACCCAGGTAGTTGAATCGTTTCGAGCGTCGATGGTATAGGAGAAAAGCCCATCCGTATTGGTTTGCATCGCGGCACGGTTTTTACCATCGCCGTTAGCCAACAGGCCCTTTTCGATAGGTTGGACAAGTTCCTGACGCTTGTCGACCTGCCCCTTGATCTCGATGGGCGCATCCTTCATCGCGACGGATTGGACTTCTCCCGTATCCTTTATTTCAAACGTTATCTCCTCGGCAAGGTCATAGGTCCGCGGAGACATCATTTCGCGCAACGAGTAGGTGCCGGGTGCAAGATGTTCGACGCGGTGTGGCTTGTCGGATGAGGTCCAGGAGTCTATTTCGGTTTTATCGGGACCATATAAGGCGAGCTGTGCGCCTTCCACTTCCTGCTCACCGCTTGCATCGACCTTGGAGATATCAACCTTGGTGTAATCGTCGGATACGTTAAGCCGTGCTTCTACAACGGGTGTTTTCTGGTCGGCATAAGTAAGGTCGACAATATGGGTTGTCTGATCGAGCAAGAAGCCTGCCGGCGCTTGAGTCTCGACAACCTCGTAGCGTGCGGTGCCAGATCCCAGTGGGAGGTTGCCCGCGCGTGCTTCTCCAGTTTCATCCGTCGTGACGGTCGCGACAGTCTCACCGTCGAGCGCGGCAATGCTACCGTCGGGGCGCACGATATCACCCGAGGCACGGATCTCAAAGACGGCGCCCGCGAGGCTGCTGCCGTCTATGGCATCGGTTTTAACGATCCTGATGTTTCCGGTCGCGGCGTGGTCATAATACGAGGCGATTGCAACGGGCGTTAGGTTCATGTCGGCGGGTATGTTTACCTCGATCTCTTCGCCGACAAGATAGGGCTCTTTGGCCGAGGTTTCGCGTACATAATAGGTGCCCGGCACGAGCGATTCGGGCAGTGTGACGGTCCCGGTCGCGTCAGTCGTAAAGGTGTCCATTACGTTATGTGCTGGATACCAGCAAGTTTGTGAGACAGGTTCGTGATTGCTGTCGAGGAGTTGGAAGGTGAATCCGGCTAGGGGAACAGAAGCGCCTGTTTGGGCATCGCGTTTTACAATCTGGAGATGCGTCGACAGAGCGTGGTTGTCCACGATATATTGAAGCTCGGCGCCGTCGGAAATCTGATTGGCCCCGACGGTCCATTCCCCTGCACGTTTAAAACCCTCGGGGACGGTTTCCGGAACCTCGCGAACCGTGTAGCCGGCACGGTCGTATGGGACGGCTCCGTGGACACCGGCGGGTCGCTTGCCTGCGCCGAACCATGCTTCGGGCTGATCTTTGGTGGAGGCAAAGCCATAGATGTTTGTGATCAGTGTGCCAACAACCTGCTGAGAGCTGTTGCTGACAACCTCAAAGACAACACCACCCGCCGGCTGCTCCAGGCCGGATTGGTCGCTATTGCCGTAATCCTTGAATTTGGAAATCTCAAGGTTAAACGCAATGGGGATATCGGAAACGCGAGACTCGATCTCGACCACGCCTGAATCGCCGAGCTGGTCGGCTCCAACGGTATAGGTCCAGCTGTCGTTGGATGGCAGGTAGCCCTCGGGGGCTTTTGATTCGTAGATGGTAAAGGTTCCTAAGGGGACATCGGCGAGGGCGGCCCGACCGCTTTCGTCGGTCGTGAGGATTTGTGCCCATCCAGGGGTTGATTGCGACACACACGTGAACTCTGCTCCTGCGAGTGAAGATCCCACCTGGGGGCCGGCATTCGTCGCGGCATCGAGTTTTACGATACGCAGGTTGATGGTGCCGGGCTGTTCATCAATGGCGACCCGCCCGCCGTCATTCCCCGTGGTAAAGGCAATACGATCGTGGCGGGGGACATAGCCGGCCGGCGCCTTCGTTTCAACTAGGTAGTATGCCGTGTTGGGCAGAAGTGTTGCTTGCGCTCGACCGTTGCTGTCCATCTTGATGGTGCCGACACGCGCGCCGCTGGCGCTCTCAAAAATATCGAATGTTGCCCCGGTAAACTGATAGGTATTGTTTCCGCTGGTAATAACGGTGTTAGCAGACTGCTTTTGGAAGGAAACAGAGACCGCCGGCAGTACATAGAGCATGTCTTGACGTTTGCTGCCGCCCGATACGGCCCCTAGATAGCGTCGCGCGCGGTGCGGAGCGGCTTTGATGCTTCCTGATTTTGCGCTGTCGTGGAGCCACCGCGCAGCCGCCACGACTTCATTGTCGGCGGTAAAGTGTCCGCTCTTGGTTTTACCCTGAGCGGTCGTGTAGGAGTAGGTGCCGTCGACATGGGTAGTGCCGTTGAGCATCCATACGGCAAGCTGGGTGGCGGCGCGGGCGCGATCGGGTGAAAGATGGTAACCGCCAAACGACGTGGCGGTAGGATATCCGTGACAAACGATTGCCGCGAACTCGTCGTCGAGCCACACCCAGCCTTGATCAAAGTTGAGCCATGGGCCGCCCGGCTTGGTGGGGCCGGGGCGCTCCTGGTTCATGCAGTAGGCAATCGAGGCGTCTTGAGCTTCATACTTGCCGATGAAGAAGGGCCCACAATCATCGCTAATAGTGCGGAAGCCGAGCTGGTCGTAGCCATCGACGGCAAATGCGGCTCCCGGTGCCAGGCAGCCGAAAAGCAGGAAGAGGAGCAGGAGCAGCGGACCTGTTGCAATTGCGCTGTGGACAGAGTGCGTGGGTGCGTTGGACATGGCTGCTCCTTATCCCTCGTGCGCCGCACGGGGAGGCTGCGACGCGTAGGATGAGGCTACCCCCGAGGTTCATGCGGGTAAGTACCGGAGCCTGACCAAAAGCTTGCCCAATTCCTGACAAATTGAGCTCAAATACAACAATCAAGCAAAAGTGCAGGTAGAAGATAGGGAGAACAGGAGGTTAAAGGTCCTCGTCTCCACAATTGACGCGATTTTCAAACGAATCTCCACAGCTAAAACAAGCATCGCCACCCTTGTATCGAACAAGACAACCGCGTTATACTAGCCAACACACAAGCGGGCATCGCCAAGTGGTAAGGCATCAGCTTCCCAAGCTGACACTCGCGGGTTCGAGTCCCGTTGCCCGCTCCATTCGAATTTCAGGCACGGTAACGTTTCGTTACCGTGCCTTTTTCAATAAAGTGCCGGGACTCGAACCCGACAGGGTGCGAGCGTTAAATAAACGCGAAGCGTTTATAGCGAGCAGGCAAGGTCGCCGATAGGCGGCCGCAGCCGGTGCGGATTTGCGAAGCAAATACGCGGACGTCCCGTTGCCCGCTCCACCGAGCGCGGGAGACATGGGGACGGCTAATTCAACAAAGTCTTCCCCTTCGGCTTCGTGAAGCTGAGGGGCTCGCCTGAAGCCGGTGCGGATTTGCGAAGCAAATACGCGGACGTTCCGTTGCTCGCTCCAATTCCAAAATGTTAGGTTAATGCCTGCTGCCCATACTTGCACCTGCGCACGGTACAATGGATGGGTTACGACCAACGTGCCAATAACCAAAAAGGAGCCGCTATGATCGATCGCTATACCCGCCCGGAGATGGGACACATCTTCTCCCTCGAGAACAAGTACGCCATTTGGCAGGAGATCGAGGTTCTGGCCTGCGAGGCCCAGGCGGAGCTCGGCAAGATCGGTATTTCCAAAGACGAGGCCCAGTGGATCCGCGACCATGCCAACTTTGAGAAGGCGAAGGTCGATGAGATCGAGGAAGTCACGCGCCACGACGTCATTGCCTTCCTGACCAACATGAAGGAATACATCGATGCCGATGTTCCCGAGGGCGACCCCAAGCCCAGCCGCTGGGTTCACTATGGCATGACCAGCTCCGATCTGGGCGACACGGCCCTGTGCTACCAGCTCACCCAGGCCTGCGACCTGATCATCGAGGATGTCAAGAAGCTCGGCGAGATTTGCAAGCGTCGTGCCTTCGAGGAGCGCAACACGCTCTGCGCCGGCCGTACTCATGGCATCCATGCCGAGCCGATGACCTTTGGCATGAAGTTTGGCTCTTGGGCCTGGGAGCTCAAGCGCGATCTGGATCGTCTTGAGGACGCCCGCAAGAACGTTGCCTTCGGTGCTATCTCGGGCGCTGTCGGCACGTACAGCTCCATCGAGCCGTTCGTCGAGGAGTACGTCTGCGAGCACCTGGGCCTGGTTCACGACCCGCTGTCCACGCAGGTTATCAGCCGCGACCATCACGCCTATCTCGCCGGCGTTCTTGCCACCACTGCGGCCACCTGCGAGCGCATCGCTACCGAGGTTCGCAATCTGCAGAAGACTGATACGCTCGAGGCCGAGGAGCCGTTCCGTAAGGGCCAAAAGGGCAGCTCAGCCATGCCACACAAGCGCAACCCCATCACCATGGAGAAGGTCTGCGGCCTGTCGCGCGTCGTGAAGGCCAACGCGCAGGTTGCCTTCGACAACGTCGCCCTGTGGCACGAGCGTGACATTTCGCACTCCTCTGCCGAGCGCGTCGCCCAGGCCGATAGCTTCATCGCGCTCGACCACATGTTCCAGTGCCTCATTCGCGTTATCGACGGCCTGCAGCTGTACCCTGCCCGCATGATGGCCAACCTCAATAAGACCCGCGGCCTCATCTTCTCCTCCAAGGTGCTGCTCGCCCTCGTCGACACGGGCATCACCCGCGAGGACGCGTACGCCATTGTGCAGGAGAACGCCATGGCAACCTGGCACGAGGTACAGGATTGTGTCTCCGGCCCTACCTTTAAGGAGCGTCTCGAGGCTGACCCGCGCTGCACCGTCAGCCAGGAAAAGCTCGACGAAATCTTTGATCCGTGGGACTTCCTCACCCGTATCGACACGGTCTTTGATCGTCTGGAGCAGCTGAGCTTCGAGTAGGTTCGGGCATAACGTTAGCTTTTTAGGGCGCTTTGCTGGTAATGTGTGTTGCCGGCAAAGCGCCTCGTTGCATTTAGGGAAAGACGGGGATAATAGTCGTCTCGAATAACATTCTGAGAGGGGATCGCATGATTTCGTTTGATTACAAGCCTCAGGGCGTGTGTGCTCGCAATATTCACCTTGACCTTTCCGATGACGGCAACAAGGTGATGGGCGTTGAATTTACCGGCGGCTGCGACGGCAATCTCAAGGCTATCTCCAAGCTGGTCGAGGGCGCTCCTGCCGATCGCGTAATCGAGGTTCTCGCCGGTAATACCTGCGGTATGAAAAAGACCTCCTGCGCCGACCAGCTTACACGCGCTATCGAGGCCGCTCGCACCGAGATCGCCTAATGGGTATCGCCGATCACATCAAGAACGGAATATCGCGTCGCGGCTTTGTACTCGGTGGGGCTGCCGCGGGCGCTGCCACGGTGCTTGCCGGATGCTCGAAAAAAACGGGCACCAGCGATGATGCCGCCGGCGAGCCGCAGGTTATCAAGGATGATTCCAAAATCATCTCGATTACGGATGAGTACGAGGCAGTCGACATCGATCTTGAGCCGGCGGCGTCGTGGACGCTGCCTCTGGGTACGCTGCTGTACTACTGCGACGGCGATTACGCCGCGGCAATGATGGCGCCCGCATCGGCACTGCACGCCAACACGCTCGGTGTGCTCAACCTGGGCGATGGCTCGCTTACCACATTAATCGAGGATCCTATCGAGGGCACGGGATATGCATTCTACGATGTCCGTGCCGGCGACGGCGTATTCGCGTGGGTTGAGATGAACTTTGCCAATTCATCGTGGAAGCTCTACGCTCAAAATCTGTCGGGCGCTTCGCTCTCTGGCGACGTGGTTGAGCTCGATCGAGGTGGCAAGGACTACGATCCGCCGCTGTTTACGGCGTTCGGGGCATCAGTCATCTGGTATAAAATGCCTTCGGCAGGCGGCAATAAAACGAGTAGTGATTCGTTTTGCTATCGTCGCTCGCTTGATGAATCCAAGGCCGAGGTAATTTGGAAATCGACGGGCCGCTTTGCATCGGCCCCGCGCGCGAGCGACGGCATTTTGACCATCTCGCCGCGTGTCCGCAACGACGAGGGCGTCTACTACGGCATAACGGCAATCGATCTGACCGACGGCAACAACACCAAACGTGCCCAGCTAGTCCTTCCCTCGTCAGTCTCGCCTTTCGAGGCCGTATATATGGGCGATACCTTCGTGTTTTCTATCGAGGCGGCCTATAGTGGCGTGGGCAGCCTGGGCAATATGGGCACATATATCGGTAATGAGGGAGGGCCGTACCTCTTCCTGTCCCGCGAGCCGCTCGCATGTGCGGCTGGCAAGAAGAATAAATACCTTGTTAAGGTACAGGCGTCGCATTTCCTGATCGACACCTCTGCCAAGACCTATGGCTCGCTGCTGTCGCCCGACCGCGCTTTGGAGTATGGCGATTATCCAGCTACGGCGGGAAAATCGGACTCATTCCTTACGTACGCCACGGTGCGCAACAGCCAGGGTATACCAGAGACGGTCACTGCACGTCTATTCTCTCTTTAAGCTTAGAGGGGTTAAAAAGGCGCCAACAGGGGAATAAACGCGTTGTAATTGTGAGTACCGCCCGCCGAGCTGCCGCGTCATAGCGGCATCCGGCGGGCTCAGGTGCGTTAAAATGGGCTTGTTCTTAGCTAATTGAGACAGGGGGGCCGTGTTATGGCTTCAGATGCAAAAAAGATTCTGCTGGTCGAGGATGAGAAGGCAATCCGTGACGCCGTCGCTGCCTATCTCGAGCGCGAAGGCTACTGGGTTGTGGGCGTCGGCGACGGCCAGTCCGCGATCGAGGAGTTCGAGAAGCATCAGTTCGACCTGGTCGTGCTCGACCTTATGCTCCCCAAGATTCCCGGCGAGCGCGTTTGCCGCACCATTCGCGATACCTCGGATGTCCCCATCATCATGCTGACGGCTAAGGGCGAGATCGAGGACCGTATTATCGGTCTTGAGCTCGGCGCCGACGACTATCTGATTAAGCCGTTCTCGCCGCGCGAGCTCGTCGCCCGCGTTCGCGCTCTGTTCCGCCGTGCCCATCAGGCCGACGAGCCCACCGTCGAGGTACTCGACTTCGGCGATCTGGTCATCGATATCTCGGGCCACAAGATCTTGGTCGAGGGCAAGGAAGTCGATCTGACGGCTTCCGAGTTCAAACTGCTCACCACGCTTGCCCGCCATCCCGGCCGTGTGTATAACCGCATGGAGCTGGTCGAGAAAGTGCTCGGGTATGACTTTGAGGGCTATGAGCGCACCATCGATAGCCACGTGAAGAATCTTCGCGCCAAGCTGGGCGATGATCCCAAGAAGCCCAAGTGGCTCTACACCGTCCATGGTGTCGGCTATCGCTTCGAGGCTCCGGCCAAGACCGATAAGTCGGACGAGAAATAGGGAAATCACATATGACACCTGCGCGCTTTGAAATCGGACAAAAGCACAAGCAGGAGAGCGAGGCGGGTTCCAAGGCTAGTTGGAACACGCCTCGTTCCGATTCACGGCCAACGATGAGCTATCCCTCGCGCATGGCACTTGCTTTTGCTCTGACATCGCTCATGACAGTATTGGTGCTGGTGGGCGTTGTCTCTGTTGTGTGGGGCACGGTCTTTTCGGATTACACACGCTCCAATATCGTCGAAATCGCAAATTCCGCTGCCGAGAAGTTGGCGACCTCATATGAGGAAAACGGCTCTTGGACCGCGGGAGAACTGCGCACGGTCGCAACGTCGAGTTTGGTTTCCGACGATCTGGGCATGCAGGTCGTCAATAAAAAGGGCGTGATCGTTTATGACGATTCCTGGCCCTCGGCAAGCGCCACCGCCGATGTACGCGAAAACCAGGCTACGACCGACGACACGAGCGGCAAGAGGGCATCGCATAGCCCGGTCTCGTCTGCTCCAACCGACTCCGATAGCGTTGCTAACGTCGAGATTGTAACGTCTTCCGGCGAGCATGTCGGACAGGTAAAGCTGTGGGCCATCGGCTCCGACGCTCTGCTCACCAAGGCGGACTCTGCGTTTAGGGAGAAGACCTTTAACGCCATGGCCCTCGCCGCGGTTGTTGCAATCTGCATTTCGGTCGTTATCGGATCGCTCGTGTCGCGCATGCTCACCAAGCCGATTCATCGCATCACCAGTACCGCAAAGCAAATCCGTGACGGCGACCTGTCGGCTCGCACGGGACTGCGCGGTGATGACGAGATCGATCAGCTGGGTGAGACCTTCGATGAGATGGCCACTTCGCTCGAGAAGGATATGAAACACGAGAAGCGCCTGACCTCAGACGTTGCACACGAGCTTCGCACGCCGCTTATGGCCATGCTCGCAACGGTCGAGGCCATGCAGGATGGCGTGTATCCCACCGACGATGAGCATTTGGAGACCGTTGCTTCCGAGACGCGTCGCCTGGCTCGTCTGGTGCAGCAGATGCTCGACCTATCGCGTATGGAAAACAGCACGGCTCCGCTCAATCTAGAACCGGTGGACATGGTTCCGTTCGTGCGATCGATTGTGAATGGCCAGGAGCGCCTGTTTGCCGACCGTGACCTGCGTTTGCGCTTTGCAGATGAGACGCAGGGCCACGATGACGTTGTCGAGGCAGATCCCGACATGATCACGCAATGTGTTATCAACCTCATGAGCAACGCCATGCGCTACACCCCCGAGGGCGGTTGGGTCGTGGTGTCGGTGCTCAGTGACCGCAGGCACGTCAGCATTGCCGTTTCTGATACCGGCATCGGTATTGCCAAGGACGATCTGTCGCGCATTTTCGGGCGGTTTTGGCGCGCCGATGCCAGCCGCGCCCGCGAAGCTGGCGGCCTGGGCGTCGGCCTCGCCGTGACCAAGCAGATTGTCGAGCGTCACCATGGCTACATATCCGTGGAGTCGGAGCTTGGAAAGGGTACGACTTTTACAATTCATCTGCCCCGCGAGCACACGGCAGACGCGGCATCTACTACAATGGAGCACTAGCTTTTCGCTATTCGGTGAAGGAGGGGCCGCGTCCCTGCCGCTCCGAGTTTGCGAAAACATGCGGGAAAGAACCCGCATTTCTGTCGTATTTAGGTAAGGAGTGACTCACGTGACAACGATGGAGCGTCGTCCGGATTCCCGTGGCAAGGTTCGTGATATTTACGATGCCGGTGAAAACCTGCTGATGGTCGCCACCGACCGCATTTCTGCGTTCGACTTCATTCTTCCCGACGAGATTCCGTTTAAGGGAGAGGTGCTCAATCGCATCTCGGCATTCTGGTTCGATAAGTTTGCCGACATCGTCCCCAACCATCTCGTTTCCATCGACCCGGCGGATTTCCCCGAGGAGTTTGCTGAGTATCGTGACTACCTCGCTGGCCGCGCCATGCTGGTTAAGAAGGCCCAGACGATTCCTATCGAGTGCATCGTCCGCGGCTATCTGACCGGTTCGGGCAAGAAGACCTACGACGAGAACGGCACCGTCTGCGGCATCCAGCTGCCTGAGGGCCTGACCGAGGCTTCCAAGCTTCCCGAGCCGTTGTTCACGCCGTCCACGAAGGCCGAGATCGGTGACCACGACGAGAACATCTCGTTCGAGCGTTGCTGCGAGATCGTGGGCGAGGACATCGCCACGCAGATTCGTGACCTTTCCCTCAAGATCTACAAGGCCGCTGCCGAGTACGCCGCGACCCGTGGCATCATCATTGCCGACACCAAGTTCGAGTTTGGTGTTATTGATGGCAAGGTCACGCTGATCGACGAGTGCCTCACGCCCGACTCCAGCCGTTTCTGGCCTGCTGCCAGCTACGAGGAGGGCAAGATCCAGCCTAGCTACGACAAGCAATTCGTCCGCAATTGGCTCAAGGCCAACTGGGATATGACGGTGGAGACCCCGCACCTGCCCGCCGAGGTCATCGATGGCACGTCCGAGCGCTATCGCGAGGCCTTCCAGATCATCACCGGCTCCCAGTTCACAAGCATGAAGGAGAACGCATAAGTGAGTACCCGTAGCGCCACGAACAAGCGCACGCAATCCCACGAAGTTACCGGGGTTGCGCGCAAGTCTGCCGCATCTGCTAAGCCCGCCCGCCAAGCAGCGAGCTCCGTTCGCATCGTGCCGGCTTCGTCTAAGGCACGCCGCAAAGAGCTCGAGAAGGGCGAGAACCTCGAGGGCCTCTCTAAAGAGGAGAAGCGCGCCCGCAAGGCCAAGCAGCGCGCCAAGGAGGACCGCATCTATACGGTGTCGAATATCCTCCTCAAGCAGGACGAGGACTACACCAAGCGCCGTCGCATCTGGTGGATTGTGCTCGCCATTGGCATGGTGCTCGTCGTGGCAATTTGGGCCTCGCTGTACTTCGCTCCCGCTGGCATGGTGTCCAGCCCTGTCCAGATGGTCGGCATCGTTTTGTCCTATGTCATCATCCTAGGTGACTTTATCTACGACTTCGCTCGTATTCGTCCCTTGCGCAACATGTACCGCGCGCAGGCCGAGGGCATGTCCGAGAACAAGCTCAACGCTCTTATTGAGCGCGCGGCTGCCGAGGAGGACCAGAAGGACTCCAAGAAGAAGTAGCGTTTGCATACATACTTATCGCTAAGATATAAGGCGCGTCGTTTTTGCGGCGCGCCTTTTTACTGTTCTATAGATAGATGGAGTGGCACATGATTCGAGCTGCCCTGACGGTCGAAGAGGCTCTGGAGGGCATGAAGGCCCTGGAGCCCAAGATTAAAAACTACGCGCGCCTGGTCGTCCGCAAGGGCGTAAACGTCAAGCCCGGCCAGGAGGTCGTCGTTCAGTCTCCGGTCGAGTGCGCGCCGTTTGCGCGCGTGGTGGTCGCGGAGGCCTATGCTGCCGCCGCCGGCCACGTGACGGTCATTTGGGCCGATGATGCCGTGACGAGGCTCACGTACGAGCATGTCGAGAAAAGCTATTTTGAGCAGACACCCGAGTGGAAGCGCATGCAGCTGGATTCCTTGGCCCAGGATGGTGCCTGCTTTGTCTTTATCGAAGGTGCGGATCCTGCGGCCCTCAAGGGCATCGATCCAGCCAAGCCGGCCGCGGCATCAAAGGCGAGGAATACGCAGTGCAAAGTTTTCCGCCGTGGACTGGATTACAACATCAATCCGTGGTGCATCGCCGGCGCTCCGGTCGTGGCTTGGGCGCACGAGGTGTTCCCAGGAGACGCCGATGAGGTTGCAATCTATAAACTATGGAATGCGATTCTGCACACCACGCGCGCCGATGGCCAGGACCCGGAGAGCGACTGGGAACTCCATGACGCCGCATTCGAAAAGAACCTGCGTTTCCTGAACGACAATCGTTTCGACTACTTGCATTACACCGCGGCAAATGGAACCGATCTGACGATTGGCATGACGAAGGGTCACGAGTGGGCCGGCGGCAAGGGCAAGACGCCCGATGGACACCCCTTCTTCCCCAACATTCCCACCGAGGAAGTCTTCACCTCGCCCGATCGCATGCGCGCCGACGGTATCGTGTACTCGGCCATGCCGCTCATCCACCACGGCAATAAAGTCGAAGATTTTTGGATTAAGTTCGAGGGCGGCCGCGTGGTGGACTACGACGCCCGCGTGGGCAAGGCAACGCTCGCAAGTATCATCGATACTGACGAGGGCGCTGCTCACCTGGGAGAGGTCGCGCTCATTTCCAAGAACACGCCGATCCGCGAAAGTGGTGTTCTGTTCTACAATACGCTCTATGACGAGAACGCTAGCTGCCATCTCGCGCTAGGTGTCGGTTTCCCCGAATGCATCGAGGGTGGGTATGACATGTCCAAGGAGGAGCTTCTGGAGCATGGCGTTAACGTCTCGAGCACGCACGTCGATTTTATGATCGGCACGGACGACATCGATATTGTGGGCATTACGCCTGATGGACGTGAAGTTGTGATTTTCCAGAACGGCCAATGGAGTTGGGAATAGTCCCAGACCGTGGTACAATGCCACCCGCGGGCCGTTAGCTCAGCTGGCAGAGCAGGGGACTTTTAATCCCAAGGTCCAGGGTTCGAACCCCTGACGGCCCACCCAAAGATTGTTGAGACGGTCAACTTCGGTTGGCCGTCTTTTTTGTCGCCCTTTCATGGGTTCGAACCCGTCGGGGCGCGGAGCTGAGTAAACGCGTGAGCGTTTGCCAGCGCAGCGCGCAAGGCGCGAAAGCGCCGCAGCGGCCGCCTGCGAAGCAGGCTGAACCCCTGACGGCCCACCCAAAGATTGTTGAGACGGTCAACTTCGGTTGGCCGTCTTTTTTGTTGCCGGTGCACGGGTTCGAACCCGTATCTAGCTATATATAAGAACGCTTGGCGAACAAAACCCGCCTTTTACCGATGGGAAACAAATAACTGATGCCTTTGGAGTAAAGTAGCGCTCCAGAGATGACCGATGTCTCAATACACATAAAACAGCTGGTCATCGCCAATATCAGAAGCCAATGCTTCAGTTTTAACCTCAGTGATGCGACTGAGGGACCTATTCATTTGTGAACAAAATATGGAGTGCGCGATTCCCGCCCCCGGGGCCCCTCCGGTCTGGCAATATATCTCCTTGCCGCGCGGC
>CATXXC010000021.1 GCA_958403385.1 uncultured Collinsella sp.
AGAGAACGCTCCCGCAAACTGCCTCTTGACAACTTATAGGAGCGTCGGTTTTGTTGTGAAAAAAGCCGGTCTGGTCGGCGAATCCCGATTTTTCCCCGCACTTCCGAAAACAGCGGTTCAGCAGCGTCAAAAAATGCCCTCAAAATCGAGAGTTAATGAACAGATGTAGCCGTTCGCCGCAAATTACCGTCCGTTTATAGAACCCACCCCCAGCGTGCAGTCCCCTTACGGTTGAATAAATACACATCTATGGAATTACGTAAGAGAGGACTGTTCCTATGAGCTACAAGACCGTTTGTGTTGCCGGCGGCGGCGTGTTAGGAAGCCAGATTGCCTTTCAGGCTGCCTACTGCGGCTTTGATGTAACGATTTGGCTGCGCAGCGAGGGCAGCATCGGCCGCACCCAGCCCAAGATCGATCATGTGCGCGAGGAGTACATCGCGGCAATCGAGGGTATGGCGGACGGTACGGGCGAGTGGTGTGCCGGTATCGCCGATAGCGACCAGATCTTCGACAGGGAGGCGGCGCTCGCCGCCGTTGAGCGTGCCTACTCCACACTCAAGCTGGAGCTCGACCTCGCCAAGGCCGTTGCCGACGCCGACTTGGTCATCGAGTCTATGGCCGAGGACACACAGGCAAAGATCGACTTCTACAAGAAGCTTGCCCCGGTTCTCCCGCAAAAGACCGTCGTCGTAACGAACTCCTCTACGCTGCTGCCGAGCACCTTTGCCAAGTACACCGGCCGCCCCGAGAAGTACCTGTCGCTGCACTTTGCCAACTCCATCTGGAAGAACAACATGACCGAGGTCATGGCCCAGGACCAAACCGACAAGCGCTATTTCGACGAGCTCGTCGACTTCGCCAACGACATTCGCATGCTGGCACTTCCCGTCAACAAGGAAAAGAACGGTTACCTGCTCAACTCTATGCTGGTGCCGTGGCTACTCTCGGGCCTTGACCTGTATGTCTCGGGCGTCAGCGACCCCAAGAGTATCGACCTCGCATGGACGCGCGGCACCGGCGCTCCCAAGGGCCCATTCCGCGTATTCGACACCGTGGGTATCCAGACGGCCTACAACATCGTTATGCAGTATCAGAAGGTCCCGGGCCTGGTGAGCCCGTTGCTCAAAAAGATGATGATGCCCTACAACTTTAAGGCTATGGCGTCCGTCCTCAAGAAGATGCTCGACGAAGGCAAGCTGGGCGAAAGCTCGGGCGAGGGCTTCTTCAAGTACTAAAAAATGACCTCTCGGGGACGGAGGAAAACGGATCATTTTCGTCCGCCAACAGTGAGAAGATGGATCCAGAAATAGAAAGGAGTGGCAATGGGCCGGCTCGGGCTTTGAGGACAAGTTGCTGCAGGCCCAGGGCGATTTTTCGCTCAACGCGGGCCAGCACAGCGTGACGTATCTGCCGAGTTCTGACACGGCAACGACCGGTCGCTATCAGGTGCTGCTGTACGACAACAACTTTGGTGCGGCCGAAAGCTATCCCAAGTTCGACTGGGGCCAGCTGGGCTCCGCGGTGGTGACCGACTACAACAAGGGCACGCATTCGTTTGGGCGCATCTTTACAGTGGACGAGACGGCCCGCACCTACGAGCTCGAAGACCAGATCGCCGTGCCGTTTTCGGGCTATGTGAGCAGTGCGCAGCGCGTTGGCGATTCAAATAGCATGCTCGTGGCATCGGGCCAGGCCAAGACCTTTACCGAGTACGATCGGTATGGTCTACCCATCGCTACCTTTGAGATGGAAGCCGAAAAGTACATCTATCGCGTGTACAAGTACGATCTGTAGGGCCGCGCTTAGGTTTGACCAATGGAGTATGAAAACACGCCGTTCGCCGATGCCCCCTCCGCGAGTGGCAGCCATATGGTTTGATGTCAGAAGCATATAGTTGTCGCCAGCCTGCTGGCGACGTTCCCCCTGATATCGGAGGTTCCAGGTATGTTTCGCGCTCCGTTAAACAACTATCGATTGGGCTAACATGGGCCGCCGTGCTATTTCGATAACCCTTGCAGTGATCTGCCTGGCTGTGCTCCTGGGCGCTACAGGGCTGTTTGCTATAAGCCGAGAAACGTCCTATATGCAGGAATGCGCTTCCGAAGGGTTTGCCATTGATGGTTACTATCGGGATGACAAAACGAGTCGGGAAACCCTGGCTTTTCTTGAGGAGGACAACTGTCGATGGCAGCTGGTCGATCAAGACGGAATCTGCACAGACGGGCAGTTTAAGCGTACGGATGACCCCAACATCCTGATATTAAAGAAGGAAAACGGCGAAGAATTCGGCACGATTCACGTTGCGTATATATCGCGCCGACGCAATCAGGGGCAGATTTACCTAATTAGAAATACTAAGGTGACCCGATTTTATCTGGTGAGCACCGATCCGGCGTTTACAGTGGAATCTGGCGATGTCGATGCGGACGTTTGATTCACGGCAATAAAACGGCGAGCGGGGCGCGGGTGTGAACTGAACCCCTCTATTTGCTCGTGTCCGTATCGCGTCTGCGCCTCGTCATAACTTGCGTCCGTGCGAGCGCTCATCCCGCGCCGGCATCACTTCACGTCAAATTCCACGCGATCGAGTTCAGGCACGTTGAGGTCGATGAGCTTGCGAGCGACGTGACGGTCGTGTGCCCCAAGCGCCTCGCCTGTCGTCACATGGGCGACAATCTCGCGCTCGACGATGCCCTCTTCCTCGCCTTCGTTAGCCGAGGTTTCGACGGCGACGGTGTAGTCCTTAAAGCCCGGTAGCACCGCCGCAAGCTCGCGCGTGGTTTCGGTGACGCCGTAGCCGTCCTGCACGCCGGACTGCGCCGAGCCAATAGACCCCGCCGTCATGACGATGCAGGGGATGGCAAAGACTACCGTGCCCACAATGATGCGGCGGCGCACCTTGCGTGATAGTTCGTCGACCTCGGCATCTTCCTCGGCAGTCACAATGCCGTCGCCGTTGAGGTCGCGCTTGAGCGGCACGCGCAATAGAAGCAGCACGGCTTCGGCAGCCAGCGCGATAAAGACCACGTTGATGCCAAATTCATAAAGCGCCGAGAGAAACAATGACCCGCTTGCGATGGCGATGCCATAGCCCGCCGCGCACAGGGGCGGCATGAGTGCGGTCGCCACAGCCACCCCGGCGATGAGCGTGGCGGGTTCCTGGTCGCGCGAGTTGCCCAGGCCGCCCGCAAAGCCGCCCGCGAGCGCGACGGCAAGGCCCCACACGGTCGGTGTCGAATTGTCGATGATGGCGGCCGTGGTGGTGCCAAGGGGCGAGAGCTTAAAGTACAACGTGGACGTGACCAGGCAAAAGACCATCTGCAGCGCGAGGCCGGCGACGGCCTCAAGGGTGATCTCGCGGTCGAGCGTGGCGATGCCGTATGCCATGGCAAGGACCGAGCCCATGAGCGGGCAGATGAGCATGGCGCCTACAATGGCGATATCCGAGTCGATATCGAGGCCGATGCTCGCGATCAACATGGCAATGATCAAGATGCATAAGTGTGAGCCAGTCAGGCGCGCCCCGTTTACAAAGCGCTTGCGAATCACGTGATAGGGCGCGCGTCCCTCGCGAATGTTGAATGCCCGCTTTAGAAAGCGGCTTGCGTTCTCCATGGCCTCGCTGTGGGCGGGGCGGATGCCATGGCGCCGATGATGGCGCTCGCGCAGTCGCTTGAGCTGTTGTTTATCGAGTTCCATGTCCACCTCGTATTGCCGTAGGAACGCGGGTGCGTTCGCAGCATGTACTCTACACCGTGACGGGCGGGGCGGTCATCTTGACATGGAACTTAGGCGAGCAGGCAAAGGAAGACACGCCACATACAAGTACTGCCGAGGGTTTCGGCAGATACAAAAAGCGCGGGGCCGGATGGTTTCCGACCCCGCGCTCTGCACGGGTGCGTTGTTGTTTGGTTTAGCCCAGCAGGCTCAGGCCAACAGAGACAAACGCCAGGATAACGCCGACGATGGACTCGCCACCGAGCAGGCCGCTGGCGACAACCAGGCCCTGCTCCTGGAAGGCGGCATCCTTGGCGGTCTTCTCCTCGTCCGAAAGACCGGCGTTGGCATCGCGGTGGGCTGCCCACTTGTCGTAGGCGAGCTTGACGCAGGAGCCCAGGAAGGCCGTGAGCGACATGTAGAACGGCAGGTACACGCCCAGGCCGATCATCATGGCCGGAATGCCGAGCCAGTACATGACGATGCCGGCGATAAAGCCGCCCGCAAACCACGGCACGCTCGGGATGCCCGAGACCATGGTGGCGACCACGCTTGCCTGTGCGGCTACAAAACTCTTGTCGGGGCCAAAGGCGTCCGGACCATAGGCGGTGACGAGCGCGACCATGACGGCGGCGGCGACCAGGGCGCCCACGATGCCGCCAATGGCCTGGCCGACCCACTGCGCGCGCGGGTTGGTGCCCAGCACGGCGCCGGCCTTGAAGTCGTTCATGACGTCGCCCGCAAGGCCGCACGCCACGGCCACGATGCCGGCGATAAAGAACAGCTTGACCTGAGCGAGCTGCGCGAAGGCGGCAACGATGAGCATGACGATGAGGCCGAAGATCTCCATGGGGTCGATGCCCGTCTGGCCGCAGCTCTGCGCGCTCATGATGGTGGTGACAAAGGTGAACAGCGTGACGATGACGGCCGGAACGGGGCCAAGGTCGAGCACGATGGCGATGATCACGGCGATGGCGGCAGCGCCCAGGCCGATGATACCGGCGTCGAATTTAAGGGAGCCCGAGATGAGCGACTGCTCGTCGGTGTCGGTGGAGCTGTCGGCGGCGAGGCCGCGGACGATACCGGCGACCTGCGGAAGGATGTCCTTGAGGACGACGGCGACGCCAAAGCCCATCATGAGGCCCATACCCAGGGACTTGACGATGCCCTGTGCGGTCATAACGTCAAACAGACCGGCAGCGGTGCCGCCGACGATGATGCCAAAATTGCCCAGCAGCGCGCCGGCAAACCAGAACGCGACGGGGGCGAAGCCCACCAAAAAGCCGATGGACAGCAACATGGGCGAGTTGTAGATGGCAAAGGTCACGCCGGGGATATTGAGCGTGCACAGCATGCTGGGCACAATGCCCAGAGCGTCGCGCAGCACGCTGTAGATGCCGGCGATGGCCATGGAGCCAAAGAGCTGCTTGCCGATCTTGCCGCCGGCCTCGGTCGCGCGCAGGGTCTGAGCTGCGGCGTTGCCGGTGGGGAACTCAAGCGCGGCGTCCACGATAAAGTGACGGTGGATGAGTGCCGTGGCCAGCAGGCCTAGGATAGTGCCGGCGAGTGCCACGATAAACATGTCGAGCCAACTGATCTGGTCGGCATAGCCCAGCATCCAGGCGCCCGGGATGGTAAACGCCAGACCGCCAGCGACCATGGCGCCTGCGGACATGATGGTGTGGGTGACGTTGGCCTCGTTGAGGCTGGCGTTGCCCATGAGCTTCAGGAAGAACAGCGAAATGACGGCAGCGAAAATGATCGGCCAGGGGAGGGCGCCCATCTTGAGGGCGGTGTAGGCCGAGCTTGCCGTGATGATCACGCAGCCAAGGACGCCGATGACGACGCCGCGCAGCGTGAGTTGCCCGCGCATCGAAGCGCGGTTCGAGGGATTGCTCATATAAAACTCCTTTGCGTATATCCGCTTCCCCCGGGAGCGCCGTTACGGATACGGCGCGGGAAGTCGGGTTACCAAGGGCCGCCGCGTGAGCTCGCAAACGACCGCGCACCAGTATAGCCGCAAGCTAGTCATTTTGGGATGACTGGTTTAGGTAGGCGATATACTGCTGGGCAGACGAAAGGAGCGCCGACGATGCTTAATGGGTGCGCATATATATTGACGGTCGACGTGGGCAACACGTTCATTCGCTTTGGCCTGTTTGCAGAGGATTCGGCCGCGGCGCAGGAATGTCCGCTTGCGACGTGCGAGATCACCACGCCGTCGAGCATCACGGCAGACGAGGCGCGCATGCGTCTCGTGCAGGTCATGGCCGCACTGGCGGCCGATGCGGGCATGCCGGGCGCGCTTGTGTCCACGGCTGCTGTGCTGAGCTGCGTGGTCCCGGCGCTCGAGCGCCCGTGGAAGGCGGCACTTTCCCGTACCTGCACGGGGCGCGTGCTCACGGTGGGGCCGGGACTTAAGACCGGCATGCCCGTGCACTACGATGACCCGGCCGAGATCGGTCCCGACCGCATCGCCGACGCCGTGGCTGCCCGCGCCGTCTACGGCTCGCCGTGCATTGTGATCGACCTGGGCACGACGACCAATATCGAGGTCATCGACGCACACGGCACCTTTGTCGGCGGCGTTATCGCGCCGGGGCTGGCGCTCGGCGCCCGTTCGCTCTCGGCCGCTGCGGCGCGCCTGCCTCAAGTTGAGCCCTCGGCGCCGACACACGTCATCGGCCGTAACACGCGTGAGGCCATGCGCTCGGGCGTGGTTCTGGGCGAGGTGGCACGCATCGACGGCATGCTCGACATGGTGCTCGCCGAGATGCGTGCGACCAAGGCCGCGGGGGAGGGCGATGTGCCCATCGTCATTACCGGCGACGATGCCGAGGCGCTTGCGGCGCTGGTCGGCCATAGCCTGACGGTCGACGATGCGCTGACGCTGCGGGGCCTCGCCGAGCTCTACCACATCAACCAAAAGCCCCGCCGCGCGTAGCGATGGGGGCAATGGGACAAAAACGTCTCCACCTTCCACCTGCTACAATGGGTCAAACTATTGCGATTTCGGAGGTGTCTGCCATGTCGGACGATCTTCATCAAACCGCGTCGGGCAAGCGCCGCGACGTTATTAGCTGGGATGAGTTCTTTATGAGCGTGGCCATCGCCGCGCAGCGCCGCAGTAAGGACCCCAACACGCAGGTGGGCGCGTGCATCGCCAGCACCAACCACCGCATCCTTTCGGTGGGCTACAACGGTACGCCCTCGGCGCTCAACGACGACTTTTTCCCGTGGGGCACGAGCGATGACCCGCTGCAGGACAAGCATAACTACGTAGTCCATGCCGAGGCCAACGCCGTGCTCAACTATCGCGGCTCGCTCAAAGACCTTGAGGGTTCCACGGTCTACGTCACGCTGTTCCCGTGCCACGACTGCGCCAAGATCCTGGCACAGGTGGGTGTGGGCGAGGTCGTCTACCTGGACAATAAGTATGCCGACACCGATGACGGCCGTATCAGCCGCCGCATTCTCGACTCCTGCGGCATCAGCTACCGCCAGGTCATCGTCGATGTCCAGATTGGTACCGGGGGACAAGCTCAGCAGTAATATGCGTTGTCGCTATCTGGCGACGAACGCAGCTCAAAGAGCCCCGTCCCAAATTGACTACTCGTGAAAGTCGCGTCTGCGCGCATGGACGGCTCGTGAGCGGGTACATGGCTGTAGTAACATAGCTTCTGTCCGCGGGCGTGCCCGCGTTATTGTGAGAAAGGAGCCCCTGTGGCTGTTAACGAAGAGCTGCTTAAGAAGGTTCTTGAAGAGATTCGCCCCAACCTGCAGGCCGACGGCGGCGATATGGAGTATGTGGGCGTCGACGACGAGGGCGTCGTTAAGCTGGAACTGCAGGGCGCTTGCGCCGGCTGTCCCATGAGCTCGCTGACCCTTTCCATGGGTATCGAGCGCATCCTGAAGGAGCACGTGCCCGGCGTTACCCGCGTCGAGCAGGTCAATGCTTCCGGCGAGGCCGAGGACCTGTACGACGAGTACGCGCCGTTCTAAGATGCGAAAGCTGCGGACGGTACGCTCCGCATAGACGTTACGCCCAGATATGCGGCTGCGAGCGTAAGGCCCGCGGCCGCATTTGTATGTAGGGAGCAGGGGATCGATATGCTCAACGACCTCTACCATATGCTTGATCCCGTCGCGATCTCGGCGGGCCCCATCACCATCTACTGGTACGGTCTGGCCTACGTGGTCGGCGCTCTGCTCACGGCGGTCGTTATGTACCGCACGCAACGTCGTTGGGGCTTCGACATTACGATTGATGACCTGACGAGCGTCGTGGTCGGCGCGGTCTTTGGCCTTATTATCGGCGCGCGCCTGTTTTACGTCGTCTTTTACGGTGATGGCTACTATTTGGCCCACCCGCTCGAGATCTTTGCCACCAACGAGGGAGGCATGAGCTTCCACGGTGGCCTGGTGGGCGGCATCTTGGGCGGCATCATCGTGTGCCGCATGTACAAGCTCGACGCCTGGACTTTGGCAGACCTCGCGGTCATCGGTGCTCCGCTGGCCCTGTGCCTGGGGCGCTGCGCCAACTTTGTCAACGGCGAGCTGTGGGGCAAGCCGACCGATCTGCCCTGGGGCGTGATCTTTGGCGGCACCGCGGGCGATATGCCGCGCCATCCCTCCCAGCTCTACGAGGCATTTCTCGAGGGCATTGTGCTCTTTTGCATTCTGCAGGTGCTCAGCCGCAAAAAACCGCTGCTACCCCAGGGCACGTTTATGGGCGTGTTTGTGATGGGTTACGGCATCGTCCGCTTCCTCATTGAGTTTGTGCGCGTGCCCGATGCCCAGCTGGGTTATCTGCTGGGAGGCGTTATCACCATGGGTCAGCTGCTGAGTTTGCCGCTCGTGATCGCCGGCCTGGCGCTCATCATTTTCGCCCGTCGCCGCAACCAGCCCCAGCGCGTCTACCTGGACGCCTAACCACCAAAACCACCACAAAGGGGACAGGCACCTTTGTGGTGGTCTTGCCGAGTTTGATAGGTTTCTAGAAAGGCTTTCGGACTGTGAAGGATTCCGACCTCTCCACAACGGCTGCGCGCGACGCTGCCCGCATCGTCTGGTTTAAGCGCTACCCCGCCAAGCAGACGCTCATCGCATTTTTGCTCGCGCTGTTGGCGACCACGGCGTTGTCCATCGATCCCGCCCCGGTGTCGAGCAACGCAGTCTTGGCAATTGACCCCAAAGCCTCGGGCATGCTGTACGTGTGCTACGAGGTGCTCCTCTCGTTTGCCGGCCATACCGACGCGGTCATGCTGCTTGCGCTTGCCTGCCTGCTCACGCTGCCGTTTCGCTACGTATTCTTTGGCCGCGGCGACGCCTGGCGTCCCTCGGTGATCCTTCCGTCGCTGTTCTTTGCCGTCTGCATGGTGTTTGGCCGCAGCTACGACCTCACCGATTCGGCCGAGATCGTGCTCGGCGACAAGGCCCGCATTATCTGTGCCTGGATAGGCGGTGCGGGCTGGATGCTCTTGGCGGTCGTTGCCTTCTACCTTGTCTTTGAGTGTCTAGATTGGCTGAGCTCTCGGCGCATCCCGTTTTCCGAAGCGCACTTTGGCCGCGCATGGCGTGTGACTCACGCCGTGCTCTCGGTCCATCCCTTTGCCGGGCCCTTCCTGGTGCTTATGATCGCCTGGACGCCCACGCTCATCGCTTCGCTGCCCGGCCTTTTTATGGGAGATACGGGCGCGCAGATTCGCCAGTGGTTCAACTATCCCAACGGCACGAGCGACTACCTGCGCCTGCTCAATCCCAATGTGCTGCTCAACGGACATCACCCCGTGGTGCATACGGCTATCATCGGTTCGTGCGTCCAGCTGGGGCTTTCACTGTTCAACAGCGCCAACGCAGGTCTTGCCATCTACACCTGCGCTCAGTTCGTCATTACGGCCGCCTGCATGGCCTATTCCATCTCGTCACTGCGCAAGCTGGGCGTGAGCCTGCCGGTCCGCGGCGTAATCCTGCTGTTCTTTGTGTTTATGCCCATGTTCTCCAACTACGCGGCCTTGCTTACCAAAGACGTGCTGTTTGCCGACGCGTTTTTGGTGCTGTTGGTGCAGACCGTGAAGCTCGTGGCCTGCGGCCTGCCCCGTCGCGATGCCAATGTCGAGCGTGCAGGCGAACAGAGGCCTGTGCTCTTTGCGCGCCACGACTGGCTGCTGCTCGCTCTGGGCGCCATGGGTTCCACGTTTCTGCGCAATGGCGGCCTGGTGTTTTCCCTGGCGGCATGCGTGATCGCGGCGGCGTTTTGCGCGTGGGACGCGCATGTGGCTCATCGTGCAGCCAAGCAGGCTGGTGCTGCGACTTCGGGCGCCACGCCGCGTTTCCGCTGGGTGGGAGTTCTTGCGGTGCTTGCGCTCTGCCTTGCCTCTAATATGTACTTCACTAAGGTCTTTATGCCGGTGCACGACATCACGCCTGGCTCCAAGCGCGAGATCCTCTCGATTCCGTTCCAGCAGACGGCTCGTTTCGTCCAAAAGCACGACGGCCTCAACTCGGGCGTCAACCCCGCGGTTAAGGAGGACGGCACCATCGTGGAGGCTCCTTGCGACGGCTTGGTGACCGACGAAGAGCGTGCCGTGATCGACCGCGTGCTCAAGTACGAGAATCTGGGTCGCCGCTACAACCCCGACAAGTCCGATGCCGTCAAGAACTGCTTTAACGAGTACGCCTCGCAGGAGGACATCGATGCCTATTTTGAGGTATGGGCTCAGATGTTTAAGAAGGATCCCGAGTGCTATATTTCGGCGCTTATCAATAACTACTATGGTTATTTTTATCCGAGCGCGCGCGATGCCTGGGTCTACAGCACGGCGCGTAGTGCCGAGATCATGGCGCGTCCCGACAACCTCAAGTACTTCGACTTCCATCCGGTTGACAGCAACGTGGTGCGCTGGTGCGACCACCTGATCAATCTGTACCGTGTGGCGGTGCAGCGCATCCCGTTTATTTCGCTCACCATGAGCTCGGCCACCTATGTGTGGATCATGATCGCCGTGGTGGTCTACCTGCTGCGTCGTCATTCATGGCGTGCGCTGGCGATCTGGGTGCCGCTGTTGGGCGTGCTCGTCGTGTGCCTGATTGGCCCGTGCAACGGCTCGACTTACATGCGCTACCTGTATCCGGTCATCGCCTGCATGCCCTTCGCCATCGGCGCCACCGTCACCCGCAGCGACTTCCTCTGGTCCTAACTTGGTGCATTGGGGTCAGGTTTCTTTGCACCAAGGGGGCCATCATCACGACGCCTTCATTTTGGGGTTTATCTCGCAGGCCAGTAGGTATATCATAACGACGTTTGTTTATATTGCCCGAGCATCTGCGCTGGGCTTTAGGTCGAAACCGATAGGAGACACGTATGTCCGGACACTCTAAGTGGGCCACAACCAAGCATCGTAAGGGCGCGCAGGACGCCAAGCGTTCCGCCCTCTTCTCCAAGCTCAGCCGCAACATCACCGTTGCTGCCCGTCTCGGCGGTGACCCGCTGCCCGAGAACAACGCCAGCCTCGCCGCTGCCGTTGCCAAGGCCAAGGCTCAGTCCATGCCTAAGGACAAGATCAAGTCCGCTATCGACAAGGCTTTTGGTTCGGGTGCTGACGCTGCCGTCTACGAGAACATCGTGTACGAGGGCTACGGTCCCGCCGGTGTCGCCGTCTACGTCGACTGCCTGACCGACAACCGCAACCGTACCGCCGCTGATGTCCGTTCCGCCTTCTCCCACGCTGGTGGCAACCTGGGCACCTCCGGCTCCGTCGCCTTCCAGTTTGAGCGCAAGGGCCAGATCGTCGTCGCCAAGGAGATTCTGGACGAGAACGCCAAGAAGGAGACCATGATCGCCAACGGTGCTGCCGGTGACGAGGATGAGTTCATGATGGCCATCGCCGAGGCCGGTGGCGAGGACTACGAGGATGCCGGCGAGGAGTGGATCGTCTGGACTACTGCCAACGAGGTCATGGCTGTCTCCAAGGCGCTCGAGGAGCAGGGCGTCCAGGTCAAGGGTTCCGAGACCACCATGGTCCCGACCACCCCGACCGAGGTCTCCGGCGCCGACGCCAAGAAGGTTCAGCGCCTCATCGACCGTCTTGAGGAGCTCGACGACGTCCAGGATGTTTACAGCACCATGGACATGACCGACGAGGTCATCGCTGCCCTCGAGGAGGAGTAGCGCCCGCACGGGTTAAGCCGTGCATATCTGGGCATAATGAAGCGAGCATGCAAGCCTCGTGGAATAGATGAGCCGGATCCGCGTGCGTAGAGCACCGGACCCGGCTCTTTTATAATGATGCGAACCGTTTTGCATTTCGAGAGCCGAGATTTGAAGGGAGCGCCACGTGCGCGTACTCAAACGAGCCCTAGCGATCGTGTATCTTGCCGCCGCCATCGTGGCGCTGGGTACGCTTGTCTGCCAGTTTTGGGGGCCGTATACGTATCGCTTTATGCTGCTGATGCGCGACCCCATGCCGCGCATTGTCGTGACGGCATGCGGCGGAGTTGTGGCGATTGGCGTGCTGGTAAGCTTCTTCCGCCTGATGTTTGCTCGTCGCGAGCCGTCCTGCGTGCATCCGGCGGGGGAGCGCAATATCGAGGTCACGCTCGCGGCGCTTTCTTCGTGCGCCAGGGCTGCTGCAGAGCGCGACGATCGCGTGATGATCGAGCATGTCGAGGCCCGCGTCCAAGGTTCCGACGATTCGCATGTCCGTTTTAAGGTCGAGGCTATCGCGCTTGACGATAAGGACGTGGCATCTCTGGCTACCGCGATGCAGCAGCGCATCGAGGAAGCTTGCGACACCATGCTCGGCACGCCGGGTACGACCACGCGCGTCCGTTTTTTGCCGTCCAAGACTACCGTCCAGACCGTGGAGGTTTCCGGTGAGTGATACCAATCAAGATAAGACCGCTCGTACGCCGCGCCTGACGATTGACCAGAGCGCCACGCCGGCGAGCGAACCTGTTGATTCCAAAGCAGAGGCAACTGAGTTACAAGACGCGGCGGCCGCGGATTTTGACGAGGCTATGGGTCTCATCAAGGGTACGGGCGCTGCCATCTGGAGCTATGCTGTGCGTCATCCCAACACCATGCTCGGTGCCGTCGCTGGCTTTATCCTTGCCGTGTTGGTGCTCACGCTCGGCCTGTGGGACACGCTCGTCATTGCATTCTTCGTGCTGATCGGCGCCGTGATCGGCCAAATTCGCGACGGCGAAAACGGGATCGTCAACTTCTTCGGCCGTCTGTTTAGCGGCCGCTAATATGTATTCGACTGTCGCATCCGCGGCAGGCATAAGGAGGAACCATGGCTTTTAATACGAAGGTCGATGTGGCCGATACCGAGCTCGAGGAGAATGAGGCGGCCGTCGCCGAAGCCGAGGATGTGACGCTCGAGGATGAGGCGCTCGTCGAGGCCGAGTCCGCCGATGACGCGGACGAGGATGATGAGGAAACAGACGAGTCCGAGGACTCGCTGACCTATTCCAACGGTGTGATCGAGAAGATCGTCGCCATGGCCACCCGCGAGGTGCCGCACGTCCTGGGCATGAAGGGTAACCTTATGCACTTTGTGCAGGAGCAGTTTGGTGCCGAGAATCTGACCAAGGGCGTGACGGTTGAGGTCACCGATGACAATCGCGTGGTCGTCAACATCTCCGTCATTATCGAGTACGGCGCCTATGCGCCCGCGATCTTCGACGATGTCAAGGCACGTGTCACCGAGCGCCTTGCCGCGATGACCGGCCTTGAGGTGGCGGGCGTCAACCTGCGTATCGAGGACGTCATCACCCCCGAGGAGTACGAGCACCGCACCAGCCAGCACGAATAACCTTCCAAAAAGGGACAGGTTTGTTTTGGCAGGTTTTATCTGCGAAAACGCTAAACGGCCGACCGCGCAAGCAAAAGCGTGGCCGGCCGTTATTTGTATGCCCCCCGATGTAGGCATACCGCTCGTCTAACTAGGGGTTGCAATCGTCGCGTTCCGCGTTACCCTAATGGGCGCATTGTTTCCAAATTGTTAACGAGGGGTTGCCGTAATGGCTGACGAGCACGAAACAGAAAGCAAGGCATGGGCGATTGAGGCCGCCGCGGCAGAGGCGGCATCGCGTGCTGCCGAAGAGGTGCATCGTCCTCCCGTAGTGCCGATGGAGCGCGTGGTTGATCGCACCGATATCGAGCGCGGCGAGCGTGCCGGCCAAAAGCGCAGCCAGGAGCCGGGTTTCCCGCGCTTTTTTGCCGAGCTCAATCTGGGCCTGATTCTTACGGCCTTTGCCATCGTTGCGTTTAAAACCCCTAATCACTTTGCTTTTGGCGGCACCTCGGGCGTGTCGGTCATTCTGTCCACGCTGTTCCCGACCCTGCCCGTCGGCGTCTTTATGTGGATTATCAACGCGGTTCTCGTCGTTTTGGGCTTTATCTTTTTGGAGCGCAAGGCGATTCTTTGGAGTGTCTTCGCCTCGTTTGCGCTGTCCGCCTATGTTTCGCTGTTTGAGCTCTTTATTCCGACCGATGTCTCGATGACGGGCGATATGTGGCTCGACCTGTGCTTTGCCGTCATCTTGCCGGCGCTCGGCAGCGCTATTGTCTTTGACATCGGCGCCTCGACGGGTGGCACGGACATTCTTGCCATGATCCTCAAGCGCCGCACCACGCTCGAGATTGGCCGCGCCCTGCTGCTGGTCGATATCGGTATCGTGACCATCGCGGCCTTTTTGTATGGCCCGCGTGTCGGTCTGTATTGCGTGCTCGGCCTGTTTGCCAAGACGCTTGTGGTCGACAAGGCCATCGAGAGCATCCATCTTCGTAAGGTCTGCACGATCATTTGCTCCGAGCCCCTTAAGGTCGAGGAGTTTATCGTCAAGCATCTCAACCGCACGGCAACGATCAGCCGTGGCTACGGCGCCTTCTCGGGCAAGTGCGTCACGGTGATTATGAGCGTGCTGAGCCGTCGCGAGGCAGTGCAACTGCGCCGCTATACCCGCGAGATTGACCCTGGCGCCTTCATCACCATCGTCGATAGCTCCGAAATCGTCGGCAAGGGCTTCCGCGGCACGAACTAGCCCGGTCGTACCCTTCGAATCATTGAATAAAGCCGGCTGCGTTGCAAATCGGTCATCTTGGGGTATTTGTCCTCACATTGGGCGATAATGATGCCAAAGACATCGTTTGCGATCCAGGTGATTCGCTCTAGATACGAAGGGATGATTTCGATGTTCTGCTCGCAGTGTGGCGCCCCTATGGGCGATAACGACAAGTTCTGCGGCGTGTGTGGTGCTCCTAATGCTGGTGCTGCAGCCTCCGCCCCTCAGGGTCAACCTCAGCCTCAGCAGTTTGTTCCGCAACCGCCCGTGGCGAATGCGCCAAAGGGCTGTGTGGCTCAGGCGTTCCAAGATATGACCAAGACTCCGGGTGTGCTTCAGCGTGTATGCCAAATCGCGTTTTTGCCGGCGCTGATTTGCGTTGTGTCGGTGCTCGTGTTGTTTATTCCCGTTATTGGCGGCATTGCGGCTGCCATCGGCTTTTTGGCAGCTTGCATTGCGAGCGTGTGCGGTTCCGGCTTTGGCATCGAGTGGGGTCGCGATCTGTCGCTTAAGATCGATGACGGCATGGATCGTCCGCTGATGCGTTCCACGTCGTTTGGTCTCGGAGTCTTTTCGAGCGTTATTTCGGTCGTGCTCGAGGTTATCGCTGCCATTCCCGTTATCGGTGTAGCGCTTTCGCTGGTGGAGGGCGTGGTAATTGGCGCTGCGGGCTCGTATTCTTATTACGGCTCTTATGCGCTCGAGGCTGCGCTGTTTGGCTCGCTTGGCCTGCTTGTTCTGGCGCTAATTGCCTCGGCGATTCTGGGTGTCTTCTTTAAGATGTTCGCCGACATCGCCGTGATGCACTTTGCGGTGACCGGGCGTGTCGAGAGCGCGTTTTCGCTCGATAAGGTCTGGGCGGCGTTTAAGCACAACAAGACCAAGCTGTTCTGTGCTTCGTTCCTTCCCGAGTTTTTGACGGGCCTGGTCGCCAACGTTGTCACATGGATCTTGACGGTCGTCTTTGGCGCCATTGCCTCTGTCGGTATGTATAGCTACTACTATCGTCCTACGGGTATTGAGGCAATTGTTACCGGCGGTGGCGTCACGCTCGCGCTGTTCTTGGTGCTGGTCGCTTTCGTCACCGTATTTCTTACGGTCTTTGGCAAGATGCTCAAGCACCGTGCCGTTGGCTATTGGGCCGCACGCTATGCAAGCGAGTGGGCCGATGAGGATAAGGACGACGTCCTGACTTTTGTGTTGCCCTTCGAGAAGAAGTCCGCTGCTTCGGGTTACAGCGCTCCGGATGCTTCGCCGGCATCTGCACCCGCTCCCGCGATCGAGCCTGAACCGGCGCCCGAGCCTGAACCGGCGCCCGAGTCTGAGACGGCATCTGAGCCTGAGCCTGCGCCTGCGCCTGAGCCTGAGCCTGAGCCTGAGCCGGCACCTGCACCTGAGTCGGCGTTCGAGCCAAGCTCCGACGAGGAACCTCAGGACGAGTAGCCACGCCGCCTGCTATTTGGGGACGGGGTAGAAATGGTAGAAATAGCGCTTGAAGAATGAGCGGGGGCGGACGTGTCGAAACGTCCGCCCCCGCTTTGACATCGCGATGTGGCTATGACTGCGAGATGCCAGCGAATCGATTACTCGTCGTGCTTCTCCTCACGGCGTGCAGCAGCGCGTGCGTCGTGGATGCCCTTGATCGCGGCATGGCGAGCCGTTCGGGCATCATGGATGGCGTCGCGAGCCTCGGCGGTCGTCGCCTTGGCAGAGCGCAACTTGGCGGCCAGATCGGGGTTGGTTTCGGCGACCGCGGTAATCGCGGGGCCGTCGAGCTCCTCTTGCGTGGGCTCGGCCAAAAAGTCGATAGCATACTGGGCGGCCACCATGGAGCCCTTTGCCAGCACGGTCTCGTCGATCTTGTAGAAGCAGGAATGTTGGGCGTACGTGGCGCCAATCTTGGGGTTGCGCGTACCTACAAAGGCGAGCACGCCCGGTACGCGACGCAGGTACTCCGAAAAATCCTCGCCCGAAAGCGTGCCGCGATAATGGCCTTGGCCGGCGGGGCCCAGACACTTAATTACAGCCTGACGGCAGCGCTCGCTCGAGGCCGCGTCGTTTTCGACCTTGTAGTTGGCGATGGTGTAGTCGGTGAGCTCTGCCTCGGCGCCCAAGGCGGCCGCGGTATGCTCCACGATGCGGCGCATGAGCTCCGGCATTTCCTCGTGGGTCGAATCGCCGTAGGTGCGCACCGTGCCGGCGAGGTAGGCCGTGCCGGCGATAACGTTGCGCGCGGTGCCGCCGTGCAGCTCGCCGACGGTGATGACAGCCGGCTCGTAGGGGCTGATTTCGCGCGAGACGATGGTCTGCAGGGCGTTGACAATCTCGGCGGCAACCATGACGGCGTCGTGACCTCGCTGGGGCATGGCGCCATGGCACGAGGTGCCGCGGACATCGATGCGGAACCAGTCGGTATTGGCCATGCGCGGACCGGGCTCGCAGCTTACAGTGCCGGCGTCAACCTCGCTCCAGATATGCGCGGCGTAGGCACCATCGACGCCGTCGAGCACGCCCGTGCCGATCATGAGCTTGGCGCCCTGGCCGTTTTCCTCGCTGGGCTGGAAGACGATGCGGACTTCGCCGTGGATGTCGTCGGTCATATGGCGCAGGATCTGCAGCGTTCCGAGCATCATGGCGATATGGCAGTCGTGGCCGCAGGCGTGCATGCAGCCCTCGTTGACGCTGGCGAACTCCTCGCCGGTCTGCTCGGTGACGGGCAGGGCGTCGATGTCGGCGCGCAGCAGGATGCGGCGGCGTGGCGTGCCGTCCTCGCGGTAGGCATCCGGCGCGGTGCCGCGAAGCGTTGCCACCAGGCCCGTCTTAAGGGGACGCTCGTAGGGGATATTCATGGCGTCGAGCTGGTTGGCGATGTCGGAGGTCGTGCGCTCCTCGGCGAGGCTCAGCTCCGGGTGCTTATGGAAGTGCCGGCGCTGCTTGATGATATATGGTTCAAACTCGGTAGCGATATCTTGGATGGCCGCGGTGACGTCGTCAGCCGCGCGAGCCTCGGTCGCCGCCATAATCTGCTGTGCCTTGGTCTTCGTCATGGTCGATTTGCTCCTTGCTGGGTTGATCGCAAAATCGTACAGGCTCTCTCCAGTATGCCACCTGCCGCTAGGGCTGGTAAAGTTGCCGTTTGCCGCTTGGGGTTTTGTTACAAGGGCGGGGGAGTACACTCGGGGGTGTTGAATTTCCTGCCAGAGATGGGGATGCCCATGCAACATATCGATCGGATTATCCGCTCCAAGAACGTCTTTACCGCGCAAGACGGCATCGATACCACCCGCGAGCTGGCGATTGCCATCGCAGGCGACCGTATCGTCGCAGTCGGTGCGCCCGATGACGTGATCGCCGCCGCTCCTGCCGCTACGTCGGTTATCGACTACGGCGAGCAGTTTGTCTGCCCCGGTTTCCATGACGCTCATCTGCACTTCTTCCATACCTCGGTCGGTTCCTCGCCGTACATGCTCATGGATATGGGCACGTCCGAGGCGGCGCTGGTGCAACATGCGCTCGAGTTTTCCCAGGACCTGCCCGACGACGCTTGGGTTGTGACGCAGGGCTGGCGCGACTACCGTTGGGACCCGCCCGAGCATCCTACCAAGGCGTCGCTCGATGTGGCATTCCCCGATCGTCCCTGTGTTATGTATTCGGGCGACGGGCACACGCTGTGGCTCAACAGCCGCGCACTCGATGCACTCGGCGTCACGCGCGACAGCGAGCCACCAGCGGGCGGTAGCTACGACAAGGACGCAAACGGCGAGCTCACGGGTATTGCTCACGAGGCGGCTGCCATGCAGCTGCTACCGCGCTGCCTTGAGTGGCTGGGCGAGGATCGCATCGCAAGCGCTTACGCCGATCAAATGAGGCGGATGGCCGAGCAGGGCATCACCTCGATATGCGATATGTCGCTCATGCCCATGCCGGGCTGCGATTTTATCCGCGACGACGTCTACGACAAACTGCAGGCAGCCGGCAAGTTGGGCATCCGAGCCCATTTGTTTCCCACGCTGCTGGATGACCAATCGCGCTTGGAAGAGCTGCAGGTACGTTACGCGAACAACGTGCTGCTTTCGGCGCCAGGCTTTAAGCAGTTCTTCGACGGCGTGTCGAGCGAACACACGGCCTATCTCACCGAGCCCTATACCAACCCGCGCTTCCCGGGCGATCAAGGTCGCCTGACGGTTCCTGCCGAGCGCATGCGCAAGCTGGTTCTGGCGGCCGCGGAGCGCGGCCATACCGTGCGCATCCACGTCATCGGCGACGGTGCGATTCATGCCGCGCTCGATATCTTTGAGGAGGCCTCCGACCTGTACGGCCTGCCCCAGCACGGCCATAACACGCTCGAGCACCTGGAGAACCTCTTGCCCGAGGACATCGATCGTCTACGCAAGCTTAACGTCGTTGCCTCGAGCCAGCCCTGTCACATTACACTCGACCCGGGCGGCCCCGAGCGCGATCTGGGCCTGGAACGCAGCCGCATCATGTGGCCGTTTGCGACCTATAAGCAGCGCGGCATCCGCCAAGCCTTCGGCACCGATAGCCCCATCACAGCTGTTACAAGCATGAACGTGCTCTACACGGCTATCACGCGCCAGGATCCCAAAAGCCACTGGCCCGAGGGCGGCTGGTTACCGAGCGAGCGCATCGATGCAGCAACAGCCCTGCGCAACTACACCCTGGGCAGCGCCTATGCAGCGGGCGACGAGCAAAACCTCGGCAGCTTGGAGCCCGGCAAGTATGCCGACCTGGTAGTCCTGGACCAAAACCCGCTCACCATCGACCCCCAAGAGCTCCAGGCTACCAAGGTTCAGACCACCTACCTGGCAGGTAACTTGATTTACGAGCGCTAAGTATTCATGCCGTACCGTTAAGCGCGGCTCGGGCAGCCTTTTTGGGATAGCGCTCGAGCCGCGTTTGCGTTTTGGTGGGGATCCGCCATGAGCGTCCCTGCTCTGTTGGATTTGGGTGCGGGGCGGAGGTGCTGCTGCCCCGCGCTCAATTTGGACACCAGCAATGCTATCTCTTGGTGTTTTGCATACTTCCCATTACAGATTGCATAAAAAGGCTGGGATGTCCTTCCTGATCCTGATGTACCCCCGCCCGTGCCGTGCAAAAAACGGAGTATTCAGCACCGCGAGCTCTGCCGGTGCCGCTGCGGCTGAGTAACGTTGCGGAGATTGACGTCATTTTGGGCTCCGGTACGGCGCGAAGCATGCCTTTTTGTCCTGGCGGGGTTTGCCTGCCGACTCAAATCGCCGGTCGAAGGCGTCCTTGGGACCAATATGGTGTGTCCGGCGTGTATGCAGCCGTCCTGGCTTGCTGAATACTCCCAAAAATGCACGGTGCTCCCCAGGGGACCCGTGCACGCAACGAAAACCATGCCCATGTCGCTATCCGCATCGCCATTTTGCTGCACTGACTTTTCTGAATGCCGGGCTCGAATTAGTTAACCTGCCTCCCGTGTGGCTCCGGAGGGGCGGGGCATAAGGTTTATCGCGAGTTCCGCACGAGCCGAAAGCCGCTTAATGTGGCCTTCGTGCGAGCAGGACTGCCCGAGCAGGAAACCTTATGCCCCGCCCCTCCGGAGCCACACGGGAGCCACCGCTAAGTTATCCCCCGGCATTCAGAAAATCTAAGTGCCAAAAAATAAGATTTTTTGACTCCGTGTTGTATAACCCGCCATTCGTGGGTACCATTCAACGCGTACGCAAACAAAAAGGGTTAATTCGCGTGGTATAACCGCGCGGCCCAAAAAGGAGGAGACAAGCATGTCGTCTTTGAAGCCGCTTGCAGATCGTGTTCTGGTCAAGCCCGACGAGGCCGAGCAGAAGACCGCTTCTGGTCTGTATATCGCCAGCAACGCTCAGGAGAAGCCGCAGCGCGGCACCATCGTTGCCGTGGGCGCCGGCAAGGTCAACGACAAGGGTGAGCGCATCCCCATGGACGTCAAGGTCGGTGACGTTGTCATCTACGGTAAGTTCGGTGGCAACGAGGTCAAGGTCGACGGCGAGAAGTATCTGCTGATGCGCGCCGACGACATCTACGCTGTCGTCGAGGCCTAGTCTCGTCAGAATCTCTGATTCGTCTTTGAACGCGTCCGCCGCATAGGACTCGGAAGCGGCGACGCGAGTCACATTTCTTTTGGAGGATTACCTACCATGGCAAAGAACATTACGTTCAACACCGATGCCCGCGCTAAGCTCGCCAAGGGCGTCAACACTCTGGCCGACGCCGTTACCGTCACCATGGGCCCCAAGGGTCGCTACGTTGCGCTGCAGCGCACGTTCGGTGCCCCGACCATCACCAACGACGGCGTTTCCGTCGCCAAGGAGATCGAGCTCGAGGACAACATCGAGAACATGGGCGCTCAGCTGGTGAAGGAGGTCGCCACCAAGACCAACGACACCGTGGGTGACGGCACCACCACCGCAACTCTGCTCGCTCAGGCCATCGTCAACGACGGTCTGCGCAACGTCGCCGCTGGCGCCAACCCGCTGGCCATCCGTCGCGGCATCGACAAGGCCGTCAACGCCGCCGTCGCCGAGATGAAGAAGCAGGCTAAGCCGGTCGAGACCAAGGAGCAGATTGCTTCCGTCGGCACCATCTCTGCCGGTGACCCCGAGGTCGGCGAGAAGATCGCCGAGGCCATGGAGGTCGTGGGCAAGGACGGCGTCATCACCGTCGAGGATTCCCAGACGTTCGACATCACCATCGACACCGTCGAGGGCATGCAGTTCGACAAGGGCTATGTCTCCGCTTACTTCGTCACGGATAACGACCGCATGGAGGCCGTGATGAAGGATCCGTACATCCTCATCACCGACCAGAAGATCTCCAGCGTTCAGGACATCATGCCCGTTCTCGAGGCTGTCCAGCGCGCTGGCCGTGGCCTGCTCATCATCGCTGAGGACATCGACGGCGAAGCTCTGCCTACCCTGGTCCTCAACAAGATCCGTGGCGCCCTCAACGTCTGCGCCGTCAAGGCCCCGGGCTACGGCGATCGCCGCAAGCGCATTCTCGAGGACATCGCCGTCCTCACCGGTGGCCAGGCTGCCCTGGACGAGTTGGGCGTGAAGGTCGCTGACATCACCGCCGATATGCTCGGTACCGCTAAGTCCGTCACCATCTCTAAGGACAACACCGTCGTCGTCGGCGGCGCTGGCTCCAAGGAGGCCATCGACGCCCGTATCGCTCAGATTAAGGGCGAGATGGAGAACACCACCTCTGACTTCGACCGTGAGAAGCTCCAGGAGCGCCTGGCCAAGCTCTCCGGTGGCGTTGCCGTCATCAAGGTCGGCGCTGCTACCGAGTCCGAGCTCAAGGAGATCAAACATCGCGTCGAGGACGCCCTGCAGGCCACCCGCGCTGCTGTCGAGGAGGGCATTGTCGCTGGCGGCGGCGTCGCCTTCATGGACGCTGCTCCTGCGCTCGATGCCGTCGAGATCGATGACCCCGAGGAGAAGATCGGCGTCGACATCGTCAAGAAGGCTCTGACCGCTCCGGTCGCCACCATCGCCAAGAACGCTGGCTTTGAGGGCGCTGTCGTGGTCGACAAGGTCGCCGAGCTGCCCGCCGGCCAGGGTCTCAACTCTGCCAACGGCGAGTGGGGCGACATGATCGAGATGGGCGTCCTCGACCCCGTCAAGGTCAGCCGCGTCACCCTGCAGAACGCTGCTTCTGTCGCCAGCCTGATCCTCATCACCGAGGCCACCGTCTCCGATGTGCCCAAGAACACTCAGCTTGAGGACGCAATCGCTGCTGCTACCGCTGGTCAGCAGGGCGGCGGTATGTACTAAGGCCGACAAGGTCTAGAACTCCCACCGGGGATCCGGGGGCGTGACGGGGGTTTCTCTCCGGAACGTCCTCGGACATGCAAAGAGGCTCCGCATCGCGCTTCGCGCTGCGGAGCCTCTTTGCGTCCTGCGGAATGTTCCGGAGAGAAACCCCCGTCACGCCCCCGGATCCCCTACGTTCACGGCCTTGAGGTCGGCGGGCGGAAAAAGACGTGGTTGTTGGGGAGACATGTCCCGGTTGCTGTTTCGCGCTTTGCGCGAAAGGCGCATCACTTTGGCGTGGACGGAGAACGTGGTCGTCGCGTTAACTTGTCCCGGGCGTATTTCTGGAGCGTTTCCCCCACCATAAATTACCCTCGGCATACTTGCGCGAAAGCCTACTGGTGCTACACTTGCAATTGCTGTTTCAGGGCGGGGTGGAATTCCCCACTGGCGGTAAATCGGGCGGTGCCAAAGGGGTGCCGTGGCGCAGGCGAGGTGCCTGCGACCGAGCCGATGAGTCCGCGACCCGTGCGTGTGTTGGTTCGCATGCCGGCTGAACTGGTGAGATCCCAGTACCAACGGTTAGAGTCCGGATGAAAGAGGCAGGTGATCTTAATGTCTGAACAGTCGCAGCATATCCATTTTGAGAACACGAATAGGTGGAGCACCAAACAGCTCGTTACCATGGCGCTGATGTGCGCCTTGGGTGCCCTGTTTATGTACGTGCAGCTGCCCATCCTTCCTTCGGCGCCGTTTTTGACGTATGACCCGTCGCTGGTGCCGGCGATGGTGTGCGGGTTTGCGTATGGTCCTGGCGCCGGCACTGCTGTTGCCGCTATGGCTATCGTTATCCATGCGCTCACCACGGGTGACTGGGTCGGCGCGCTTATGAACCTGGTTGCCACGCTGGGCTACATTCTGCCTGCGGCTATCGTCTATCAGAAGATGCATACCTATAAGGGTGCCGTGATTGGCCTGGTGCTCGGCGTTATTGCCGCTACGGCGTTGTCTATGGTCGCAAACCTTACCATTGGCGTATGGTTCTGGTATGGCTCGGTCGATGTGATCGCCCCGCTCATGATTCCTGCCGTGCTGCCGTTCAACCTTATCAAGACCGTGCTTAACTCGGTGTTGACACTGGCGGTGTATAAAGCGGTCTCCAACCTCATCACGCCTAAAAAGGACCAGGTCAAAGGCCGCGCATGATTGAGTGTCGGGGCGTTTCCTTTAGCTATGACGGTGCCGTACCGGCGCTCGACGGCGTCGATCTGAATATCGAGGACGGCGAGTTTTTCTGCATCCTCGGTGGCAATGGGTCGGGCAAGTCGACGTTTGCCAAGCATCTGAATGCGCTGTTGCAGCCCGATGCGGGCACGGTACGCATCAACGGCATGGATGCGTCCGACCCCGAGCTGGTCTACGACATTCGTTCGACCGCGGGCATGGTATTCCAGAATCCCGACGACCAGCTGGTGGCAACGCTTGTCGAAGATGACGTTGCGTTTGGTCCCGAAAACCTTGGCGTGCCATCGGCGCAAATTGCGCAGCGCGTACGCGAGGCGCTGAAGGGTGTGGGCCTGGTGGGCTTTGAGCGCCACGAGACCCATGCGCTTTCGGGCGGCCAAAAGCAGCGCGTGGCGCTTGCCGGCGTGCTCGCCATGGAACCGCGCGTGCTCATATTGGACGAGGCTTCCTCGATGCTCGATCCGCGTGGACGCAAGGGCCTCATGAAGGCTTGCCGCGCGTTGCACGCTCGCGGCATGACCATCGTGATGATTACGCACTTTATGGAGGAGGCTGCCGAGGCCGATCGTGTCGCCGTGTTTCAGACGGGACGAGTTGCCATGCTGGGCACGCCCGATGAGATTCTGACGCGGGCGAATGAACTCGTTCAGCTCAACCTGGATATGCCGGCGTCGTGCTGCTTAGGTAGGACGCTTCGTGCGAAGGGCGTGCCCGTTTGCGCGCAGGTACGTGAGGCGGATATGGTCGCCGAGATTGCGCAGACTTATGCCGAGCGAAGTGGGGCAGGCACCGCGGGGCAGTCTTCCGCATCCCAGTTGGAAATCGCTGACGGCACTGTTCCGGTAGACAACGAGGGCAACGCGTCGGAGCCCGTCATAGAGCTATCCCATGTTTCGTACAGTTATTCGCTGAGCGCCCGCGAGCGTCGCCGTTGGCACAAGCGCTCGGCCGCCGAGGGTTCATCGAACAAACAGGCTCTCTGGGGAAACGACCCCAGCAGCCCGTGGGCGCTGCGCGATGTATCGCTGACGGTGCGTCGCGGCGAGTTCCTGGGTTTGGCAGGTCATACCGGTTCGGGTAAGTCGACGCTGGTCCAGCATCTCAACGGTTTGATTCGTCCCCAGGAGGGAAGCGTTTGCGCGCTGGGGCTCGATCTGTCAAACAAGAAAGACGCCGCCGCGGTTAAGGCCAAGGTCGGCGTGGTGTTTCAATATCCTGAGCGTCAGCTGTTTGCCGAAACCGTGGCGCAGGACGTGGCGTTTGGTCCGCACAACCTTGGCTTGCCGCAAGATGAAGTCGACCGTCGTGTCGAGTCATCGCTCTCACGCGTGGGCCTCGACCTTTCCACGGTCGGCGACAAGAGCCCCTTTGAGCTTTCGGGCGGTCAACAACGGCGCGTGGCATTCGCCGGCGTGCTTGCCATGGAGCCCGAGGTCCTGGTGCTCGATGAACCCATGGCGGGGCTCGATCCGGCTGCGCGCAGGGATTTCCTAGGGCTCATCGATCGACTCCATTGCGAGGGCCTGACCGTTGTCATGGTTTCGCACAGCATGGATGACCTGGCAAATTGTTGTGACCGTATCGTTGTGATGAACGAGGGCGCGGTGTTTGCCGAGGGAACGCCCGTGCAGGTGTTTGCGCATGCCGATGAGCTCAAGTCGATCGGCTTGGGCGTTCCCGCCGCCCAGCGTATGGCGCTGGCGCTTACGGAGGCGGGCGTGCCGCTGCGTCGCGGCGGGCTCTATACGGTTGAGTCGTTGGCCGACGAGTTGGCAAATTTGCTGATCGGTCGCTCAGACGGTTCTTCTAACGTCTCGGACATTGCTAAATCCAAGACGGTCGCGCGAGAGGAGGGCTGCTGATGGAGGCGTTTTCGTTTGGTAGTTACTATCCCGGCGATAGTGCAATCCACCGCCTGGACCCGCGAACCAAGTTGCTCTTGGGCTTTGTGTTTCTGATCACGACGCTCACGGTCAGTGGCTTCCGCGGACTGGCCCCTGTCGCAATTTTCGTCGTGCTGATCTATGCCGTGTCCCGGGTGCCGTTGCGCCGGGTCCTATCATCGATGGCGCCGCTGCTGGCAATCGTCGTCGTGGTCGCGGTGCTCAACTTGTTTACCGATCAGAGTGGGCGCATCTTGTGGCAGCTCGGTTTTCTGCAGATAAGCGAGGGCTCACTGCGTTCTGCCGCCTTTATGGCGTGCCGCCTGACGTTGATGATGGCCGGCATGAGTGCCATTACGCTCACTACGCCGACGCTCGACCTCACCGCGGGCTTTGAGCGTCTGCTCGCACCGTTTGCGCGTGTGGGACTTCCTGCGCACGAGCTCGGCATGATTATGGGTATCGCGCTGCGCTTTATGCCGCAGTTCGCCACCGAGATGAAGCAGACGGCCGATGCGCAGGCGAGCCGCGGTGCACGCGTAACGGGCGGTCCGCTCGGTGGCGTACGCATGCTCGGCAGTGTGGCGATTCCGCTGTTCACCGGCGTGTTCCGTCATGCCGAGACGCTGTCTGCTGCCATGGATGCACGCTGCTATCACGGCGAGCAGGGCCGCACACGTCTGCATGCGCTTGCATTTGGCCGCGGCGATGCGTTGGCTGCGGTGGTGACGGCGCTGCTGCTCATCTGCGTCATCGGCATCAATCTTCAACTTGTTTAGGCGCGATTCGAGCGCAAGAAAGGGGTCCCTATGACCGACAACGACCGCACGGCTCAGCTTGAGCGCGCCTGTTCGTATCTCAGGCGCATTCCGGCGTGGTATCTGGCCACGACCGATGTGGCCGACGGACATCAGCCCCGCGTGAGACCGTTTTCGTTTGCCATGGTCGATGACGGTAAGTTGTGGTTTTGCACGTCGCGCGATAAGGATGTGTGGGCGGAGCTGAGTGCGAATCCCAAGTTTGAAGTATCGGGCTGGAAGCCGGGGGAATGTTGGATCGTGTTGACCGGCGAAGCCGCACTTGAGGACGACGCAGCTGCGAGCGACAAGGTGCGTCAAGCGGGTTTTAAGCACATGGTGGGCATTGGCGAGCAACACGATAGTGCCAACGACGGCCGCCTTGCGTTTTTCTCGGTCCGCAATATCGTCGCCCGCTTCTGTGATATCGACGTCAGCGAGGAGCGCCTGGAGCTCTAGCTCACACAAACCAGGCTCTCAAACTGGCTAGTACAGGAGGAAACGTGGACGGATTGAATACGGTTTTGGAGTATCTGACGTCGGTGCCGGCGTGGTACTTGGCGACGAGCGTGGACGGGCAGCCACATGTACGTCCGTTCTCGTTTGCACAGATTCAGGACGGTAAGCTGTGGTTTGTGACGGCGCGCACCAAAGACGTGTGGCAAGAGCTGCTGCAAAATCAGCGCTTTGAGGCCACGAGTTGGTGGCCGGGCCATGGCTGGCTCATCTTGCGCGGGCGTGCCGGCTTGGATGACCGGGCCTTAGACGAAATGCGCGAAGCCGGGTGGAAGCATCTAGAGCGCCTGGGCGAGCACTATGAGGGGCCTAACGACCCCACGCTCGTCTTCTTTAGCGTCGAGGATCCCGAGGCTTTTATCTGCAATCACGACGAATGGGTGCCGGTCGAGCTCTAGCCAGCTGGCTCATCCTAACAACTTGGTTTTCGCATGGGCGGGCCCCGTATTGCCCGGTGCCGTTAGGAGCGCCGGTCAATACGGGGCCCGCTCCATTTGTCAATTCCTTCAAGCGAATGTGTCGGGAATGTTTCAATGCATGAATATGTAAACCATTTACGTGTTAATGCATCTTTTGGTGCTAAAGTTTCAACCCACTTCATAACGACTGCTGCGAAATGCGCATCGGTGCATAAATCGCAGACAAGGAGTCTGATATGTCTTTGAAGGTTGGAATCGTCGGCGCGGCTGGATATGCCGGAGCCGAGCTCATTCGCCTCGTGCTCGGTCATCCCGAGTTTGAACTTGTCGCCATTACGTCCAACGCCGATGCCGGCCAGCCGTTGTCCGCGGTGTATCCGAGCTTTGCTGGCGTGAGCGATCTGGTTTTCACCACGCATGACGCCCCCGAGCTCAAGAGCTGCGATGCGGTTTTTCTTGCCGTGCCGCACACGGCTGCCATGGCACAGGTGCCCGCGCTGCTTGCATCGGGCGTCTCCTGCTTTGATCTTTCGGCCGATTACCGTCTGAGCGACGCGTCTGTCTTTGAGGCATGGTATGCCGCCGAGCACACGAGCCCCGAGTTGCTCAAGACCCGCGCTTTCGGCCTGCCCGAGCTGTTCTGCGAGGACTTAGAGACCGCTGCTTCCAGCCATGCCGCTGGCAGGCCCGTGTTGGTCGCCTGCGCCGGTTGCTATCCCACCGCAACGAGTCTTGCTGCTGCTCCTGCCGTGCGTGCGGGTTGGGTGGCAGAGAACGGTCCCGTAATCGTCGATGCCATCAGTGGCGTGACGGGTGCCGGTAAGTCCTGCAACGCCCGCACCCACTTTTGCAGCGCCGACGAGAATTTGGAGGCCTACGGCGTGGGCAAGCATCGCCACACGCCCGAGATTGAGCAAATCCTTGGCCTGACCGATCGCGTCGTCTTCACCCCGCATCTGGCACCGCTCAAGCGCGGCCTGCTCTCCACGGTGACGCTGCCGCTCACGCCGCAGGCCATCGACTCCCTGGCTCTTGAGGATGTCGTCGACTATTACAAGCAGTTTTACGCTGGACGCACCTTTGTGCGCGTGCTCGATGCCGGCCAGCAGCCCAAGACGGCTTCGGTCGTCGGCACCAACGCCGCCCAGATTGGCCTTGCGTTCAACAAGCGCGCGGGCGTGCTGGTGGCGACGGGCGCCATCGACAATCTGTGCAAGGGCGCTGCGGGCCAAGCGGTCCAGTGCGCCAATATCGTCTTTGGCTTTGACGAGCGACGAGGCTTGCCCACAGTGGCGTGCCCGGTGTAGCACATTCGATTGTTAACGATTTGGTAGTCGGGCATCGAGTGGGGCGCCACTCTTAAGCTGGTCTCATGATCACGACTGGCATGGCGCACCAACCGATGTCCGTTTTTTGTTTGACATAAGGAGTCATAAAGACGATGAATACCGAGCTGTTTGATATCAAGATTCGCGCCGTCGAGGGTGGCGTTACGGCAGCGGCCGGCTTTAAGGCCGCAGGCATCCATGCGGGATTTCGGAAGAACCCCGAGCGTCTGGATTACGCGCTCGTCGTGCCCGATAAACCCTGTCCCGGCGCTGGAGTGTTTACCACCAATCGCTTTTGCGCGGCGCCCGTGCAGGTGAGCCGCGCCAACCTGGGCGGTGCCGACAAGGGTTACGGTATCATCGCCGGCGTTTCGGTCAACTCCGGCAATGCCAACGCCGCCACGGGTGAGACCGGCCTTGCATGTGCGCGCGAGACGTGCAGCATCGCATCGCAGGTCATCGGCTGCGAGCCCCAGCAGATTCTGGTTGCCTCCACGGGTGTGATTGGCCAGATTCTGCCGATCGACACGTTTGAGACCGCCATTCCTGCTGCCTACGAGGCGCTCTCAGCCCACGGTGGCGCCGATGCCGCTCGCGCCATCATGACGACCGACACGCACTCCAAGGAGTACGCCGTGTCCTACGTCAGTGAGGCCGCGGGTCATGCGGGCAATGTCTATACGGTAGGCGGAATGTGCAAGGGCTCGGGCATGATCATGCCCAACATGGCCACCATGATTGCAGTTATCACCACCGATGCCCCCGTCGAGCCTGCGGCACTTCATGCCCTGCTGTTCTCGACCGTCAAGCAGACCTTTAACAAGGTAACGGTCGATTCCGACACCTCGACCAACGACACCTGCATCATGCTTGCCTCCGGCGCCGCTGCCGCAGATGCCGAGCCTATCGTCGAGGGCTCCGATGCCTTTGGCGAGTTGGCATTTGCCGTGCACGAGGTGTGCGAGAGCCTGGCGCGCAATATCGCCGCCGATGGTGAGGGCGCATCCAAGCTTGTTACGGTCAACGTTACCGGCGCCGTGAACGACGAGGAAGCCGATATCGCCGCCCGTGCCGTTGCCAACTCGCCGCTCGTTAAGACCTGCATCGCCGGCCACGACTGCAACTGGGGCCGTGTTGCTATGGCGCTTGGCAAGTGCGGCGTGAAGTTTAATCAGGAAGACGTTTCCATCGACATGATGGGCATGCCTGTCTGTCGCGACGGTCTGACTGTTCCCTTTGATGAGGACGAGGCTCTACGACGTTTCGAGGCGCCCGAGATCGTGATCTTGGCCGACCTGGGCGCAGGCGACGCGGCAACGACCGTGTGGACCTGCGACCTCACGCATGAGTACATCTCCATCAACGGCGACTACCGTTCCTAGATTCCGGGCACGCTGCGCATCTTGCCGCGATTGCGGACAGCGGAGCACGGCGCGATAACGATACGAAAGACGAGGCAGATTATGAAATTCGCACGCGATTGTCGTTCGAGCGAATCCAACGAAGCAACCGCGCAGCTGCTGTTCGAAGCGCTGCCGTGGATTAAGAACCTGACCGGCAAGACGGTTGTTATCAAATATGGCGGAGCCGCCATGGTTGATGAGCAGCTGCGCCGCGACGTGATGAGCGACATCGTTTTGCTCAAGATCATCGGTATGCGCCCCGTCATCGTGCACGGCGGCGGCAAGGCTATCAACGAGGCGCTGAGCCATTACGATATTCCCGTCGAGTTTAAGAACGGCCAGCGCGTGACCACGCCGGCGACTATGGATATCGTGCGCGAGGTGCTGGGCGGCAAGGTTAACCAGGAGCTGGTTGCTGCCATCAACCACCACGGCAACCTGGCCGTGGGCGTGTCGGGCAGCGATGCCGGCACGCTCATCGCCGAGCCGCTCGACCCCGAGCTCGGCCGCGTGGGCAAAGTGACGCACGTCAACACCGACTATATCGAGCGCTTACTCGATAGCGAGTACATCCCCGTCATCGCTACCGTCGCGGCGGGGGAGGACGGCGGTTTCTTCAACATCAACGCCGACACCGCCGCCGGTGCCGTTGCCGCGGCGCTCCACGCGCATAAGGCGATCTTTTTGACCGATGTCGATGGCCTGTACAAGGACTTTAGCGACAAGGACTCGCTTATCTCCAACCTAACGCTCGACGAGGTTAACGAAATGCTCTACGGCGGCGAGGTCGATAAGGGCATGATTCCCAAGCTGCGCGCGGCCGTCGATGCGCTTACCGGCGGCGTATTTCGTGCCCACATCATTAACGGTACTACGCCGCATTCGCTGCTCCTGGAGCTGCTGACCGATGCCGGCGTCGGCACCGTGATCCATTCCACCGAGACGGCTTACGAGTTCGATACGCATCCGCATCCGCTTTCGACGTTTGCTGCGCGTCTGACCGAAAACCTTGACGAGGTCGAGAAGCTTCAGACGGTCTAGCTGACCCGCAGCCGCCCCATTCCTGCACCCATAGCCCCGCGCCGTCTGGCGCCCAACGAAAGGCATCCCATGTCACTTGCAGCTCAGCAATCGCTTGAATCCCATTACGTTATGCATACCTTTGGCCGCTCTCCGGTCGAGTTTGTCGAGGGTCACGGCATGAAGCTCACCGGCGACGATGGCCGTGAGTACCTCGACTTTCTTGCCGGCATCGGCGTGTGCAGCCTAGGTCATGGCGACCCGGCTGTGCTCTCGGCGCTCGAGGCACAGACCAAAAAGCTCATGCATGTCTCCAATTACTTCTACATTGAGCAGCGCGGACAGGTCGCGGCGCTGTTGTCCAAGCTTGCTAACGACGACGTAGATGGTGCGCGCGTGCTTGCCGATGCCATTGTCGCCGGCGATGAGACCACGGCAGCTGCTCTTGGTGCCCCGGCTGCGGATGAGCAGGTTTGGGAGACCTTCTTTGCCAACTCTGGCGCCGAGGCCAACGAAGGCTCGATGAAGCTCGCGCGCCTGTACGCCAAGCGTGCCGGTAATGGCGGCAACACCATCGTGTGCATGCGCGGCGGCTTCCACGGCCGTACGCTCGAGACCATTGCCGCCACCATGCAGGATTGGCTGCAGGACAGCTTCCGCCCGCTGCCGGGTGGCTTTGTGGCCTGCACGCCCAACGATGTGGACGAGCTGCGTGCGATCTTTAAGCAGCTGGGGAGCGAGGTCTGCGCCGTCATGCTCGAGCCGATTCAGGGCGAGAGCGGTGTGCACCCCATGACCGAGGAGTTTATGACGGCGGCGCGCGACTTGGCGCACGAGGTGGGCGCCGTTCTTATCGCCGACGAGGTCCAGTGTGGCATCTTCCGCTCCGGCAAGCCATTTGCGTTCCAGACCTATGGCGTGGAGCCCGACATCATGAGCCTTGCCAAGGGCATTGCTGATGGCGTGCCCATGGGTGCCGTCGTGGCGAAGAAGGAGATTGCCGACGTGTTTAAGCCGGGCGACCACGGCTCGACCTTTGGCGGTAGCTGCTTGGCCATCGCGGCGTGTGCCGCGACGCTCTCCGCGCTTGTGCGTGGCGATTATGCCGAGCATGCTGCCAAGGTGGGCGCCTATATGGAGGCAAAGCTCGCCAAGCTGCCGCACGTGACCGAGGTACGTGGCCGCGGCTTGATGCTCGGCTGTGATTTGGATGATGCCGCGGGCGACGCGCACGATGTTGTTGCCCGCGCGCTGGCCGCCGGTGTCGTGATTAACGCTACGGGTGCCCATACGCTGCGTTTCTTGCCGCCGCTCGTCTGCGAGGAAGCCGACGTGGATGGTCTGATCGAGGTTCTGTCGGGCGTTTTGGCCTAGTGCGAGCAAATTTAGCCGCTTGGAACGGGTTCCGGGTTGTTGACGTGCCATATACGGCACGATTGGGCGATCCGGAGCCCGTTTTGTTGCCGATTTGCGAGGGCCAAAAGCCCCTCTGGTCAAAAAATGCCAAATATGAGTACGGGCACCAATTGTGTAGCATATAAATTAGACGCAATTTGACGAGTTAGGCCACATATGTCCAGTTTCGTTGGCAGACAAATGCTCATCCGTACCGTTATCCGCTGCTTTGATGTCAAATTTGCCCTCTGAAACTTCGAAAATGCTGTTACCAAAAAGGTAGCAGTACTCATATTTGGCATTTTTTGACCACTGCCCTTGAAACGGGGCGCACCCTGCGGGTTCGAATTCCTCTGCGACTAGCCCAAACAAAAACGGTCCCCTTTCGAGGACCGTTTCCAATTCTATGGTGGGCGATGAGGGATGTCCGCGTGCGGCTTCGCCGCCCGCTTCCGCTGCGGCGCTTCGCGCCTTGCGTGCTGCGCTGGAAAACGCTTCGCGTTTCCTCAGCTCCGCACCCTTGCGGGTTCGAATCCCATGCACGGCGCTCTAACAAGAAAGGCTCCCATTGCTGGGAGCCTATCAAATCAGTGGTGGGCGATGAGGGATTCGAACCCCCAGCCTTGTGCGTGTAAAGCACCTGCGCTAACCGTTGCGCCAATCGCCCGTGCGGAGAGAGTATAGCAAAACAATCGCCCCATTCACCTCATATCCATTAAAGGTAACCGGCGCGTGTCACAGCGGAGCTGATTCAGTTGAGATTGCCTGAACATTCCGCCCCTCTTTACGCCCTCGGGTATACTCAAAAGCTACTGATTCGATTTGATGCCCAGCAACAGCAGAGGGGATAGTATATGTGCGGTTTTGTCGGTTTTGTCGGTGGGACGGATAACCAATCCGAGGTGCTCACCAAGATGATGGACCGCATCGTCCATCGCGGTCCCGACATGGGCGGTCAGTTTATCGACGGCCGCGTTGCCCTGGGCTTCCGCCGCCTGTCGATCCTCGACCTGACCGAGGCTGGCGCCCAACCCATGGCCAACGAGGACGGTAGCGTCGTCATTGTCTTCAACGGCGAGATCTACAACTTCCAAGAACTCCGTTCCGAGCTCGAGGCCAAGGGCTACAAGTTCCACTGCGGCGCCGACACCGAGAGCCTCCTACACGGCTACGAGGAGTGGGGCGAGGCCGTCCTCGATCGCCTGCGCGGTATGTACGCCTTCGTCATCTGGGACAAAAAGAAGAACAAGCTTTTTGGCGCCCGCGACATCTTTGGCATCAAGCCGCTTTACTACTATCCCATGGCTGATGCGGGCGACGGCGCTCCGGGCGTGCTCTTTGGTTCCGAGATCAAGAGCTTCCTGGACTACCCGCACTTCCACAAGGCGGTCAACAAAAAGGCCCTGCGTCCGTACATGACGCTGCAGTATTCGGCAACCGAGGAGACCTTCTTCGAGGGTGTCTACAAGCTGCCGCCGGCGCACTACTTTACCGTCGATATCCCGACCGGCAAGATGAACATCGAGCGCTACTGGGATTGCGATTACTCTGCCGTCGAGAAGCCGTTCGAAGAGTATGTCGATGAGCTGGACGAGGTCGTGCACGAGAGCGTCGAGGCCCATCGCATCGCCGACGTCAAGGTCGCGTCGTTCCTCTCCGGTGGCGTCGACTCCAGCTACATCGCCGCTTGCCTCATGCCCGACAAGACCTTCTCGGTGGGCTTTGACTACAAGAACTTCAACGAGACCAACTACGCCAAGGAGCTTTCCGATAAGCTCGGCGTCGAGAACGTTCGCAAGATGATTACCGCCGACGAGTTCTTCGGTGCGCTCGAGGACATCCAGTATCACATGGACGAGCCGCAGTCCAACCTGTCTTCCGTGCCGCTGTGGTTCTTGGCCGAGATGGCCCGCAAGGACGTCACCGTCGTGCTTTCGGGCGAAGGCGCCGACGAGCTCTTTGGCGGCTACGCCTACTACGAGGACACGGTCCCGGTGCGCAAGTACAAAAAGATGGTGCCGCTGCCCATCCGTCGCGCGCTCGGTAACCTGGCGCTGCATATGCCGTACTTCAAGGGACATAACTTCCTGGTCAAGGGTGCCGAGATCCCCGAGAAGTCGTTCCTGGGACAGGCTCTGGTATGGCCGGAGCGCGAGGTCGACGGCGTGCTCAAGCCCGAGTACAACACCGGCGATGGCGCCTTCGAGCTTGCCGCTCCCATCTATGCGCGCGTGAAGGGTCAGCCCGAGCTGGTCAAGAAGCAGTACCTGGACATGAACATGTGGCTCCCGGGCGACATTCTGCTCAAGGCCGACAAGATGTGCATGGCGCACTCGCTGGAGCTGCGCGTGCCCTTCCTGGACCGCAAAGTCATGGAGTTCGCCGAGCACATTCCCGACCGCTACCGCATCAACGAGAACGGCAACAAACAGGTACTCCGCCACGCTGCCAACAAGTCGCTGCCCGATGAGTGGGCCACCCGTCCCAAGGTGGGCTTCCCGGTGCCGATTGTCTACTGGCTGCGCGAGCAAAAGTGGTACGACTATGTCAAGGAGTACTTCACCGCGCCGTGGGCAAGCGAGTTCTTCGATACCGACGAGCTCATGCACCTGCTCGATCTGCACTTTGCGGGCAAGGGCGATTTCCAGCGCAAGATCTATACGCCGCTCGTGTTCCTGGTGTGGTACAAGCGCTTCTTTATCGATGAGGACCAGCCCGCTGTTCAGGCTGCCTAGCCTCGGCTTACGAACGCCTGCGCGTAACGGCTCCTCCGGGAGCCGTTTTTGCGTGGGTGCGTTTCAGTTACTATAAAAACTGTCCCTGCCAAATGGCTGAGAAAGGTGAAAGATGCACCATTCGGATTCCGCGACCGTGACCACGGTCGATACGCTTGCCAAGCTTCTCGATGCGTGCGGCGAGCTGCGCGCATCAGAGCAGGTTGACGAGCGTGCCGTGACCGGCTGCTCGTTTGATTCGCGCGCGGTCTCGGCAGGTGACGTGTTCTTTTGCAAAGGCGCTGCCTTTAAGCCCGCGTTTTTGAGCATGGCGCTCGATGCGGGCGCCGTCGCATTTGTGTGCGAAGAGTCGCTGGTCGAGTCTCTGGAGCCGCTGGCGCAGGAGAGCGGTGCTGCGATGCTGGTTGTTGATAGCGTTCGCACGGCCATGGCCCTGTTGCCGCCGGAGGTCTACGACCGTCCCGACCACGACGTCAAGATCGTGGGCATCACCGGTACCAAGGGAAAGACCACGGCCGCTTTTATGCTCCAGTCGATTATCAAAGCGGCGGGCGAGTCCTGCGGCATGATCGGCTCGGTGAGTACCGACGATGGTATCGAGTGCTACGAGAGCACCAACACCACGCCCGAGGCCCCCGAGGTTTGGCGCCATATCGCCAACTGCCGCACGTCCGGTCGCCAGTCCATGGTCATGGAGGTCTCGAGCCAGGCGCTCAAGTACCAACGCGTCGAGAATCTGCCGTTTGACGTGGCGTGCTTCCTCAACATCGGCCGCGACCACATCTCGCCGATCGAACACCCCACGTTTGAGGATTATTTTGAGAGCAAGCTTAGGATCTTTGACCAGGCAAAGACCGCCGTGGTGAATCTGGGCACCGATGAGGTTGACCGTGTGCTAGAGGCAGCGTCGACGGCCGAGCGCTTGGTGACCGTTGGCGTCGAGCATCCCGAGGCAAGCCTGTGGGCGAGCGATGTCCGCATGCTCGGCTTTAACATCGAGTTCAACTTGCACGGCATGAGCGCCGACGAGCCCGAGGCGGGGGAGAAGGTCCTGCTGGGTATCGCGGGCGACTTTAACGTGGAAAACGCGCTGGTCGCTATCGCCGCTGCGCGCGAGATCGGCATCGGTATCGAGGCTATCAAGAAGGGCCTCTCCAAACTGCGTGTGCCGGGCCGCATGGGGGTCGTGGAGTCGAAGGACGGCCGCGTGATCTGCGTCGTTGACTATGCGCACAACCAGCTTTCGTTCCGTTCGCTTTTCTCGTCGGTCAAGCGCGCGTTTCCCGCTAGCCCCGTCATTGCGCTGTTTGGCGCCGCCGGCGGCAAGGCGCAGGAGCGCCGCGAGCAATTGCCACGCGAGGCCGCACCGTATTCCGACCTGATGATCTTTACGAACGAGGATCCAGCTCACGAGGACCCGATGAAGGTCTGTCGCGAGCTTGCCGAGCATGTTCCCGACGATACGCCGAACAAGATCATCCTCGACCGCGAAGCCGCTGTGCATGCGGCGTTCAAGGCGGCGCGCGAGGAGTACGTCAACCCCGATGCTCCCACCATTGTCTTGCTGCTGGCAAAGGGTGACGAGGAGCTCATGCACGTGGGCGACGAGTTCGTGCCCATCGAGAGCGACCTTTCGCTGGCCAATCGCCTGATCGATGTTACCCAGTTTGACTAATGAACCATGATGGCGGCGGCGCCCTGAGTGCGCTGTCGCCATAAGCGTGTTCCCTCAATCAAAACATGCCGTCCAAGTCCAAACCCTTCTACGTAATGGAGTGACCATGTCCCACAATACCCTGCCGACCGTCGCTGAGCTTTCGGGCGAGATGCGCGAGCGCTTGGCCAAGGTCAAGTACGTCTTTACCGACCTGGATGCCACGATGCTTGCACCCGGCTCGTGCGTGCTGCGCGACAACGACGGCAACCCCTCGACCAAACTCGTCGAGGCCGTCGTGGCGCTCGCTCGCGCTGGTATTCAGGTGGTTCCCACCTCTGGCCGCAACCGTACCATGATCCACGAGGACGCGCGCGTGCTCGGTCTCAACTCCTACATCGGCGAGATGGGCGGCCTGGTCATGTACGACCTCAAAGCCAACGATTGGGAGTATCTGACCGGCGACATGCCCTACGACCCCTCTTGCGGGCTCACGCCGCACCAGGTGATCGAGCAGACCGGCGTGTGCGAGAAGATCCTCGCCCGCTGGCCGCACAAGATCGAGTATCACAACGACATGTCGACCGGCTACAAGTACCGTGAGGTCACCGTCGGCATGCGCGGCGATGTGCCCGACGATGAGGTTCAGGCCATCCTGGACGAGGCCGGCTGCGGCCTGGTGTGGGCCTGCAACGGTCACCTGACGCATCTGTCCAAGCCGACGACGCTCGAGCTCGATCGCGTCGAGGACGGTCGCGCATTCAACATCAACCCCGCGGGCCTCAACAAAGGCGTCGCCATTGCGCGCTTCTGCGAGCACCTAGGGATCGAGCGCGAGGAGACGCTCGCGCTCGGCGATTCCGAGTCCGACTTCTACATGGCCGATCACGTGGGCACGTTCTGCCTGGTCGAGAATGGCCTGACGAGCGCCGGCGCGCCCGAGTTCCTGGCTGCTTGCGAGAACGCTTTCGTTACGCGTGGCAAAATTGTCGACGGTTGGGCGGCGACGGCAGAGCTGCTGGTCGCGGCGCGTTCGTAGCGCGCCGCCGCCGCACTTGGACATGTCTTTTCGAGAGAGACTGGTGAGGTAATGTCCGATATCGAGAATTCGGCAGGCGACACGCGCCCGATTGGCGTGTTCGATTCTGGTTTGGGCGGTCTGACGGTTGCGCGCGCCATCGCGACGGCGCTGCCGCACGAGTCCGTCTACTACTTTGGCGACACCAAGCGCTGTCCTTACGGCACGCGTACCGAGGATGAGGTGCGCTCGTTTGCGTTGCAGGCGGGTCGTTGGCTTTCGAAGCACGACGTCAAGATTATGGTCATCGCCTGCAACACGGCGACCGCTGCGGCCTTGCGTCTGGCCCAGCAGGTGCTCGACGTTCCCGTCATCGGTGTGATCGCGCCGGGTGCCCGTGCAGCAATCAACAGCACCCGCTCGCGTCGCGTGGGCGTGCTCGCCACCAACCTCACCATTCGCTCGGGCGCCTACACGCGCGCCATTCAGGATCTAGATGCCGGCGTCGATGTATACGGCTGTCCTGCCTCGAGCTTTGTCGAGGTTGTCGAACACGAGCTTGCCTCGGGTGCACATCTGCAGGAACAGTGGCTTGAGAACGAGGATATCTTCGATACGCCTGCCGTGCGTGCGCTGGTGGGTGCCACGGTTGAGCCGCTGCGCGACCACGGTATCGATACCGTGGTGCTCGGCTGTACGCATTTCCCGCTGTTGGTGGGACCTATCCGCCATGCGCTGGGGCCTGGGGTGCGCGTCGTGAGCTCCGCCGAGGAGACCACGCGCGAGCTGACCGATATCCTCACGCGCCGCGAGCAGCTGGCGGGCGACGCCGCCGAGCCGCAGCATCGTTTTGCCACGACGGCCGATAACATTGCCGAGTTTGCGGTGGCGGGTAGCTTTATCTTTGGCCAGCCGCTCAAGAGCATTGAGCATATCGATATCGACGAACTGAAATAGATACAAGGTCACCGACCAAAGGCTCACGTTCACCTTTTGCCGAAAGGATATTTCTATGGAGTATATGCAGGTCAACCGCGCCAACGGCCGTGCCGCCAATGAGCTGCGCCCCGTCAAGCTCACTCGTGGCGTCATGAAGCACGCCCACGGCTCGTGTTTGGCCGAGTTCGGTGACACGCGCGTGCTGTGCGCCGCCACTATCGAGGAGGGCGTGCCGGGCTGGCGAAAGGGAGCTAAGGCCGGCTGGGTGACCGCGGAATACGCCATGCTGCCGGCGTCGACCGGCAAGCGCTGCAAGCGCGAGCACGCCAACCGCAAGGGCCGCTCCATGGAGATCGAGCGCCTCATCGGTCGCAGCCTGCGTACCGTCGTCAATATGAAGGCACTCGGCGAGTACACCGTTACCGTCGACTGCGACGTGATTCAGGCCGATGGCGGCACGCGTACAGCGAGCATCACCGGCGCCTGGGTGGCGCTGCGCGACGCCCTCGCCATGTGGGTCGAGGCGGGCAAGATCGAGCGCATCCCGCTTATCGGCCAGGTGGCTGCCATCTCCATGGGCGTTGCCGACGGCAATACGCTGCTTGACCTCGATTATTCCGAGGACAGCCATGCCGAGGTCGACATGAACCTCGTCGCCACCGACACCGGCGAGATGATCGAGCTCCAGGGCACCGGCGAGCAGGCGCCCTTTGACCGCAAACGCCTCAACGCCCTGCTCGACCTGGGCGACAAGGGTATCGCCGAGCTCATCGAGCTTCAGCGCCAAGCCATCGCCTAACCTGCCAAAAGGGACAGGTTTATTTTGGTAGGTTTTATCTGCTGAAATGCTGCGTTGAAAGGTCCGATCGCCTGAGAGGGGAGAGGTCAAGTGCCCAAACGCCCCTCACGCGGCTTGCTATAGAGACAAGGAGGCCAGTCATGGCACTTGAGAAGATTGACATCGACACCCTCGACCCGGCGGCGACCATCGTCGTGGCAACCGGAAACGCTCATAAGCTCACCGAGATCGAGGCCATTTTGGGCAAGGTCATGCCCGAGGTGCGCTTTGTGGCGCTCGGCCAGCTGGGTGATTTTGAGGATCCCGAGGAAAACGGCACGACGTTTTTGGAGAACGCCATCATCAAGGCCCAAGCCGCGGTTGAGGAGACGGGCCTTATGGCCATTGCCGACGATTCGGGCTTGGTCGTCGACGCGCTGGACGGTGAGCCCGGTGTGTATAGCGCGCGCTATGCGGGCGTGCACGGCGACGATGCCGCCAACAACGCCAAGCTTCTCGTTAACCTGGAAGGCGTGGCGGACGAGGATCGCACCGCGCGCTTTATGAGCGTCGTCGCGCTCATCGACACGGACGGTCTGGTTACCTATGGCGAGGGCGCCTGCGAGGGCGTTATCGCGCACGAGGGCCGCGGCGACCATGGTTTTGGCTATGACCCGCTGTTCCTGCCGGTCGACACGCCGGGCAAGACCATGGCCGAGCTGACGGCTGACGAGAAGAACGCCATCAGCCATCGTTTCCACGCGCTCGAGCATCTGTCCGCCAAGCTGACGGGCGAGGAGTAGACCGTGCGTGCGGTGGTGCAGCGCGTGCTCAACGCCGGCGTGACGGTCGACGGCGAGTGCGTGGGCCGCATTGGACGCGGCTACCTGGTGCTGCTGGGTGTGGGCCATGGCGATACGCGTGCCGAGGCCGACAAGCTGTGGGGCAAGCTCCGCGGGCTGCGTATCAACGAGGACGAGAACGGCAAGACCAACCTGGCACTTGCCGATGTCGACGGCGAGGTGCTCGTGGTGTCGCAGTTCACGCTGTTTGCCGACTGCCGCCACGGCCGCCGTCCGTCGTTTACGGATGCCGGCGCCCCCGATGTCGCCAACGAGCTCTACGAGTACTTCTTGACGCTTGTGCGCGAGGACGTCGAGCAAGTAGCACATGGCATCTTCGGCGCCGATATGAAAGTCGATCTTGTCAACGACGGTCCGTTCACCATCGTCTTGGACACCGATAGTCTGTAAGTAGTCAATTTGGTTGATTTCCGATCTCAGCCGAACACATTGAGCGAATAGGCCATTCCCGCAGT
>CATXXC010000022.1 GCA_958403385.1 uncultured Collinsella sp.
AGAGAACGCTCCCGCAAACTGCCTCTTGACAACTTATAGGAGCGTCGGTTTTATTATTGCCATTTCATCCATGGTCGAGCAAAGCCAATCCAGCTCCGTAATCCGGCATAGTTTCGAAAGCAACTCATTTGGGACGGGCTCTTTTGGTTATTTTCTTGCCCAATCACCCCGGATAAACCATGCCAGGGCCAAGGAGTGTCCCCATGTGCCGGGGTTGGGCTACCATGGTGGCAACCTAGCGAAAGGACGATGTATGGCACATGTCGATGACCAGCGTGTGGCAAGCGTGCTCGATGCGCTCGAGGCTCAGCACCCCGGTGCACAGCTGCTCGTAAACGACCCGTGGTCGATTTATTACCTGACCGGTTTTTATGCCGATATGTTCGAGCGTTTTTGCGGTGTGCTGCTCGCGCGCGATGACGAGCCCGTAACCTTGGTCAACGCCCTGCATCAGCTGCCCGAGTACGACAATGCCCGCGTCGCCTACCACACCGATACCGATGTCGTGGCCGACGCCATCGCGAGTGAGATCGACCCAGACAAGCCGCTTGGTATCGACACCGTCATGCGCTCTGGCTTTTTGATGCCGCTCATGGAGCGCCACGCAGCCAGCGAGTTTTTCCTGGGTGACTTTGCCGTCACCGCCGCACGCACCTACAAGGATGCCGCCGAGCAGGAGCTTATGCGCGCGTCCTCGACCGCTAACGATGCCGTGATGGCCGATGTTATCAAGCTCGTCCACGAAGGCGTGACGGAGCGCGAGATTGCCGACCAGATGCTCGGCCTGTATCGCAAGCACGGCTGCGAGGGCTTTAGTTTTTCGCCTATCGTGAGCTTTGGCGCTAACGCCGGCGACCCGCACCACGAACCAGATGACACCGTGCTCAAGCGTGGCGACGTGGTGTTGTTCGACATTGGCGGACGCCGCTGCAACTACTGCTCGGACATGACGCGCACGTTCTTTTGGGGCGAGCCGGACGAAGAGACGGCGCGCATCTACGATATCGTGCGCCGCGCCAACGAGGCCGCCGAGGCGCTCATCGCACCGGGCGCGCGCATGTGTGACCTGGACCGCGCCGCGCGCGACGTGATTGAGGAAGCGGGCTATGGGCAGTACTTTACGCACCGCCTGGGACACTCGATCGGCCTGCAGGACCATGAGCCAGGCGATGTCTCACTTGTTAACGAGCAAGTTGTAGAGCCGGGTATGACGTTCTCCATCGAGCCGGGCATCTACCTCCCTGGCCGCACCGGCGTCCGCATCGAGGACCTGGCCCTGGTTACCGAGTCCGGCGTCGAGATTCTCAACGCCTACCCCCACGATCCGGTCCGCCTAGACTAACCCCTTCTCAATAGCCCCTCAATAAGTTGCGGTGGAATAGTTCCCAGATTGACCCACAGAGGCATAATCCAGGAACTATTTCACCGCAACTACCATGGGTCCAAGTCGACCAATTTGACAGTCTAGAGATGCGCCACGAAAAAGGGCTATCTACTACGTTTAACCCGCATGGGTCAACCATGCGGGTCTTTTTTGAAAATTGGCAAGCCATCTACCTGCGGTTTTAATTTCGCGATGTTCCGTGTGGTTGAGGGTAACCGGTCAAACGTAGTAGATAGGCCTATTTCGTGGCAAGCGAGTCAACTCGGGGCACAGGGCAGCCAAAAGCCCCGTCCCAAATTGGCTGCTTTTGAGTTGCGGTGATATACGGACTGTTTGAGGCTTCTGGCTTGTAAAACAGCCCGTATATCACCGCAACTGATGAGGGGATGGGTTAGCGGAGCAGGCCAGCTACTTCGCCGGCTAGGGTGATGGTGCCGGCGGCTACGAAAGGCTCGCCCGCGGCATCGAAGGCCGCGAGGGCCTCGGATACGCTGGGGCACACGCCAACAAGCTTGTCAGCGTCCACAAGTGCGGCAAGCTCCTCCGCCGGCAGGGCGCGATCGGAATCGGTCTGGGTTACGACCACACGCGGGAAGGCCGGAATCAGAACATCGACAATACCGGCCACATCCTTGTCGGCCAGTGCGGCGCACAGCAGCGTGGGGCGATTCTCGACGCACGGATCTATCTCGTCCAGCGCGCTCACAAAGTTCTCGCAGCTCTGAGGGTTATGGCAGGCGTCAATCAGCTTGAGCGGATCGGTTCCCAGCACATCAAAGCGACCCGGCGTGGGGCAGCCCATAAGCGACGCATCGAGCTTGTCATGATCGAGCTCGCGACCCAGATACCCCTCGCAAAGCATAATCGCGCACGCGGCATTCTGCGGCTGATAGGCCGGCTTGACCATGCTCGACGTATAGATCGCACGCGGCGTGGTGCAGCTAAACTCAACCGTGTCGCCCACATGCGCCGGCACCTTAGTCGTGGCGTGGCTCACCACGAGCGGCACAATGCCGCACTCGCGACAACGTGCATCCATCACGCGCTGAACACTTGCCTCATGCGTACCCTCGCCCAAAACAACCAGGCGCCCAGGCTTAATAACCGCAGCCTTCTCCCCCGCAATGGCCTCGAGCGTATCTCCCAGAATGCGTGTATGGTCGAGCCCGATGCCTGTGATGGCAACGGCCACGGGGTCGGTCGCACTCGTAGCATCCCAGCGTCCGCCCATGCCAACCTCAAGCACGGCCACGTCCACGCAAGCCTCGGCAAACACTACAAGTGCGGCAGCCGTCAGCAGGTCAAACGGCGTGATAGAATAGGCGCACTCCCCTGCCGCCACACGGCGCGCATTCACGCGATGTCCCGCCTCGACAGCGGCAGAAACGCCACGAGCAAAGGCCTCGTCGCTCACGACGCGTCCATCGACCTCCATACGCTCGGGATAGCGCACCAGCTGCGGCGACGTATACAGCGCGGTCTTGAGCCCCTCGCCGCGAAGGATAGCAGCCGTAAAACGCGTAGTCGAAGTCTTGCCATTGGTACCGGCAACCTGAATGCAATCAAAGTACTCGTCCGGACGCCCCAGCTCATCGAGCATATCGACAACCGTCTCAAGCAGAGGACCAGCATCCCCAGAAATCCGTCCCGTATCAGCAGCAAGCCCCACAGCCTCATCAAACGAAAGCAACTCAAACGAGAACGGAACGACATAAGACCCAGAACGCTTAGCCATAACCCAAAGTCCCCCATAACAGAAAAAGAGGCCCACCAAAAAGAATGATCCCCTCGCGTTGACAATATCAGCCTTTACCCGATTGCAGCGAGATCAAGGCCACAACCAAGTGGCCCCAACCTACCAGTTGTAAACAACCACGTAAGCGAACTAGGAGCGGCCCGACGCTTTGCTCGCCGCAAGTTCCGCACGCAAAGGACAGCACTTAATGTGCTGTCCGTCTTGCGCAGGACTGTCCGCAGCGGAGAGCAAAGCGTCGGGACGCGTCCCCCAGTACCGCCTACGAGAAGTCAGCAACCTGAGCAGTCAGCGCCGCCAGGATCTCCTTGAGCTCAGCTGCACGGTCCCTCTTCTTCTGGACCACCGCGGGCGCGGCCTTGGCCACAAAGCCCTCGTTGGCGAGCGTCTTCTCGCAGCCGGCGAGCTCCTTCTGAGCCGCGGCGATCTCCTTCTCCAGGCGCGCCTTCTCGGCCGAAAGGTCGACCTTGCCCTCGAGCACCACAAAGACCTCGACGCCGCTGTCGACCACGGCGATGCTCGCAGCCGGCTTCTCAACGTCGGTACCCATGACCAGCGAAGCGGTGTTCGCCAGCGGCTCAATCGTCGAGCGTAGGCTCTCGAGCTTCTCAATGTCCTCGGCACCGGCGCGCACGACCACGTCGAGCTCGGCCTTGGGGCTCAAGCGGTAACGCGAGCGTGTGGCGCGGGCAGCAGAAACGACGGCGCGGCACAGCTCAAACGCGCGCTCGGCGTCCTCGTCAACATACTTGGCGTAGTCGGCGGGCTCGGGCCACTTGGCGATCATGAGCGCCTCGGCGCGATCCACGTTGCCCTCGGCGTCCAGGTCGAGCACGCTCGCCGGCATGTTGTCCCAAATCTCCTCAGTAACAAACGGCATAAGTGGGTGCATCAGGCGAATGGAGGTGTCGAGCACAAAGATCAGGTTGCGCTGCGCCTGCAGACGGCCCTCGCCCTTCAGACGGGCCTTGGTGACCTCGACGTACCAGTCGCAGACCTCGTTCCAGAAGAACTGCTGCACGCCGCGGGCCATATCGCCAAAGGTGTAGTTCTCAATACCCTCGGTAACCATCTTCACGGCCTTGGCCAGGCGGCTGAACATCCAAGCGTCGGCCGGCGTCTCAACGACGGGCTCGCCGGGCGTGTAGCCCTCCATGTTCATGAGCAGGAAGCGGCTGGCGTTCCAGATCTTGGTCACAAACGACTTAGCCTGGTCGGTGCGCGGGCTGTCGATAAGCTTCTTGGTCTTCTTGTCGATGTTCGCGTCGAACTTGACGTCCTGATTGTTGGTGCACAGCGTCAGCAGGTTGTAACGCATGGCGTCGGCACCGTACATGCCAATGAGGTCCATGGGGTCAACGCCGTTGCCCTTGGACTTGGACATGCGGCTGCCGTCCTTGGCAAGAATCGTCGGGTAGATGACGACATCCTTAAACGGAACCTCGTCCAAGAAGTACAGCGAGCTCATGACCATGCGAGCGACCCACAGCGCGATGATGTCGCGCGCGGTGACGAGCGCCGTCGTGGGATGATGCCCCTCGAGCTGCTCCGGCTTTTGCGGCCAGCCCTGCGTGGCGAAGGTCCACAGCTGCGAGCTGAACCAAGTGTCCAGCACGTTCTCGTCCTGATGCACGTGATGGCCGCCGCACTTGGGGCACACGTCGGTGTCCTCGGTAAGGGCGTCCTCCCAGCCGCAGTCCTCGCAGTAGAACACGGGAATGCGGTGGCCCCACCACAGCTGGCGGCTGATGCACCAATCCTTGAGGTTCTCCATCCAGGTGGTGTAGGTCTGCGTCCAGCGCGCGGGGTGGAAGGTGACCTTGCCGGAGTTGACGGCGTCGAGCGCCGGCCCCTTGAGTTTGTCGACGGCAACGAACCACTGCTCGGACAGCCATGGCTCAAGCGCGGCGTCGCAACGGTAGCAGTGCATGACGGAGTGGTCGTGGTCCTCGGCGTGATCGAGCAGGTCGTGCTCCTCGAACCACTTGATGACGGCCTCGCGGCACTCCTCGCGGGTCATGCCGGTGAACTCGCCGTAGCCCTCGACGACCACCGCGTGTTCATCGAAGATATTGATCTGCGGCAGGCCGTGGGCCTGACCCATGGCGTAGTCGTTGGGGTCGTGTGCCGGGGTGACCTTAACGAAGCCGGAGCCAAAGTTGGCGTCGACGTGCCAATCCTCAAAGATGGGGATCTCGCGGTCGACGATGGGGAGCTTGACAGTCTTGCCTACAAAGGCAGCCTTCTCGGGATCCTTCGGGGAAACGGCAACGCCCGTGTCGCCGAGCATGGTCTCGGGGCGCGTGGTAGCGACGACGATGTAATCCTGGCCGTTGACCGGCTCGGTCAACGGATAGCGCAGGTGCCACAGGTGGCCCTTCTCGTCCTTGTACTCGGCCTCGTCGTCCGAGATAGCGGTGGTGCAGTTGGGACACCAGTTGACGATGCGCTTGCCGCGATAGATCAGGCCGTCGTGGTACCAGTCGCAGAACACCTTGCGCACGGCCTGGGCGTAGTCCTCGTCCATGGTGAAGCGCTCGTTATCGAAGTCGACGGAGCAGCCCATACGTTTGATCTGCTCGACGATGATGCCACCGTACTCGTGGGTCCAATCCCAGCAGGCGTCGACAAACTTATCGCGGCCGATCTCCAGGCGGCTGATGCCTTCGCTCTTGAGTTTCTTGTCGACCTTGGTCTGCGTAGCGATACCGGCGTGGTCGGTGCCGAGCACCCAGCGCGTGGACTTGCCGCGCATGCGGGCCATGCGGATGATGGCGTCCTGGATGGAGTCGTCGGTGGCGTGGCCCATGTGGAGCTTGCCGGTCACGTTGGGAGGCGGAATGGTGACGGTGCAGTCGCCCACGCCCTCACGGCGCTTATAGTAGCCGCCGTCGAGCCACTTCTGCAGGATCGCCGGCTCGTTGGTCGACGGATCGTAATTCTTGGGCATCTCTTCCATATATCTCTCCCGTCCCGCCGGGGAGGAATGTAGGCCCGATTTTCGCTCGGTCAGGTCCTGGGCTCGCTCGAAGACCACATTAAGTGGTCTTCGGCTCGTGCGGAATCTACGAAAATCGGGCCTACATTCCTCCCCTTAGGTATCGATTACTTCAGTCTGATATGACTTCGCTGATGCTTAAACAAACACACAGAATAACACAGGCAGTTGGGGTTATTGCGTATATATAAAATAGCCTCCGACCGCGGATGGTCGGAGGCTATCGACAAACACATTTTGGCAGGTTTTAGCCGTAGATGCGCTGGGGCTGTTCGGTGCCCTTTACGGCGGCTTCGGTTACGACGACTTTGGCTACGCCTTCCTCGCTGGGGAGGTCGAACATCGTCTGCTGCAGCACGTCCTCGCAGATGGAGCGCAGGCCGCGGGCACCGGTCTTGCGGGCGAGCGCCATGCGGGCGATCTCGTGCAGGGCGGCGTCCTCAAACTCCAGGTCCACGTCCTCCAGTTGGAACATCTTGCGGTACTGGCGCACCACGGCGTTCTTGGGCTCAGTCAGGATCGACACCAGGTCGTCCTCGTCGAGCGCCTGCGTCTGGGTGACGACGGGCGTACGTCCAACAAACTCGGGAATCATGCCAAAGGCGTTGAGGTCCTGCGGGAGCACTTGACGCAGCAGGTCGTTCTCGTCGACCGAAGTAGGGCCGGCGATCTCGGAGTTAAAGCCCACGCCCTTGTTGCCCACGCGATCGGCGATGATCTTGTCCAGACCCACAAAGGCACCGCCGCAGATAAACAGGATGTTGGTCGTGTCGATCTGCAACAGTTCCTGCTGGGGATGCTTGCGGCCGCCGGTGGGCGGAACACTTGCCACCGTGCCCTCAAGAATCTTAAGCAGCGCCTGCTGCACACCCTCGCCCGAGACATCGCGGGTGATGGAGAGGTTCTCGGCCTTACGGGCGATCTTGTCGATCTCATCGACATAGATAATGCCGACCTGCGCGCGCTCGATGTCGCCATCGGCGGCGTTGATGAGCTTGAGCAGGATGTTCTCCACGTCCTCGCCCACGTAGCCGGCCTCGGTGAGCGCGGTGGCGTCGGCAATGGCAAACGGCACCTCGAGGATGCGCGCAAGCGTCTGGGCGAGCAGGGTCTTACCGGTACCGGTGGGACCGAGCAGCAAAATGTTGGACTTGGCGAGTTCCACCTCGTCCATGTCATCACCGAGCTGGCCGCCCATACCATCAGCCTCGTCAAAGGCCGAAAGCGCAGCACCGCCCTCGATCACGCGGCGGTAGTGGTTGTACACGGCAACCGACATGGCGCGCTTGGCGTCCTCCTGGCCCATAACATAGGCCGAAAGCTCGTCATAAATCTCGTGCGGCGTCGGCACGTGCGTGATGACCTGGCGGTCGTCCTCGAGCTCAAAGCCCTCGGTCTCGGGGTCCACGGCGGGATGGGATGCAGCCTGACTGTGGTCGTTGAGGAAGCCCGGCAGCTTGCCGTTGCGGGCAGCGTCCATAAAGTCCGAAGCAAGCGACTCCTCAAGGATCTCGGAGCAGGCGGCGACGCACTCGTCACAGATAAAGATGTTGGTCGGGCCCTTTACGAGGCGACGAACCTGGCCCTGCTCTTTTCCGCAAAAGGAGCAGCGGATGGGGTTGCCGTTCTCGTCAAAGTTGTCCTGCATGTTACCTGCCATCCTAGGCGTCCTTCGCGGCGAGATCGCGCGAGGTGACGATACGGTCGATCAGACCGTAGTCGAGGGCCTCGGAAGCGGTCAGGTAGTTGTCGCGCTCGGTATCGGCCTGGACCTTCTCGATGGGCTGACCCGATGCGTCGGACAGAATCTGGTTGAGCTCGCGGCGAGTCTTCTTAATCTCCTCGGCCACAATCTCGATCTCGGTCTGCTGGCCCTGCGCACCGCCGCTGGGCTGGTGAATCATGACCTTGGAGTGCGGCAGGCAGAAGCGCTTGCCCTTGGCGCCGGCCGAAAGCAGCACGGCTGCCATGGACGCGGCCATACCGACGCAGATGGTGGAGACCTGCGGCTTAATGAAGTTCATGGTGTCCAGAATCGCCAGGCCGGAGTAAACCTCGCCGCCGGGCGAATTGATGTAGAGCGAGATATCCTTCTCGGCATCCTGGCTCTCAAGATGCAACAGCTGGGCAACGACCAGGTTGGCGCTGACGGAGTTGATCTCCTCGCCCAAGAAGATGATGCGGTCGTTGAGCAGGCGCGAATAGATATCGTAGCTGCGCTCGCCGCGCGGCGTCTGCTCGATAACGTATGGCACGAGGGCGGAATCGAACTTAGCGATCATACGCATCTCCATTTCTCTCTTGCGGACCAAATTGGTTCTAGATAAACGTACGGTGCCCGCATGCTATGCATTGGCTGGCACCGTACGAAGCAACCGGATAACCGGTGTATAACTTTACCCCATCACGGGCGCACGCATGCGCTCGCGGGCAAGGTGGCGAGAATTACTCGGCGTCCTTGGCGGTCTCGTCGACCTCGGTCACCTTGGCGTTCTCGACCAGGTGGTCAACGGCCTTGGAGCGACGGATGGACTCGCGGACGGCAGGCATGCGGCCATCGGCGATGAACTCGGCCTTGGAAGCCTCGACGTCCTTGACGCCGGCCTTCTCGAACTCGGCGTTGATGTCATCCTCGGTGACCTCGATCTTGAGCTCGCGGGCGAGGGCGTCCAGAGCCAGGGACTCACGGGCAACGTCGTTGGCCTGCTTGTGCAGGTCGCCGATGAACTGCTCCATGGTCAGGCCGGAAGCGGGCAGCCAGGTGTCCAGGGTCATGCCGCGGGCAGCGAGGTTGGACAGGAAGTTCTGGCCAAGCTCCTCAAAGACGGACTGCTCGTAGTCGGCGTCCATCTCGTCGAGCTGCAGGCGCTCGGCGAGAGCGGAGACGCAACGGTTCTCCTTCTCGGCCGGGAGGCGGGAAGCCTTGTCCTGCTCGATCTCGATCTTGATGGCGTCGCGCATAGCGTCGATGCTGTCGAAGCCAAAGTCGGACTTGACGAGCTCGTCGGTGAGCTCGGGGGTGTTGCGGACCTTGATGCCCTTGACGGTGACCTCGACGGTGTGGGTCTCGGCCTCCTCGCCCTCCTCGACCTCGTCGGTCCAGGTGACGGTCTTGACGTCGTCAACGTTAGCGCCGATCAGGGCCTCGTTGAACTCCTTGGGGTTGCTGTCGCTACCGGCGATGAGCATGCGGCCCTCGGCGGCGAAGTTGTCAGCGTTCTCAACGGCCTTGAGGTCGACGGTCACATAGTCGTCAGCCTCGACGGCGCGACCCTCGACGTCCTCGAAGGTGGCACGGTAGTTGAGGAGCATCTCGACCTGGTTGTTGATCTCGGACTCGGTGACCTCCGCGGGGGGCATCTCGATCTCGACAGCGTCGAAGGAGGAGAGCTCAGCAGCAGGACGCAGGGAGAACTCGACGGTGTAGGTGTAGTCCTCGTGATCCTTGGCGAGGTCGAGCTCCTTGTAGTCACCGTTCTTGGTGGGGACGATGTCAAGCTCGTTGAGGACGGCGGGCTCGTTGGCGGCGATCAGGTCGTTGGTCGCCTGAGCGAGGGTAGCCTCGGCGCCAAGAGCGGAGTCGATGACCGGACGGGGGGCCTTGCCGGCACGGAAGCCCGGGAAGCGGTACTTCTTGGCGGTGTCCTTGTAAGCCTTCTTGATCGCGGCGTCGACGTCGGCGGCCGGGATGGTGACCGTAGCGGTGAGCTTGGCGTCCTTGACGTCAGAAGCGGTGATGTTCAACACGTTCCTCCTCATACTGCCCAGCTTATCTGAGGTGCTGGTACCTTTATGCAACAATGTGTCGCGACGGCCGAGGCCGACGCTGGTGCGTTGGTGCGGGCGAAAGGACTCGAACCTTCACGGGAATCCCACCAGAACCTAAATCTGGCGCGTCTACCAATTCCGCCACGCCCGCATGAGCGCACAGACTAGGAATGATAGCAGATACGAACGGCAAGCGCACGCACACGTTTTACAGGCTCACGACCTCACCACGAGTGCAAAAGGCGGGGCGAGTTGCCCCGCCCCGCAAATTACGACTTGTTCGCTGACCCGCTACTCCCCCAGCAGGGCCTTCTCGGGCGTGATCGGCAGCGAGCGAACCTGGTGGCCGGTGGCGTGCGCCACGGCCGAGGCAACGGCGGCGAGCGGCGTGTTGATGACGACCTCGCCGATCGACTTGGCGCCAAACGGACCCGTCGGCTCGTAACTCGGCTCAAAGGCCACGCGAATGCTGCCGATATCTAGGCGCGTGGGCAGCTTGTAGCTCATAAAGTTGCCGGTACGCAGGCGGCCGCGATCATCATGTTCGACGATCTCGTAGAGCGCGTGGCCGATACCCTGGGCAATGCCGCCCTCGGCCTGGACGCGCGCGAGCGCCTCGTTGATCACGGTGCCGCAGTCCACAGCCGCCGCATAGTCCACAACAGTCACCTTGCCTGTGGCCTTTTCGACCTCGACCTCGGCAATGCCGGCCATAAACGGCGGGGGCGAAACGGGCAGGCAGGCAGAGGCATGCGAGGTGAGCGCGTCGCCGCCCGCGATGTTCTTGACGCACAGGTTGGCAAAGTCGCGCAGCGTGAGATAGCGGTTCTGCTCGCGCGCGGCACGCTCGTCGGACAGGCGCACATACTGGCCGTCGAAGACCACGTCGGCGGCGTCAACGTCCCACATCTGGGCGGCCTTGGCGCAAATCTTCTCGCGCAGCTCGGTCGCGGCGTTCTTGGCGGCAAGACCCGTCACGTACGTGCCCGAGCTCGCGTACGAGCCGGCATCGAACGGCGACACGTCGGTGTCCACGCCGCGCACCACGATCAGCGAGCTCTCCACGCCCAGCTCCTCGGCGGCAATCTGCGCCAGGATCGTGTCGACGCCCATGCCGTTATCGGTGGCACCGGTCGAAAGCGTAATAAAGCCGTCCTCTTCCAGGCGCAGGTCGATGCCGGCGATGTCGATGTTGGAGATGCCCGAGCCCTGCATGGTGAGCGCGCAGCCCAGGGCGCGCACGCGGTCGCCCAGGTCCACGGCCAGGGGCTTGTCGCGCCAACCGATCATGTCCATCGCGCGCAGCAAGCAGCGGTCGAGCGCGCAGGCGTTGAGCTTCTCGTTGTAGTACTGCGGCATGGTCTCGCCCTCGCGCACGATGTTCTTAAGGCGCAGGTCGGCAGGATCCATGTGCAGCATGTCAGCGAGCTCGTTGACGGCGCTCTCCACGGCAAACTGGCCCTGAGTGGCACCGTAGCCGCGATACGCGCCGCCGCGGTTGGTGTTGGTGTAGACGGCGTCCCAGCTAAAGCGGCTCGCCTTCACGTGGTTGTAGATCGGCAGGCTCTTGTGGCCCGAAAGGCCGATCGTCGTCGTGGCGTGCTCGCCGTACGCGCCGGCGTTGGACAATGTATGCAGGTCGATGGCCGTGATGGTGCCGTCGTTCATGGCGCCCAGCTTGACGGTCATCTGCATCTGATGGCGCGAGTTGCCCGCGGTGATGGTCTCCTCGCGGGTGTAGCAGCAGTAGCTGGGACGGCCGGTCTGCTGGGTGACGAACGCCACGAAGATCTCGCAGCAACCCGTCTGCTTGGAGCCAAAGCCGCCGCCGATGCGCGGCTTAATAACCTGCACCTGTGACTGCGGAATGTCGAGCGACTGCGCGACCATGCGGCGCACGTGGAAGGGCACCTGTGTGGAGGTAGTCACCGAGATGCGCCCGAACGCGTCGGTCGTCGCGAAGGCACGGAAGGTTTCCATGGGCGCGGTCTGCGTGGCCTGGCTGGTGTAGGTGCGCTCAAAGACGATATCGCTCTGGGCGAATGCCTCGTCCAAGTCGCCAAAGTCGCTGGTACCGCTGCACACCAGGTTGCGGGGCACGTCGCCGCCCTGCGGGAACATAAAGGTCACGTCGCCCTCGGGGTGGACCACGATGTCGTTATCGAGCGCCTGGGTAAAGTCGAGCAGCGGCTCGAGCACCTCATAGTCGACCTTGATGAGTTTGAGCGCCTTGTCGGCAGCCTCCTCAGTCTCGGCGGCAACGATCGCCACCTCCTCGTTTTGGTAACGAACGAGGTTCTCGAGAATCAGGCGGTCGTAGGGACTCGGCTGCGGATAGCTCTGGCCGGCGATGGTAAAGCGGCGCTGGGGCACATCCTCGTAGGTGTAGACACCCACCACGCCGGGCACCTTCAGGGCACGCGAGGTGTCGATGGAGCGGATCTTGGCGCGGGCATACGGGCTGCGCTTGAGTTTGACGATGAGCGCGCCGGCAGGCACCATATCGCCCGCGTAGACGGGACGGCCCTCGAGCAGGGCCTTCGAGTCCTTCTTGGGCTGCTTGTGGGTGATCTGCTTGTAGGAGACGCCGTCGGAGCTGGTGTTATTGACCGGCAGCTCGGGCATCTCAAAGCCCACCTGCACGCCGGACTCGTTGAGGAAACGGACGATGGCGCGCAGCTGGCTCTCGTAGCCGCTGCAGCGGCACAGGTTGCCGGCGAGCTGGCGTGAGAGCTCCTCGCGCGTGGCGACGAGGCTCGGGTCCTCCTTGGCGGAGCGGGCGAGCGCCAGCACGTTCATGATGAGGCCGGGGGCGCAAAAACCGCACTGCTCGGCGCCTTCGGCAGCCATCGCACGGGCCAGAGCCTCGGACTCGGCCTTAAGGCCCTCAAGCGTGGTGATGGTGCGACCCTCAACACGGGCCGCGGGAACCGAGCAGCTCAGCACCGGGTCGCCGTCGAGCCACACCGTGCACAGGCCACAGTTGGTGGTTTCGCAGGCACAGCGCACCGACGCGCAGCCTTGCTCGCGCAGCAGCGCAAAGAGCATGGTGTCGGGGGCAATCTGAACCTTGACCTTGCGGCCGTTGAGCGTAAAGGAAAGATCGATGAGTTTGGCAGCCATTAGCGCACCTCGCTAGAATCGACGCCGGGCACGCGGCGGCAGGAATACTCGTCCGTGGCAAACTTAGGAATCTGCACGCCCTCGAGCTCGTGGGCAAGCGCGGCCGAAAGCTCGATGCCGGCGGCGCGGCGCACGGCCTGAATCGCCAGCGGAGCCGAGATGCGGCGGCGGTAGTCGGCCGAGCCCCACATGTTGGTGCCGTAGCTCAGCGCGCGCACAGACGCGGCGAGGGCGCGAAGCTCGTCCTCGGAAGGCTGCTCGCTCACGACGCCGCACGCCTCGCCCTGCAGCAGGGTCGCACGCAACGGACGGGCACCCACGGTGACGTGCCAGGAGTTATCCCACCAAGCGGCGGTGACATTGAGCGAGGGGAAATCGGTCGCGGCCTTGCGCACGGCCTCATAGCTTGCACGGTAATCGTGCTTAACGACCACCACATGCTCGATCACGTCGCGCACATAGCCCATGTCCACGAACTCGGCGAGCGGCACACGGCCGGCCCCCGTCAGCTCAACGTACGAATCGAGCGCCAGGAACGCCGAGAGCACGTCCGAGAAACCAAAGCGACCGTAGATGCTGCCGCCCACCGTGGCGGTGTTGCGCAGCTGCACGCCCACAATATCGTGGACGGCGAACTCAAAGACATGGTTGACAAGCGCGTTGAGCCCGACATGGCGCTCGAGCTGGCGCAGAGTACACATGGCACCGATGCGAAACTCGGTCTCGGTCTCCTCGATCTGATCGAGCCCGCAGGCCGAAAGGTCAATCGCCGTCGCCACGCGCCGCGAACCCAGGCGCATCCAGATGCCGCCGCCCACAATCTTGTTGTTGCGGTTCTTCTGTAAGAGCTCATAGGCTTCGGCCGCGTTTCCAACACGGACGTAGGAACCGAACTTGAGCACGTTCTCCCCCATCTCTCCACTTGTCCAGTACCTTTAAGTGTACCAAACGAGGGGGCTCAGCTCGTGTCGGGACAAAATGAACCGTTTTCCTCCGTCGCGTGCGGATCAAAAAAGGCTCCCAGCCAAGATGACTGAGAGCCTTCTGCGATGCTATATCGAGCGAAGATTTAGCAGACGCCCTGGGCGAGCATGGCGTCGGCGACCTTCAGGAAGCCAGCGATGTTGGCGCCCATGACGAAGTTGCCCTCCTCGCCGTACTTCTTGGCGGTGTCGTCCACGCTGTGGAACATGCCGCGCATGAGCTGCTCGAGCTTGCCGTCGACCTCCTCGAAGGTCCAGGACAGGTGCTCGGCGTTCTGGCTCATCTCCAGGCCGGACACGAGCACGCCGCCGGCGTTGGCAGCCTTACCGGGCATAAAGGCGACGCCGTTCTCCTGGAAGTAGGTCGTGGCCTCGATGGTCGTGGGCATGTTCGCGCCCTCGCCGACCACCTTGCAGCCGTTGGCGACGAGCGCCTGGGCGTCCTCGAGCAGCAGCGTGTTCTCGCGAGCGCAGGGCAGCGCGATGTCGCAGGGCAGCTGCCACGCGCCGCGGCCGTCACCCTCGTGCCACGTGGCATTGGGCTTCTCGTCGACGTACATGGCGAGCGTGACGCCCTTGTCGTGGCCGGAGCGCTTCTTGTTGTAGACATGCTCGAGCACGGTGTAGTCGATGCCGTCGGGATCCTCGACCCAGCCATGGGTATCGGAGCAGGCCAGCACCTTGCCGCCGAGCTGGGAGACCTTCTGGACCGCGTAGATGGCGACGTTACCGGAGCCGTGAACGACGACGTTCTTGCCCTCGAAGGAGTCGCCGCGGCTCTTGAGGTACTCGTCCACAAAGTAGGCCAGACCGTAACCGGTGGCCTCGGTACGGGCAAGCGAGCCGCCAAAGGAGAGGCCCTTGCCGGTAAGGACGCCGGTCCACTCGTTGGTCAGACGCTTGTACTGACCGAACAGGTAGGCAACCTCGCGGCCGCCAACGCCCAGGTCGCCGGCAGGAACGTCGGTGTTGGGGCCAATGTGGCGATAGAGCTCGGTCATGAAGGACTGGCAGAAGCGCATGATCTCGTTGTTGGACTTGCCCTTGGGGTCAAAGTCGGAACCGCCCTTGCCGCCGCCCATGGGAAGGGTGGTCAGGCTGTTCTTGAGGATCTGCTCCAGGCCCAGGAACTTGAGCATGCCCAGGGTGACCGTCGGGTTAAAGCGCAGGCCGCCCTTGTAGGGTCCAATGGCAGAGTTGAACTCGACGCGGTAGCCGCGGTTGACCTGAACCTTGCCCTGGTCGTCGACCCAGGGGACACGGAACATAACGATGCGCTCGGGCTCGACGAGGCGCTCAAGCAGGGCGGCCTCCTCGTACTCGGGATGGGCGTCGAGCGCCGGCTGGATGGTGCCGAGAATCTCGGTCGCGGCCTGGATGAACTCAGGCTGCTCGGGATAGCGGGCCTTGAGCTCGTCGAGAACTTTCTGCGTGTAGCTCATGCTTCCTCCAATTGATGGAAAAGAAAAGTGTCGTTCGAGGCGCCCCATGCGCCGCGAGCTTTATCGAGTATGGATAATATCGCACTGTTGCAGCAAAGTTTCACATAAGCCGACAAGCAGATGTTTCGTTTTGATTACGATGCAGGTAGAAGCGTTTTTGAGCGCCCGACGCACAAATCGCGTGTTTCAAAGCTGTTTCGTCCACGTGTTCCAAACCACCACATTGGGGACAGGCACCTTTGTGGTGGTTTTAACGATGGAACCACCACAAAGGTGCCTGTCCCCAATGTGGTGGTTTGGGTGGTTAGAGGACGAGCTGATGGTAGTCGACGGGGGTTACGCGGCCTTCGGTGGCAGCGCGGAAGGCGGCGAGCGCATCGCCCGAGAACGGCATGGCCCAGCACAGCCCGCAGCCGGCGGTAATGGAGCCGGGCAATGGCATGATGCGCCCGGGCACGCCGGCATCCAGGCACAGCTGCTCGCATTCCATCACATCGAAGGTGCTGTCAAACGACACGATGATCTTGCGCTCGTGGTCGAGGGCATCACCGGACGGGCCTTCGCGGTGTGCCTCACGATACGCCGCGGCGGCCGCTTCCTCTTCCGCGGTATGTCCACAGCCACTGCAGCCGCAGGTACAGGGCTCGGAACCATCGCAAGTGCAAGGCTCTCCCGTGTCGGGGCAAATATCGTGAGACATGGCAACTCCAATCGTCTAGGCGAGTAACTCGGCCGCCGCAAACTCCTCGGGCGTATTGACGTTCTCGAAGCAGAGCGTCGAGCCCGCGGACTTAACGATCTGCGGCTCATCCATATAACCAGCCTGAACGCGATTGATCAGGCAGCGAATGCGCTGGCGGTCGCAGGCGAGCAGCTCTTGGGCAACCGGCGCACACGCGTCACGGCGCCAGACGGCGCAAAGCGGCTCAATCCCCCGCTCCTCGCGCGGCACGCACACGTCGAGCGCCTCGACCTCAGCACGATCGGCAAGCGCGCCGATGAGTTCCGGCGAGACAAACGGCATATCGCAGGCGACGATCGCCACGAGCGGCAATCGGGCCGCGGCCAACGAGCTCGCGATGCCGCGCATGGCACCGGCGGGACCGTCGACGTCCATCACCACGCGGGGGCGCAGGCCATCAAACATAAGCTCCTCAAGGTAGGCAAGCTCGCTGGGACGCGACGTCGTCACGACCAACTCGCCGGCAACTGGCGCCAGCCGACCCAGCACGCGCTCGATGAGCGGCTCACCGCAAAACGCCATGCGCGCCTTGTCACAGCCCATGCGCGACGACAACCCGCCCGCTTGAACGACACAAGAAAGATCGGCCCGTCTTACGGTAGTCATACGGCAAACCACCCCCATCGGCATGCTCAAAACCCAACACACGAAGCCAAATACCATCGCCGATAAAGCGGGAGGCACGGCAAACCCATGCAAAAACAAAACAGCGCCTTTGCGGCACGCAGCAAGACCGCGAGCACAAAAGCGCTGGTAGCGTATGGCGGGAACGTATGTGAATCGAACACATCCAAGACGTTTTGCACGCCTCGCAACGGTTTTGAGGACCGCGGAGCCCACCGGAGCCCATCCGTTCCCAAGTGCGGCGGTATTTTACCAAACCGAGCAGCCAATCTAGCGCAGGGAGCGCAGGCCGCCGGCATCCTTGTCGAGCACCGTAAAGCGCACGGCATCCAGGTGCTCTAAGATGCTGATGGCGCGTTTGCGCGACACGCCCAGGGCCTCGCGCAGCACGCTCGTGGTGGCAGCGCCGCCGGCCGCCTCAATGGCGGCGGCGACGAGCTCACGCGCATGGGCCTCGGCAGCAGCGGACAGGGCAACGTCGCGCTCGACCTTAACGATCGAGCGGTTGAGCGAAAGCTCGCGCAGGGCACGCGTCATGGTGTCGCGACCGAGCTGCAGTTGTTCGCCTACCTCGGGAAGAGCCGGTGCATCCAGCCCGGCCTCGTCAAGAAGCGCGACGATCCGCTCGCAAGCCTCTCGCACCACGCGTGCCGCCGCGGCGGCCGAATGCGGATCGAATACCTCGGCGCCCTCGGCGGCGCACACGCCGCGCGAACAGCCCTCGGCAATCAGAGCCGCGGCAACGCCTTCATCAGCGGCAGGCCACGCAGCATGGGCAACGGCGCCGGGCGTAAAGCCCGTCTCATTGGGAGCCGCCGCGTGCATGGCTGACAGGGTCGCCGCCAGTGCATCCATCGCGGCGTCGAGCACCGCAGCGTCCGCCAAGAGGTCCGCGTCACCCGCGGCAAGCTTGCGAACGGAGCCCTGCGCCACCAACCCACGCAGTGCGGCATCGACCTCATCGACACCAAGGTCCAAAGCCTCGGCAACATCAACGGCCGCAACCGGCAGCGTCTGCAACGCCAGCCAAGCGCCCACACCGCCCGCGATATCGCCGGACTCGAGCGCCGCATACAGCGAACGCTCCCCTTCGGAAAGCTCGCGCGAGCGACGGCAGCGCGAAAGCAGCACACGCCCGCCGCCAATAAGCATCACGGGTGAATAGGACAGCACCACGACATGGTCCCCGGCACGTAGCGGCAGCGAGTTTTCTAAGCGCACCTGAACAATACGGGTTTCGCCCACCGCCATGGGGGCCTCGCCCTCCATGAACATGATGCGACCGACGACCTCGGCCGTACCCGCCATCACGTGCACGCGCGCACCCGACTCGAGCACGCGCGGTTTGACGCCCTCGCGACCCAAATACGTAAACGTCATCATAAAGCGCATCGTCTGGCCAAAGCGGCCCGCCACGCCGAGCATCTCACCGCGATCGAGCGCGGCGACAGCATCGCCCACCAAGTTGAGCGCCACACGCTGACCGGGCAACGCCCGCGGCGTATCGCCATGCACCTGAATCCCGCGCACGCGACAGACCGTACGCGACGGCAAAGCCATCAGCTCGTCGCCCACCGCAACCGGCGCATCGTGCAACGTTCCCGTCACCACGGTACCGGCGCCCTTGATCGTAAAGCAGCGGTCGATGGGCAGACGCGGTGCGGCATCGGTGAGCTCGCCACGGGCACGGCAGGCATCCCAGCAAGCGGCAACCTGCTCGTCGAGCGCAGCCAGCAGGTCATCGATTCCCGCGCCGGTCTTGGACGACACGGGCACGATCGGCGCGTCCGCAAACACGGTGTCCGAAAGAAAATCGTCCACGTCGAGCTCGGCCAGCTCAATCATTTCGCTATCGGCCAGGTCGCACATCGTCAGCGCGACCACCATATGCGTAACGCCCAGCAGCTCCAGCACATGCACGTGCTCGCGGGTCTGCGGCATCACGCCCTCGACGGCCGAAACCACCAGCACGGCCACGTCGATACCCGTGGCACCCTGCACCATGGCGCGCAAGTAATGCGCGTGGCCCGGCACGTCGACCAGGCCGACGATCTTGCCACTCGGCAGCGCCAGCTCGCCAAAGCCCAGCTCCACGGTCATACCGCGACGGCGCTCAACCTCCAGACGATCGGGATTCTTGCCGGTCAGCGCCTCGATCAGCGCCGACTTACCGTGGTCGACGTGGCCCGCCGTGCCAACGATAACGGGACACTCCACCAGCGCTTGAACCTCACTCATCGCGCAACCGCCTTCTTAACGCACGCGACGAGCGTCGATGCCGCCGTCTCGATATCGCGGTCGCCCACGAGCGTGCGTACATCAAACAGAATGCGGTCGTGCGAGGCACGCGTGACGACCGGCGTATCGAAGTCTTGGACGAGCGAGCGCTTGAGCGCGTCGAGGGACAGGCGCCCGTCAACCGGGCAGACGGCCACACACATCGTGGGCAGCTCGACGGTAGGCAGCGAGCCGCCCCCGGGGGTCGACGAATCCTCGGCGATCTCCACCTGCACGGCGCACGGGCAACCCGCCTTATCGAGGCCTGCCGTCATCAGCTCGCGCAGCTTGCGTGCGCGACGCTCCAGATGAGCCTGCGGAAGCGTGAGCATGTTGAGCACCGGCACCTCGCGATGGGCCACATCCGCCCCATCCATGTAAATGCGCAGTGTAGCCTCGAGCGCCGCCAGTGCGAGCTTTCCCGGACGCAGGGCACGCATAAGCGGATGCGACCCGCAGGCCTGGACCAGATCGCGACGACCCATGATAATGCCCGCCTGTGCGGCACCGAGCAGCTTATCGCCCGAGCACGACACGATATCGAGCCCCGCCGAAACTGAAGCCGGCGTGGTTTCTTCGCCGCCGCGCACCAAGATGTCGTCGGGCAACAGCGCGCCCGACCCCTGGTCCTCGTAGAACAGCAGGCCATGCTTGTGGGCAAGCGCCGCAAGCTCCCGAGAACCCACCTCCTCGTGGAAACCCTCGATGCGATAGTTGGAAGGATGGACCTTGAGGATCATCGCCGTATCGGGCGTGATGGCGCGCTCGTAGTCGCTCAAATGCGTGCGGTTGGTGGCCCCGACCTCAACGAGCTTGGCGCCCGAGGCCTCCATAACATCGGGGATACGGAAGCTGCCGCCGATCTCGACAAGCTCGCCGCGGCTGACGATGACTTCCTTGCCCGCGGCGTGAGTCGCCAGCACCAACAGCACGGCGGCCGCGTTATTGTTAACGACCAGCGCGTCCTCGGCACCGGTAAGCGAGCGGATGAGCTGAGCGGCGTGCTCCTTGCGCGACCCGCGCGAGCAGGTATCCACGCTGTACTCGAGCGTGCTGTAGCCGCGCGCGACCTCGGCCACGGCCTTGGCGGCCGACTCCGCGAGCGGGGCGCGGCCCAGGTTGGTATGGATGACCACACCCGTGGCGTTGACGGCGGGACGCAGGCTCGGCAGCGCGGAGCGATGCGCACGCCACTCGATCGCCGAGGCCAGGTCGCGCTTAGAGCGCGGGGCGGCACCGGCACGAATCGCGGCGCGCTCTTCGTCAAGCTCAGCCGTCACGGCAGCATGGACCACCGCGTCGCAGGTCTCCCCCGCCGCCTTCACCACCGGCCACTCGGCTAGCAGCTCGTTGACGGAAGGAATGGCGCGCAGGCGGGCGCGCACCTCATCGGACATGTTCTGGCTATCGCTCATGTGCAGCCTTTCAAAAGAAACGTGGATCAGTCAAATGCATCAGCTGAGTCAATTACTCGTCATTATCCTCGCGCGCGACAATCTTTTCCACGCGAACGGCGTTTTCCTGGGTGAGTGCGGCGCCCGTTAACGGGTCCCAACGCAACGGCGTATGGTCGAGCGGGCCCACGCCCAAGGCTTGAACGCCACCGGCATCGGCGCCAAACGAACGCCCGCCGGGAGCGGCCGAGGTGAAGATGCACGCCGGATGCAGATACGGCGTCGTCTCCACGCGCACGCGGTCGCGGCCCATGTCGCTCACAAGCTCGACGACCTCGCCATCGGCGATACCCATGCGAGCGGCGACATCGGCGTTCATCTGCACAGCGTCCAAGTCCGACCCCATCTCGGCGGCACCGGCCGCCGCGAGTCTGCGCGAGGTATGCGACTCAAAGGGACGGTTGCCGCTAATGAGGCGAAACATCCCCGAGTCGGGCTCCACCATGGGAGCGATCCAGTTGGGTATTCGACCCAGGCCGGCTCGTTCCCACACGTCGCTTGCCAGCGCAATTTTACCGCCATCCAAGGGAATCGCCGGCTCGCCCGTACGCGACGACAACGCTACACCCGTGTCGGCCCAGCCGCGCTCCTTGAGCTCGTCCAGATTGATCCCAAAAGGCGCCACCTGGGCAGCCGCCAGATCGTCAGACGTAAAGTCGAAGTACTCGCCCACACCACACGCCTGCGCCAGACCGGTAAAAATCTCCCGACCGGGACGCGTGTCGTCATGCTGCACAGGCAGCACGGCGTTGCGGTAGAACACGCGCGAATCGTTGGCGCCCACGACCGTACCCACACCGCGGTCGGCCTCCAGATACGTCACGTCAGGCAGCACGAAGTCAGAAGCACGCGCCGTCTCGGACCAGCGAATATCAATCGTCACGAGCAAGTCGAGCTGCTGCAAAATACCCAACCAAGCCTGTGCATTGCCATAGCCCGCACCGGGGTTACTGGCATAGACGATGAGCCCACGCAAATCGCCGGCAAGAATCGACTGACCGATGGTCGTGCACAGGCCGCGCGCCGGATCGACCAGTGGATAACGCTCGGACCCCAGCTTGGGCCCGCACGGTACCGGCGGCGTCGCAAAGCGTGCGGGATCGAGGTCGCCCAGCACAAGCGGTGTAGGTGGATTGAGCGCGCCGCCCGCGTGTCCGATGCAGCCCAGCAGCACATCGACCAAGCAGATAGCGCGCGCGGTCTGGGTGCTATTGGCATACGCGATACCGATGCCACCATGAAAGCCCGCATCCACCACGGCGGCAGGCGCGGCGGCAGCGAGATCGCGCGCCGTGGCGACAATCTCTGCGGCCGGCACGTCGCACATCGACTCGGCCCACTCGGGCGTCCAAGCGCTGGCCGCCTGCGCCAGCTCGTCAAAACCCGTGGTATAGCGGGTCACGAACTCGTGATCGTACAGGCCCTCGGCAATCAACACGTGGGCAATACCCAACAGCAGTGCCAAGTCACAGCCCGGGCGCACGCGGAGCCAGCGATCGGCAAGCGCGGCCGAGCCGCTGCGCCGGGGGTCAACCACGATAATCTTCGCCCCGCGCCGGCGTGCATCGTTGAGCGCGTCAACGGCCCCCATCGTCGACGAATCGACAATGGAGCGCCCCAGGTACATGATGCAATCGGTGTGGGCCAGGTCGGACGCCGGGCTGTAGCCCAGGCTGTGCTCCCAGCCGGTCAGGCGGCTCACCTCGCAGGCGCCGTCGGCACCGTACACGTTGGGCGAACCCAGCGCATGCATAAAGCGATAGGCCCAGTAGCGGTCGAACGAGGGCACGCCGAGCGTCATGCCCAGCGCACGCGGACCATGCCCGTCGACAATCCCCCCAAGGCGCGCTGCAATCTGCGCGAACGCCTCGTCCCACGAAATCACATCGAACCCCGAGCCATCAGTTCGTCGGCGCATGGGATGCACAATGCGATCGCGCTCGTCAAACGGCATTGCCAGGCGATGCCGTCCGCGGGCGCACAGGGCACGCGCCGCGCACAGATGTCCCGGCACCGGCAACTCGGCCACCACACGCCCATCCTTAACATGGGCCGCAAAGGCGCAATCGGCATAGCATCCCCCGCATGTGGTCACCACGGCGCGACCGCCACGCTTCACAGCAGATGCCATCTCGATTACCCCTTTCATCAGCCAAACACAACAGGCCAAAAGCCCGGCAACGAGCCCCAGACCCAAAAAGCCTCCCGCACGGCAACGCCCCGCGGGAGGCCCAACGTCAAACAGACGGTACCTTACGCCTCGGACTTCTTAGCGTAGATAAACCAGTAGCCGAGCGCGACCAGAACCGCGCCGCCCACGATGTTGCCCAGCGTGGCGGCGGACAGGTTAAACGCAATGCCCGCGGCGTTGAGCGCATCGGCGCCGGCGACCTTGGCACCGTAGCCGCATGCGTGCATCACGGCGCCCATGGGCAAAAAGTACATGTTGGCGACGCAGTGCTCAAAACCGCAGGCCACAAAGGCGGCGATGGGCAGCAGAATGCCCACGACCTTATCGACCACGGTCTTGCCGGCGGTACCGATCCACACGGCCAGGCACACAAAGATGTTGCACAGGATACCGCGGAAGAAAATCGTCACCCAGTCGATCGTCACCTTGCCGGCGGCGACGCTCACCATGGAGTTGGCGACCGCCTCGCCGTTGAGCTTGTAAATGCCGGCCATGTACACCAAAAAGACGATGAACAGGGCACCGACAAAATTGCCGACCCACACGACGACCCAGGCCTTGAGCATCTGGACCAGGGTGATCTTATTACTCTTGAGCGCGCAGACCATAAGCGAGTTGCCGGTAAACAGCTCGGCGCCGCACACCAGCACCAGCACCAGGCCCAGGCAAAAGCACAGGCCGCCCACGACGCGCTGGGCACCCCAGTCCAGCGTGCTGTCGCTCAAGAACACCGTAAAGAACAGACCGCCGAAGGCAATGAACGCGCCGGCGAACATTGCCAACAGAAAGGCCTTTGCGACCGGCAGGTTGGCCTTGGTCACGCCGGCGGCCTCGGTCTTGGCCTCGATCGCGGCGGGCGCCAGGCAATCGGGAGCGGGGTACTCCACCTTGGAATCTGCCATGTCAATCACTTCTTTCCTATTCAGCAGAGGCAAGCGCCGCTATAGCTCCTGCCCCAAGCGGACAAAGTGGGAAAAGTCGTTGGCGGCCACGGCGTCGTACACGGCGTCGACGGCCTCAAAGACCTCCGGGGACATGGGGTTGTAGAACTCCGTATCGCCCGGCTGAATCCCTATGAAGACGATATCTTCACACGATTGCTCAATCTCTTCGATCAGAATCGACAAAGGAAGCGAATGCGTGGTGAACATCGACTTACGGGCCACATCGCGCTTGTCGAGCAAGCGGATGGACCCGACGGGCAGCGCCATGTCGGCGGCATCGACCAAGACCAGACGCGGCGGACGCTCGCGCTTGACCTCGATGATGTCATCCTCGGGCGTCTGACCACCGTCGATGGTGTACCAACCGGCGATGGGCGTGTCCTCCATCTTTTTGGAGAGCACGGGGCCGGCGGCATCGTCGGCACGCAGCACGCTTCCCGCCGTGAGCACGATACCCGCAAACGGGGCGCCGTTCACACGACCATCCACAACGCGACCCATTACTGCAACCTTCCCGTCAGATACACGCCCGACACATCGCGCACGCGCTCAACCAGATCGCGGAACTTCATTAAGAACGCGACCTGCTGGGCATGCAGGCCAAAGTCGTCATCGAACACCGAGATGCCGGCCTTGGCAGAACCGCGAAAACCACGCTCGTCGAGCAGCGCATCGCAGGCCTCGAGCAGCGACGGCACCGCCGCCTTGTCGAGCTGGCACTCACCAAAGGAACGGATGGCCTCAAACTTGGTTTTGGCCTCCCCCTCCGGCAGCGCGTCGACGAGCGAATAGAACACGTTCACCGGCACCGACAGGCGCGGCTCAAAGCAATCGAGCACGCCGGTGTGGTGGCCCACGGCGAGCGTGTAGTACAGCACGTCGCAGGCCTCCTGGGGAACGTCTTCCTCGGTCTCCACAAACTTACGCGTGAGCTCATAGAAGACCACCTGGTCGGGCGCATGGCCCAGGCAGGGGTCGGCGACGCCCTCGGCGGCCTCGTCGCTTGCGCGCGAGGCATCGCCAAAGGAGCCGCCGAGCATGCCGGGGCCCGCAAAGTAACCAGAGCGGTCCGTGAGCTCCATCTAGCGACCTCCGGCCAGCACCAGATCCTGCAGCGCCGAGTAGACCTCAACGCGGCGAGGATCGTCCTGCTTGTCGATGAGCAGCGCCATGGCACCGCGGATATCGCCCTTGGGTGCGCCCTCGAGCGTATCCATAAACTCGTTGGCCAGGTCGCGGCCGTAACGGTAGCCGCTCATGGCACGAGCCTCGCGCTCGATGGCAACGCGCAGCTTGTACGGCACGCCGGGGTGCAGGATATCGGCCTGCTCGCCGGCGGCCTCCACCGTAGTCTCGGCATGGAGCTTTTGGTCCAGCAGGCCAAGTGCCATGGCAAAGCCGTAGATGGTCTGCGCGGGGCTGGGCGGGCAGCCGGGGATGTAGACATCGACCGGCAGAATCTTATCCGTGCCGCCCCAGACGCAGTAGTTGTCGTAGAAGATGCCGCCGGTGCAGCCGCACGCGCCATAGGACACCACGATCTTGGGATCGGGTGCGGCCTCAAAGGCGCGCAGGGCCGGCATGCGCATGGCACGCGTCACGGCGCCGGTGTACAGCAGCACATCGGCGTGACGGGGCGAGGGCACGACCTTGATGCCAAAGCGCTCGACGTCGAAGACGGGCGTGATGGAACCGAAGATCTCGATCTCGCAGCCGTTGCAGCCGCCGCAGTCAACACGGTAGACGTACACCGAGCGCTTGATCTTCTTAAGAAGGGTCGCCTTGGCCTTCTCGATGCTCTCGTCGAGCTCGATCTTGGTCGGGCGGTACTGGAGCCGCTCGGGCAAAAGCGTGGGTTCGGCCATGGTTACTCCTCCTTCGTTTCAAAATCCATGATGATGCCCTCGACCGGCGCCGGGCCGGCGGGAATCTCGGGCGCATCGGGGTTGAGCTCGCGGTCGATATACTCCGGGTTCACGCCGTGGCCACCCAGATACTCCATGCCGGGGCCCTGGGGCTCGCCGGACGCAAGCGTCTCGTTGGCAGCCATGCCGTGCGCGTTGCCGGTCTTCACGGCCGAGGCGGCGCGCAGGGCGTCAAGCTCACGCTTGCACTCCTGGCACATACCGACGGTACGGGCGGCCTGCTCGGCCTCCATGCCGCCGGCCTTTTGCAGCAGGCGCTTGGCGTAGTCGATCTCCTTGTGCGGGGCAAACGGCTTGCCGCAGCGCGAGCAGTGCTCGAGCGTGTAGACGCTCTTGCTGGTGAGGTCGTCCTTGCTCATGACGGCCAGCTCAAACTCCTCGGTGAGCTTGATGGCCTCCATGGGGCAGGCTTCCTCACAGCGGCCGCAGAAGATGCAGCGGCCGTAGTCAATCGACCAGGTAATGGTATCGGCCGCAAGGTCGGTGTCCATGCGAATGGCATCGGCCGGGCACGCCACGCCGCAGGCACCGCAGGCGATGCAGAGCTCGGCGTTGTGCTCGGGCTTGCCACGCATGTCCTTGTTGGTGGGAAACGGCGCAAACGGGTACTTGACCGTCGCGTCGCCGGCCTTGGCGTTAACCTTCCAAAGCTTCAGCATATTAGAGCGCCTCCTCATCGAGCGGCGCGGCCACGGTGCCCTCGCCCGCAAGCGGCGACTTGTCGCGCCAGACGTTCTCGAACTGCTCCTTATCGAGCACGTGGTCGCGCTTGGCGGCGACATCGGTCACCGTCACGCGGTCGGTGCAGGAGTAGCACGGGTCGAGCGAGCCGACGATCAGCGCCGCGTCGCCCACGGTGTTGCCGCGGAACATGTAGCGCAGGACCGGCCAGTTGCTATACGTGGCGGCCTTGGCGCGCCAGCGGTAGCACTTCTGGTTGTTGCCGAGCATGGCCCAGTGCACGTCCTCGCCGCGCGGCGCCTCGGTGGCACCGATGGCGTACTTGTGCGGGGTGTACTCCCAATCCGTGGTGAGGATGGGGCCCGACGGGCAGTTCTCGAGCATGGTCTCGATCATGTCGATCGAATCGTAGACCTCCTGGATGCGAACGGCGGTACGGCCGAAGGCATCGCAGGTGTCGGCCGTAGCGGCGTGCATCTTTTGGACGTCCGGATCGGCGTAGCCATCGAAGGGATGGTCAAAGCGCACGTCGCGGGCATAGCCCGAGCCACGCATGAGCGGGCCGACCGGCGAGAAGTCGCGTGCGATCTTGCGGTCCAAGATGCCGATGCCACTCGTACGCTCGATAAAGTTGGGCGTGGAGAGCAAGACATCGACGAGTTCCTGGACCTCGGAGCGCAGCTGGTGGATGGTCGTGAGCGTGGAAAGCTTCTGCTCGGCCAGGATGTCGCGGCGCACGCCGCCGATCACATTGAGGCCGTAGGTCTTGCGGTGACCGGAGAGCTTCTCGGCCAGGTCCATGGACTTCTCGCGGACGCGGAAGAACTGCTGGAAGCCGGAGTCGAAGCCCGTGTAGTGAGACGCCAGGCCAATGTTGAGCAGATGCGAGTGCAGGCGCTCGACCTCGAGCATGATGGCGCGGATGTACTGGGCGCGCGGCGGGACATGAATGCCCTGGGCGCGCTCGACGGCCTCGGCATAGGCCACCGAGTGGGCGCAGCCGCAGATGCCGCAGATGCGGTCGGCGAGGAACGTCACGGCGTCATAGTTCAGGCGCGTCTCGGCGACCTTCTCCATGCCGCGGTGCACGTAGAACAGACGGTAGTCGGCGTCGACGATCGTCTCGCCCTCGACGAACAGGCGGAAGTGACCGGGCTCGTCGGAGGTAATGTGCAGCGGGCCCATGGGAACGAGCGTCGTCTCCTTGCCCTTGGTATCGGCCAAGAACTCGTAGTTTTCCATGTCGCTCGCAGGAGCAGGACGGAAACGATAGTCCATGGAGTCCTTGCGCAGCGGGTACAGGCCGCTGGGCCAATCGTCGGGCAGCACCAGGCGACGACGATCAGGCAGACCCTCAGGGATCAGGCCGAACATATCGCGCAGCTCGCGCTCGCCCCACACGCAGGCGGGGACGAACGGCGTCACGGACGGGAACGTCATCTTGGCGGGATCGACCTCGGTGCGCACGGTCACCCAGCCGGGGTCCTCCCCCTCCATGGAGATGACGTAATACACGGCGTAACGGCCGCACAGGCTGCGCTCATCGTTGCCGATGATCACGGGAATCCAGCCGTAGCGCTCGTAGTACAGGTAGTGGACGGCCTCGGGCAGCTTGTCCTGCTTGACGGTAATCGTCAGCTGGTCCTCACACTGCCACTCGACCTTCTCGATGCAGCCCGGAACGGCGCGGCGCAGGGCCTCGACATGGCTCTCGCAGCGACGGGCATACACCTTGTTCTCAGTTTCAATCATTCGTTACTCCACCTCGCTCTGAGCGGTCTCGGTACCGAACACAGCGCGGTACATCGGCGTCGCGTGAAGTTCCTCGGTGCTCTGCTCGAGCACGATGCCGGTCGCGGTCTCCACACCGTGCACGAGGGGCAGCGGGGTGGCGATGCCAAACCACAAGATCATGACAGCCAGGATGATTTCGGGGATAAGCATGAGCGCCGGGGCCTCATGCTTGCCCATGCCCTGGGGCGCATGGCCGAACACAGACTTGAGTGCGATGCGGGTGAGCGCGGAGATGGCCACGGTAAGACCGAGGGCGACCACGACGACCAGCCACATGGGACCGGCGGTAACACCGGCGACAAAAGTCAGGAACTCGGAGATAAACATGCCAAAGGGCGGGAAGGCACCGAGACCGAGCAGCGCCAGGATGGCGAGCGCGGCGGTTGCGGGGGCAACCTCGACGACGCCCTGGATCTTGGCCAGGCTACGCGTGCCAAAGGCGTGCTGGATGTTGCCGGACACGCAGAAGGCAAGCGTCTTGGTAAAGCCGTGGAACACGCAGTGCAGCAGGGCCGCGGCGATACCCAGCGGGCCACCGATACCCAGGCACAGGGCGATAACGCCCACGTTCTCCACAGACGAGTACGCAAAGCGGCGCTTGAGATCGTCCTGGCGGAACATAGAAAGTGCCGCCACCAAAATGGACAGCGTGCCGACGATCAGCAGCAAAAGTTGCGGATACTCGGCGCCCACGGCCTGGATAGTAAAGCCGTAGAAGCGCATGATCACGAGCATGGCGCACTTAAGCAGCACACCCGAGAGCAGGGCCGAGACAGGGCTCGGAGCCTGGGAGTGGGCATCGGGCAGCCAAGTGTGCATGGGGAACAGGCCGGCCTTGGTGCCAAAGCCGATCACGATAAACGCAAAGGCGAGGCGCATGAGCGTCGGGTCGAACTGGTCGGCATACGGCAGCACGCACGACAGGAATGCGGCCTCGTGGGCGTTGGGAATCACGTCGGCGGCGTTGGCGTAGATCAGCAGCGTACCGAACAGGCCAAAGGCCACGCCGGCGGTGCAGACCATCGCATACTTCCAAGAAGCCTCGAGGGCCGTCTTGTTCTTGTAGATACCCACGAGGAACACGGTGGAAAGCGTGGTTGCCTCCACGGCAGCCCACGTGAGGATCATGTTGTTGGACAGGCACGCGAGCAGCATGGTGAACACGAACAGGCTAAACAGCGCAAAATACTGCTTGGCGCGCTCGGCGGGCATGGAGCCCTCCTCGATATCGGCCTTTACATAGGGCAGCGAGAACAGCCCGGTAAGAAAACCGATAAAGCCGATGAGCAGCACAAAGATGGCACCCAGCGAATCGAGGTGGAACCACAGGCCAAGAGCGCTCGCGGTTTCGCCGCTCATAAGGACGTCACCGGCCGTCATAATCGACAGCACCAGGACGGCTGCGACGGAGACCAGGTTGAGACCGGCAAACACGTTATAGGACGTGTTCTTGGGCAAAAACGCCATGACCAGCGAGAACACCAAAGGAGTCGCGAGCAGGGCGAGAATCAACGTTTCCATGGACTACCCCCTCAGCTCGGACAGGTCGCGCGCATCGAGCGAGTGGGAGTCGTCCCAAATGCGACGCACGACGATGGACATGATGATGACGGCAAAGATGGCGTCGGTGGCGATACCGATCTCGATGATCTCGGGAGCGGTGGGGGCCAAAAGCGCGAGCGTCACGTGGCTGCCGTTTTCCATAAGGCAGTATCCAAAGATCTGCTTCATGATGTTGCGCTGCGAGATGATGCAGGTAAGGCCCACAAAGAAGTGAGCGAAGCTAATGGCGAGCGCAGGCGTTGCGACCTCGGCCGTGGGCAGGCTGATCTGCGTCACGACGGCAAAGCAGATCGCGACCTCGACGGCGATGATGCAAATGGCCCACGCGGGCTTAAGGCCGGCCTTGAGCGATGCATCGCTCGGCTCGCCCATCTTCTTATATGCGCGGTTGAGGATATAAGGAACCAGGACGACCTTGGTGATAAAGGCGGATCCGGCCCACATAAGCAGCTCCTGCGCACCGGTAGTGGCACCGAGCGTAGCGAGCAGTCCCACGAGCACCAGCGACTGCACCGCATACCAGCGGATGGCGTGCTTGATGTTCTTGGAGACGACCACCATGGTGGACGTGACGATCAGAAGGCCGCCAAGGATGTTGACGATCGAATAACCCATGTCGTTCTACCTCCTAACCGATCCAGCTGGCCGAAAGCGGGCCGCTGACGATGACCATGATGATGAGCACGATGAACACGAACGCCATCGCGCGGGGAAGCGGGGCTCCCGCAGCGACCTCTTCGCTCGGCTCGCCGGGCAGGCAATAGCCCATCCACTTGAGGAACCAGGCGAAGGTGGCGACAGTCTCGGCAACCATGATGCACACGAGCACCAGGATCGCGACATTGCCGGCACCCACAGAGAAGCCGCCGGCGATGATCTGGAACTTCGAGAAGAACGTGTTCATGGGCGGCACGCCGGCAATAGCGAGTGCCGCGACACCAAAGCCCACGCCCGAGATCGGGTACTTCTTTACGATGCCGCGAAGCTTGGGCAGCATACGCGTGCCGAGCGTAAAGGAGAACGAACCGGCGATCAGGAAGAACAGCGTCTTGGCGAAGGCATGGTTAAAGATGTGGCACACGGCGCCATCGAAGGCGAGCTGGCTACCAAAGACCGAAAGGCCCAGACCAAAGAACACGTAGGAGAGCTGGGCGATCGTGGAGAAGGCCAGCAGACGCTTCATGTCCTTTTGCGGCAGGTACATAAGGAAACCAAAGAGCATGGTGACCATGGCGTCGATAATGGCAACCCAGCCCACAATCTCGGGAATCTCCCCGGCAGAGACGAGCGCACGAGCGAACACGCACACGCCGACCTTGACCATCGAGGCGCCATGCAGGTAGGCCGAAACAGGCGTCGGCGCCTCCATGGCCGAAGGCAGCCACATGTACATGGGGACCTGTGCGGACTTGGCCCAGGCCGCAAACAACACGAGCAAAAGGACGATAGCCTTGAGCTTGGCGTCGAGGCCGGCAATCGCGGTGATGGCGAAGGTGCCGGTGTGGGCAAACACGATGGCGGCACCCAGATACAGGCCGAGTGCACCGATATGCGTGATGATCAGAGCCTTCATGCCGGCCTTCTTGGCCGTAGGCGACATGTAGTAGCTAATGAGGCCCCAAGAGCACGCACCCGTGATCTCAAAGAACACGAGCTGGCCCAAAAGGGTCGAGCTGTACACGAGGCCGGCCATGGCGCCGATGAAGGTCGCGAGGTACGCGTAGAAGCGACGACGCGGCGCGTCGGGATGCTCACGGTTATTCTCGCTCATATAGGGAATCGAATAGATCACGACAAGCAGGCCGATACCCACAAAGGCGGGCGCGAGCAGCGTGCTCATACGATCGAAGGTGAATCCCATGACGAGGGTCTGCCCAAACGAGATCAGGGGGACCTGCGTGTCGGGCATGCCGGCGCCAGCGAAATTCGCGGCGAGGGCGATGGTGCAGACCGTCGAGACGGCGGCACCCAAAACGCTGAACCACTTGGCGTACGGACGGGGGAACAGGGCGACGAGCACCGAGGCCACCATCGGGGCCGCGATAGCGACCAAGCCGAGAAGGGACAGACTGACTGCAAATGACATTGTTTCTCCCTTCTCCTACACGCCGACGACCACGAAGACAAACGCCAGAACGGCGATGCCCACGACGGCCCAGGTCTGATTGCCGAGCACCTTAAAACGCGAGCGCGAGCAAGAGTTCTCGATCACGCCGCACACGACAAAGTCGATCAGGCACTTCACCAGGAAGATGACCGCGCCCAGAACGGCGGCGGCGCCCACGGTCGCGGGCTCGCCCCAGGGGACAAAGATCGCGCAGAACCAAGCGAGGACCAGGACCTGCTTCATGGACATGGCGAGCTTGGCCATGGCGAGCGACGGGCCGGAAAGCTCGGCGAGCGGACCTTCCTGAAGCTCCTGCTCGGCCTCGGCCTGGTCAAACGGCAGCTTGCCGAGTTCCATGTAGCAGGCGATCGCAAAGGCGATGCCGGCGAGGATCACGGCGACCGGCGCGTCGACGGCGCCCGTCATGATGTGCTGACCCATAGTGGCGATGTCGGTGGAGCCGCACACCAGGGCGGCGGCGAACAGCGCCAGCAGCATGGACGGCTCGATGAGCACGCTCATGAGCAGCTCGCGGACGCCGCCGATACCGGCGTAGGCGTTGGACGAATCCACACCGCAGAGGGCGAAGAAGAAGCGGGCGAGCGCCAGGCTGTACATGATGGTGATGGCGTCACCAAAGACCGGGATGGGGCTTTGTGCCGTAAAGAGCGGCAGGCCCATCGCGAGCATAAAGGCGACGGCGAAAAACAGCGGCGGCATGATGCGCAGCGCAAAGCTCGCATCCTCGCTCTGGGACTCGGGGCGCGCAAAGAGCTTGGCCAGGTCGCGGTAGTCCTGCATGATGCTGGGGCCGCGACGGTTGTGCATCTTGGCGCGGATAACGCGACCGAGACCGGAGAAGAACGGCGCGACGGCCATAACGACCACGCCCTGCAGAACGGCAAGTACGATGTTGTTCATGCTCTCCCCTCCTTAACCCATTTGCACGGCGAGCACGAGGAACACCACGAGTGCCGCGACGATGTAGCAGATATAGATGCTGTAGTTGCCGCCCTCGAGCTTAGTCGCGAGGTCGGCGAGCTTCTCGACACCCTTATGCGGGGCATCGACGAGAACCTTGTCGGGTACGGGCTCCACAGCCTCGGCCACACCGGTGAGCTTCTGGAAGAAGTGCGCGATGGACCAGCAGACGGCCGTGCAGCGGTCGCGCAGCGTGTAGAGAGGCTGCATAAACCAGGACACCTCGGAGGCAAAGGTCGTGGCCACGACAGGCATATGCTCGTTGGGAGCATAGCCGCACGCCCACGGCTGGGACTTCTGCACCTTGCCGACGGTCTTGAGCTTGCGATAACCGCAGGCAAGGCCGACGAGCACCACGAGCGCAATGGCGATCGCGGGCGTGGAGGTGGCAGCGCCGGAGTATTGGTTCATGAGCTCCATGCCTTCGGCGGCAAACACGCCACCGTACGGATGCAGCACGGACGCGGCGACATCGACCAGCACGGGCGCGATCACGGGAGCGCCAATGCCCAGCACGACGCAGATGGCCGCGAGCAGGCCCTGCGCAAACACCATAGGGGCGGGAACCTCCTTGGCATTGGCCGCTGCCTCGGAGCGGGGCGCGGAGGCAAAGGAGACGCCATAGGCCTTGACGAAGCACGTGACAGCCAGCGCGCCGGTAATGGCAAGCGCGACGGCAGCGAACACGGCCACGATCATGACGGCCTTGTCGCCCTGCATGGCGGCGTTAAACAGCGACTGGTAGGTAAACCACTCGGACACGAAGCCGTTGAAGGGCGGGATGGCCGAGATGGCAAGCGCGCCAACGAGGAAGCAGATGGCCGTTGCCGGCATACGACGGAACAGACCGCCCATCTTCTCCATATTGCGCGTACCCGTGGAGTACAGCAGCGCACCGGCGCCCAAGAACAGCTCGCCCTTAAACATCGCGTGGTTAAACGTGTGGTAGAGGGCGGCCATCAGAGCCAGGACGGCGATGCCGACCGAGTTGAGCGCCATGGCGGCCATGGAGGCGCCAACGCCGAGCAGAATGATGCCGATGTTCTCGACGGAGTGATAGGCCAGCAGGCGCTTGATGTCATGCTCCTGCAGGGCGAAGGCCACGCCGAGGACCGACGAGATCGCACCGAAGACCATGACCATAAGGCCCCACCAGACCTGAACGCCCGAGGCGGAGAGCAGGTCGAGACCAACCTTGAGGATGCCGAAGATACCGATCTTGATCATGCCGCCGGACATGAGGGCCGACACGTTGGACGGCGCCTCGGGATGTGCCTTGGGCAGCCAGCCGTGCAGCGGGATGATACCGGCCTTGGCGCCAAAGCCAAAGAAGGCGAGCACGAAGCACACGGATGCGACCGCGGGACTAAACTGCGTAGCGCGGAAATCCGCAAAGGCAAACGAGCCACCGGCGAAGTTGGTCATGGTGAGGAAGCTCGCCATGATGAGCACAAAGCCCACGTGCGCGATCACAAAGTAGAGCCAACCACCGTGGATGGAGTTCTCGTTCTCCTCGATCACGACCAGGAAGTACGAGGTCAGCGACATGAGCTCAAAGGCGACCAGGAACCAAAACACGTTGTCGGCGGTGATGACGAGCATCATGGACGCCACGAAGGTGTTAAAGAAGAAGCCGGCGCGGCCCTTTTTGCCCGGGTACTCATCAAAGTAGTTGAGACCGTAGATCGAACCGGCAAACGCGAGCACCGAGATGAGCGCCACGAACAGACCGGACAGCTGATTGAGCAGCAGCTGGAAATGGGCAAACGGGAAAAACACGATGGTGTCAACCGACGTGACATCGCCCAGCACGGCCTGGATACCGGCCACAAACGAAAGCACCGCGGCGGCGGCGCCGATAAGGCAGCCGGCGGTTTTGGCAGCGTTATCGGCCTTGATCAGCAGAACCGAGGCGAGCGCACCGATGCACGAGACGGCAAGCGATGCGATAAACAGCGTCATGCTATCCATTGTTTACGCTCCCTTCTGCTTTCTCGGAGAGGCCCTGGGCCACAGCGGTAACGTCGACGACCGGACCGTTTTCGATCGAACGCAGGCGCTTGGCCTCGTCGAGCTCGCGATCGGCCGCGCCGCCCATGACGGTCAGCGCCTTGGTGGGGCACGCCGCCACACAATGCGGGCCGTCTGGATCGAAGGCGCACAGGTCGCACTTGACAGCGCAGGTGTACTGGCCAGGAGCCCACGTAAGCAGGCTGCTCAGGGACTTAGGATACGAAGGCGTCGGATCGCACATGCCTGCGACACCGGCGATAGACGTGCCATCGGGATGGATGGCTCCGAAGGGGCACGCGATGGCGCACAGCCTGCACCCGATGCACTCCTGCTCCTTGACGTGGATGCGGTCGCCATCGTGCTCGATGGCATTCACCGGGCAAACCTCGGCGCAGGGGGCACCCTCGCAATGGTGGCAGGCAAGGGCGGCCGAAATACCGCCGGTCTTCACGAGCGCCAGGCGCGGCGTATCCTGAAGACCCTGCATCCGGTGGGCGTCGGCACAGGCGGACTGGCATGTTCCGCAGCCGATGCACCTCTCCGGGTTGATGTCGATGAAGCGGTTCATCCCCACTTCCTTTCAAAATAACGGGCCGGGCTCCCGAACGTACGGGACGCCCGGCCCAAAAAGCCAACGAGAACGGGACTACACGATTTGGTTCACGTGCGCCTCGTCGTCGAACTTGGCGGCGCCGGGCTCAACGTCCTGAGGAGCGGCGGCGTCCACCAGAGCCTGCTTGAGCTCGGTGTACTGACGCTCGACCTCGCCCTCGGCCCAGACCTGGTCGGCGATAGCGTCGACCTGGCAGGCGGAGAACTTGTCCTCGGGCGTGTGCGAGACCGGGTCGACCTTGTGCATGGTCAGCTCGTTGCACTTGCCGATCCACCACTGGTAGGTCATATAGACCGTGCCCTTGTTGATACGGTCGCTCACGTCGGCGCGGCTGTATACCTGACCGCGGCGGCTGTGAATCGAGACGATGTCGCCGTTCTTGATGCCGCGCGCCTGGGCGTCCGCGGGATTCATGCGGACAAAACCGGGCTCATCGGCAAGCAGCGCCAGCGTCTTGCAGTTGCCGGTCATCGAACGGCAGCTGTAGTGGCCGACCTCGCGGACGGTGCACAGAATGAGCGGGTACTCATCGTCGGGAAGCTCGGAGGGCGCCTCCCAGTCGTGCGCCATCAGGTTGGCGCGGCCGTCCTTGGTGGTGAACTTGCCACCAGCGAACATGTCGGGCGTACCGTGGTCGTTCACATCGGTGCTCTTGACCGGCCACTGGGCGTAACCGCCCTCGGGAGCCATCTTCTCGTAGGTCGCGCCCACAAAGTTGGGGCACAGGCTAATGCACTCGTTCCAGATCTGCTCGGTGTTGTCGTAGTGCATGGGGTAGCCCATGCGCGTGGACAGGTCCGCGAAGATCTCCCAGTCGTGGCGGCACTCGCCCTTGGGCGGAACGGCCGCGTCAAAGTGCTGGAAGCTACGGTCGGATGCGGTAAAGACACCCTCGTGCTCGCCCCAAGAGGTAGCGGGCAGGATGACGTCGGCGAGCATGGTCGTCTGCGTCATAAAGATGTCCTGGCAAATGAACAGATCCAGCTCGGAGAGCGTCTTGCGCATACCGGCCGAATCGGGCTCGGTCTGCACCGGGTCCTCGCCGTAGTTGTAGAAGCAGTGCACCTTGCCCTCGTCGACCAGGTGGCCCAGATCGGTGAGCTTGTAGCCCTCCTCGAGCGGGAGCTTTTCCTCGGGCACGCCCCAAGCTTTGGCAAACTTGGCACGCACTGCGGGGTCGGTGACTTTCTGGTAGCCAGGGTACAGGTTGGGCAGCATGCCCATATCGCAGGAGCCCTGGACGTTATTCTGACCGCGCACGGGCGCGAGGCCGGAATTGGGTTTGCCGATCTGGCCGGCAACGCAGGCGATGGAGGCGATGGTGTGCACCGTCTTCAGGTTCTGCTTCTGCTGGCATACGCCCATGCCCCAGCCAATGATGGCAGAGGGCTTCGCCGTGGCGTACATCTCGGCAGCTTGGTGGATCAACGCGGGCTCGACACCCGTGATGTCCTGTACAGATTCGGGAGTGTAGTTCTTGATGGTCTCCCACCACTCGTCAAAGCCGTTCGTGTGCTCGGCGACGAATTCCTTGTCGTAGAGGCCATCGTTGACCAGACAGTTGGCAAAGGCGTTGAGGAACGCAACGTTGCAACCGTTCTTGATCGGAAGGTAGAGATCGGCGATACGCGCGGTTTCGATATGGCGCGGATCGGCGACGATGATCTTGCAACCCTTTTCTTTGGCTCGCACGATACGCCTTGCGACGATGGGGTGCGAATCGGCAGGGTTATAGCCGAAGAGGAAAATGCAGCCCGCATCCTCCATACCGGGGATGGAGCATGACATGCAACCTGAACCAACCGTGTCCATCAGACCGAGGACAGTAGGGCCGTGTCAAGTACGGGCGCAGTTGTCCACGCTGTGGGTGCCGATGCACGCACGCGTAAACTTCTGCATGACGTAGTTCGCCTCATTGCCGCCGCCTCGAGAAGAGCCGGTGGTCATGACAGCATTAGGACCATATTCGTCAATTATGGCCTGCATCTTAGATGCGGTGAAATCCAGTGCCTCGTCCCAGCTTACGCGCTCAAGATCCGCGCCCTTAGTGCGGCGGATCATCGGGTGCAGTACGCGAGGAGTCAAGATCTTGGTGTCGTTGATGAAGTCGTAGCCGCTCATGCCCTTAAGGCACAGCTCGCTCTGGTTGGTGATGCCGTTGAGCGGTTCGGTGCCCACGACCTGGCCGTTTTGGACCAGGAGGTTAAACTGGCAACCGGCGCCGCAGTACGGGCAGATCACTTTATGCTTCTCCATGACACCCTCCTTCCTTTTTCTGCTACCGAATGCTCGGTACTTATTTGACAATCATTGGGCTTGTCGCCCCAACGCTTACGCCTCGTTTTCGATGGTGGCGCGGGCACGCTCGGCAGTCAGTTCTGCCAGGCGCTCCTCGTCTACCAGGGTGAGGCCCTTGGTCGGGCACGCCTCGGCACACGCCGGACCGCCGGGACGGTCCACGCACAGGTCGCACTTGAGCACGAAGCTCTTGGTCTGCGAACCCACGCGAACGTCGCCCATCAAGACCGGAACCTGCGTGGTCGCCACGCTCACGGCGCCAAAGGGGCATGCCATGACGCAGCTCTTGCAGCCGATGCAGTTGTCCTCGTTAACGCCGATACGATGGTTCTTTGGATCAAAGAACAAGGCGCCCGTAGGACAGGCCTTCGCACACGGGGCATCCTCGCAGTGATGGCAAGCCACCGGTGCGGAGATCTCGTACGTACGCGTCACGCGCAGGCGCGGCGCGGCGATGTTGCCGGGGATGTCGTGCGCCTCGATGCACGCCGCCATACAGGTTTGGCACCCAATGCAGCGTGAGGAATCGGCTACGACTCGTTTATTGCCCATGTTGTTCACTCCCTCCTGAATCCCATGCCGGAGAGACCCTGTCGACGTTGCCCCGGACCGCCCGTGGTCCGGCATCGGCGTATCGAGTGCATGCGGCGAAACAGGCACTTCGATAGAATTCCTCCAACGATATACAGGTTAAATATACGCAGTTGCAGGTGGCAAACTTGAGCATAGGCCCTGCAATACGGGTGTATTGCAGGGGTTTTGGCAGGTTGGAATTATTCTCTAGAAGCTATAAAGGTGAGTGTATTACATGCGTACATCCAAGGGAGATTTCACGCTCGTTTCTGAAGGATGTAGTACGTTTGTAATATCGTTTACACTCAATTACTCTAGTGCAATAAAGTAGTGGTTGTAAGATTGGCTATTATTAGCCGATGTTGTATTTGACTATTCAAATTGCACGCTCATTAAGGGAGGCCAGTGATGTCATCGACTCAAAAACGAGCTATCCTGCAGGTGCGCATTCGCGAGGAAGACAAGCAGCATGCCGAACGTCTCTACGACGCCATGGGCACACCGCTCGCCGAGGCTGTCCGTCTATTTGTCGCGCAGAGTATTTTGATGCGCAAGCTCCCCTTTCAGCCGGTCGCCGTGCGCTCCAAGGACGGCACGGCCGCCTATGGACTGCTCAAAGCATATGGGGACCCCAATCGCCGCTCCGAGGAGCGCACTGCCTGGATTGAATACCTAGCCACAGAAAGCGACGAGTCGGTTTTGGGTCCCGAGGAAGTAGATATCCATGAGTAGCACCATCATCGACGAGACCGTCATCCTGCGCTACCTGCTTGACGACGACGAGGTCCTGTCACCGCGCGCCGCCAAGGTCATCGCCACGCGCACCGCACGTGTCTACCCCGAAATCATCACGCGCGTCGTGGTCACGCTGCGCGACGTCTATAAGGTTCCCCGCGTTGAAATTGCTGCGGCCATGAAAAGGCTGCTCGATGACGTCATGGTCGACGAGCCCACCGTTGTCGCCCTTGCCGTCAAACTCTTCGGCAAGACCCATATGGACTTTACCGACTGCCTCCTCGCAGCCCGAACCGCCATCTACAACGATGATGTCGTGAGCTTTGGCAAGCCCATCATCCAAGGCATGATCGATTACCGCCGTAAACGCCAAACCGCCGCCGACGCCCGCAGCCGAAGCACCGACTCCACCATCGACAAGCTCCGCCACCACGGTCGCCACTAACCGACAGACAACGGCATCGCCCGCCCCTCAGCCCCATCCCCTCCTAAGTTGCGGTGGAATAGTTCCTGGATTTAGGCTTATTCGAGCTTTTCAGGAACTATTTCACCGCAACTTTCTGTAAGGGCAGGTTTTAATACCGTCGAAAGGCAATTATCGACCGTTTGCCGATATGCTTGGCTCTGACTCATGACTCTAACCTGCCCCGTCAAGCTTTTGGTCAGTTCATGGCAAGGTCTGGCGGACCAAATATGGGATAGCGTAGTGTCATTCACTCCCCCTCGAGACCATGGGGTCGAAAATGAGTCACGATAAACGCTGTTCCAAACCGCAAGTAGAACTGTTCTTCCGGTTATTCGAGGCTCATCATGGCGGGCACCTGTTTGTAGCTACCAAAAAATGGGATGAACGCTGCGCCTACGCGCTCATGCAAAAAGAGATGATTATTCGACTCTACAACCATGTCTACGCTGATCCCGCATATTGGAATGACCTCGGCATCGAAGATCGCATCTTTCAACTGGCATCCGCTATTGCGGTCGTTGAACCAGATGCTGTGTTTTGCGGATCGACGGCAGCGCTGCTCTACGGCATCGGCTCGGCATATTCGCTTCTCGACAAGGTGCAAGTGCTGCTGCCGCGTTCTACCAGGCGTGATACGTATGAATTCGTTGAGTATCGTCGCTGGCGGGCGGGCGAAGTGTGGCAGCTCGGTCCGTTTACGCTCACGGATCCATATCGCACGGCGGTCGACATCGCCCGAACGGGCGCTTTTCGATATGCGCTAGGCTATGTCGACGGGTTGGCTCGTGAGTACGGCGTCGAGCGTGAAGAATTGCGTGCATATGCACAAGCGAACTGCCGCGGACTGCACGGCATCGCGCGCGCATTTGACGTTTTTGAACACATGGATGGCAGATCGGATAACGGTGGAGAATCCGAAGCACGGGCGGCAATGATTCTGGCGGGAGTTGCCGCTCCCGAACTTCAGGTTGAAATCACTCGACCGGGAAACGCCGGCTATTATTTGGCAGATTACGGCTGGCAGATGCCAAACGGCTCTTGGATGCTGGCTGAGCTGCATGGACTAGGCAAGTTTGAGGACGATACCCAAAATGATCCGGAACATACTGCAGCAAAAACCTATCGAGCTGCCCTCATGCGCGACGCGAACCTGCGTGCCATGGGCCACAACGTCATTCATTTCAAGCTCTCAGACACCTACGATGTCAAAGCGTTCGGCTCCATGATGCGCGGCTACGGTATACCAACCACAAAACCCTATGCAGGCTCCTGACCGGCTGCCCTCATCTTCTCGACAACAGAACCCATCATCGACCCAGCCCGTTCGGCCTCAATAAGTTGCGGTGAAATAGTTCTTGGATTAGCCGCAAAAGCTGTTATGGGGGTGCGGACGATTTCTTGGACCGCGCCTAGGCGTATCCAAGCTTCCTGCGG
>CATXXC010000023.1 GCA_958403385.1 uncultured Collinsella sp.
GCAATCGCAAGAAGATGACGGGGCGGAATGTCAATCCTGGTCTAACAGAGCCTTATTTAATCCCCGTCCCTGAAAAATCAATTTGCGGGCAGAAGGGCAAAAGTAGTCAAAAAAGGCCCCGTCCAAAATTAGCTACCCCTTGCACCGATTATTCGCCCGGGTTGATATTCGCGTAGAACTCCGCCCCATCATCGAGCCGCAGGATGCCCACGCGACCGAACTCGGAGCCGGTGGCGGCGGCGCAATCGATATCGATGCGATCGGGCACGCCGGCAGTGTCCTCGCCGCCCAAGCGCACGATCTGCCCTCGTCCCGATTCCTCATCGAGCCCCGCAAGACCACCGACCTCGCAATAACGCCCGAGCGACACCGTTGGCGTGTGGCCACTCACCACGACCGAACCCTTGCCCTCGGCAGAAAGCAGCCCCGTCGGGGCATCCCAATAGCCATGGCGAATCCAGAGCAAGTCATCGGACGACTGTACGGCGAGCATTTGCTGCAGCAGCTCGCGATCGGCATCGACCGCTCCCCTGCCGTCGCCGCAATCGACACCATGCTCAAGCAAAAACGCACGCGCCGCCTCGGTCTGAATGCCGGCGTGCACCAGCAGGTACGGCCGCTCGGCAGTCTCGACCACCGCGTAGAGCGGCAGCGCGGCCATCCATCGCACGAGCTCCTCGTATGCCTCAAATTCCATGTCGTTGAGCTGCTCGCGCGTCGTCCAGCCACCGTTGATATCCCAGGTCTCGGCATCGAGCGGATCCTGGCCAATGATGGCATCGAGCATGATCTGCTCGTGATTGCCCTTGAGCACGCGGGCGTTGGGCAGCGAGCGCACGAGCTTAATAACACCGACCGGATCGGGCCCGCGATCGATCATGTCGCCCAGCACGTACAGTGTGTCGTCGGACGTCAACGAGATCTTAGACAGGGCCTCGTCAAGCGCACGCACGTGCCCGTGAGCGTCAGATGTCACATAGATCGCCATGGTACGCCTCTCCTTGCATTGCGGCCGAAGCCCGGTGCCGCAACTAAAACTTCAAGTTGAACTTAAACGTTACCCATTGTACTCCGTTGCAATAAAGCTGGAAAGGGTTTCCGAGCAGAGGCAAAGACGGCAGCCGTCTATGACGATATCGCGCACGCCCGCAATCCAACCCCATAAACCCACCATCTTTGGGTACAAATAACCGCAGGCAACTGACCGTGCCACGCCAACCACCCAGGAGCGGACACCATCTATGAACCAGATCCTTCTCTTTATCGGCCTCGTCATCATTTTGTGCCTGACCATCAAACCCGTCGGCAAAAAACTCCCCTTCCCCACCCTGCTCATCTTTATCGCGCTCGGCATGCTGTTGGGCGTCAACGGCCCGGCGCATATCGACTTTAGCGACTACGCGCTCACCGAAACCGTCTGCGGCACGGCGCTGCTGTTCATCATGTTCTACGGCGGCTTTAACACCAACATCGACCGCGCCAAGCCCGTCGCCGTGCCCGCGGTGCTGCTGAGCACGCTCGGCGTCGTCATCACCGCAGGCATCACCGGCGTGTTCGCCCACTTCGTGCTGGGCTTCGACTGGATCGGCGGCCTGCTGCTGGGATCAGTCGTGGCATCCACCGACGCGGCCAGCGTCTTTAGCGTTCTGCGCGAGCACAGCCTGTCGCTGAAGGGCGGCACCGACTCGCTGCTCGAGGTCGAATCGGGCTCCAACGACCCCGTCGCCTACATGCTCACCGCCGTGCTCGCCACACTCGCGGCCGGCGGCGACATCAACATTCCCGCACTGCTGGCCAAGCAGATTATCCTGGGCGCGGGCCTGGGCCTTGCCATCGGCTGGGCGGCGGGCCGTCTGATTGAACGCGCACACGCAACGGCCGAGGGCGCGCAGACCATCTTCTTGTTCGCCGTGGCGATCGTCGCCTACGCGCTACCAAGCTATCTGGGCGGCAACGGCTTTTTGGCCGTATACCTGGCCGGCATTGTGCTGGGTGCGAGCGACATCACCGGCAAGGTCGAGATGGCGCACTTCTTTGACACCCTCACCGAGATGGCCGAGATGACGATCTTCTTCTTGCTCGGCCTGCTCGTCACGCCCGCACGCCTGCCGCAGATGCTGCTGCCGGGCCTGGCGCTCATGGCGTTTATGCTCTTTGTGAGCCGCCCCATCGCCGTCGGCGTGCTCCTAGCGCCCTTTAAGACGAACCCTCGCCAGGTTGCGCTCGTAAGCTGGGCGGGTCTGCGCGGCGCGGCTTCGGTCGTGTTTAGCCTCTTTACCGTGGTGGCCGGTGTTCCTGGCGGTCACGACCTGTTTGACCTGGTATTTGTGATTGCCGTGTCGAGCATTGTGGTGCAGGGCTCGCTGCTACCGGCGGTGGCGAAAAAGCTCAATATGATCGACGCGGAAGGCGACGTGCGCCGTACGTTTAACGATTACCGCGACGAGGACGGCATGTCGTTTGTAAAGCTCAAGGTGGGCGCGGGCCATCCGTTTTCCGGACGCTCGCTCGCCGATATTGGCAGCGCCACGGACATGCTCGTCGTCCTGGTGCTGCGCGATGGCGCGCACCCGGTGCTGCCCAATGGCGATACCGTCATCGAGGAAGGCGACCTGCTGGTTATGGCCGCGCCGACGTTTGAAGAGCGTGCCAAGGTTACGCTGCGCGAGGTCACCGTGACGCCCCACGGTCGCCTGGCCGGCCAGCGTCTGCGCGATGTGCCGCAAGGCAAGCATCCGTTTATTGTGGTGATGCTCAAGCGCGACGGCCAAACGATCATCCCCGACGGCAACACCCTCATATACGCCGGCGACGAAGCCGTCATCGCCACGCTCGCGTCGTAGTGGCCAGGGGGTAGCTAATTTGAGACGGCCTTCTTTCTAATTTCTTTTAGTAAGCCTTTTTTAAACGCAGTACTACCACCAAAAAACTTCTGGTCAGTATTAGTCTGCTTATTCGCCTGATATTTCAGACTCGTAAACTCAATGGTACAGATATAGTCCGCGGCCTGAGCCAAATAGTAATCCGATGAAGTTGTCGGCTTATAGATAACTGCATTTTTAGCCAAAGCGTAATCGATTGCCTTGTGAAGCGCACTCGAAACCGAACCCTGTCCCCCATCGTAGTAAATCTTTACAGCATCAAACTGCTGAAACCAACTCAAATTGTCGAATATGAAATCGATGATTTCACGCCGCATTGCATCAGCAATCTGTTTAAGAGTTCGGTACCGATGCGTCTTGAATACAAACACCTTGTACGAGATGGGCAAATGTCGAAACATAACTCGAAATAGTGAAAACAGCCTTTTTCTCTCACTGATGTCCAAGTCCTTGAACTGATCTTTTCCATTCATAAGAGGAGAAGCATGGAACGGAAGAAGCGGCAATCCGCTTTCGGCTACCGCCCTTTCATATTTCTCTATTCCCTCAGCAATGGGAATATCTTGTTCATGAAAAACAAAGGCCACAAGATAGTATCTTTCACGAAGATCATCGCTTCCAGATTCATCAATAAAGATACTCAGCTCTCGCATGGGCAATCCTTAATAAAAAAGCCGGGGAAAACGTCCCCGGCACTTGGAAGCCCTCTCTTAAGAGATGACCACCTAATTTATACCATGAAATTGGACGTATGTTCAAGCTTGAGTATAAAATACAAACATATGTTCGTCAATAGCAAAGATGGCAATCATTCAGCGTCATCGTCAACGGCAAAGTCGCGGAGGTTGAGGCCTTCGCGTTCGGCTCGGGCTAGGAGCTCTTGCGGCAACTCGTCCTCGATATCCATCACGTCGAGCATGGCGGCCGGAAAGCCCACGCCGGCTGCACTCCCCGCACGGTCGAGCAGGCTCTCGCGTAGCTGATCTGCGTCAACTTCGATCTTCATGGTGAAACCTCCTATCGAGCCAAGCCCCTACTCACCAGCACCGAGCGCGTCAACAGCAGCAACAAAAGCCGCAACCTGCTTGTCGTCCATCTGTGCAGCCAAACGCCCCACGGGTTCATCGTAGGCGAACTGTACCTTATCGATAAAGCAATCCCAAGCACGCTCATCCACACACACGGCGGCCTCGCAATACTGGCCGAGCTTTTTGAGTCCATACCAAAACGCATTCACATGACGCGCGGGATCCTCATCCAGCACGCCATCGTAACGGCGTCCGTTAAACTCCTGTATGCGCGCCACGGCAACCTCGAGCGAGTCGCCGCCCTCGGCCGAAGCCTCATCCACCAGCTCGGGAATCGCAACCTCACGCCGAACAGTATGCCTGGTTGCACCATCGTACTCGCCCACCAGCACGTCCTCATCAAGCCGAGAATCGTAGTCCAAATAGCTCGTGCCACAACAAATGCCGTGCGGGGAGCCCGTGCCAAACGCGCAGAATAACCCGCCGTCGGCAACAACACAACGGTAGGTCTCAAACGACTTCTTAACCTGAGCGAGCAACTCGGAAAGCTCCCCGACATCGCACGCCGTCTCGCACGCAACGCACGCAGACTCGGGCAACGATACCGGCTCCAGCGTGCTCCCCGCAACGCGGGCGGCGCGCTCGGCCCGATACGCCTGCGCCGCCAAGCGCGCTCGCTGCGCAGCGCCGCGCACGTTCGTAAGTTCACGCTCCAACGCCACGTCGCCAGCAACATCGCCAGCCAAATCGCCCGTAAACCCGTCAGTGCCCTGCGACCCCGTCGCACTCAGCTCAGACTCAAACGTCGCTGTGATCATGCCCGCAAGGTCCGTCGCATCGGCGGCACAACGCAACTGTTCCAGCTGCGTACACAGCAGGTCGGCATCCAGGGGCACGGCGTCCACAACGCGCACGTCACTCAAGCGCGCCACGTCCTGCAGCACCATAGCCCCAGCAGCATCGTACGCCGCGCGCACCTTGTCCGCCGTATTAGCCCGCAGCTTTACCTCGATAAACGAAAGCGTTTGCTCCAGGCGCGTCAGCAGCTCGGCCTTGTCCTCCATGCGCAAAAAGGCAGCATAGCGCCGCTCCATCTGCAGCGGACCCACAACGCCCGCCTGCTTGCGAGCGCGCGCAAGGGCCGCACTCTCAACACGGCGCACGTACGTATCAACAGCTTGCACGGCAGAGTCGCGCGCAGCGCGCTCGGCAGCCTCGACGCCCCTAAGCACGCCCAACAGCTCGCGGGAGCGCGCCTCGCGCACCAACTCCCCGCGATCGTACTGCTCAAGCGCCGCCTGGCGCTTGGCCACCAACTCAAAGCCAAACAGCTCGTCGAGCAACTCGCCAACAGAACGCTCGCCCGCCATGGCAGACCCCCTCACGCACTACGCACCAACACGCCCGCGGGTCTACGCGCACGCAAGCCCGCTCGCCCGCACTCCTACAGATCCAGTGCCTTCTTCGCGGCGTCGACCGGGTCGCCATCCATGTAGAACACCGGGCTCAAGCCCGAGATAATCTCGGACGACACGCTCTGCAAGCCCGCGATGGCGCTCAGCGGCAAAATCACGCGCTTGGCGCCGGCGTTTTTGGCCACGCGCATAATGTCCTCGAGCCCGCGGATCTCGTCCATAGAACCCGACATGCGCAAGATTCCCGGAATCGCCAGCGCGGGCATCACCGGACGGTTGCATGCCGCAGAGCAGAGGCCCACAAACTCGGCGAGCGAAACTTCCTCGGACAGCCCCTTGCTCTGCAGGTCGTTATAGAACAGCAGGTAATCCTTGGAGCCAATGTGCATGCCCGGCGCCACGCGGTTCGCCAGGTTCACAAAGTTGTCGAACGCGGCCTCCAGCGTATCGCGCACCGGCTTGTTAAAGGCCACGCCCTCGTGCTTAAACTTGCACTCGCCGGCAACGGCCTTGTTCTCCAGCTTGTACACGGCAACCTCACCGCCCTGCGACCTGCCCACGCCAAACACGTGACCGGACAGCAGCGGCCCGTCGGGAATCAGTGTGTCCTCGCTCTGCTCGGGCACGCGCACCACATGCACGTCCTGCGGGTTGTCGGCATCCATATAGCCCAGGTTAACGTCGATAAACTCAACGCCCGCCATAATCTTGAGCTGCTCCTTTACGCGGCGACGGCCCTCGATGGCGTAGTCCAGCAGCCAGCGCACGTCGTCCTTGTCCATGGCCTCGTCGGGGAACAGCAGCTTTGCAAGGCCGCTAAAGGTCTTGCGCACGGCGATCTCGTCACGCTTGTTAAAGTCGCTGTTAAAGCGGAAATACCGGTCGATATGGTGCGTAAAGTCCTTTCGGCGCATCTCTTTGCAAAACTCCGACAGGCAGTCGGTGATCAGGCCGTAATGCCCGGTCAGCAGGCTCGAGCGCATCTTGGGAATCTCCCAGCCCGGCAGGTAATAGTGGATACGGTCGAAGAAGGCCGAATCGTTGTTAAACTCCGGCGGGAACGGATCAAACAGGTGCGTGGTCTTAAGGACATTTTGCACGGTGTCGTTGATGTTGCCCTCAAAGACCATGGAGGCATCGGCGTTGATCTGGTCGCGGCCGCGCGCGTAGCTACCACTCGCCATGTAGTCCTTCATGATCTGCACGGCATTGGTATCCTTAAAACGCATGCCGGCGACCTCGTCAAACGTCACGCAATCCCAGTGTCCCACCAGGCCCACGCGGTCGGCTCGCATGGAGTTCATACGGCCGAACAGGTTGGCCGTGGTGGTCTGGCCGCCCGAAAGCAAAATGGCGTAGGGCGAGACCTCTTTGTAGATGTGGCTCTTACCGGTACCGCGGGGACCCAGCTCGCACAGGTTGTAGTTGCGCTCGATAAGCGGCACCATACGCTCGATAAAGTGCAGGCGCTCTTTCTCGGAAAGCTCGCTAGGCTCATAGCCAGCGGAGCGCAGCAGCATGTTGAGCCACTCGTCGCGCGTAAAGTACTGGCGCTCGTCGACCATGGCATCCAGGTCCAGATTGGGCATCTGGATGGGCGTGAGCGACGCCACGCTAAACGGAGAGTCCTCGGGTCCGCGCTTTTTGCGCTTGGCCTTGGAGCGGCGCGGTGCATCGTCGCCAAAGACCTCCATGCCAAACTCGTCTTCCTCATCCAAGGGGTGACGATACTCGATGCTCATGATGCACCAAATGCCGCCCTGCAGAATCTTGGAATAGTCGCGCACGTACTCAGCCGGCATCACAAACGGCTCGATGGTCAAGTTGGCAAACGACGCCACGTAGATATCTTTGTACTCGTCGAGCTTGGCCGTCACCTTATCGATGATGGTAAAACGACCCAGCTCGCGAATCTTGGACTTAATGCGCTCGGACTCATCGGGACGCACGTAGTTATCGGTGAGGATCCTGCGGATGCGCTCCAAACCCTCTGCCACGGCATCCTCGTCATCAGTTGAGCAGTACATGCCCAGCAGATACTCCAGTACAAAGGTGGGCACGTTGGCGCCGCGCTTCATAAGGGCCGTCAGGTCCTTACGCACGATCTTGCCAGCAAAGTGCTCGAGCAGTTTGCCGTCCAGCCCATCCATGTCGTAGCCGTCGTCCTCGGGGGCCTCGTCCACGGCCTGGTCATAGCCATCGGTCGAGGATTCGTCCTCGGCGGGCACAGCAGCCTCAACGGGCGCGGCAGTCTCAGCCTCCGCAGCAGGCACGGCCACCCCTGCAGGCACCGCAGCCTGCTCGGGCACATCCACATCAATCGAGGGAACTTCCCACAAATCTTCGTCATGGCTATCAAACATAGGGCACACTCCTAAAAACCAAAGTCAGCAACAGGGGCAAACGAAACAGCGATGGTGTACGTCTCGCGCCAAACGATCTTGCCCGTCTCGCGCTCGCGGCAGACCAGATAGTACGGACCCTTGGCCGAGAATCCATCCGCTGCATGCAACGCAAACTTGGCATGCACCACGCGCTCCTGCGAGTTAACAGAAATCTTGTTGGCATGCGCCTTGACCGTATCGCTCACCTCGTTGCCACTTGCATCGGTAAACACCAGCTCGTACTCGCACGGCAAGACCTTACCTTGGGCAGGTTCTTCCTGGATCAAGTTGACTGAGAAGAGCGAGTTGGTCACTCGGCGTCCCTCACTTAGTACGCGCAGCGTCGCCGCGCGCGTGTCGACAAAGTCCTTGGAACCCGAGCGCGCACGCCAAAAACCGATAACGGGCACGCAGAGCTCCTGCAGGCTCATGCCGCCGTGGACGTAGTTGTTAGTGCCGCCGGGACGCTTGAAGTGCACGTTCTCGCGCGGGGCAAACCCCTCAAAACCGGCGCCCAAACGTCCCATGTTAACATTAACAAACACCTCACATGCCTCTTCCGAAAGCTTGGCCACGGCCTCGTTGGGCACCACCAGATGACGCTTGCCGTGCATGACAGGAGCGTCAAGGAAGGGAAGATCTGGCTTGCCGAGCATCTGGCACTCGTTGAGCTCACGACGCGTGTAGATGAAGCCGTGATCCGCCGTCATAACAACACGCGCGCCCGGGGCGTCGGTGCACACGCGGCGCGCCAACGCAGCAAGTTCCTCCACGGTGTCCGCACAGGCACCGAAGACGTCATCCTGCGTAGCGGCCTTCTCGCCCGTGGCATCGATCTTGTTGTGGTAGAGGTAAACAAGTCTTGAGTCCTTGAGCAGCGCCTTACGCTCGGTTCCCGCCATGTTGAGGTATGCGCTCGAGCGCAAAGCGCGGGCCGTAGGCTCAACATGGGTAAGCACGGCCTCGCGTTGCGGAGTCGTTGCGGTGGGCTTGCCGTCAGCCAGCACAAACGAACCATCCGCTGCAAGCCCAAGCGCCTGATGCGGCAGCAGCGCGGGCATGCCCACCTCTGTAATGGAGGGAAAGACCGCCTGCATGCTAGAAACCTTGACGTTGCCGCCGCGCTCGCGCTCGAGCAGCGCCGCGACGTCGCAGGCCACCTCATAGCGCAGCGCGTCGCTCACGATAACGACCGTCGTTTTAGCAGAGCCCACAAAGGTGGGCAGCACATGCCAGTAGAACTCATCCTGCCGTTCGGGACCCTCGATGTAGCCGCAATCGGCCCACTCCCCTTGCGCAGCGGATGTCCAGCAGGCATTGGCATCCGCCAAGAACCAGTTGCTGTAGAGATTCTCCGCCCAGTCCGCCACAGCGCGGGTGGGCTCCTCGAGCACATCGCACTCGACGGAGCGCGCCCGCAGATACGCGGTGCACATATGACGATAGGCGGCATCCATGGCATACCAATCGGACGTGTAGGCATCCCACACCTGCTGGGGCTGCGCCAGATGGAACCCGCCCGCGTGCGCCTGCCTAAACGCACACATATCGGCCACAGCGGCAAGCAGGTCAAAGTAGCTCTCGACACGACGGTACCAGCTTAGGTCGCAACGGCGCGCAGCAAAGGCACGCGCATCCTCAACACGGTCTGCACCTTGCGCAAACGAGCAGAACAGCTGCGAGAGCACAGCCTCATTGACGCACGGAAACACATCAAGCGAGGTCAGCACATCGATCGGCAAGGTCTCGAACCGTGCAAAGAGTCCGCGGGCGTCCTCAACCAAACGGCAAATCTCAAATAGGTCCTCGCTCGATGCCTGGGTATCGGCGGCCTGGTCCCACGTACGCACCGCCTCAAGGCAATAGGGCCCATAGGCGGGAGCCACATGGCTCTCAAGCCCCTTGAGCGCCCCCTCGGGAAGCGCGGTAGACGCCGCCGTAAGGAGCACATGGGATGAAAGCATAAGCAATGAGTCGCGCTCATACAGCGGTCCCTCAAACCCATAGCAGCGAAGCATAAAGGCAGAGAGGGCATCGCGCACGCAGTACTTGTCCATCAACTCGGCCAGCGCCTCGGGACCCTCGCGCAGCAGCATGGTCATACAGCCACGCAGCACAAACGCGGGGCGCGCGTCACCAAGCTCTTTACCGCCAAAAATCACCGTAAGGATGCCGAGTTCGATATCGGATGCGCCCGAGGCATGCGGAACACACGCGGCAAACTTAGCGCAGCGGGTCTTGGCATCAAAGAACGTCTTGTGCTCGCGCAGGCTCTCGCGCACGGCGTCGATATTCTCGATGCCCAGCTGATCGGCCAAAAGTGAAAGATAGTCAGCCTGGAACTGATCGGCATACAGCTCAACATCGGCAAGCCAATCACCCTCAAGCCTGCCGCGCGGGCAACGGCGATACAGCAAGATATCGCTCGCAAGGTCATCGCGGTTGATGAGCTTCTTGACGGCAAACATACGGCCCTCGCAGGCCTCAACAAAGCGCACCGGGCGCTCAAAGTCACCGTGAGCAGGCATTACGCCGGCATCGGCCCCCACGCCGTCGAAACCCTCGGCAGCCAATCGCTCAAACTCAGGAGCAAACTCGCCGTCCGCATCGTGCCAAACCACCACACGGCGGGGCATGCATGCGAGCGACGGCTGCAAAAATCGCAGCTTGAGCTGTTCTTCTACATCGATCTTGGGCATGAATATCCTTACCGTATCTGCAGTTACTTAATCTTTGCCAGCACATCCTGAAACTTGGCGTAGTTGACCTTGACGCCGTCATCCAGGTCGATCTTAATCATCTGGTCTGCCAAGTGGTGCAGCTTCTCCTCGTAGCCAATGGTCTCTTTGAGCTGGTCGTTGAGCTTTTTGACGCGCTTGTCCAAGCGCACGCGCTCGCCGCGCTCGGCACCAGCAAGGGCATCGTTGGCATAGCCGATCTGGGCACGGTAGCGCTCCTGCTGCTCATGCACATAGTCGGTGCGGATGCGAGCCAACAGGTCGGGCTGATAGCGATGCATGTAAACAAGACACTTGAAACCGTTCTTCTTACCGCTGTCGAACAGCCAGTAGATGGGGCGTTTCTTATAGGTCTGGCAGTGGTCCTTAAAAAAGTCCTTCAAAAAGTAGGTGCGAATCACCTCGCGCGAGGTACCCTTACCGCCGAGCGCCTCGGCAATGAAGGCCAGGTTCTGCTCGAGCGTCTCCTCGCCGTACACGGTGCGCACAAAGTCGATAAAGTAGCACACGATGTCGTCGTCAAAGTACTCGTCATCGGTAATGGGCAGTACGTTGTCGGCATCAGGCATAAAGGTCACGTAATCGGGATCGGGCATCTTGGCCAGATAGTCGTCGACCGTGGCGCCCTGACCGGCCAGGACCAGCCCGTCCACATCCAGCGAATAGCGGCCAAGCATGCAGCCCACGGCATAGCTTATGAGCGAGGTGATCTCGTCGCGCTTGGTGCGCACGTATTTGTTGCCCTTGTAGCTCTCGGGAATCTCATCAGCGGTATCGAAGATGCGTGCCACCGAAACGTACTTGTCCTCGACCTCGATGGGCACTTCGCCCGCCATGTTGTAGATCTTGGCAAAGATTCGGTTGAGCTCTTCCTCGTTAGCGCGAAGCTGCTCAAACCGCTCGTTGACCTCAGCCTTGCGGGCCTCGTATTTATCTTGAAGTAAAGTGGGCATCGTAGACCGCCTCTCTATTAGTCGAAATTTCGGAAGGGGAATGCGCGTGGCTTTTTAGAGTTAATGAATAAACTCTCTCCATTAGATTTCAATAAACCTAAAACAGCTCGGCTAACGGACACATTGTTATTACGCCAAACGACCCAAGGCCAAAGAGCGTTAAGATTCGCGGATGTCAAGCCGCGAAGGGCGTCGCATCGAGCAAAGCAAACAACTATTCGATATCTTTTGAAAAGAAAAGCGTTGAACATAAAGTCCAATATTTACCAGGACGAGAAAACGAGTAATTTAATACCCAATTAGTCCCATCAGAGGCAACAACTTCAAACGATAAAAAGGTGCCTTTTCCCCAAGAAGCGCCTGATTTGGAACTGGTAGTTTCCGCTTTGAAATTATCGAAATCCTCCTTCGATAACTCAAAGACTTCAGAAGTGAATGGTTGAACGCTGCGCTTTCTATCAAGCCCACAAACTTTGACGACATCAAATGCGACCAGGCATTTACTATCAATACGAACACCAGCGAGTTCTTTATTTTCGTTTCTGAAGCTCGAGACGTTAAACACAGGCTTGCAGCGATTCATTTCATCCTGCCTGTCCTTATCTTTTTGAATCTGCCAGATATAGAAACCAGAAGCGAGTCCCAAAACAACGCCCCAGAACGTTAAAACATCACTTGCTGAAATTACAGGAATACAGGGGCCGGCTGAATAAACAAGCTGAAGCAAAACGGGAAGCGCGAGCATGAGAAAAATAAGAACAGAGGCATAATTTTGCTTAATCAAATAATTTAATTGTTTTTTAGTCCGCACTTTGTTCTTCGCAGCGCGAATGGAATCAAAATAAATGAACAGCCAAAGCGCGGCAAATAAGAGCAGAAGCCCTATTGACGGTAAAAGCCAATTCCAATAACTCATACAAACCCCCTAAACCAGCGGAGACCGATTGAAGCCCCAAGATGTCTCAAACGAGTCGAAATCACACCTGGACAGGCTGACGCATTCCTTACTAATGGAGGCAGCGCAAAGATCGTCAGAAGAAGCAACAGGCAGAGAATCAACCTCCCCAGCGTTAACGTTCAACGTTGGAGAAAGAATCGAGAGACACTCACATATGACTGATGAATTACAGAGAGCTAGAAGCACAAATGGATCAGCTTTCATTGGGAAATAGCTCATCCCAGCATGCTCAGAGAGACAGCCGGATACATATCGAAAAGAGGGTTCACCGCTCGTAACGCAAGTCCAAGAGACAGACGGTATGAATTTAAAATCATCGTTGTAATCTTGACAATGACAACCAGACTCTCTTGAATTTTGCTTAACAGCTTTCCCGTTATCGCCCCATCTAACGACACTCTCTTGATTTCCGGACCATTTTCGAAAGCCACCGCCTTTAGCACATGGGAACCATTCCTTTCCAGACGAAAAGGCTTCAAAACTATTTCTTGCATTCATGCAAATTGAAGACGCTTTGATCTCCCACCACAAGCGAATGAACTTATCGTTATCACCGGTGATAATGCCTTTGGATGTCTTTGCCACAGAGCATAACTTCCTCAAGGAACCAAAGGCACCGAGAAGGGCGTCGCTGGCCCAGTAGGCTATGGGGGTGCCGGGGATTTGTTTGAAGGTATCCGCGTCGCGACGGTAGAACCAACCACAGTCGGGGTTTTGGATTGCCTCCAGTGCATTGGGAGCCTGAACCGCGGGGCCAGTAAAATCGGCAAGACGAACGTATCCGCCCTTATAGCCATCGATATGCGAATTGTGATAGGTAAATGTGCAGACAGGCACGGTTGCCCCTGCAAAGCCAGAATACTCGAGCTGAATGAGCGTAGTTAGGGTCTTGTCATCGATAAGCCTATTTCGAAGCTTCTCGTAGCTACCGATAAACATCCAAACAAACGGAGTCATCATTCCGATTTCGCCGTGCTCGCCGGCAAAGTCCATAATACGCACGATGAACGAAGAGAACAGGTCACTCTTCACGTCGGGGTAGTTCTTCTTGACCCACTTGCTCATAAAGGGGTTAAAGCTGCTGCTGCCCATATACGGAGGATTCGCAACGGTGCAGGTGAAACGACGGGACAGCTTCTCGCAGATGGCGGCAGCGCTTTCGAGCTTAGTTTTGGTCGTAGCGGCAAAAAGGTCATCGGAACAGATCGCGGCAGCAGCCTTAAGCTCGTCAATCTCGTCCTCTGAAGGATTGAGAAGCGAGCCGATCTCGCCCAAATGGCTCAGTTCCTCGGCGAGCTTCTTGTTACCCGGCAGCTCATCCTCTCCCAGCGGAATGCTCGTGAGCACGATAACATCGGCGCGAACGCCACGCCTAAAGAAGCGGCGGTCGTGCTCGCGAGCACACATGGCAAGCGCCAGCTCGGCGATCTGAGCCGCACGGGGATCGATCTCCATGCCAGCGAGGTTTTTGGTCAGGATGAGCTCCGGGATCTCGCGCTCACGGTAGCCGCGCTCCTCGTACATGGCAAAGAGCAGCTCAAACGCATAAACCAGGATATGGCCCGAGCCGCACGCTGGGTCGCAGAGCGAAATCTCCTCGGGACTCGAGATGCGGATGAAGTCCTCGTGCTCAGCATCGGGCTCGATGTAATACTCCATGCGCTCGCGTAGCGAACTCCCCGGATTGTTGAGCATCCACAGACGGCCGAGCGAGTTCTCGACCATATAGCGCACGATCCACTCGGGGGTGAAGAGCTGCGTGGCAGGCGCGATGTCCTCCGCCGCCGCCTTGCGCTTGGACTTGAAGAACTCGTCTTTAACGTCAGCGTTGTAGTACTGATACATCCAACCCAGAACGGTCACGCCCTCGCGCCAGTCCTCGTCAGCGAGGACGGCGTTGAGTTTGCCCACTACACTGTTAGCCATCATGAGGCCCTGGGGCAACAGCAGCTCCATGGCTCCGCCCACGCGTTCAAAGACGCCCGGCAGGCAATCGGCAAGCTCCTCGCACTGAGCAACAAACAGGTAGCGCCACAACGGTTCATCCAAGCCCGCCATCTTGAGCTCGGCTATGCGATCGGTATCGGCCGTCGTTATTTCCACGTCCAGTGCGTTCTCCACGGCCTCGCTGCCATGGCTGCCGTCCGCACGACTCAGCATGCGCATACGGCTGGGAAGCCATCCGCGTGCATCCATAAAGCGAATGGCCACGATGCGGTTGAACCAGGTGTATGCCGCACGATCGCGGAGCGCCTCGTGACCCACCTCTGCCTGTATGCGCAGCAGTTCATCGCGTTGCTCAACCTCAGCCGGACTTAGAGGCAGGCTGTTGACGGTCTCGGACCCAGCGGGCGCAGGTGCAGGTTCGGTGATGCCGTAGCGCACCATCTGCGCCTCCACGCCTTTGATGAGCTCCGTGCGGGCCCAAGTGCAGAAGCTCTTAAGAGCAGAATCGTTCATGGTTGATGAGCCTTTCTAAACGCCATAAGCCACCGGTGCGCGCTTTGGCGCCAGTGGCTCTGCGGGTTAGTTGATACGAATCTCGTCGTTTGCAGCGAGTGCTTGCATAAGGCGGGAGCGCAAGTCGTCCACATAGCGCTCCACGTCCTCTGCGGACAAGAGACGACTCGGCTTGACCAGATCGGCGCGGCGCAAGGCCTTGATCTTGCGCTGGGGCACGGGCGCAGGCACAGGCGCTGACGACGCAGCACCCTTGTTGGAGATCTTCTTGACCACCTCACCCGTACTCGTGACCTCGGTGGTGCGGCGCTCGTTGTCCATACGCATGCGGGCCTCATCCACGGCGTCGTACATCCCGTTGGTTGCCGCGCTGAGCCAATTGCCCCAGTTAGTCGCGGCAACGCTCAGCTCATTAAGGCTTTGAGCACTGTGGGCACGGTTTTTGAATGACTCGTATTTGGCACCGGCGTCCGCTATGGCATCCTTGGCCTGTTTGACAAAGCCCTTTTGGCTCTCAGCCTGCGCCTGCAAGTCTTGCAGATCGCTCTCGATGCGATGCAAAAACTCATTGCGGCGAATGCCCAGCAGCTTCTTCATGTCGTCCTCGACGGGATCCATAAGCGGTTGCAGGTCTTTAATGCGGCCGTAGGGCTTGGGATCTTTGAGGATCTCGCGCACCTTTGCCACGTTCTCCACCGCACTGGGAATGTCATCAGAGGCATACTCAATACCCTCGGTGCGGCTCAAGAAATCCTTGGCGTGGTCAAACGCTGTTCGTTGGTTGGACTCGAAGAACTCAACCACCTTGTCGAAGTCTTCCTTGGCATCGAGCAAACGGTTCTCATGCTTGGTGAACGTGGTCAAGAACGCCTCGGACTCGTTCTGGTCCTTAAGGACGTCGGCCACCTCCGAGCGCATCTTCTCGCACTCGTCCTCACCGGGATACGGGTAGGCCGGCTTGATGCCCGTGTAGTAGTCGCGTGCCATGGCGAGGCACGCCTCGCGCAAGTCCTCAAGGCGCTCCTTGAGCTCGACCACGAGCCTATCCTCGTTGGAGGGTACGGTCTTGAGATCAAACAGGTCACACATGAGTTCGCCCGTGGCGCGCAGCAACCGGTCGCTCATGCGCATGCGCAAGCGCACCTGGGCCTTATCGGCATCCTTGCGCAGGAGCGCCACCATGCGGCTGTCGTTAGCTTGAACCGTCTGACCGCCAAACAGCACCTGCGCGCGCTGCTCCACCACAAGCTGCGCCACCACATTTGCGATGTCGACCTCGCGCCAGCCAAAGGGCCTTTGCTGATACTGGCGCTGGATATCGCCCATAGCGGTATCCAGGTGGCGCTGGTGCTGCACTTTGAGGTAGTCCTCGACCTCTTTGAGCGCACGCGTGTTACCTGCATCCATGCCAGCGAGCCCCACTTGAACGTTGCCCACCAGAGTAGAGCGAATATCGGAATCGCTCGTGACCGGCGCGCCGATATAGTCGGCCTTTTCAAAGACCACATCGCACAGCTGCGCCAGCACTTGCTCAAAGACCTGAGCGGGTTTGGCCGCGCGGACCTCAATTATGCGGCCGTTGACCGCGCAACGTGCATGGAGTACGGCCTCGCTCAAAAGGACATCGGCCTCTTTCTCGTTATAGGCTGCCTCGCGCATCTTGGACTCGACGATCTGGCGCGTACTCGGCTGAAGCTCCTGGAGATTTCGCGTCTTGGCGTACTTGCGGATCTTGGCGGCGTTGACGAGCGTCTCCCAATAATCCGCCTCGTCGCTCAAAGCCACGATGGCTTTGCCCGAAGAAGCCAAGGCCAGCTCGGTATCGTCCGCACGGCCCAGATCGCTCGCCATAGTCGCCACGCAAAGCTCCATGCCGCCCATGCTGGCACCGTGGATTGAGCCGTCCACATAGCGGTCAAACGGAAAGTCGTTGGCCCCGCGGTTGAGTTTACGCGCGGTGTAGATGCTGTCGAACAGGCGCTTTTTGATAGACTCGATCACCTGCGCGTTATCGACCGGAGTGCGTGCGATCTCCTGCGCTATCTCCTGCTCCTCGTCGGTGAGGAAGCTATAGGCATCGCCCTGGCGTGCCACGTAGTTCTCGCGCTCCAGGCGGGCAAGGGACTCCTTGACGCGGTCCTTGAGGGCGCGCATGTCCACGTCGAGGCCGTCGATCATGAAGATGGAGATGTTCTCGACCGTGGCCTTAACGTAGCCGATGTAACGAATCAGGTACAGGAGCTTGAGCACCTGAACGTCGTAGGGTTCAAGGCCCTTTGCGTCCTCGGCCGCACGGACCGCGCGGTCGACCACCTGGTTGATGCCGTGCTCAAGGTCTTTGGAGATAGTGTCGAAGAAGCACCAGAACGGCACGAGTGCACCGGTCTGGTCATACTGGATGGCCTGAGCGCTCTCCTGAAACGCGCTCAGCATGGAGCGCTCGCCCGTGGACATGTGCTTGGCCTTAACACCGTGCTTGCGTACCTCGGTCATCACGTCGGGCAGAAGCTCAAACTGGTAGCCCACAAACGGGTAGCTGGCCACAAAATCCTTGGAGTTGGCGAAGCCGGCAAGGTCGGAGCGCGAGCCACCCTCAAAGGTAAAGTTGTTTTTGAGGACGGCGGCGTCTTGCTCGTAGACCTGTGCAAGCATATCGGCCGCCGGCGCGGTCTTCTCGAGCACACGGCGCTGGATAACCTCGTCCACGCTGGAGCTGGAGAGCGAAAGGCGGGTATTGAAGCGGCCCTGGATCTTTGAAAAGTCGTTGCCCACGGGCAGGCTCAGGTTGTCGATGGCCTCCTGGCTCGTAACCATCACCCACACGCGGCCACCGCAGGCGGCACCCAGCTCCTCGACGATGGTCTGAAGGCTCAGCATAAGGCTTGGGTCCTTGTCGTTTGTAATAAACTGACCCACCTCGTCGACCATAAAGAGCAAACGGAAGTTGCCGCCGTGGGCCGCCGCCTGAGCGTCTACGTAGTCCTTGACCTTTTTGGCAAAGACATCAGGGGCCAAAACCTCGTCCTCAGAACCCTCGAGCCAGTTCCATGCGGCCTTTTCGCTCATGCCGAGCACGCTCTGCAGCACCTCGACGACGTCGTCCTCAAAGTAGCTGTAGGTATCGCGGGTCTGGAGCCAAGACTCGCCGTTGACGCGCTCAAAGGCCTCGCGGAACTCCCGGGTCTTGCCCGGGGAATCGATGTAGTCCTCGAGCTTTGCAAGCTTGAGGTCCTCGCCGTAGAAGCCGCGCGCCTCGTAGAACATGCGCTCAAAGCCGCGAAGCAGCGCCGTGGGAGCCGTATCACCCTGCTTCCACTGGCCCGCCTTGCTATCGATGTTAAAGAGGATGGCCTGCGTGGGCACCGAGCACGCGCGCTCCATGGCAGCCGCGACCATGGGGTCGACGATTTTGCCGTCAAAGTAGCGAATGGCGCTCTTGCCACCGATCTGGCGATTCTCGAGCAGGTAGCTCAGCATCTTGAGGAAGTGCGATTTACCTGAACCGAAGAAACCACTGACCCACACGCCGATCTTGTCGGTGGGCACATCGATGGCATCGCCGTAGGCCTTGAAGAACGTGGCAAAGTGCCTCTGCAACTCGCGCGTCACCACGTACTCGTCAAGCTCCTGGCGGATGGACCCATCTTTTGAATCCTGGACCTTGACCACGCCGTTGATGGAGCGGTTGATGTCTTTAGCAAAGAGGTCGCGAATAATCGTGTTGTCCATGGGTGCTCCTTTGGGTTTGGGAACGTTATGGCAAAGGGTTGTTACCGGCGGCAGGGACTTGCCTGCGGGGAGCCGTGCTTACGAGATATCGATGGCGCGGTAGTAGTTGTCGGCCGGCAGACGGTTAAAGAGCTGGAAAGAAGAGCCGTTGAAACTGCCCGGATAGGCGGCGACCACAGGCACCTCATCAAAATCCGCAAGCATGCAGTGGAGAAGCGTATGTATGCGAAAGAACGGGAAAACCTCGCCCGCGCCGGTGAGGAAAACGACGTCTCCAGGCGCGTGCGGCTCGGTCTGCTCAAGGATGTACGCAGCGACTTTCTCGGGCGAGGCGAACTTGGCCACGTCCTCGAGCACGCGCTGGGTACCGCGGCGCTCCTCTTGGTGCGGGATAGCCTTGAGGACACGGCGCTTTTCGAGAATTGCCAGCACGGCGTCGTAAAGGTTCACGACCTTGAGCGTGCACGGAAGCTTGTCGGCCTCGGCATCGCGTGAAAGGGCGTCAAATAATGCACGCGCCTCAAACTCCAGCGCGGGGTCATAGCAAAAAGTGTGGAAGCCGATCTCATTGCCTATGCCCTTGTTGGCCAAAAAGTCCTCGCTGCACAGACACTCGCGCAGAAGCTGCGCACGGCGCTCAAATTCCTGACAGGCGCGCTCGGAGCGGGCATGCGCCGCCACGACGCTCTTGCGGGAATGGATGCCGATATTGGTGGTGAGATCGGTCGCCGGGGTGATAACAGGGTCGACGGCGCTTTTGACGGGAGCCACGCTACATCACCGCCCTGCCGGTAAGGGCCGCGATAAGCGACTGCTCGCCCAGCTGAACCAAGGCTCGCTCGACATCGGAATCGAGGAAGAGTGGTGACAGGCGCTCGGACTCCGGGCCCTGGCCCTCGCCGATAAGGCCGGCATGGCGGAGCGTCTGACGGAGCGAGCCCTTAATGCGCTTGACCGTGGTCTCAGTCCAGCGGGCCGCGTCCGGATACTCCGTGGTAAAGCGTGTCATAAAGGCGTTGAGGTCAACCGCCGTAAAGGCATAATCGAAGTTTTGTAGGCGCTCCCCTACCTCGACGAGCACGAGCTCGCGCACGATATCGTAGCGGCAGATCATGCTGTAGAAGATGGCCTGGTCCGCCTGCGTGGGAGTGCCGGATGCCATGAGCCTGGTTAGGGATGACGCAGCCTCGACGGCGGTTTTGGGGTCGATGCCGCGCGCGGCGCATACGGCGTCCGTGGGCACCATGGCGTCAAGGCGGCGAAGGCACACGGTTGCGCGGTTGGCGACCATGCGCTCCGTGGGATATTGAAAGAGGTTCTCGCTCTTTACGCGTACAATGACCTGCTCGTCGCTTGCGCCCTGCATACGAAGGGCAGCGACGATGCGCATCTCATGCGGGAGGAATTGCTCGCGGGTGAGCACCCCCCCCCCGAACGCTTTTTGTGGTTACATCCACAGTACACGCTCCAAGGGTGTCAAAGGCTGTCACAAGTGCGCCGCAACCCGGCAGGCAGGCGCGGCGCACATGACAATAATCATACCTGTTGGTAAAAAAGTTACCACGCCCAGAGTGTCAAATGTTGAGCAACAAAATTAAATCCGGTTAACGGTCATTTTCGCAGCTCAGAAGCTTTGACGAGGTCGCCCCAAATCACACTTGCCAGATAAACGCGCTTACGAATGCAGGCACGCACACGCCCAACGCCATCCTCCGCTATATTCAACATAGAGTTATACATATGCTTCTATGTAAGGAGTTTCGTATGCCTGTCGTAAAGCCTATTTCTGATCAGACGCGCGCGCTAACTACCATTCAGGAACGCGAAGATCACATTCAACGTACCATCGCTCATGGTTACGACGACCTCACCAACGGTCGTGTGCGCCCCTGGAAACAAGCGAAGGCCGAGGCGGATCGGATGCGAGCCTCGAGATAAGCCCCCCCCCATGTAACCATCCTGTAAATCATAGCGGCGCGCTCGGGTTTTGCTGTGATGCGGTCGCGCCTGACGCTGCACTGTGCTAAAGTATCCCGAACGTTCAAACGACTACGAGGGGGAACTAGAAGATGGCACGTGTGCACAACTTCTCAGCTGGCCCGGCCGCACTGCCTACAAGCGTGCTCGCCGAGATCGCCGACGAGATGATGGACTACCGCGGTTGCGGCATGTCCGTGCTCGAGATGAGCCATCGATCTAGCATGTACCAACAGATCATCGACGACGCCGAGGTAACCCTGCGTCGCCTGCTGAGCATCCCCAACAACTACCGCGTCCTGTTTTTGCAGGGCGGCGCCACGCTGCAGTTTGCGGGCATCCCCATGAACCTCATGCGCCGCGGCCGCGCCGGCTACATCGTGACCGGCAACTTTGCCAACAAGGCATACAAAGAAGCCGACAAGTACGGCGAGGCCGTGCCGCTCGCGAGCTCCGAGGACACCAACTTCGACCGCATCCCCGACATGGCCGACATCAACGCTCGCATTGCCGCCGAGGCCGCGAGCGACGGGCTCGACTACGTTTACATCTGCCAGAACAACACCATCTTTGGCACCATGTACCACGAGCTGCCCGCTTGCGGCGACGTACCGCTGGTCGCAGATGTCTCGAGCTGCTTTTTGTCGCAGCCGCTCGATGTTGAGCGCTACGGGCTCATCTACGCCGGCGCGCAGAAAAACGCCGGCGCCGCGGGCGTGACCGTGGTTATCGTGCGCGACGACCTCATCGCCGACGGCCCCGCCTTTGCGCAGACGCCGCAGTACATGGACCTTAAGGCCCAGGCCGCCAAGGGCTCCATGCTCAACACGCCTAACACCTTTGGCATCTACGTATGCGGCAAGGTGTTCCATTGGGTGGAGCAGACCGGCGGGCTCGCAACCATGGCCGAGCGCAACTGGGCCAAGGCCAACCTGCTCTATGACCTGCTCGAGCACAGCGAGCTGTTCCATGGCGCCACGCAGGCCGACAGCCGCTCCATCGCCAACGTCACCTTCCGCACCGGCGACGCCGAGCTCGACGCGGCCTTTGTCGCAGGCGCGGCCAAGCACCAGATCCAAAACGTCAAGGGCCATCGCCTGATGGGCGGCATGCGCGCCAGCGTCTACAACGCCGTAACCATGGAAGACGTGCAGGCACTTGCCTCGTACATGAAGGACTTCGAAGCGCAGCATAGTTTGAGTCCGCGATCTAACTAGCCCGCAACGCGCGGGCCGACCAGCCATCTCAAACCGCCCTGTTTAGATCAAAACCTGCTAAGGAGTTTTTTCATGCGTAAGATTAAGACCATCGACGACATCACCAAAGACGGCAAAGTCGAGTTTGGCGAGGGCTACGAGTTTGTGGGCACCGCCGAGGAGGCCGACGCCATCCTGATGCGCTCCACCGACCTGCACGGCTACGAACTGCCCGAGGGCATTCGCGCCATCGCCCGCTGCGGCGCCGGCGTCAACAACATCCCCGTCGAGGAGTACGCCAAGAAGGGCGTCGTCGTCTTTAACTCCCCCGGCGCCAACAGCAACGCCGTCAAGGAGCTCGTCCTGGGCATGCTGGTGCTTTCGAGCCGCGGCGTAGTGCAGTCGATGAACTGGGTGCGCGACAACGCCGACGACCCCGAGATCCAGGTCGATGCCGAGAAAGCCAAGAAGGCCTTTGTGGGCCGCGAGCTCAAGGGCAAGCGCATCGGCGTCATCGGCCTAGGCAACGTGGGCTCCAAGGTCGCCAACGCCTGCGTCGATCTAGGCATGGACGTCTACGGCTACGATCCGTTCATTTCCGTCGAGCACGCGTGGGTGCTGAGCCGCGAGGTGCAGCGCGTGGGCACGCTCGAGGACCTCTGCCGTGGCTGCGACTACCTCACCGTGCATGTGCCCAGCAAGGCTGACACCATCGGCATGATCAGCTCCGAGCAGATTAACCTGCTGGCGCCCGACGCCGTGCTCATCAACTACGCGCGCGAGACCATCATTGACGAGGACGCCGTCGACGCCGCCCTGCGCGAGGGCAAGCTCAGCTGGTTTAGCTGCGACTTCGCCACGCCCAAGACCGTCAAGATGCCCAATACGTTTATCACCACGCACTCGGGCGCCGGTACCGGCGAGGCCGAGGCCAACTGCGCCGACATGGCCATCAGCGAGCTCAAGGATTACCTGGAGAACGGCAACATAGCGCACAGCGTCAACTACCCCGCCTGCAGCATGGGCAAGGCGCGCGCCGCAAGCCGCATCGCCTGCCTGCACGCCAACGTGCCCAACATGATCGGCCAGATCACGGCGATCCTGGCCAAGGACAACGCCAACGTGCAGCGTATGACCAACGAGTCCGCCGGCGAGAACGCCTACACCATGTTCGACACCGACGAGCACCTGGACAGCAGCACCATCGAGGCGCTCAAGCAGATTCCGTCGATGTATCGCGTGCGCGTGATCAAATAGCGCCGGCTGATCTGACGGGCAGTTCCCCATGTGGCCTGCCCGTCGCTGACATTGAATGCCCGCGGGGACGCCTTTCGCACGAGAGGCGTCCCCGTTTTTGTGAGCCCTCCATTAAATGCACCGAGCCGCTTCTTGGCATACAATCTGTATGTTGACCTAACTATCTGTGAGGTGCCTATGGTTGATACAGATTTTGCTTGGCGGCTTACGCAAGGGCTCGTGCGGATCGACAGTTCCGACCCAGGTGCGTATGAGGGCGAGATTGAACGCTATATCAAAGCGTTGATTGAGGAACGATTGGCGCAGCTGAGCCATCCGGTACTCGATGCCGTGCAGATTGCAGAGCTCGAAGTACTCCCCGGGCGCCGCGATCTTATGGTCACTGTGCCGGGCCAAAGCGACGAGCCACGGCTCGTCTATATCTGCCATATGGATACCGTTACGCTGGGCGACGGCTGGGACGCGGACATTCCGCCGCTCGGGGCGGTTGTGCGCAACGACAAACTCTATGGCCGCGGTGCCTGCGATATGAAGGGTGGCCTGGCCTGCGCCATTGCCGCACTGGTCCATACGCTCGAGCGCGTGGCGGCGGATGGAGCGCTGCCCCGCCGCGGCTTTTCGCTCATCTGCTCGGTCGACGAGGAAGACTTTATGCGAGGCTCCGAGGCAGCCATCGATGCCGGCTGGGTCGGTTCGCGCGAATGGGTGCTGGATACCGAGCCCACCGACGGACAGATCCAGGTGGCGCACAAGGGGCGTACGTGGTTCGAGATTGAAATGGCTGGCGTGACGGCGCATGCGAGCCAGCCCTGGAAGGGCGCGGATGCCGTCGCCGCCATGGCCGAGGTCGTGTGTTCGCTCCGTCGCGCGTTTGTGGCGCTGCCCGCGCACGATGAGCTGGGGCCTTCGACCATCACGTTTGGCCAAATCGAGGGCGGATATCGCCCCTACGTCGTACCCGACCGCGCCAAAGTCTGGGTCGACATGCGTCTGACCCCGCCGACCGATACGGCCGCCGCGACGCGCATGGTAGAGCAGGCCATCGCCGTCGCCGAAGCCGCCGCTCCCGGTTGCCATGGCAGCTACACCGTGACGGGCGACCGCCCCGCCATCGAGCGCGACCCGAACTCTCCCCTTCTAGCAGCGCTCAAGCGTGCCGCCGATGACGTGACGGACGCGGACACGACCGTCGGCTTCTTTACCGGCTACACCGACACCGCCGTCATTGCCGGCAAGACAGGTAACCGCAATTGCATGAGCTACGGTCCCGGGTCGCTCGCGCTCGCGCACAAGCCCAACGAATATGTGCCCCACGCCGATATCGTTCGTTGTCAGCAGGTGCTAATCGCGCTCGCCGACAACACGCTCTGGGACGCGAGCGGCCAAGTTGGGGCATAATAAGCCGCGAACAAACCAACTCGTGCGTTAGGACCGCCCATGAAAGCACTTCCGTTTCCCTGCATCCGCCCGGCTCAGGACCGCGTGCTCGAAGCGCTGCCCGCAATGGGCAGCATCCTGAGCGGCAACGATGCTCTGCGCGGAGCCATTGCCGATGGCCTGATGCTCAAGGACCCGGGTGCAGCGTATTACGTGTACGAATGCTCGGGGGAGCCGGGGCGCGTGACGGGCGTCGTGGCGATCTGCCCGGTTGGTGCGCTGGCGGGCGGCGACGCGGTTGCCGCCGATACGACCGCCGCTGCGCGCGCAATCGCCGACCTCAAGGTACAGCCCCGTCCCGTAACGCTTGTCTACGAAGCCTCTCCCGTCATGGATATCATCCTCGGCGCCGCAAAAGAGGGCGCTTCACTCTATGCCGTCACCGACCCCGCCGGCATTACGCACCGCGTGTGGGAGGTCAAGCGCGAGGACGCCGTCGGGGCCATCCGCGCCATGCTCGACCAGGCGCCGGAGCCGGCACTGGCCGACGACCCTGCCTACGCTGTCGCACTAGTCGAGGCATCACAGCTCCTGGCCGACGATGCACGTGCCGCCGGCACCTACACGGGCAAAGAGCCGTTCAACTTTGCCGTAGCTGCGCTCTTCCCCGCCGCGCAGGTCAGCGGCGGCGCGGCGCAGGTTCCGACGGGTCTGCTCACGCACCAGGTCGCGCGGTTCTAGCAAGACCAGACCGTCCAGCACAAAAATCGGCAGCCCAACAAACAGGGGGCGGAGATGCAGCAGGTACATGCATCTCCGCCCCTTTTGCGTCGAGAAGTTATGCCGACGACCCGTGCCGCCGCGCTCGCGTTATCCGCGCTGCGGACCCGCAGTAGCCACGAGCGGTTCAAGCCCCAGCTCGCGCGCGTAGTCTTCCTGCGTAAAGACTTCGACCAGTTCAAACGTATCGGCCGCATCGTCAAACGCAAAATGCAGCACTGAGCAGTTGCCCGGCACGCGTTCGCGCTCGTCGGCCGCCGCGCCCCGCACGTGGTCCAAAAACTCCTTGATAGCCGAACCGTGGCTCACCGCGAGCACGCACTCGTGGTCCGGACGTCGCATAAGATCGGTTATCGTCGCCGCCATGCGCTCGCGCACCTGCATCTGGCCCTCGCCGCCAAACTGACGATAGAAATCTCGCCACGGGCGCTCGGGCATAAGCATCACGCGCTCGGCCTCAAAGTCGCCAAAGAACCACTCACGCAGACCGTCCAGGCGCTCGTACGCCAAGCCCGGCCACAGGTTGGCGATAGTCTGCTCGGTGCGATGAAGTGTGGAGGTGTAGGCATGATCGGGTTCAATGCCGCGCGCACGCAAGAACATGCCGGCACGCGCCGCCTGGTCGCATCCCAGCTGCGTGAGCGGCGAGTCACTCCAACCCTGAATAATGCGCTTAAGGTTGAATATTGTCTGCCCATGACGAACCAGATACAGATCTTTATTCATAGGGGTCCTTTCGTTCGTTACCAACCCAAGAGCGAAAACGCCCCGTCGCAATAGCCAAAATGAAGCACGGCACCGTTGTCGGGTAGCTCTCCCCTGCCAGTCACATACTCAAGAAACTCCTGGCAGGAAGAGCCGTGGGAGACTGCCAGCACACAGTCGTGCTGCGGCCTGGCCATGATGTGGGACAGCGCCGCGACCATGCGCGACTGGAGCTCGCCTTCAGACTCGCCACCAAAGGCCACCGGATAATCACCCCAGGGCTGCGGCGGCATCTCGCGATTTGATGTACCCTCCAGCGAGCCCAAATGCCACTCGCGCAGGTCATCGACCAGCTCTATCGAGCGGCCCTCACCAGCAATTAGCTCAGCCGTACGCCGCGCCCGGCCCAACGGAGAGGAATACACACGGTCAAAGGTCACGCCACGCGCCTCAAACGCCGCGCGCGTCGCCAGCGCCTGCTCGCGCCCGCGCGCCGTAAGCGGCGAATCGTGCCCACCCTGCAAAATGTTCTGCACATTGAGCTCAGTCTGCCCATGCCGCACCAAATACAAATCTGCCACACGTCCTCCCCTCGCACCACCGCAAAGGGGACAGGTACCTTTGTGGTGGTTTACCGCCGGATCACACCGCGGTGACGCTCAACTACACCAGTACGTCGACAAGCGAGCGCTTGGGTACGTGGTGCACCTGCGCCTCGTCGCGCCAATAATTGATGGAGCCGTCGGGGTTGGAATCGATCGCATCGATCACCTGTGTCTCGACCGGAACGCCAAACGCCATGATCAGCTTGAGCTCATACTTGTCGTTATCGAGCCCCATGGCATCGATCGCGTGGGGCGTAAAGGCCTTGAACATGCAGGCTGCCACCTCGGGCGTGGCGCTGCGGGCGGCGAGCATCATCGTCTGCGCGGCAATGCCCGTGTCGACCTCGGTAATAGGAGCGGCTGGCTTGCCCGGAACGGCGCGCTCAGCAAGAATCGCGATGTAGCCGGTCGGGCGCTCGCCCTCATCGGGACCCGGCCAATCCTTGAGCGCACCGGCCCATGCAAGCTCGTCAAATACACGCGCGCAGTCCTCTGCACCGCTTACCACATGAAAACGCAGACGCTGAGCATTGGCGCCGCAGGGAGCCAGGTGCGCCAGTTCCGCCAGCTCGAGCAAAAACTCGCGCGGCACGCGCATGGACTCGTCAAAACGGCGGCACGTACGGGCACGACGGACCAGCGCATCAAACGCTTCCAAGCCGAGCTTTTCGCAACCCTGCTTTGCCATCGACTCCGCGCTCGACGGCGCCGCGGGAACTGTTTCGTTCATAGGGACCCCAAATTTCGGGCAATTGTTCTTAGGAGAATCTAACCTAAAACCTAGGCAATTACATACAGCGGCGTAATGTTCTACAATTGTTGATTAATCCTCACTGGAGCGGGAACAAAAGTAACAATTCGGGAATGTGGGGCGGCAATTCGTCCTTCCCGCCCCATGCATCGGCACCCTTGGGCGATACTTGTTGCAGCACTTTTGGCGTACGCCGCACGGAGAGCAATGAACGCGACGTGCACCGCACGGAAAGGAGACATTATGGGCATCTTTAAGAATGATGACCAAAAATCGAGCCAGTTTGGATTTGACGAGAAAAGCATGGCAGGCAAGGCCGTCAAGGCCGTGCGCTGGATTTACGCCATCACGGGCGTCTTGGCGCTCGTCGCCGGCATCGCACTGCTGTTTGCGCCTGCCAAGTCCCTCGTCTTCCTAACGACCGTCTTGGGCTTCTACTTTGTGATCACGGCCGCGATCAGGCTGTTTACCGCTGTTTTCGAGCCACTGCTGCCCACCGGCTGGCGCGTGACGAGCATCATCTCCAACCTACTCATTATCTTGGGCGGCGTCATAATCCTGCGCAACCAGGCCTTCTCGACCGCGACGCTCACCACGATGGTGGTTATCGTGGCCGGCTTTGGCTGGATCGTCGAAGGTGTCATGTCCATTCTGGAGTCCGAGCTTTCGTCCAACCGTGCCCTCGCCATCCTGAGCGGCGCGCTCTCCATCATCGCCGGCATGTTCGTGTTTATCTATCCGCTGTGGTCGGCCAAGATGCTCGTCATCTTTAGCGGCGCCGCACTGCTGGTGTTTGGCGTAACGCTGATTGTTCGCGCTATTCAATTTGGCAAACTGGTGCACTAGATGCCGCGAACGCTCTTTATTGATGCAGACGCCTGCCCGGTCACGCGCGAGTCGATTGACTGCGCGCGGCGGGCGGGCGTCGCCGTCGTTATCGCCGGCAACAGCACACAGAACCTGGAACGCCACATTCGCCGCAACGATCCGCGCGACGTCGAGCATGCGCGACGCGGATTTTGGGTCACGACGCTCGATGTGAGCGTGGGCGCCGACAGCGCCGACTTTGCCATTGTCGAACGCCTGCAGGCGGGCGACGTAGTCGTGACACAGGACATTGGCTTGGCGAGCATGGTGCTCGGGCGCGATGCCGCCGCCATCGGCGTGCGCGGGCGCGTCTACGATAAGGCGACCATCGACATGCAACTGTTTATTCGCCACGAGGAAAAGAAGGTGCGCCGCGCCGGCGGTCGCACTCGCGGTCCGGCGGCATTTACCAGCGAAGACCGGGCCCGCTTTAAGCGCAACCTCACCGAGCTGCTGCGCTAACCAAGGTAGATTTTCGGGACATGCCCGGAAATCTACCTTTTTGTTTTGGCAGCGGAAATGCCCTGGTCACAGGGGTAGATCGTAAGACATGTCCCAATAATCTACTTAAAGGCCAACGGCGGAGAGGATGAGGCCCCAGCCGGCACCGATGACGTACATCATGATCAGGAACAGGACGTTTTCGCGGGCGCTGCGGTTGGTGCGGAACAGCACCAGGTAGCCCACACCGGCAGAGATGAGCGTGCCGGCGAGCATCGGGGCCAGCTGCAGCGCGCCTTCCAGGTACAGTTGCGTGATGACGACGCTGGCCGAGCAGTTGGGGATCAGGCCGACAAGCGCCGAACCCAGAACGGCGAGCGTCTCGTTGCCGCGCAGGAACTGCTCGATTGCGGACTCGCCAAAGGTCTCGAGTACGGCGACCAGAACCAGCGTCACCAGGAAAATGAATACCGATACCTGCACGGTATGCGAGATGGCGCTGCGGATAATCGACAGGACGGGCACACCTTCGTGTGAGTGGGAGCGACCATGGTCGTGATGGTGTTCGTGCCCGCCCTCGTGTCCGTGGTCGTGGCCATGTCCGTGTTCGCGCTCGTCCTCATCCTCGTCTTCATCACAACCGCAATGGTCGCGCTCGCACAGCTCATGGATGTGGTCGGCGCTCACGCCCGCCTCGGCAACCTCGTCGATGATGTCACCGCCGCTGTGGTCGTCATGCGCGCAGTTAACGTGCGCCGGATTGACAGTGGTCCCCAACACGGTACGACGAATCGCCGCATGCGCACGGGCGTTGCGACGCAGACCGCGAATGGCGGCATCTACGATAAAGCCCGTGACCAGTGCGATCAGCGCTTTCGAAGCCAAAAGCATCGCCATAGTCTGCACGGGAACCTGCTCGGCAAGTAGCAGCGGCAGCATCTCGTCGGAGGTCGAAAGAAACACCGCCACCAGGGTTCCCAGCGTCACGACACGACCGGCGTACAGCGTTGCCGCCATGGTCGAAAAGCCGCACTGCGGCACTATGCCCAGTAACGAGCCGACCACGGGGCCAGCGGCGCCGGCACGCTTGATGGCGCCGTTGACGCGATCGCCTGCCACATGCTCGAGCGTCTCGAGGACCAGATATGTCGCCAACAAGAACGGCACAAGCGAGAGCGTGTCCTTGCCGGCGTCGAGCAGAATATCAATCATCAAATCCATGACGGATGGAACCTTTCGTGTCTTTCGGCAGCATTGTAAAAGTCCTAGCGGTCAACTAGGGTATTGTAATTGTCCTAGGCGCGATGCCAATAGTTGCCCATGGTAAACTATCATCTCGCCATAACTCGACAAACCCGAGCCGCACGACGCGGCCCGTGCAAGGAGCAGCATATGAACGTATCGCAAGCACTCGAATACGAGCGCCAGCCGTTTATCCCCATGTTTATCTACGGCGACCACGGCGCCATGGAATCCGAGCGTCAGAAAGGCGAAGAGGCCCTCAAGGTGCTCGAAACCGAGTACTTTACCGCCGAGGACGACCCCGGCTTCGACTTTGCCACCGTGCGCGACCTGGCCGACCGCAACCGCGACCTGTGCGACCAGATTGGCGAGGCGCGCCTGCGCAACGTGACGCCCGCGACGCTTTCGCGCGGCCTGTCCGACGCCGACACCTGCGCCGCCATCGGCAAGATGCAAAAGCGCACCGCCGCGTCCGTCATGCGCGAGATCCGCGGCGACCGCGACGCGCTCGGTGTCGCCTACGCTCGCAAGCCCATCCAGGGCACGGTGCTCGGCATCGACATCGAGACCACCGGCCGCGCACCCGAGCGCGGCTACATCATCAACGTGGGCTGGGAGATCATGGAGCTCACCAGCGACGCCGTCCCGCACGACGCCGAGGCGCACTACTGCGGTCTGCCCGATATCTACCGCGGCGAGGATGTGCCGCTGTCGAATATCCACCACATCACCTGGGATGACATTGACGGCAAAACGCCATTCCGCGAGAACAAGGAATTGCAGAAGCAGCTGCTCAAGCTTATGAAGAAGTACCCGTACATGGCGCATAACGCCGCGTTCGAGGACAGCTGGTTCAAGATTCACCTGGACGGTTACGCCGAGGCGCGTCGTGCCGGCAAGATTATCGTCATCGACTCGCGCCAGATCTGCCGCAGCCTGGATGCCGACGTCCGCTCGCTCCCCCGCGAATCCGCCCCCGCCGCGCTCGAGAACTGGGCGCGCCGCCGTGGAACCCTCGCCGCCGACGCCAACGAGCAGCATCTGGGCCTGGACGACACCGACCTCATGCTCCGCACCGTCCAAGCCGAGTTCAACCTCAAGAACCTATTTGCCAAGTAGAAACGTCTACGACAAACACGGCGTAGATCACGAGCGGCCTCGCAGCGGGAACCCCCCGCAGCGAGGCCGCCCTACGTTCCACAAATAAATCTGCCATCACAAATTCTGAACCCTCATTTTGAACGATTTCGGCCAATTCCCGACACGTAATTCGTTATCGGATGGTGATGCATCACTATCAAATGTGCGGCAGTTGAGTAGTTATATGCTATAGCTAAGCTGCGAAAACTTTTATTTAGGGCATACCAACTCATAATTGCGTCAAGTTTTTGGACAGCATTTGGTTAGACCTCTAAAACGACTTTTTCACTCAGCGCCATCAACACGGCATTAGCTGACACGATATATACCATGAGTATCGTATTGTCACATACCACTGCAAAAGCGGTCTACCAGGCCGCGCATTCGGTGTCTGCGAAAGGCATCGAGTCCTGTAACCCTGCCGCGATTTACGGATCATGTCCCACCGGAACGCTCCTTGACGCAGCCGCAGAATGGCTCACCAAACATGATGTTTCCCTCGACGCAAATGATTCCCTCGAGGTGATGGTGTTTGATCGCAGGAATGCGCGCTATGCAATGAACTGTCAATGCCACGTTTCTTCAAAACGATTCTCGAACTCACGCTTTATAGAGCTCAAAGATGGCATCTTCATTGTTGGCGTTGAGCTTTGCGCACTTCAGGCCGCCACCTATCTTTCTTTTCGCGAACTAGTGGAGTACTACTTTGAACTGTGCGGCGCTTATTCCCTTGGAACCGACTCTTCCACCTCCTATACCGAGCGTTTCGCGCTCACCTCGACCGAGAGGCTAAAACAGTTCTTTAGTTCCATTACCAGATGCGACGGTCTGGCTCTTGCCCGAAAGGCGATCCAATGTATGCGCGACGGATGCCGGTCTCCTATGGAAACGGCCTTTGTCATGATGCTAACGCTGCCTAAAAGCGAAGGAGGACTTGGTATTAAGGGAATTGAGACCGATTACGAGGTGCAGGTCACCGCTGCCGCAAAGAATCTCACGAGACGCAAAAAGTTCTTTATGGATGCATATCTAAAGAAATCTCGCACAGACATTGAATACAACGGTTTTTATCATGACGCGGAAGAAGACCGCGCCACCGATGAGGAGCGCAAGAATGCGCTTGCGTCCATGGGATACGGAATCATCACCGTCAGCCGTTATTCCTTTATGCATGCCAGCTCTTTTGTTAGGGTCATGGAAGCAATCCAGCGGAAAGAGGGCGTACGCCCCTCGCGTCTGCCAAAAGACTTTCAAATCATGCAAGAGGACCTGAGACAGTTTGTGCTCAGAAGGTTTATAGAAGAGAAAAAGCGAATTCAGAAGCAGCTTCGCCAGGATTCCGAAGAGCGCCAACGAATCGACCTCGAAAAAGCAACACTCGAAGGCATCACGCTGGATGACCCGACAATTAATGAAGTTGCAGCAATCGATGACATGCAGACTGTCGAATCCGACAGCCCATCATTTGCCCAAACAAGCAGTCTCACGCCCGAGGGCAAGGTCTTCGGTGCCGGAAACTAGGCCGGCTAACAAGGTGGGTACCCTAACGATGTGCAAAATTGCGAGTATTCAGCAAGGTCGGGTGTCTATCACCCTCGAGTGGATCCAAATGTGAAGCGAAATCACTCTTGCGTGAGAGCGTTAGGCAACATTTGAGGAAGAACTCATCGGATTAACACGCTAAGATAACTCTTGAACTGCATTATATGACCTGCAATAAATTAGCGGACCCCCTATAGTTGCAGAATACTCCATTTTTTGCACGGCACGAGGGTACCCACCTTGGCATCGACTATCAAAAAACGCTCAGTCCGGGATCTCGTCACCTATTCCCCATCATTTTGTACAACGAATTACCTGAACGTCATTGACATATGAACATGCACTCATATAATCGAAAGTAAATTATATGAGCGCATGTTCATATGAAAGGATATTGCAATGAGCATCCGCGTTGATGAAACGAAACTCGACATCGAGGCCACCGAACCCGCGATCCCGACCACCTGCTCGCCCGAGGACCTTCCCGACGAGGAGCTTCTCTACGACCTCGCCGACCTGTTCAAGGTCTTCAGCGACACCACGCGCATCAAGATCCTCTATGCCCTCATGGGCCGCGAGCTCTGCGTGGCAGACATCGCCGAAGCGACCGAAACCTCGCAGTCCGCGGTGTCGCACCAGCTGCGCACACTCAAGCAGTCGCACCTGGTTAAATTCCGGCGCGACGGGCGCAATATCCTCTACTCGCTCGCCGACGACCACGTCTACACCATGCTCAACCAAGGCATGAGCCACATCTGCGAATAGCGACCAACCACGGTACCAGCGCGGCCTGCACCCAAGCCGCAAATACAGAGAAAGGAACCCCCATGAAAAAGCAGTTCAAGCTCGACGAAATCGACTGCGCCAACTGTGCGCGCGAGCTTCAGGACGAGCTGGCCAAGCTCGAGGGCGTCAAATCCGTGTCCGTCAACTTCATGACCCAAAAATTGACGCTCGAAGCCGATGACGCCGAGTTCGACGAGGTACTCAACCGCGTTGTAGAGTTTACGGCCGACGCCGAGCCGGACTGCGAGATCATTCTCTAGCCCGGGTTTACGCCAACCTGCAAGGCCGCGCTTGCCGCGGCCTTTGCTCGCGAAATTATATGAGCGAGTGTTCATTCATTCAAATGGGAGGATACGAGTCATGACCACCGCCGATCCCAAAAAGAAAAAGACGAAGCGTAAGAAGAAAGAGTCCCTTGAGCATAAGCGCAACCGCATCGTGGTAGCGCTGGGCATTTTTGCCGTGGTGTACGCCCTCGATGAGTTCGGCACCCTCACCGCCGCATTCGGTACCCCGGGCGACATCTACGCCAGCTTTATGCTGTTCCTCATACCGTTTTTGATTGCCGGCTACGACGTGCTGCAAAAGGCATTCAATAACATCCGCCGCGGCAAGGCCTTCGACGAGAGTTTCCTTATGGCCGTCGCGACCATCGGCGCGTTTGCCATGGTGCTCTTCCCCGATACCGACCCGCACATGGCCGAAGGCGCCGCCGTCATGCTGTTCTACCAGGTCGGCGAGCTGTTCCAGGCATACGCCGTGGGCAAGAGCCGTAAATCGATCAGCGCCATGATGGACATAGCACCCGACTACGCCAACGTCGAGCAACCCGACGGCTCACTCGAACAGGTCTTCCCCGATGACATCGCGGTCGGCACCGTGATCGTGGTCAAGCCCGGCGAGCGCGTGCCCATCGACGGCGTCATCGTCGAGGGCGAAACCCAGCTCGACACCGCCGCCCTTACCGGTGAGTCGGTCCCCCGCCCGGCCAAAACCGGAGACGATATCATCAGCGGCTGCATCAACATGACGGGGCTCATCCACGTGCGCACCACCAAGCCCTTTGGCGAGTCCACCGTCGCACGCGTCCTGGAGCTCGTGGAGAATGCCAGCGAAAAGAAGGCACGCACCGAGAACTTCATCACGCGCTTTGCCCGCATCTACACGCCCGCCGTCACCGGCGCTGCCGCGGTGCTCGCGCTCGGCGGTGGCCTGGTCACCGGTGCCTGGTCCGACTGGATTCTGCGCGGCCTGACCTTCTTGGTCGTCAGCTGCCCGTGCGCGTTGGTGATCAGCGTGCCGCTCAGTTTCTTTGGCGGCATCGGCGGCGCGTCCAAGCTGGGCGTTCTCATCAAGGGTTCTAACTACCTCGAGACGCTCGCCGACGTGGACACCGTCGTCTTTGACAAGACGGGCACCCTCACCAACGGCACGTTCTCGGTGGTCGCGGTACACCCCGAGGCAGGCTATACCGAGCAATCGCTGCTTGAAGTCGCAGCCCTTGCTGAGTCGTTCTCCGATCACCCCATCGCGCAGTCCGTACGTGTCGCCTACCAGGGCGAGGTCGACCCCAAGCGCGTAAGCGACTCCACCAACGACGCGGGCCATGGCGTGACGGCAACCATCGACGGCAAGCACGTCGTCGTTGGCAACGCAAAGATGCTCGCCGCGGCCGGAGTCGAAGCGCCCGATTGCGAGGTCGTCGGAACGATTCTGCATGTGCTCGTTGACGGCGTGTACGCCGGCCACATCGTGATTGCAGACACCGTCAAGGCCGATGCTGAGCAAACGATTCGCGACCTGCACGCCGCCGGTGTCAAGCGCACCGTCATGCTCACGGGCGACCGCGAGGAGGTTGCGGCGTCTGTGGTCAAGCAACTCAGTCTCGACGAGTTCCACGCGCAGCTGCTGCCGGGCGATAAGGTCGAGCGCGTCGAGGCGCTGCTTGCAACCGAGAGTGGCAAGGGCAAGCTCGCCTTTGTGGGCGACGGCATCAACGATGCGCCCGTGCTTACGCGCGCCGATGTGGGCATTGCCATGGGCGCTATGGGTTCTGACGCTGCGATCGAGGCCGCCGATGTCGTGCTCATGGACGACAAGCCGTCCAACATTTCCCGCGCGATCCGCGTGGCACGCAAGACCATGACGATCGTCTGGCAGAACATCATCTTTGCGCTGGGCGTTAAGCTGCTGATCCTTGTGCTGGCAGCGCTGGGCATCGCCAACATGTGGCTTGCCGTGTTCGGCGACGTAGGCGTGGCGATCATCGCCATCCTGAACGCCATGCGCGCGATGGGTGTCAAGAACTTGTAGCGTTCGTGGGCTG
>CATXXC010000024.1 GCA_958403385.1 uncultured Collinsella sp.
AACTGCGGGAACGGCCTATCCGCTCAAAGTGTTCGGCTGAGATCGGAAATCAACCGTCATTTTTCGCATCATTTTTCGCATTGTGCTGGTAGTGCGGCGAAAGTAGCTAAAAAGCCCCGTCCTAAATTAGCTAGTTAAGGAGTTGGGCCATGGCGTTGACGAATTTTTGGACTTGGAGGGTGGGCTCGAGCGGGTAGTGCAGAAAGACCGGCACCTCGCGGCCGCACAGGAACGGCACGCCCACAAAGGCCGGGTGCACCCCCGACCACGCCCCGCAGGTGAGCACCGCGTCGCCCTTTTCCTCCGCCTCGTTAAAGAGCGCAAAGTCGAAGCTGTCCACATCGATCACGTCCACGCCGCCGTCGGCCAACAGGTCGATGCGCAGGCTGTCCATGGCATCGTTGCCGTGACGGAGCACGCGCAGGCGCATGCCCTCCAAGTCGGCGACCGTAATGCGACTCTTGCGCGCAAGCGGGCTTGTACGCGGTACGTCGATATAAAACGGCACGTTGACGATGCGGAGCTTTTGGCAGGTGTCGCCCCAGCGCGGGGTCGAAAAACTCGACTGCACCACATCTACCTCGCGACCAAGGCTGCGCATGACGGATTCGCGCTCGTCATAGAGATCGCTTACCGGCACGATCTCAAATCGCAGCGACGGCTCCAGATTGTGGATGCCCGTCCACATCGACAGTGTTTGGCGCCCCGGACACATCATCGACACGCCCAGGCGCACGGCACCGCCATCGCCCGCCGCACGTCGGGCACGGCGCAGGGCGTCCTCGGACTGGCGCATGATCGAGCGCGCGTCGTCCACCAGCAGAGCACCCGCCGGCGTCACCTTGACGCCCGAATGCGAGCGCTCGAACAGCGTAATACCGAACTCCGCCTCAAAACCCGATACCTGCTTGACGAGCGCCGGCGTCGACACGCGCAGCTTTGCCGCCGCACGCGAGAAGCTTCCCAGCTCCGCGGCGGCCGATATGGCCTCGAGTCGTCGATCGTACACGTCAATCTCCCGTTTTCGCGCCTGTGCCCGCATGGTGCCACAGGGGGTTGTTTTCGCAGGTCACGCGCCCATTGAGAATAATCTGCATCACACAGTGTAAACCTACGGTTAACGCCATTCTAACAAATATGCAATTCACCTGCGCAAATGCAAAGCATACGATAACCAGCGAAAACCACGTGGGTCGGTTAATGGGAGCGACCCACCGGGAGGCACGAGAGGGGAAGTTCCTATGAGCAATTGGCTTAAGCTCGAGGGCGATGTCTGCGCCGTGACTGGCGCGCTCGGCGGTATGGGCGCCGAGATCTGCCGCGAGTTCGCCCGCAATGGCGCCAACGTCGTCCTGCTCGACCTGGACGAGGAGAAGGTCAAGGCCGCAGCCGCCGACCTCGCCGCCGAGTTTGGCATCCACGCCGAGGGTTACAAGATGAACGCCACCGACGAGGCCGAGGTTCAGGCTGCCGTCGACGCCACCATCGCCGACTTCGGCCGCGTCGACGTTCTCGTCAACACCGCCGGCATCCTGCGCTTCGCCGCCATGGAGGACCTGCCGCTGAGCGACTGGGAGCAGGTGCTCAACGTCAACCTCACCGGCTACTTCATCACCTCGCAGCGTTTTGGTCGCGAGATGATCAAGGCCGGCCAGGGCCGCCTGGTGCACATCTCGACCGTCGCCAGCCACTCCCCCGAGACGTTCTCGGGCGTGTACAGCTCCACCAAGGCGGGCGTCAACATGATGTCCAAGATGCTCGCCGCCGAGTGGGGCCCCTACGGCGTCCGCTCCAACTGCGTCGAGCCCTGCTTCGTTAAGACCCCGATGTCGGCCAACTTCTACGCCGACCCCGAGGTCGAAAAGAGCCGCAGCCGCCTGATCGCCACGCGCCGCATCGGCGAGGTCAGCGATATCGCCAACGCCGTCATGTTCCTGGCGTCCAAGCGCTCGGACTTTACCACCGGCGACGCCATCAAGGTCGACGGCGGCTTCTCCAACATGATGGGCGACCTCACCGCCAAACCCGGCGGCCGTCGCGCCTATGCCGACAACTACCTTAAGAACAAGGGTGTCGAGCTCTGGTCCGATGAGTCCGGCGTCGCCAAGCCGACTGACCAGTAAACCAACCTAACAGGGAGGCCCGCGGACACGCCCGCTCCTCCCCCGTATCGATTAGAAAGAGTCCAATGGCTTCCACCAACTCCAACAAGGGTCGCGCCGTCGTGCTTTCCGCCGCGTGCGTCACCATGTTCTTCATCAGCTCCATCGCGCTGTATTCCGTCGTGAGCAAGAACCTGCTCGCCGTCTACCCCGAGTGGTCTAGCGCCCTTACCTGGGCGTTCCCGGTCTTTCAGACCATCATGGCCGTGACGGGCATCTTCGCCGGCCGCATTTCCGATAAGATCGGCCCGCGCAACGTCGTGATCGCCGCCGCCGTGTGCTACGGCGTGGGCTGGTTCATGTCCGGCACCGTCACCGAGCCGTGGCAGTTCTACCTGTGGTTCTCGCTCGTCGCTGCCATCGGCAACGGCCTGGGCTACAACCCCGCGCTCACCACCGGCCAAAAGTGGTTCATCGACAAGAAGGGTCTCGCCTCCGGCATCACCTTGGCCGCTTCGACCGCCGGCCCCGCCGTGCTGTCCCCGGTGCTCGCCTCGCTGCTCATCCCGAGCCTGGGCATCTTTGGAGCCCTCAAGGCACTCGGCGTCATCTTCTTTGTGACGATCGCCGCCTCCGCCCTGTTCCTGAAGGCCCCCGAGGCCGGCTGGCTGCCCGAGGGCTTCGAGGCCCCCAAGGGCGGCGCGCATGCCGGCACCTTCGGCGACCTCACCCCGGGCGAGATGGTCAAGACCCCGCGTTTCTGGGTCCTCATCGTCACCTTCGCCTTTGCCGCCACCGCGGGCACCCTGCTCGTGGGCAAGGTTGCCTCCATCGCCGCCGTCCAGCTCTTCGCCGACCCCACGAGCGCCGCGGCCGTCGCCCTCGGCGGTGTGGTGGTCTCCGTCAACACCTGCGCCAACCTGGTTGGCCGTCTGTCCTTTGGCCAGATTATCGACAAGCTCGGCGCCTACAAGTCACTGCTCATCAGCCTTGTCGTCACCATCGTCGCCCTCGTCATCATGTCGATGAGCTTTACGCAGGCCATGTTCTTTGTGGCGCTCGCCCTGCTCGGCTTTAGCTTTGGCGCCCTGCTCGTCATCTACCCGCCGCTCACCGGTGGCGCCTTTGGCACCAGCAACATCGGCGTCAACTACGGCATCATGTTCCTGGGCTATGCCGCTTCCACCTGGATCAGCCAGCCCATCACCGCCGTGCTGTATCACGCCGAGGCCGGCAGCGCCGCCTACCAGCAGTCTTTCTACGGCGCCATTGTGATCGCCGCCATCGCCGTCGTGCTCACCGTCTACATGATGGTCTCCGACAGCAAGAAGAAGTCCGCTTAGTTTTACCGATGCGACAAAGGGACAGCCCCTCTGTCGCATTCCACCGGTCACCAGTATTAAGGAGTCGAAATGTCTGAGCTCAACCCCGTCCGCATTGCCGTTATCGGCGCCGGCGCCATGGGCCGCAACCACATCCGCTTTGTCACCGAGGAGCCCGAGGCCGAGCTCGTCGCCATCGCCGACGCCTTTGAGGGCGCCCGCGCCACGGCCGAGGCCGCCGGCGTGCCGTTCTTTACCGATCCCGCCCAGATGATGGACGAGGTCAAGCCCGAGGCCGTCATCATCGCCACCCCCAACGACCTGCACCTGGGCGTTGCCCGCGAGGCCGTGAAGCGCAACATCGTGCCGCTGGTCGAAAAGCCGATCTCCAACGACCTCGAGGATGCCCAGGCCTTTGCCGCCGAGGCCGAGACCGCCGGCGTGCCCGTACTCGTGGGTCAGCACCGTCGCCACAATCCCTTCGTCAACAAGGCCAAGGAGATCATCGAGTCCGGCGAGCTGGGCAAGCTCACCGTGTCGAGCTTCCACTACATGATCTATAAGAACGACGAGTACTTCGACGTCGAGTGGCGCCGCAAGAAGGGTGCCGGCCCGATCCTGGTCAACCTGGTGCACGACGTCGACCTGCTCCGTTACCTGCTGGGCGAGCCCGTTGCCGTCCAGGGCATGCAGTCCAGCGCCGCCCGCGGTTTTGAGACCGAGGACTCCGCCGTGGTCAACGTCCGTTTTGCCGATGGCGCGCTTGCGAGCATGACCATCTCCGACGCCACCGCCAGCCCCTGGAACTGGGAGGCCACCGCTCGCGAGGATCCGCAGTACCGCCCCTTCGACGCCGACGCCTACTTTATTGGCGGAACCTTGGGCGCCCTTTCGCTGCCCCGCCTGCACCAGTTCTCCTACGACGGCGCCTCCAACTGGCACAAGCCGCTGCAGATGGAGATCCCGGCTGTGGACCCGGCGCTGCCGCACAAGATGCAGCTCAAGCACTTTGTGAAGGTCGTCCGCCGCGAGGTCGAGCCCGTCGTGACTCCCGCCGACAACGTTAAGACGCTCACGCTTCTCAACGCCATCAAGGAGGCCGCCGAGACCGGCCAGCTCGTCGAGCTGTAATGCCTTAAGAGCGGCCGCGGCAGAAACCCCATGCCGAACCCCTCGGTCCGCCACAAATATGCCCCTCTTCTTTGCCCCGCGAGCAGCCTCCTGCCCGCGCTACCTTAACGACGATTTTTCTGGGGCGGGGGCTATTTTGCACCTCGGCTTGATTCGTTCGCCACGAAACAGTCTTTTGGGACGGGTGGTATCCTTGGTAGCCCTGTGCTGCAAACGCACCTTTACCGCAAGGAGTTTCATGGATCTTATCGCCCAGCTCGCCCGCGAGCTCAACCTTAAGGCCGCCAACGTCGAGGCTGCCGTCAAGCTCATCGATGAGGGCAACACCATCCCCTTTATCTCGCGCTACCGCAAGGAAGCAACGGGCGGCATGGACGACGTCGCCCTGCGCGCGCTCGACGAGCGCCTGTCCTACCTGCGCAATCTTGAGCAGCGCAAAGAGGACGTCATTCTGCTCATCGACGCCCAGGGCAAGCTCACGCCCGAACTCGAACAGCAGATTCGCGAGGCCACGCAGCTCCAGCGTGTCGAGGACCTCTACAAGCCCTACCGCAAAAAGCGCATGACCCGCGCGCAAAAGGCCCGCGAGGCCGGCCTGGAGCCGCTCGCCAACATGATCATCATGCAGGCCTCGGCCAAGGGCAGCGCACTCGACGCCGCCGCGGCATACGTCAACGAGGAGGCCGGCTTCGACACGCCCGAGAAGGCGCTCGCCGGCGCCGCCGACATCGTGGCCGAGACGGTAGCCGAAGATCCCGAGAACGTCGCCGACCTGCGCGCCTTTACGCAAAACACCGCCGACATCGTCGTCGAGGCCACCGACCCCGCCGAAAAGACTCCCTACGAGCCCTACTACAACTTTGACGAGCCGCTGCGCCGTATACCCAACCACCGCGTGCTGGCTATCGACCGCGGTGAGCGCGAGGGCAAACTCCGCGTGCACGTGAACGTCGACGGTGCTGTCGCGACGGCGCGCCTCGGCAGCCGTTGGCCCCGCCGCCAAGGCGTGTTCGCGCCCGTCTTTGACGCCGCCATCGCCGACGGTTACAAGCGCCTCATGGCCCCTTCGCTGGAGCGCGAGGCCCGCGCCAAGCTCACCGTTCGTGCCCAGACCGAAGCCATCAACGTCTTTGCCAAGAATCTCGAAGGCTTGCTCTCGGCACGCCCCGTGCGCGGCGCCCGCGTGCTCGCGCTCGACCCGGGCTACCGCACGGGCTGCAAGGTCGCCGTCATGGACGAAACCGGCAAGCTGCTCGACCACGGCGTGGTCTACCCCACCAAGCCGCGCCACGACGTCGCCGGCACCAAGCGCGAGCTCGCCCGCCTCGTCAAGAAGGACAGCGTCAACACCATCGTCATCGGCAACGGCACCGCCAGCCGCGAGACCGAAGAAGTCGTCTCGGAGTTCATTGCCGAGCAGGCACCCGGACTGCGATACACCATCGTCAACGAGGCCGGCGCGTCGGTGTACTCCGCCTCCGAGCTCGCCAGCCTGGAGTATCCCGACCTGGACGTCACCGTGCGCGGCGCCATGAGCCTGGGCCGCCGCCTGCAGGACCCGCTGGCAGAGCTCGTCAAGATTCCGCCCCAGTCCATCGGCGTGGGCCAGTACCAGCACGACCTTGACCAGGCCGAGCTCTCGCGCACCCTGGGCCACGTGGTGGAAGACGTCGTCAACCGCGTAGGCGTCGACGTGAACACCGCAAGCGCGAGCCTGCTGGGATACGTATCGGGCATTACGCCGAGCGTGGCCAAGAACATCGTGGCCTACCGCGAGGAAAACGGCGCCTTTACCGATCGCCGTCAGCTTAAGAAGGTCCCCAAGCTGGGGCCCAAGGCATATCTCAACGCCGCGGGCTTCCTGCGCATCAGCGGCGGCAAGAACCCGCTCGACGCGACGAGCGTCCACCCCGAGAGCTACGAGGTGGCCACGTCCGTCCTGGAACGCGCCGGCGTTAAAGCCAGCGAGCTCAGCCGCGGCGGCGTGCCCGACATCGAGCGCCGTCTGGGCAGCATCTCGGCACTGGCAAGCGACCTGGACTGCGGCACCCTCACGCTCATCGACATCGTCAATGAGCTCAAGAAGCCCGGGCGCGACCCGCGCGACGACGCGCCCGAGGTGGTCTTTAGCCGCTCGGCGCTTTCCATCGACGACCTGGAACCCGGCATGGAGCTCAAGGGCACGGTGCGCAACGTCGTCGACTTTGGCGCGTTCGTCGACGTCGGCGTGCACCAGGACGGCCTCGTACACATCTCCAAGCTGGCCAACCGCTTTGTCAAGCACCCGAGCGACGTGGTGCGCGTCGGTGACACGGTCAAGGTGTGGGTCGAGAAGGTCGATCGCGACCGCAAAAAGATCTCCCTCACCATGGTACAGGGCAAGTAAACCGCCAAAGCAAAGGTACCCCCTGTAGCGATGTGCAAAATCGCGAGTATTCTGCAAATTCCACCGTTCCGGATGCCCCTCAGAGACGAAAAAGCAAAAAAACAGCCCCCGTTTTAGCGTCGTCAGAGCCAAAACGGGGGCCGTTCCATGCTTCGGTCAACTGATAAAGACCTTTACCTTGCTGAATACTCTCAATTTTGCACGGCGCAGGCGGGGGTACCTTTGCCCACGGCAGGATATGGAAGCCAAGCGCCAACTTGCTGGCAAGCTCGTACCGGCAGCCCACGGTACAGTCGGTGTTCGCGCTACGGCAGGATATGGAAACCGAGCGCCGCGATATCCTTGGCAAAGCCGCGCACGGTGTCGAGCGAGACCTCGTACGGGTCGCGACCAATGTTCTTGCGCTTGGCCAGGATGCTGTTGGGCACCGTAATGATCTGGCAACCGCAGGCCTCGGCCTGGTAAATGTTGATGAGCTCGCGCGTGGACGCCCACAGGACCTCGCAGTTGGGCTTTGCGGCGGCCTTCTTGACCGACTCCGTCATAAACGGAATGGGGTCGACGCCGGTATCGGCGATGCGGCCGGCAAAGAGCGAGATGATGGACGGCGTCTCGGCGTCGACGGCCTCGACCATCTCATCAACCTGCGTAGGCGTAAAGATGGTGGTGACGTTGACCTTGATGCCGTCGGCCGAAAGCTTGCGCACCAGCTCGGCGGTGGACTCGCCCTTGGTGGTCACGCACGGAATCTTGACGTAGACGTTCTCGGCCCAGGTAGCGATCTCGCGCGCCTCGACCTCCATGGTCTCGACGTCGTCGGCAAAGACCTCAAACGAGACGGACACATCGGTGATGTGGGCCAGGACCTCCTTGGCAAACGCGCGGTAATCCGTCACGCCGCCCTTCTTCATAAGGGACGGGTTGGTCGTGAAACCCTGAACGTTGCCGTTCTCGTACATGTCGAGCATGCCCTCGAGGTTTGCACCGTCAGCGAACACCTTGATTGCCATCTGCCTGATTCCTTTCGTTTGCATAAGGCCATTGAGCTGGTAAACACTTTAGCCATGCTTACCTAGGTTTGAGCTGCAGCTTTTAAGCTTTATCGGTAAACGGTTTAGCATCTTTACCACTTTTATCAAAGACTTTCCAGCGGCAAAACGGTTTTTCGGCGCGCTGCGCCATTTCCGTTCACGGCGCTTATTTACAGCAAAACCAATCGAATCCACACTCGCTTCAAGAAAAAAGGCGGCGGCACCTCACAAGAGATGACGCCGCCTTTTCGTGTAGGAGCCGGTTATCGGAGCTCCGCCCGATTAGGGCTTAACGTATGCCTGGATTACTCTTCCTCAACGTGGTTAATCACAGCACCCTTGGTGTGGATGAAGTTGGGGACGAAGGCGACGACCAGAAGGACAGCGAGAATCGCGTAGACACCGGTGGTACCGAAGGCCTCGGCAGCGCGGCCAAGCGTAATACCAATGACGGAGAAATCGAAGTCGCCGAACGTAGTGTTCTTGAAGCCAAAGACGTCAAGAACAGGCAGGAGCAGAGCCGGGGCAAAGGTGATGAGCAGGCCGTTGACGAAAGCACCAAGAGCTGCGCCCTTGCGACCGCCGGTAGCATTGCCGTAGATGCCTGCGGTAGCACCGCAGAAGAAGTGGGGAACCATGCCCGGGATGATGAAGATGCCCAAGGTAGCGCCCACGATGAACATACCGACCACGCCACCGATGAAGGAGGCAACAAAGCCGAGGATGACGGCGGTGGGAGCATAGGGGAAGAAGACGGCGCAGTCGACGGCGGGGATGGCGCCGGGGATCAGCTTGTTGGAGATGCCCTGGAAAGCCGGGACCAGGTCGGCAAGGATCATACGAACGCCGTTGTAGACGATAGTGACACCGACGGCGAAGGACAGGGCACAGGTCAGGGCGTAGACGATTACATTGTCGCCGCCAGCGGTCTTGGTAACGACCGCAGGATCTGCGATGTAAGCGGCGAAAGCGGTAACCAGGTAGAAGAAGGCCATGGTAAGAGCCGTGGAGATGGTGGTGTCGCGCAGGAAGGAGAACTTCTCGGGAACCTCGATCTTCTCGGTGCTGTTCTCCTCGGCGTCCTTAGCAAAAAGCGTACCGACTGCAGCGGAGATGTAATAGGCGAGTGAACCGAAGTGGCCCATGGCGATTTCATCGCCATCGGTAACCTTCTCGGTGAAACGCTGACCAACGGCGGGAAGCATAGCGCTCACGAGGCCCAGGAACATGCCGCCCACGATGACAAGCTGGACATCCTGGAAGCCAGATGCCTGCAGAACGGCAGACAGCAGGCAAGCCATGAACATGCTGTGATGGCCCGTCAGGAAGATGTACTTAAACTTGGTAAAGCGGGCAATGATAATGTTCACGACGTAGCCGAGAATCAGGATCATCATGGTCTGAACGCCGAGGACGCTCTGAGCCATCGAAACGACAACCTCGTTGTTGGGCACGACGCCGGTGATGTGGAAACCGGTCTCGATGAAGGTACCCAGCGGAGCAAGGTTCTCCTGAACAACAGCGGCGCCGGCAGACAGCATGATGTAGCCAAGGATCGGCTTCAGGGTGCCTGTCATCACCTTGTGGGCGGGACGCTTAAGCGCGACAAGGCCCACAAAAGCGAACAGACCCATAATCCATGCTGGCTTGGTCAGAATCGATTGGATAAACTCAAGTATGGGAAGGATGACTTGCATCTGGGCTTCCTTTCTTTTTAACGTGGGCGCGTTTCCCTCTTCCACAGGGAACCGCCCCTTTTTGTGCCGCTTTAGGCGTTAGCGGCGGCCGCCTTGATTGCCTCGAGGGCGTCTTCGCGGATCTTCTTCTTGTTCACATAGCTGCGAACGATCACAACGTTGCCGTGGAGCTCGGGAGCGAGTTCCTTAACGGTGATGAACAGATCCGGATTTGCGGAAGAAGCACCGTTCAGGTCCATAGACTCAACGTCGGCCTTGATGCCCTCCTCCTCGCAAAGCTCCTCGACTTTGCCAGCGAGCATCAGGCTAGACCCGATGCCGTTTCCGCATACGGTGATGATATGCATGGCAACCTTCCTCTCCTACACGTGACGGTTTTCCGTCTATCCAAAAGCGGCGACGCATCGCCGTGCCATTAAGGCCTAAAAGAATGAACGCATGGTCTCCAAAACCTGCTCGGGCGTATCGCATGCGCTGAGCTTGGCAACGCAGTCTTCGTCCTCGAACATCTGCGAAAGCTCCGCCAAGCAGCCAAGATGAGCCTTGGGGTCGGGTGCGCAAATACCCACGAGCACGTGAACCGGATCGAAATCCTCGTGTCCAAACGCAACGGCAGGGTCAAGCGTGACGATACAGATTCCCGCTTCACTCACATTGCCATCTGCCTGGGCGTGGGGCATGGCGATGCCCTCTTCCAAGACCATATAGGGGCCGAATTTGTGAACCGATGAAATCATGGCGTCAACATAGCTCTGGTCGCATTTGCCAGCGTCTACGAGCAACTTACCGCATGCCCTGATCGCTTCCTCCCAGTCGGAGGCCTCGACGTGGCAGGCAACAAGCTCGGGTTTAAGAAGATCGGTCAGCATGCTCGTCCCCTACTCCTCGGGCAAGATATGAAAACCAAGCGCCTGAACGTCGCGGGCAAAGCCCTTGACCGTATCAAGCGAGTACTCAAGCAAATCTTTCCCGAAATTCTTGCGCTTGGCAAGAATGGCATTGGGGACCGTAATGATCTGGCATCCAACGGACTCCGCCTGGAAGATATTGAGGACCTCGCGCGTAGACGCCCAGAGAACCTCGGCAGCAGGCTTAACGGCAGCCTTCTTTACGGACTCCGCCATGAGGGGCAGCGGATCGACGCCGGTATCGGCAATGCGACCGGCAAAGATAGACAGAATAGAGGGGGTCTCGGCAGAAACGGCATCGACGAACTCGTCGACCTGCTCGGGCGTGAAGATAGTGGTGACATTCACCTTGATGCCGTCGGCAGAAAGGCGCTTGACCAGCGCGGCAGTGGACTCGCCCTTGGTGTTGAGCGCCGGAATCTTAACATAGACGTTGTCTGCCCAGGTTGCAATCTCGCGAGCCTCGGCCTCCATACCCGCCTCGTCGTCGGCGAACACCTCAAAAGAGACCGACACATCGGTAATGTGCTCAAGAACCGTCTTGGCAAAAGCGCGGTAGTCAGTCACGCCACCGGCCTTCATAAGGGAAGGATTGGTCGTGAAGCCCTGAACGTTACCATTGTCATGCATGTCAAGCATGCCTTCGAGGTTAGCGCCGTCGGCAAACACCTTGATCGCCATGTTCGGTCCTTTCTCATCTAGCACTATTGCTATCGAAAGCCTTCTTCTTTGTTTCAAAAGCTTTTCGGTTTTCTTTTATAAACCATTTCAAAAGCTATCGAAAGCTCAATTGTCAACTTTCCGTGAGCGGTCGAATATCGGGTGTGAACGTACTTCTTTTGGGCGGCGCCTTCAGAATGAGACTCTTTATAGCCCGTCTACGTGCGAACTATCTGCTACGCATGCATTTAGGACATGCCATTCCGTTCATTCGATTCATTCGAATTTACCTTGTTCTTTTCATATCGATACGTTATATTTCGATTACGAAAGGCGCATCTTTTGCCTTTTGTTCAAAAGGAGCGGCATATGGCATCTACTTCAGACCTTTCACCGGCCGAGCGTCAGCGATTTATCATGAATTGGCTGGCCGAAAAGCCAAATATCTCGGTATCCGACATCGTTCGCCGTTTTTCGGTTTCGGAAGTCACCGCACGACACGACCTCGTCTCACTGGAATCCGAAGGCAAGCTGCGTCGCGTACGCGGCGGAGCGGTATCGCTTTCTCGCTCCAACGCAATCTCGTATCCCGAGGAGCGCATCAATGTCCAAGTCGAGGCCAAGGAGGCCATCGCCGCAACCGCAGCAACTCTTGTTGATGATGGCGATGTTCTGGTAATTGATATCGGCACCACAGGCTTTTACTTCGCTAAAGCCCTCATGGATAAGCATGAGATCACCATTATCACCGGCGATCTTGCAATCGCAAACTACGCCAGCTTCAATCTCCCCAATGCTTCGGTAGTGCTGCTGGGCGGCTCCGTGCGCAAGGGCCACCTCTATCTCGCGGGCGCACTAACGATCGACTGCATGAGCAAACTACATGCCGACAAGGCGTTTGTCAGTGCCGACGGATTCCACCCCGACCACGGCTTTACCGTCGAGCACGACTTCTCGGCCATGATTAAGCATATGTACCTGACCAACTCAAACCAGGGCTATATGATGGTTGACCAGGGAAAGTTCAACAAGACCAGTTTTTATCAGTCCGCGCAAATCGATGACCTCGATGGCATCATCGTTGATGGAGACGACGAGGGCATCATGACGGCGGCGATCGAGAGCAGTCGCAGTCATCCCAAGCTCTATATTGCAAAATAGCTCAAATGGCCGGGTCGCCCCACTGCGGGCGACCCGGCCATTTATTAGATCAACCCAAAGTGACGCATGGCGGTGACGGTGCCGTCGTGGGCGACATCGTCGGTCACGTAGTCGGCGACTGCCTTGACCTCGGGCATGGCGTTGCCCATGGCTACAGCCGTCTCGACGGCGGCGAGCATGCCCAGGTCGTTGCCCGAATCGCCAAAGCCAAAGGTGCGCGCGTTGCCGGTGCGGCCCAGATACTCCAGCGCTCGTGCCACGCCCAAGCCCTTGTCGATGCCTTTGGGGCTCAGCTCGCGATTCTGGCCACCGGTGTTGCACAGCTCAAACTCGCGATCGATAAAGCCATCATCGTTGGCTACGCGAGCCAGGTCGCACGCGTTAATGCACACCTTGCCTACGCGCAAGCGGCCACCGACGCGCATCTGGTCAACGCCGTGCACCACGCCGGCGCCTAGCAGAAATGACTGTTCGACACCAACTGGCTCAAGTGAATAGGTGACACCGTTCGTCTCGAACAACGCCTCGCCGCCCGCCACAGTAATACGACGCGCGAGCTCCGCGATAACGTCCTCGTCAAAGCAGTCCTCATGCACCACGCGGCCCTCGACCTCGAGCGTCGCCCCCGCCATGGCAACGATACCCGCCGGGTTCAGCGCACGCAGGCCATCGGCAATCAGCCACAAGGGGCGACCCGTACAGATAAATGCCCGGTGACCCGCATTGCGCAGTCGACCAAATGCATCGACAACAGCCTTCGACGGATGGACTGCATTGAAGTCCTTGTCGGTCATATCGTCGGGATCGAACGACGTCAGCGTGCCGTCCACGTCAAAAAAGAGCACAGCGGATTCGGAGCACGCATCAATCATATGGGTTCCTTTCGAGGATAAGGGCAAACGAAGCATCCATCATATAATGGAGCGACGCAACCAGAGAGGTCACCCATGGAATTTTACGCAAGCTGCCCCGAGGGCTTTGAGTCCGCACTCGCCGATGAGCTTAAACGCCTCGGGCTTTCGCATGTCCGCCGCCTGAAGGGCCGCGCTACGTTTGAGGGCGAGCTCGAAGAAGGCTACCGCGCCTGTCTGTGGTCGCGCCTGGCCAGCCGCGTGTTTGTGGTGCTTGGGCGCTTTGAGGCGCAGGATGCCGACGAGCTGTACGACAGCGTTTACGACATCGCCTGGGAGACCATCATCCGCCCCGGCGCCACCATCGCCATCACCGCCCGCGGCGTGACCGAGCAGCTGCGCAACACGCGCTTCTCGGCCCTGCGCGCCAAGGACGCGCTGTGCGACCGTCTGGCCGAGACCACGGGCCGTCGCGCCGATGTCGACGCCGCCGACCCCGATGTTCACCTACTGCTTTCGCTGCGTCAGCGCCGCGCGAGCATCAGCCTGGACCTTTCGGGCGACCCGCTGTTCAAACGCCTGCCGCCCGCAGCGACCCGCGCCGGCGAGGGCGCGCACGTGCTGCGCCCCGACTACGCCGCCCTGGTGCTGGCGCAGGTCGGCTGGACCGCGCTATGCGAGCGCGAGCTGACGGCCGACGACTACGAAAACGAAGCCCTGCCCACGCTGATCGATGCCTCGTGCGCCGGCGGCGGCCTGCTGTTGGAGGCCGTGAACATTCTGACCGACCGCGCCCCGGGCGCTGTGCGCGAGCGCTGGGGCTTTGAGGGCTGGCAGCTGCACGACGCCGCCCTGTGGGAGCAGCTGCTTGCCGAGGCGCGCGAGCGCGAGGCGGCAGCGCGCGAGCGCCAGGCGCGCATCGTGGCCGCAGACATCGACCCCGCCGCCCGCAAGACTGCCGAGCGCATGGTCAAGTGCGCCGGCTACAAGCGTTTTGTCGACTTTTGTGCCGCCAAGCCCGCCACCGTGCTGGACCATGCGGGCGCCGTCGCCGGTGCCGCCGTGGTCGCGGACACCACCGAGACGCCGCTTTCGCTCATGCACGACGCCATGACGCTGGTCGGTGAGCTGCGCCGCGCGCCCGAGCTTTCCGCGGCGCCGGTCGCCGCGCTCACCCGCGATGGATTGCTGGCCCGCGCGCTCCACGCCGAGCCCGAGCGCTCGATCGCCGTCATGCCCAATAACGAGGAGGCAACTATTGAGGTTTGGCCCTCGCTCGACCACGCCGCCGCGGCGTTTGAGGCTTCGACCAGTGCGGATGCCGAGGCCGAGGTTGCGGATGCCAACGAAGTCAACGACAACGCCGCCAACACCCCCATGCCCGAACCTGCCGCCATGCTCGACCTGGGCGACGGCAAGCCGCTGCCCGTGCTCATCCCCGAGTCGGAGCAGTTCGCCAACCGCCTGCGCAAGAATGCCCGTCTGCGCCGCAAGTGGGCCAAGCGCGAGGGCGTGAGCTGCTACCGCGTCTACGATGCCGACCTGCCCGATTACTCCGCCGCCATCGATCTGTACGAGGGCTGCCCGCAGACGCCGGGCCGTTGGCTCGTCATCGCCGAATACGCCGCGCCCAAGACCATCGACCCCGCGCTTGCCCAGGCCCGTATGCTCGACATTCTTGCCATCGCGCCGCGTATCCTGGATGTTCCGGCCGAGCACGTGCACGCCAAGGCCCGCATGCGTTCGCGCGGCGGCTCGCAGTACGGCAAGCAGGGCGCCGGCAAGGGCGCATCGGGCGAGCGCGCCAACATCGCGCGCCGTCGCCTGCCGCTCATCGAAGAGGGCGGGCTCACTTTCGCCGTCAACTTTGACGACTACCTGGACGTCGGTATCTTCCTGGATCACCGCGTCACCCGCAACCTAGTGCGCGAGCACGCCAAGCAGGCGCGCCGCTTCCTCAACCTGTTCGCCTACACCGGCACTGCCACCTGCTACGCGGCAGACGGCGGCGTCGAGGAGACCGTGACGGTCGACCTCTCCAACACCTATCTGGACTGGGCCGAGCGCAATATGCGTCAGAACGGCTTTGTGGGGCCGCAGCATCACTTTGTGCGCGATGACGTGCTCGCCTGGATTCGTGACCAGCGTCAGACGCGCAACCGCTGGGACCTGATCTTTGTCGACCCGCCCACGTTCTCGAACTCGTCCAAGATGGGCCGTCGCACCTGGGATGTCCAGCGTGACCATGTTGAGCTTTTGGCCGGCGTATCGCGCCTGCTCACACAGGGCGGACATGCCATCTTTAGCTGCAACCTGCGCGGCTTCCGCCCCGAGGCGCGCAAGCTCGCACGCGCAGGCGTGGTGCTACAGGACATTACGGCGCAGACCATCCCCGAGGACTTCGCGCGCAACCAGAAGGTGCACCATTGCTATATCGTGCGTCGCCTCCCCATCGAGGACGCCATGACCGAGGTCGGCTTTAGCGCCGAGGAGATTGCCGAGCGAACCGAGGAGCTGCGCAGCCCCGAGGCCCGCAAGCCCCGTGCGGCAGTACCCGCGCACGCGCAGGCCGGCAACGGCAAGTCGAACTTTGCCGGCAAACCCTCTCCTGCCGGCAAGCCCAAAAAGAAGAAGTTCTACGCCAGCAAGCCCAAGGGCAAATAGACAAAGTTGCGGTGGAATAGTTCCTAAAAAGCCTGGTAAAGGCCCAAACAGGAACTATTTCACCGCAACTCATATTGGGATGGTGGTTGGCGATCTAGCCTTGGGTGACCAAGCGATAGCCGATACCCACGTGCGTCTGGATATAGCGCGGATGCGCGGGGTCGGACTCGATCTTCTTGCGCAGCGTACCCATAAAGACGCGCAGGCTTGCCAGGTCACTCTTAGTTGCCGTGCCCCAAATCTCATGCAGGATAAACTGGTGTGTCAGCACCTTGTCGGCGTTATGCGCCAGCAGGCACAGGAGCTTGTACTCAATCGGCGTCAGATGCAGCTCCTCGCCATCCATCGTGGCAATGCCGGCATCAAAGTCGATATGCAGCTCACCGGTATCGAACGAGCCCTCGGAGGCAACACCACCCGTTTGCGCATACGAAAGGCGCCTGAGCGTCGTGCGAATGCGTGCAAGCAGTTCCTCGACCGAAAACGGCTTGGTCAGATAGTCGTCGGCACCGGCATCGAGCGCGCGGATTTTGTCCGCATCCTCGCTGCGCGCCGAGACCACGATAATCGGCATGCCCGACCATGCGCGCACCGACTCCACCACCTTGACGCCGTCCATATCGGGCAGGCCCAGATCGAGCAGCACAATGCTCGGTGCCTGCGATGAGGCGGCGGCGATGGCGGCATGGGCGGTCTCCACGGCCATATGGCGCAAGCCGTGCGCCTCGAGCGCGGCAACAATAAGGTTGCGGACGGCGGGATCGTCCTCAACGACCAAGATGAGCGGTTTTACGGCAGAGTTCGGCACAGCGCTACTCCTTATCAAACGAAACGTCGGCGACGGGAAGCTCAATCGTAAAGACCGAGCCGTGCGGGTCCGCCGCGGCAACCTCTATGCTACCGCCATGCGCCAGCGCAATGGAGCGGCAGAGCGAAAGACCCAGGCCCACGCTGCGATGGCTGTCGGCAAGACCGTGGTTGGCGGTGTAGAACGACTCAAAGATTCGCTCGCGGTCCTCGGGCGCAATGCCCGGGCCGTCATCGGCCACCGAGCACGCCACGCGTCCATCGTCGACGCTAATCGAAATCATGATATGCGAGCCTGCGGGCGTATAGGTGATGGCGTTGTTCACCAGATTGACCACCAGCTGCACCATCAGGCGCGCATCGACGTTGACGAGCGCCGGCTCATCGCACGCCACCACCTTAAGGTCGTGCTCGCGCACGGCAGGGTTCACGTGGCGCAGCGCCTCCTCCACGATATCGTCCATGAGCTCGAGCGTGGTCGACAGGCGCATACCGCCGCCCTCGAGCTTGGTGATGGCGAGCAGGTTCTCGACGGTGGCGTTGAGCCATTGCGCATCCGAGCGAATGGACAAGAGCAGGCCGCGGCGCGTTTGGGCGTCGAGCACGGCGGTGCCGGTCGAGCCCTGGTCGAGCAGCACATCGGCATTACCCGAAATACTGGTGAGCGGCGTGCGCAGGTCGTGCGAGATGGAGCGCAGCAGGTTGGCGCGCAGCTGCTCATTTTTGGCAAGCACCGCCGCCTCCTCGCGGGCCTCCATGGCGCGGGCGCGGTCGAGCGCCAGCTCGCCTTCGCTCACGATGGCATCGGCAAGTGTCCGCTCCTCATGCGTCAGCACGTCGGGCTCGGCAACGATAGCCAGCACGCCCACTACCGAGGCGGGATCGCCCGAACGGACGAAGCCGTCACCCGTGCGAACCGTCAGGTAGATGCCATAAAACGCCGAGCCGCCAAACGTGGCATCGAGCGGCGTTCCCACATAGGCGGACGCCGAGAGCCGCGGCGGCATCTGCGGCGCCAGTTCATGCACCGGTGCGGCATCGCCCACGGCCGTGTATGTCGCACGCGGCAGCAGGTCATCGCCCTCGGCGTCGGCGCTGTACCACACGACCGGACAGCCCGAAAGACGCGCCAGCTGCGTCGCCATGGCATGGACAATCTGCTGCTGATCGGCGCACCGCTGCAGCATGCGGTTGGTCTCGAGCACCATATGCGTGCGGCGGTCGCTGGCGGCAGCCTGTGCCAAGGCGCGGCGCAGGGCCAACGCAATCGAGCTCGACACAAGCGAGACCACGAACATGATGAAGAACATGCCGGGATAGCCGCGGTCGATAAGCGACAGCGAGTAGCGCGGGTCGACAAACAAGAAGTTGTAGAGCGCCACGGCGGCAGCCGAGCTCAGCAAGCAATACAGGCGACTCCAGGTAAAGAATGCGCACAGCTGAACGGCGAACACATAGACGATCATGATGCTCGGCGCGAGACCCGGATGGTCGAGCAGCGCGCCCACAATCGTCGCCGCGACCAGCAGCCCCACCGATACGCAGGCGTCATACAGAGGAGTGCGGCGCGTCAGCGTTGTGCGCCGCCACCAAAAGCTATCGGCAATATCGCCGTCCGTACGGACGTCCATCAGCGCCCCGCTCCTCTCTCAAAAACAAAAACCACCACAAAGGGGACAGGCACCTTTGTGGTGGTTTCCCCTTGTGGTGGTTCCAAGTGTAAAGCCTTTGCAACCTGCGGACGTTAGACAAACAGCACGTGCGCGAGCAGTGCGCACACGCACGCCGCGACAAGCACCGTCACCACGATCGAAATCACGCGGTCGGCCATGTCCATGTTGGCCCGATTCGTAAAGAACCGATCTTCGGCAGCATCGGCGCGTACATCACGCACCAGCTCGGTCGCAAGATCGCAACCGTCAAGCACCTTTGCATCCATGGTTTCCTCCCAGGACTCAATCCCCGTCAATACAAGCCCGCCCGTTCGCAGACAAACCTCGAGCGTCGACTACGGCCGCTCGTTGGGAGCCAGGCGCTGCATCTTGTTCACGGCCTTGAACTTGGTGAACAGCGGCACGTACTCAAAGCTCACGTTGGAGTTCTCCAGGCCGTACCAGCGTGCAGGCGTGCCGGCGGCGCGACGAATGATGTACTTGAGCGTGATGGCCGTACGCTCGCTCGGCTCCACATCGCTTTCGGGCGCCAGAAGCTTACGGATCAGGACGAACTTGAACGTACCGATGTTACCCGGATCCTTGTAGACCGAGTAGTCATGCGTCTGCGGCGGCAGCTCGCCGGTGGCAGCCAGGTCCTGAACGACCTGACGCAGATAGGCATTAACGCGCTGGTTGATCTTGTAGCCCAGGTACAGATGCACGCGGAACACGTAGTCGGTGCCGAACGTCTCGACCGAATAGGCAAAAGTGTGCGGTTCGTCCATGGTCTCGACATTCACAAACCACCAGGCGCGAGCGCGCTTGGGATGCTTGTCCAGAATCGAGTAGACGATGTCGCGGTCGATGTAGTCGGTATGGGTGTCCTTGGTCAGGTACACGATGTTGTCGCTCAGGCGCTCGTAGCGATCGTCATCGCGCAGGCGCTTGAGCTGCGGCAGGTAGCTGCGCAGCGGCAGCAGCGTAAACTGGCGCTGCTCAACAGCCGTACCGTTGTACCAGCACACCATGATACCCATGATGAGCGCGGCCATGAGGATGGTGAAATAGCCGCCGTGGAAGAACTTGGTGAGCGAGCTCACGAAGAAGAAGCCTTCGAGCAAAAGGAAGAAGGCCGCGAAGATCCACGGCGCGACCTTGAGCTTGCGCTCCTCGTGCAGGTAGAAGAAGAGCAGCAGCGTGGTGCACATCATAGTCAGCGTAATGGCAAGGCCGTAGGCGGCTTCCATATGCGCCGAGTTCTGGAACAGCAGCACCACGATGACGCAGCCCACGAGCATGACGTTGTTGACCATGGGGATGTAGAGCTGGCCCTTGGTCTCGGCAGGGTAGAAGACCTGCATGTGCGGCATGAGGTCCAGACGGCTGGCCTCGGACACCAGCGAGAATGCACCGGTGATGAGCGCCTGCGAGGCAATGATGGCCGCGACGGTGGAAAGGCCGACGGCAAACGGGCGCAGGCCCGGGGCGAGCATCTGGTAGAACGGGTTGAGATCGGCAATGCCCATGAGCTCGGGGTTGGCAGCGTTGTTCATAAGCCAAGCGCCCTGGCCCATATAGGACAGCAGCAGGCAGCACTTAACGAACGGCCAGGTAGCGTAGATATTGCCGCGGCCGACGTGGCCCATGTCGGAGTAGAGCGCCTCGGCACCGGTGGTGGCAAGGAAGCAGCTGCCCAGAATCATGATGCCCGCGTGGTTGTTGGAGCTCAGCAAAAAGGCGATGCCGCGAACCGGGTTGAGACACAGCAGCACGGCGGGGTGCTGGAAGACAAAGAACAGACCCGTGCCGCCCAGGAACAGGAACCACAGCGTCATGATGGGGCCAAAGGCGTGACCGATCTTGGCCGTACCGATGCGCTGCACCAAGAAGAGCACGATGATGATGGCGAGCGTAATGGCGACGACGCGACCCTGGTCATCGCCCAGCACGGCATGGACCGCCGGGATGGTGCGCAGGCCCTCGATGGCCGTGGTAACGGTAACGGCAGGTGTCAGGATGCCGTCGGCGAGCAGCGCGGCGCCACCCAGCATGGCGGGGATGATAAGCCACTTGCCGCAGCGCTTGACCAGACTGTACAGGGCAAAGATGCCGCCCTCACCATGGTTATCGGCGCGCAGCGAGATGAGCACATACTTGATGGTGGTCAGCAGCGTGACCGTCCACACGACAAGGGAGAGCGCGCCAAGCACGAACTCCTCCGTCACACTTCCGATGCCGCCGTTGCCGGCAACGAGCGCCTTGGTTACATACATAGGGCTGGTGCCGATATCGCCGTACACCACGCCCAGCGTGACGAGCATCGCCGAGATGCTCACAGGAATCGCAGCGTGCGAGGCTGCCTCCTTGGCCTTTTGTTCCATAAGCCGGTTTCCTCCCAACTTTAATGTTCGAAGGGATTATAGGTAATCGGCCCATGTTTTAATGCACTGTTTTCCCAGCTAGATAAAGATTTATACAGTCTTTAGGCTACCGCGGCGATATGGAATGCAGCAAAGGAACTATCCCTTTGCCGCATCTGTCATTTTCCGAGCCAGTTTTTGAACCACCACTCCATGGATCGGCTCATCTCGGCCATAAAGGGACTGGTGTGTTTGCGGGTGTAGATATCCACCACGCGCTCGCCCACCTCGCGGGCATGCGGGCGAAACATCGCATCCATCTCGGCCACCTGTGCATCCATAGTCGCGGTATCGGCGCGGCGATAGCGCCCCTCGTGCACCAGGTTCACCACGGGATGTGCGATTGCCGGGCGCTCCTTGCGGGGCGTGCCGATGATGAGCATCGATAGCGGCATGGTATAGGGCGGCAGATCGAGCAGCTCGGCAACTTCCTCGGCGTTCTCCACGATGTCGCCAATGTAGCAGCTCCCCAGGCCCAGGGCCTCGGCGGCAACCACGGCGTTTTGCGCAGCGATCACGGCATCCTGCGCCGCGATGGCAAAGTCGCCCAGACCCGGTGCACAACGGGGCGACTTGCCCGTGCGCTCGACAAACTCGGGCTCAAAGCAGCCCACGTGCTCAAACAGATCGATCCACTTGGCATAGTCGACCACAAATATTAGTGCCCAGGGCGCCTTGGCGATCATGGGCTGGTGGTCACACAGGTCAGCCAGACGGTCCAGCGTAGCCTGCTCGCGAATGCTCACGATGGAATACATCATCATGGCGCCCGCCGACGGTGCGCGGCTCGCCGCATGCAAGATCGCCGCCCGCTGCTCGTCGGTCACCGCTACGGGACGGTCGCTGTCATCGCGCGCGAAAGCACGCGTGGACGAGCGGTGTTCCAAGATGTCCAGCGCCGCGTTGCCCGTAGTCTCGACCGGATAGCCGCCCGCGCCCACGCCCACAGCTCCGCCGCAGTACTCGGCGCCCGTCATACAAACCTGCTCGCCCATAGCTCTATCCTCGCTAATTCTTTAAGAAGCCTTTACGTTTCCGTGTAATTCCCGTCCATTATCGCGCAGGTCGCCACTCCATTGCGCCCCACCGCCACACGTGCGCGTTAATATGGCTGGTTGTTGTGCGCAGCCACCAATTGCAGCGCATATCTTGGTAACAATCGGGTAAACCCCCGCTTTCGTAGGTTTTAGTTTGTGAGGAGTCTCAGCATGTTCGCAGCCGCCATCTCGCTCGTCGGTCTTGCGGCGACCGTCTACCTTGTTTTGCGCGAGGCCAAGGCCATTCGCGCTCAGTCGGACACCGTTGCCAAAAGCGCTCTTGGGTGGAGCGTCGCCTTCGGCCTGTTCCAGCTCTTTTTGACCATTTGGGGCGCCATTGGCCTCGTCGCCCAAAACGAGCCGCTCGCCTTTGTGATGCTCATCCTGACCAATGCCATTCTCACCGGTTGCGCCTGGGCCAGCATCGCCCGCGACCGCATCGCCCCGCACGTCTTTGCGTTCGCCAAGCCCGACGCCCCCGCCCCCACCGGCAAGCTCGCCCGCCTGCGCGGCGCCTTTGTGGGCAAACCACTCGTCGCCGCCGTCCTGTGCCTGCTGCTCGCCGGCGTCTTTGCGCTGCTAGGCATGGAGGTATCGTCCAACCACGACTTTACCTGGGTCTACCCCCTGTGCATCCTGCTCGAGTGGGCCATCATCACCGTGCTCATGACCGGCCTGTTCTTCCTGTTCCAGCGCCACGGCGCAGCTCCCGCGGTCCTGGCCTTTGCCCTCTTTGTCCTGGGCATTGCCGAGTTCTTCGTCATCACGTTTAAATCCATGCCCATCCAGCCGGGCGACCTTTCGGCCATCTCCACCGCCGCCGCGGTCGCCGGCACCGGCTACACCTTCTCCATCTCGCTGTTCTGTGTGCTGTCCATGGGCTTTACCGCCATCGCCATGCTGCTGTGCGAGTACGCCGGCCTGGTGGCACCGCACCGTCAGAAGGGTGCCGCCAACGCCAAGCGCATGCTGCTCACCAACCTGCTCGTGGCAGTGCTGTGCCTGGGCGGCGTAACCGCGCATGTCACGCTCATCGACTACTACAACACCCTCGGCATCACCGTCTATACCTGGCGCCCGCTCGAGAGCTACTGGCGCGAGGGCTACCTGCCCGCTTTCATTAGCGCAGCGCAGTCCATCAAGCCGCCCAAACCCGCCGACTACTCCGTCGACGATGCCAAGGCCACGCTCAAAAAGTACGCCAAGGCCTATGACAAATCCGACGCGGCTAAGAGCGATGAGCGCGCCGCCGCAAAGGAGCAGTTCGACAGCGAGAAGCCCACGGTCATCGCCATCATGAACGAGACCTTCTCGGATCTGTCCATCTACCAGAACATGCGCGCCGGCTACGAGGGTCCGCAGTACTTTAAGAACCTGTCCAACTGTCTCAGTCGCGGCAAGCTCTATGTGAGCGCCTACGGCGGCGGTACCGCCAATACCGAGTTTGAGTTTATGACCGGCAACTCCATGGCCAACCTGGGCTCGGGCGTGTACCCCTACACCATCTACAACATGGAAACGACCGGGAATCTGGCAGAGCAGTTCAAATCGCTCGGCTATTCCACCACGGCCATGCATCCCAACCACGCGACCAACTGGAACCGCGAGAACGTCTACAAGGACTTTGGCTTTGACCAGTTCCTGTCCATCAACGATTTCCAGGGAGCCGATACCCTGCGCGGCATGGTGACCGACCAGGCTACCTACGACAAGATTCTTGAGCTGCTCGACCAGAACGCCGATCCGCAGTTTATCTTCGACGTGACCATGCAGAACCACTCGGGCTACGACACGGGCCTGCTGCCGGCCGACAAGCAGATGCACCTGAACATCGACACGACCGACCTGGACACCAAGACCGTCGAGGACGGCACACTGTCCGATGTCGACGAGTACGTCTCGTGCATCGAGCAGTCCGACCAGGCGCTTCGCTACTTCCTCAACGCCTTGAGCAAGCTCGACCGCAAGGTGGTCGTGGTGTTCTGGGGCGATCACCAGCCGTTCTTCCCGTCCAAGTTCAACGACAAGTGGTTTACCGGCGAGGACGACGCCACGCACCAGGAACGTCTGTGGCAGACCGACTACATCATCTGGGCCAACTACGACGTTGCCGGCTGCGACCAGACGAGCGAGGTCGACGACCTGTCCACCAACTACCTGTCCACGCAGCTTATGCAGCTGATCGGCGCCCCGCTTTCCGACTACCAGAAGGCGCACATGACGCTGCGTGAGTCGCTGCCCGCCATCAACTCGGTGGGCTACGAGGACGCCAGCCTGCGCTGGGCGCTCTCCTCCAACGTCACCGGCGACGACGCCGCCGCAGCAGCCGCCACCAAGGCGCGCGAGGATTACGCCAAGATGCAGTACTACGAGATGTTCCGCGACGGCAAGAACGTGTACACCGAGCACTTCCAGACCGAGGCCAACGAGACCGACCCCAACCTGGCGCCGGGCACGACCAAGATCAAGTAGCGGGTCGCTGCGGGTCTATCCCGGTTCGTCTGCCCGGGCGGCGCGGAATGTAAGGTTCCCTGCTCGGGCAGTCCTGCTCGCGCGGAGAGCACATTAAGTGCTCTCCGGCTCGTGCGGAACTCGCGATGAACCTTATATGCCTCCGCCTGGACAGACGCCCTGTTGTTGGAGCGCGGCTTGTCATGGGGGTATCCGCAACATATATAAGTTGAAGGCCACGTCTTGTGGCCTTTTTTGCATCCGGAAACCGTGTCCCAGAATTCACGTCCGGAGTGGGATGCAGTTTCCGCTTACGGCCCCGTTGGGAAACTGCATCCCACTCCGATTGCAAATTCCGGGTCGCATTTTCCACCAGAGCCCTCAACCGGAAACCGCATCCCATTCCAAAGGCAAATTCCGGGACACACTTTCCGAAACCCCATCCATCCGGAAAGCCCGTCCCACTCTGAATACATCCAGCGAACGCATGCGAGTGTGTCGTCCAGGACGGTCTCGTCATCGGGGTAATGGAAAATGTCACCCCAAACGCCTGCCACGGTTGCGCCTACAAGTGTCAAGAAAAAAGCCTCGAGAACTTCGAGGCTTTCACATTTGTATTGTTTTGCACGAAGGATCGCGGACGGCGAAGCTACTCGCCCAGCACGGCCTTCTTGGCGGCTGCGGCCATGTTGTCCAGGTCCTCCTTGGTAGGATGGTCCTTTGCGGCAACCCAGTTGTCGAGCAGCATCTTAAATCGGGCGTTGTCGGGATCTTGCTCGAGCATGGCCTCGTAGCGCTGCTTGACCGCAGGGCCCATCTTGCCCTGACACATCGCCCAGCCCGCAAGCTCGGCATCTCCAGCCAAATTGGAGGTCACGCGGTCGATAATCTGCTGGTAATAGCTCTGATCGGCCCCAAAGCCGCAGGTGCCAAACAGGAAGACGCGCTTGCCGTGCAAAGCGGAGAGCAACGCCGCGACCGAAGGCGTGCACGCGCCCTTGTCGCACCAAAAACCGACGAGCACCGTGTCGGCCGCGCAGGCGCCCTGCGCCTCGAGCGCAACCTGATCTGCATCCGCATCGTCGCTCAACGCCGCGGCATGGACAAACTCAACACCCGCAGCCTGCAGAGCGCGCTTGATCGCGCCCGAAACCATCCTGGTATTACCGCTCTTGCTGTTAACCACCAAAGAGCACGTCATAGTCACGTTGCCTCGTATCCCCCAAAACTAAAGCCACTAATGCAATTTATTAGATGAATATCTTAGTACTAACGTGACAGATGTAAACCACCGTCTGTCGATTGATTAATTTGCCCCACGGGCTTGCTCACTGGGCAAACTGGCTGCGATAGAGTTCGGCGTAGAAGCCGCCTGCCGCTAGCAGCTCGTCGTGCGTGCCGCGCTCGATAATCTGGCCGTCGCGCATCACCAGAATGCAGTCGGCGTTGCGGATCGTCGACAGGCGGTGCGCCACCACAAAGCTTGTGCGGCCGGCCATAAGCTCGTCGAACGCCGCCTGCACCTGCAGCTCGGTACGCGTATCGATACTCGAGGTCGCCTCGTCCAGCAGCAAAATCGCCGGGTCGGTGAGCATGACGCGCGCGATGCACAGCAGCTGTTTTTGACCCTGGCTAAACGTGCCGCCGTCCTCGCCGATGACCGTATCGTAGCCGCCTGGCAGCTGCACGATAAACTTGTGCGCATGCGCGCGCTTGGCAGCCTCGATAACCTGCTCGCGTGTGGCGTCGGGACAGCCGTAGGCAATGTTCTGGGCCACCGTGCCCTCGAACAGCCAAGTGTCCTGCAGCACCATGCCAAAGGCACGGCGAAGGCTTGCGCGCGTGTAGTCACGCGAAGACCGGCCATCGACCATGATGCGTCCGGCATCGATATCGTAAAACCGCAGCAGCAAGTTGATGAGCGTTGTCTTGCCGCAGCCCGTGGGGCCGACCAGGGCAAAGCGCATGCCGGGCTTGGCCTCGATGCAGATGTCCTGCAGCAGCTTGCGGTCGGGCACGTAGCTAAAGTCCACATGCTCAAAGGTCACCTCGCCCTGCGGGACGGCAAGTTCCACGGCATCCTCCGCGTCGAGCTCCTGCTCGCGCGCATCGAGCAGCGCAAACATGCGGCGCGCCGAGGCGTACGCGGTCTGGATCTGCGTAATGACGTTGGTGACCTCGTTGAACGGCTTGGTGTACTGGTTGGCGTAGGACAGGAAGATCTGCACGCCGCCCACCGTGAGTGCCGCGGGCACGCCCGTGATCACGCCCACGCAGCCAATCACGGCCACCACGGCATAGATGATGTTATTGATAAAGCGCGTGCCGGGGTTGGAGAGCGAACCCATAAACTGCGCGCGCTCACCTGCCGCATAGAGCTCGGCGTTGAGGGCATCGAAGCGCTGCTGAGCGTTGGGACCATAGGCAAAGGCGTCGACAAGTTTCTGCTCGCCTACGTACTCCTCGATATGACCACCGAGCTGCCCTTGAATACGCTGCTGTGCCGTAAAGCTTTTGTTGGAAAGCTTGGCGATAGCACCGGCTCCAAAAATGGAAAGCGGCGTGACGAGTACCACCACGAGCGTCATGGTCAGGTTGATGGAAAGCATAAACGCGAGCGTACCCACGATGGTAATAACACCGGTGAAGAGCTGTGTAAAGCCCTGCAGCAGACCGTCGCCCACCTGATCGACGTCGTTGACCACGCGACTCATGAGGTCGCCGTGGGCATGGCCGTCGATAAAGCTGAGCGGCATGCGGCTGAGCTTGTCGCTCGCCTCCACGCGCATGTCGCGCACCGTTTCGTAGGACAGGCGGTTGACGCAATAGCCCTGCAGCCACTGAAAGGCCGCAGCACCTACGACGACAATCGCGAGCTTGGTGACAAGCGGCAGCAGCGCATCGAAGTCCACCTGTCCGGCGGCGACGATAAGGTCGATGCCCTCGCCAATGAGGATGGGCGTGTAGAGCTGCAGAATCACGGAGATGGCGGCACTCACAAACGACGCTACAAACGAAATGCGGTGCGGGCGAACATAGCCCAGCAGGCGGCGGGTCACCGCACCCACGGGATAGCGCTCGGGATCGCCGGGCTGGCGCGGACCGTCGCCCAGGTCGTTGAGGTTATCGTTACCGGACACGTTGGCCGTCATCGTGGCGACCGAACCGGAAGAAGTATACGGATTCATCTAGCAGCCCTCCTTTGCGCAGGCGGATGCGGGGACGGTTGGGGCGGACGCGGGGCTTAGGGTGGACGCGGGCGCCGGAGTGGGCGCGGGCGCTGTGCTCCCCCGCTGGCCCTCAAGCTCCTCGCGGCGCAGCTGCGACTGGCAAATCTCGCGATAGAGCCGACAGGTCGCATAGAGCTCGTCATGTGTGCCCAGGCCGGCAACCGAGCCGTGGTCGAGCACGCAGATCACGTCGGCATCGCGCACGGTCGAAACGCGCTGGCTCACAATCACCGTGGTCAGCGGCAGCCCGCCCTTGGCGGCACCGCGCATGCTGCGCTCGCGAATGGCATGGCGAAGCGCCGCGTCGGTCTTAAAGTCGAGCGCCGACGCGGAGTCATCCATGATCAATATCTGAGGCGAACCAACCAAGGCACGCGCGATAGTCAGGCGCTGACGCTGGCCACCGCTAAAGTTCTTGCCGCCCGCCTCGACCGGGGCGTCTAAGCCCTGCGGCTTGTTGCGCACGAACTCGCTGGCCTGCGCCATGTCGAGTGCCACCCAGAGCTCCTCGTCGGTCGCAGCTTCATCGCGCCAGGTCAGGTTGCTGCGGATGGAGCCGCTCACCAGCGATGCGCGCTGCGGAACGGTCGCGACCACACGGCGCAGCTGGTCGAGCGGCCAGGTGCGCACGTCGACGCCCATCACGCTCACGCTGCCGGTGCTCGCATCGTACAGGCGCGGGATGAGCGAGACGAGCGTGGACTTGCCGCTACCCGTACCGCCGATAATGCCGAGCGTCTTGCCCAGCGGGAGTTCCAGCGTCACATCGTTGACAGCATTGGCCGCGCCAGCGCCAAACGAGAAGCTCGCATGGCTCAAGCTCAGCGCGGGAACTGAAGCGACATTGCCCGGCTTGGGCAGCGCGACCGGCTGGTTGCCCTCGTCAGCGATGCCCGGCACGCAATTGAGCACCTCGTTGATACGCGACGCGCTGGCGCTCGCCTTGGTAAAGACCACGACCAGGTTGGCGACGTACACGATGGAGGTCAGGGTCTGCGTCATGTAGTTCACAAACGCCATGACCTGGCCCTGCGTAAGCTCGCCCACGCTGACCTGGATGCCGCCCACCCACAGGATGGCGCACACGCCCAGGTTCATCACCAAAAACGTGACGGGGTTGAGAATCGACGAGAGCTTGCCCACCGCGATGGCAGTATTGGCCTGGTCGTCGGCGGCCTGCGCAAAGCGCTCGCGCTCGTGATCTTCGCGCACGAAGGCGCGAACCACGCGGGCGCCCGAAAGGCCCTCGCGGCAGATAAGCGCGATGCGGTCGAGCTTTGCCTGCAGCTGCTTGTAGTACGGAATGCAGCGCGCCATGACAACCCAGAACACCAGGCCAATGGCGGGCGTGCAGATCAAAAAGATGATGCCGAGCTTAAGGTCGATGGCAAGGGCCGCGCACATGGAGCCCACCGCTAGAAAGGGCCAGCGGATGAGCATGCGCACGCCCAGCGCCACAGCGAGCTGGACCTGGTTAACGTCGTTGGTAATGCGCGTGATGAGCGACGGCGTGCCAAAGCGGTCGAGCTCGGCATAGCTCAGCTTGTTGATGTGCTGGTAGAGTGCGCCGCGAATGTCAGTACCCATGCCCTGCGAGGTGAGCGCCGCCATCTTCTGGCAAACAAGCGTAAACGAGATGCCGATTACAGCCATGGCGGCGAGCACCATGCCGTAGCGGACGACGGCACTCACGTCGTGCGCACCGATACCTTTATCGATCATCTGGGCAATCACCAGCGGCGTCAGCAGGTCAAAGATCACTTCAATCAACTTGCACGCAGGGCCAATCACCATATACCGGCGAAACTTACCACCAAAACGCCTGAGCAGCTCAATCATAAAAAGGCGCTCCCTATCATCATCTCAATTCAATCTGATTCATGATAGTACGGAGAACCCTGGAGATGCGTAAGCAACTCGTTACAGATGTAAGGGCAACGGTCACTAGCGCCCAAGGCACGTAGCAGCCGATGTTTTGGCAACGCCAGCGAGCGGCATAACGCCGGGGATTCAATTATCAGATAAATGTGACCCTTCAGGCGGTTTTGGTCGGCTACCCGCGGGTGCCGGCAGGGCGCTTGGTAGTCGAGCGATCCCGCAGGCGAAGCCGAGGACCAGCGAGACACCAAGCGCCCTGCCGGCACTCGCGGGTAGCCGCGGCACCAAAAAACGCCTGCGCACTCGATGGATTCGGATGCCCGACAGAGGCTCCTTATGGCTGCTTCCTTCCGGACCTGACCAGATTCGGAACATGTCGTCATCCGAACCCATCGAACGCGCTAGGCGCTCGATATATCTTACCCGCTCCCGCCCGATGGGGCAAGGTAGCTAATTTGGGACGGGGCTTTTTGACTACTTCCTTGATTATCAACTTCATCCGAACACTTCCCACATTCATCCGCACATGTGCGGATGAATGTGGGAACCCGATACCCTGAGGG
>CATXXC010000025.1 GCA_958403385.1 uncultured Collinsella sp.
CCCTCTCTCATGGTACAACGCATACATTATGAGATATGCACATTATCTCGCTAATCAATTTCAATATCCATCATCCAACTAAAGAATACTGACTCACTGGTTCAGCGACGATGCGTTTTTACCCTCGCGTTCCCACTCGCCGCGTCGGCGGTCGGAAGGGTCTCCGTCTCGCAATCAGCGACCTTGTAACCGTATCTGTCGAGCCAGGCGGCAAGCACGTCCCAATCGACGCGCTTCCAGTCGCCGCCCGGCGCGTGCTGCATCACGAGGCCTCCGGCGACCATGAGCGCGTGGATATGCCCTCCTTGCAGGCCAGCGATGATCCCGCCGGTGCATACGATGCCAGGTCGCTGTGCCGGCATGGCGCAAACGTATTGGCCTTTGTGCCCCTTTTGGCAACTTTAGCATGGCTGTAGGTTAAACCAACCCACAGCCATGAGCACGTTAACGTAGTACTATGCTAATTACACGGATAAGGCAGGGGTATTTTTCTTTGGCGAATAAATTTGTATTTCATGGCAAGGGGAGTGGCGTTAAGGTTTTCATCGCTATATCAGTTGCCGTGTTCGCATTCTCTGCGCTATTTCTAAAAGTGGAGCGTTGCCAAAAAGATAGCGGAGGTGACTATTCACATTTGTGGTTCGTGAGCGGATTGGTGTTGAACGTTGACAGCTCTGGCGATTTTACCATGTCGGTCGAAAGCGAAGATCCATATAACGACGGGTCTGATCGTCTGACCATTCTGGTTGATTCAGAACATACGCGCTATGTAAGCGATAGCCCCGTGAGCGTTGGGTCTAAAGTCAAGGTAGGCTATTTTCTCGATTCCCGAAAGAAAAATACGATTCGCTGCTCTACTGTGGATGTGTTGGAATAATTTTTGAGTAACTATCAGTAAAAAGCTGCGAGCAAAGGCCGCTCCACGTGGGGCGGCCTTTTTGGTGGATAGACGTTGCGGAGGATGATTGATTGACGTTTTTACTCCGCATGGAAATCGAGTGAGGATTCTGTTCCGCGAGGGGCGTGTTTTGAGGCTCTTGGCGGTACGTAATTCTCGTTCGGCGTCTTGACGGGACAAAACCCTCGGTTGACTTTTTGAAGCGTCCCTAGAATCAGCTGTTACGATAAAAACGGGGGGGGTAACTCCGCGGACACGGCCTAGCGCGCTGCCATCCAGTGCCGATTCTGCCATACTCGCAATTCGGCGAGGATGAGGAGTATGAATTGATCGGGGCTTATAGGACAAAATGTGTGTCCTATAAGCCCCAAGGATGACGATTCCAATACGGATGACGACACCAAAACCGGCATCGACGGTTCCATGGACGATTCGGATTCCAAATAGGCCCTGTTAGTTGATCTACTTCTTTGCCGGTGTCGTATACGAAACCGCTATACCCGCGGCAATTGCCATGAGACAGCTCGCGATGAATCCGAACTCATACTTCAAAACGTTTGTTGCGGTCAGGGCGATAATCAACACGGTCGCAATTTGCAGAATTATCATTATTGCGAAGAGATTGATTCCTTGTTTGGCCGAAGTCGCTGAGTAAGTTTGGCTTTGTTGATTCAGGTTGTAGCTGACAACAAAAGCGACCAGTTCGCTTGATACGGGGCCGACTACATAGAAAAAGATTGCGTCAATGAAGCCTATAGTGTTGTAAGTTGTTTCGCCGGAAAAAACAGCGTATAAAGCATATCCAAATCTTGGCTGATTCATGTATGAGTACGAAAAGACGAAGAGCGTCAATATTGCTACTACCAGAAGTGCATTCAGGACAAATCGTTTGCTTTTCATCGATCGCTCCTTCCGGGTGACTCTTATTTGTAATTCTACAGCATCCATTTGTTTTTCAAAGAATTTGACTGTCCTAAATAACATGCACTTTCGCTGGAGGGTCGCTGTTTGGCGGCCCCCTTTTTTGCACAGGCGCGGTGGGATGGTAATAATCGGGCGGGAGTCAGCCGCTCTGATAGAATCGTCCTTGCTGTCGGCAGCCCTCGTGCCGGGCAGAGCCCTCCATCCGATGGGAGGTGATGCCCATGACCGATTTCACTGAGCTCGTGAAGCTCCTGACTGCTATGGTCTCGCTCCTCACGGCCCTTGTCGGCCTTTCCAAGGCACTCAAGCAGGGTTCGAAGCCCAAAAAGAAAGGCCACCGTCGCTAAGACGATGACCCAACTTCATTAAGCAACGGCTCTGCCCAGCTCTCTACAACTTGGGCTGCCGTCGGCACCATTTTACCCTCCTGACGAGGAATTCGTCCATATTTCAAAAACCAAATTGCGTTTGCTATCGAAGCCTTGATTATCAACTTCATCCGAACACCTCCCACATTCATCCGCACATGTGCGGATGAATGTGGGAACCCGATACCCTGAGGGCCGGACCGGCCGACCCCGGGAGATCGGAGGACGGCCGGTCCGGAAAGAGGAAGAAGGGTTCCGCGGAGGCGGCCCCGAGGGCCTACGGCAGGCTCACCAGGCACGAGCGGGACACGGTCCAGAGGATGCTGGAGCGCAGGGCCTCGTGCGGGGAGATCGCCAGGGAGCTGGGCAGGTCGCCCTCGGCGGTGAGCGCCGAGGTGGCGTCGCACAGGTTCGTGACGGCGCCGAAGTCCAGGCGCGGCGAGCGCGTCGACGGCTCGGCCGACCTGTCGGCGGCCTGCCCGCGCCTGGCGGCGTGGCCGCGCTGCTGCAACGGGTGCGGCCGGTACCGTGCGATCGGCTGCAAGCGCCGCCCGCACGTATTCTGTGTTTCGTCAAGAGGATTTGAGCAAAAAGAGCATCGGAAATTGAGCAGTCGCAGCATCGGAAGCGCGCACGCTTTTTGAGCGGCTAGCCCTCCTGCATGAGGGCATGGCGGACGCGGTAGGACTCGCCGCGGAACTGGACGAGCCTCCCGTGGTGGACGATGCGGTCGATCACGGCGGCGGCCATCTGGTCGTCCCCGAACACCGACCCCCACCTGCTGAACTCCAGGTTCGTGGTGATTACCACCGACTGCCTCTCGTATGCGTCGGCGAAGACCTGGAAGAGCAGCCTCGCCCCGTCCGCGTCGAGCGGGAGAAACCCGAGCTCGTCGATGACGAGCAGGCGGGCCTTGCCGATGAGCGCGGCCTCCCGGTCGAGCCTCCCGTCGTCGCGGGCGCGCCTCAGGCGCATCACGAGCGAGGACGCCGTGAAGAAGCGCGCCTCGAGCCTCCTCTCGCACGCCAGCGCGCAGAGGGCCGACGCCATGTGCGTCTTGCCGGTGCCGACGTCGCCCATGAGCACGAGGTCCTCCCTGCGCTCGACGAAGTCGAGCGCGAGCAGCGACTCGCGCCCCATGCCCTCCGGCCACGACACGGCCGACCAGTCGTAGCCGTCGAAGGTCTTGGGCGCCGGCAGCGCGCAGCGCCTGAGCAGCGTCGCGCGCTTCGAGGCCTCGCGGCTGGACCTCTCCGCCTCGAGGTAGCCCGCCAGGTACTCCACCTGCTTCGGGGTGCCGAGCCTCGACCACTCCTCCAGGACGGCGGTGGTGAGCGAGCACGACCGCCCGGCCTCCACGACCCTGCGGGCCAGCTCCTCGCTAGCTGCCATCGGCGACCGCCCCCTTCAGGAACCCGTCGTAGACCGACAGGTCGGCCCCGCCGGCCCCGCCGAGAGGGCGCGCGCAGAGAGGGGCGATGCCCCGCTGGCCTAGCCTAAGGGCGAAAACGGAATAGACGGACCGACCGTACGGCTGAGTCTGGGAAGAGGTGCCGGGCGGCGGGCGGAGCATGGCCACCGGACCCATCGAAACACATCTCCACCGTTCCTTCAACTGGGAAAACGACGCCCCCGTGGCCTGAATGGGGCCTCGGGGGCGTTCGGCTAACTGCGGGAACGGCCTATCCGCTCAATGTGTTCGGCTAAGATCGGAAATCAACCATATTATGGGCACAGTCGGCAATTGGGTTGGATAGCCTCGCACCGGAGGAATCAACATGAGTACAAGTAGCTACAAACCGCAAAAAGGCCGTGGCCTCCCGTGGCCTTTAGACACGGACGCTCCATCGATTGCCGACCAGGCCGAGACGCCTAGCGAGATGGAGTCGGCGCTTGACGTTCGGCAGGATGAGATTGCGAAGAGCGAGATCCTGAGTGGAATCAACAGGCCATCCTACGACTCATTATTTGCGGTCGCGAAGAATCGCGTCCAGCTTGCGATTCTGATCATGATTTGCTCCTTCCAGACGTCCAAAGGGCCTAATAGGAAGGATGCCAACGGAAAAGAACTTACAAAAGGTCTTTTCATGCGTCAGGACAAGCTCGAAAAAAAGTCTGTTCGACTCAACCGACTGTATCGAAAGCTCTGGGCGAGCTGGCTCATCGAGGCATCATCTTGAAGACCGATGGGGTGTGGTTCATCGTTTGGGCTCAGCTCGATATTCAAGCGCGTGAGGCCGGATGGGATCCGCGCGCGGACGCGGGCGGCGAGGTCGGACGTGAAAGCCGGACCGCAGAGGTATCGAGCGCACGCGGCCAGGGCCTCGAGGGCGCCTGGCGGGTAGGGAGATTTGAGCATGAGGCAGGACAACGCGCAGGCCCGCGAAAGGTTCACGAGCTCCCCCGCGACGCGGCTGGACCCTCGGCTGCCCCTCGTAAAGGATGCAGAAGACACGGTCGAGGTCCGACGGTTCGACCAGGCTGTACCGGCAGTCCGCGTACAGTGCGCAGCCCCTCCCGCGCGGGTCGCCGTCTGAGTCCTCATCCGGCTCATGATAGCGCACCTCGACCCAAAGGCCCTCCAACACGTCGTCGAACCCGAAATCGAGCTCCGCCTGGACGCTCTCGCCGAGCGCATCGCCCTGGGCGAGTTCCGGCACCTTCGTCACACGGCCGTCCAGCCACTCAATCTCTGTCATCGCGCGCATGGTCAAAGCCCCTTCCGACACGGGATTGTCAGCTCAACCCGACCCTTACCCATACGGACGAACATAACTCGCCAGGGGAAGCCCCTGAAGGCCGTGGGCCACAACATGAGGCCGAATCCGCCCCCGGCTGGACAGGCCAACAACGAAGGAGCACACGGAACCGGCGCGGCGTTACAACCGTCCAGGCAAGCGTGTCACTTGGCCAAGTCATGATGCCGACAAACCCGGAAATGCTCCAACGGAGCGCCGAACGAGGGTAACAATATAAAGCCGTGCAACACGCGTTGGACGACCAGAACAACCCAAACAAAGGCCTGTCGGTCCCACCTTCAAGCCCAATAGCAAAATGTGCATCAGCGGATTTGCAGCGATACAAGTCTCAACCGTCACCATCACACCGCAGCGCGCCTAGTCCCACTCATCCTACTGCAAATGTCCCAGAACGAGAAAACGACCAGCTTAACATGCCACCCTTTATATCCGCACGCGCGTAATTCAACTCATAAGGACCGGCTATCCCTTACCTGTGACACAATCTCAAACGCACAGAACAGAATCATCAGTCCAATCATCGCATAAGAGGCAGCCGAACCTTCAAGCACTATTCCACAAAGAACAATCTCCGCGCCGCCAATAAGAACTGTTATCAGGCGCTCCGCCTTTTTGCTCTCGCCGCTCGCATAAAAAGGCGGCAAAGCGCACAAGATCACATATAGCCCGGGAAGGGAATACAGGATCGATAGTCCAAGCCCCCCATCAACCGCAGTGTTTTGCGTAAGAATCAACTGAACCCAAACGGCAATTATCACTGAGCAGGTTGTCGATAAAAGAAGGCTAGAAATATAGCACGCAACAAAGTCCCGTCGCATTCGAACAGAGAAATCCGCAAACTCTCTTCGCCGCGTGGAAACAATAAGGTACACAGAAATTGCAATAGAACCAATCAGAGAAAACAGCGGAACAACCAGCAATTCAAGCTTATTACCCCATCGATCAACCACACCCCCACTCCAATGAGCGGGAATTGTATCAGGGAGGACTGACCAAGCCGCCCATAGAATCAGAAATGGAAGAATAGAGAGGATGAAAGATGATAACACTGCAGTAATTTTTTTTGAGGCTCTCATCGATTCCGCATCTCCTTGCGCGCCCACATTCCACTCCGCCTTAAATCAAGTATACGTTTTGGAACGGGATGTCACTCCGAACGCCTTACCCTCTTAGTGTGAATGCCGCTGCGGCATTGTTGACTCATCCTTAGTAATCGCGTCTATCCTCTGCAGCATCAGCCAAAGCAATCCGAGAGGAGCCGCACATGCATGCAGCGGAAATTCCTTTCGGGGGGGGGGTATCTCCCAGATTTACCCGCCGCCCGAAGGGGCAGTCGACAGTCGAGTACGTACTGATCATCGCGATCATCGTCCTGGTGGTGCTGATCGCGGGACCGTGGGTCTCGTCGGCGATCACAAACCAGTTCAACACGGTGGCGGGGACGCTCGGCAACGGAATCTCAAAGGGGAGCTGGGAGTCGGGCGGCACGGGCGGCGGCAACGGGTCGTTGACCGACGCCGACATCGTGGACCCCGTTCACGGGATAGCGTTCGCCGTGTACTCGGAGGACGACCACAGCCTCATGTTCTACAAGCGCCGCGGGGTCCCCAGAGTCGGTGACATGCTCAACAGCCGCCGCGTGACGGCGGTGTATACGGGGTTCGAAAATGGATACGCCAGCGCGACCATGGGAAACGACGGCAAGACGACTGCCCCCTGGTGGCCTAACAGAAGTAATATCGTGGCCGTAAAGGCCATTGACGATGGCATAGAAATCCACTCGTTGGCATTTTGCTTTCAGTACATGGAGAACTGCAAGAGCTTTGATCTGGCAAAGTTCGACATGTCGAACTGCACAAATCTGCAGCACGCATTCGCGTATTGCGGCAATGCGACTTCCTTCAGTATTTCAAGCTGGGATACGCCCTCGGTCGTCGAATTCGACTCGGCGCTCAAAAACCTTTACAAGGTCGAGGAGATTGACATCTCCGGATGGTCGACGCGGAAAGCCGGCGATTTACGTCTCCTTTTTTCCACCGACAGTTCGCTGAAAAGCGTGAAATTTGGACCAGGGTGGAAGACCTCAGATGTTATGGATATGCTCGGCATGTTTAGCTATTGCAAAAATCTAAACCTCGACTGTTCCGATTGGAATGTCCCAACCTATGCCAATCATAGTGACTTCAATCACTGCGCCCCCGGCGTTATCCTCCCGAAGGCGTGGCAGTAGGTCTGAAGAAACAAAACGGCAAGCAGTTTATGTGGCGCGGGCACCCGTGCCGCCGTTGCCTCAGCGGCACGTTACGGGCTAGTCGGTTCGCTTTAACGTACGCTCTGCATGCAATATCAATCCCCATGCGAAGGGAGTGTCGCATATGCATGCAGCGGCAATTAACCTTCGGGGGGTGGGTATCTCCTAGGAATACCCGCCTCCGAGGCCAAGGAGCCATCGAGTACGTTCTGGTCATCGCGATTATCGTCCTGGTTGTGATGATAGCCGGCCCTTGGGTCTCGTCGGCAATCAGGAACCAGTTCAACACGGTGGCGGGAGTATTGGTAAACGGGACAGCAGGTGGGACTTGGGAACCGAGCGGTTCCGGCAGCGGTAACGGCGCGGGTTCCGCGACCGTCCAGGCGGCGCTCGCCAAGGACGCGAAGGACACGCGAAGGACTGGACCCTCGGTGAGCAGAAGGCAGTTGCCGAGGACATCGCCGCCAAGGGCGAGGCGTCGCCCGCCTACGCCAAGGCGAAGGCCGCGATGGATGCCGGCACCGAGTTCTCGATGAAGCTCACCGATGGCAAGACGCTGACTTACCGCATTATCGGCATCAATCATGATGACCCTGCAGGCGGATCCGGCAAGGCGGGCCTCACGTTCCTCACCACCACGACGGGCATTTGGTCCCCCATGAACGCGATTGACACCAACGCCGGCGGTTGGGAGAAGTCTGAACTCCGTCAGAAAATGAACTCCGGCAAGATCTGGAATCTGATGCCCTCCGATTTCCAGTCCAAGGTGAAGGCCGTCAAAAAGCTATCGAACAATGTCGGGGGCGGTGATGAGAACAAGAACGCCGCCGTGACGGCTACCTCGGACAAGCTGTTCCTGCTCAGCTACTCTGAGATCGCCCCCCACCTCCTATTGGGCATCCTATCCCTGGACTTCCTCCGAGGGCACCCAGTACGAGGCCTTCAAAGGCAAGGTGACGGAGAACTATAATCCCAACTCTGCCATTGCCATTGCCATTGGCAGCGGTTGGTGGGAGCGTTCGGTGTTTCCGAACGCCTCGAAGGGCTTCCTCCATGTCGACAGCAGCGGCAATCCGTCGGACAGCAACTCCGCGCCGGGCTGGTTTTGCGTCTCCCCCGCCTGGTGCTTCTAGCTTGTCTAGCGCAAAGCCCGCGTTACCCCGCGCGTGCTTTCTTTTGGCGACCGAACGAACGGCTTCAGGTTTATGGCACGGGTAGTCGGATTGAAGAGAAATGGGGTCATACAGCGGCTCTCAGAGCGCCTGCCGCACTCCCCCGCCATTACCTCTGCTGCGTCCTCGTATAGAGTCCATCCTGCTTGGTGTTTCGAGTTCGGGGCGTATACGGTGGGTGGATAATGGATTCACTTCGATGACGGCGTTTACGGGAGCGACCATGGCGATGCGCGAGATCGCGGTCAAGTTCGATGAGGGCGAAATGGCCTTGATTCAGGGCCATGCGGACGCCACGGGCATGACCTTTTCCGAGTTCGTGAGAAGGGCCGCGTTCGAGAAGGCTGAGGACATGGCGGACATCGAGGCCTACAACGAGGCTTTGGACGGGGACGGCGGCACTCGCTACCCGATGGAAGAGGTCGTGCGCATGGCGGTGGAGGCTGAGTGATTGTCCACACGCGTTGTCTGTCTCGGCTCTAAAGGCTTCTCTTGGGCGGGGTTCGGCTTATAGCCGGGTCCCGCTTTTTTGCGGCTTTCAGTTGTCTTTCTGAAGGTATGAAATGGCTGCCTCGATATGAATACGGTCGGCATTCGAAGCGGACGTTATAGCCGCGCTAATAGCGCATGACTTTCTCCCCTGCCGTCATCGTTGCCGCAGCGGCAAGACCGTTGCAAATACTTGGAATAGCCCTACGCTCGGCTCGTATTGCAAACTCCGAATGAAGGGAGCCGTATATGCATGCAGCGGCAATTAACCTTCGGGGGGGGGGTCGCTTCTGAAACGACCCGCTTCCGAGGGCAATCAATTATCGAGTACGTCCTGATCATTGCCGTCATCGGCCTGGTCATCGTGTTCGCGGGACCCGGCGTGGCCGGAGCCATCCGAAACCAGTCCAACCTGGTCGGCAACACGGTGAACAATGGGACGGTCGGCGGCGTCGAGGGAGGCGCGTCCGGTGGCGGCTCCGCAGGCGCCGATTCCGCGGCCGTCCAGGTGGCCATCGCCAAGGACGCGAAGGACTGGACCCTCGACGAGCAGGAGGCGGTTGCCAAAGACATTGCCAAGAACGGTACATCGTCTATCGCCTACGCCAAGGCCAAGGCCGCCATGGATGCCGGCACCAAGTTCTCGATGAAGCTGACCAATGGCAAGACGCTCGAGTACCGTATCATCGGCATCAACCACGACGACTTGGCCGATGGTAGCGGCATGGCAGGCTTGACGTTCGAGGCGACCGACTCTGCCTTGGGTAGCCAGAGAATGAACGCTACGGACACCAATGCCGGTGGTTGGGATAAGTCCGAGCTCCGTACCCGCCTCAACAGCGGTGACCTCTGGTTGCTCCTGCCCAGCGAGCTCCAGTCAAAGGTGAAACCCGTCACAAAGACAACCGATAACGTTGGCGGTAACGGGGGCGGTGCCCCCTCGGCGACGACCGACAAGGTTTTTCTGCTCTCGGCAACCGAAGTATACGGGGATATGCAATCTGACGGCATCCAGTACGAGTGCTACAAATCCAAGGGCGTGACGAGGTCGAACTATTCCGGTGCATCAGGCTATAGCCACTGGACTCGTTCCGTGAGACCGCGCAGCTCCACATCCTTTCGCTATGTTCAAAGCGGCGGTATTTGCTACAGCTACAGCGCGACGGACTCGTTTTATGTCCTCCCCGCTTTCTGCTTCTGATCTCTTTCATCGCAAAGCCCTCGCAATCCTGCGAGGGCTTTTCTTTTGGCGATTACTCAAACAATTCGAGGTTCATTGTACAGGTAATCGGGTTGAGGAGAAATGGGGGCATACAGCGGCTCTCAGAGCGCCTGCCGCACTTCCCCGCCATTACCTTTGCGGCATCCTCGTATGGAGTCCATCCTGGTTGGCGTTTTGTTGTAACCGCTCACTTGTCCACAGATCAAGTGAACTGCTGGAATAAATACAGCGACACACTAGTTCGTTACAGTCGCCATATCTGCGTAAATCGCCGCGATAAATACAGCCTGTACTCGTCTGTATACCAGCTACGCGTATGTAGATCATGTCGCGTTAATAAATCGGCTCAAGCGCGTGCAAAACGCGCAAGTAACCGCAAAAAGCGATTATCGCGCAGGTAGATTTTTGGCACCCTGTTGCTTAATCAAAATTAAGCAATTGCTTAAAACAAAAAAGGTCAGGCACTAGGTGCCTGACCTGCAAACTTCTGGTCGGGACGACTGGATTCGAACCAGCGACCCCTTGACCCCCAGTCAAGTGCGCTACCAAGCTGCGCCACGTCCCGAAGCTTTTTTTGTTGCTCTGCTCTCGCTCGCAACAGGGAGTATATTAACCCGAAACTTTAGACTTGTGCAAGAACTTTTTTTATAAATTTTGAAGCAAGTCCAAAATTGTATCTGCGAGCTGGGGTTTTGTTAGCACGGGAAGTTCCTGTGTACCCGCTGTGCTCACAATCCAGGCCTTGTTAGTGTCGGTACCAAAGCCTGAATCGGCGCGCGAGACATCGTTGGCGATAATGGCATCGCAACCTTTGCGTGCCAATTTGCGCTCGGCGTACTCGACAACGTTATCGGTCTCGGCCGCAAAGCCGATCACGCATCGCTCGCCCTTCTGGTGTGAGAGCTCGGCCAAGATATCGACCGTTTCGACAAGCTCGATGCGATCCAAGCGTTCGTTGGACTTTTTGAGCTTATGGTCCGCAGGGGTGGCGGGGGTATAGTCGGCGACGGCGGCCGCACAAATTGCCGCATCGGCCGTCTGGAAGGCGCTCAGGGCCGCCTGGAGCATCTCTGCGGCGGTTTGCACGCGCACGCACGCCACGCCGCGGGGAACATCGAGCGATGTCGGTCCCAACACGAGCGTGACCTCGCCACCGCGGCGTGCGGCCTCCCCTGCAAGGGCGACGCCCATCTTGCCTGATGAGCGGTTGCCAATGAAGCGCACCGGGTCGATCGGTTCGTGTGTGGGGCCGGCAGTGATGACGATGCGCTTGCCCGCCAGGTCTTGCGGCACGGGGTTGAGCACCTCACAGACAGCCTCGACGATGTCCTCGGGCTCGCTCATGCGTCCCGTGTCCACGTCGCCGCAGGCAAGGTAGCCGCTGCCCGGACCCACCACATGGACACCGCGCTCGCGCAACGTGGCCATGTTGGTCTGTGTAGCCGGCGCTTTCCACATGCCATTGTTCATGGCCGGCGCGATCACGATGAGTCGTGGCGTTGCCAGCAGCGTGGTGGAGATGAGGTCGTCTGCGATGCCGTTGGCCATCTTGGCGATGATATTGGCCGTCGCGGGCGCCACGACCACCAGGTCGGGCTCCTGTGCGAGCGAGATGTGGTGGATGGGGTCGGAGGGATCGTCGAATAGGCCCACGGCAACGGGCTCGTTGGTGAGCGCACGGAAGGTGAGCGGGCCCACAAACTCGGTGGCATGCTCGCTCATGACGACCTTGACGCGTGCGCCGCGCTTTTGCAGCAGGCGCACGATATTGCACGACTTATAGGCGGCGATCCCGCCGGTAATGCCCAGCAGGATCGTTTTTCCCTCAAGTTGCATTGAATTGTTGGATGCCGCCGTCATCGCTAGGCTTCCTTGCTCGGGAGCACCAGCAGGCGGTGGCAATACGGGCAGTGCGTAATTTCGCTTCCGTCGTGGTTGAGGTCGCTCATGGACGATGCCTGCAGCGCTGTGTGGCAGACCGTGGGGATGTTGCCCTGGATGGTCTCGACGGCCAGGCCGCGGAACTGCTTGAGCAGACGCTCGTAGTCGGTGAGCACGTCGGCCGGTAGCGTAGCGGCAAGCGCGGTGCGCTCCTTGGCGGCGGAATCAATCTGAGCCTGTAGGTCGGCGGCCTTAGCGCGCGCGGCCTTGGTATCGGCCTTCACACCCTCCTCGAACTTGGCGATGATTGCCTGCGCGCGGGCCTCGCGGTCGAGCGCCTCCTTATGGGCGATGACGACATCCTTGCGGGTGTGCTCAATCTTGTCCAGACGCTTGGCCAAGGTGGCGAGTTCATTCTCCAGGTCCTGAACCTCGCGGTAGTCGGAGCCGTCGACGTGGCGCTTCTTGGCAGCCTCGATGGCGTTGTTGGTCTGAATCTCGGTGGTGTTGAGATCGTCGAGCTCAATGTCCAGATCCTTGCGCTGGGCGTAGAGCTTGGTCATCTCGGACTTGAGCTTCACATAGGTCTTGCGCTTGGAAGCGAGCTCCTTGAGCTCCGGCATATTGGCAAGTTCGCTCTTGTTGCGGGCGAGCTCCGAATCGATCTGTTGCAGCTTGAGTAGCGTAGCGCCGGCGCTCATAAGTTCTCTCCTTTTGTCACAGTCCACCATTGGCAAGGGTTCAGTATTTTAATCGCATGACGGGGGTTGACCCCGGCGTCAACTGCAGAGTTCATCAATATATCAACGAACGGCTCCTCAGAGCGGTCGTGGCCGAGCAGGATCACCGGTAGTCCGCGCAAGGCAAGGTCTTGCGCCACGTGATAGCCCGCCTCGCCCGTCGCGACAACGTCCGCGCCCGCGGCGATGGCGAGCTCTCCAAAGTCGCCCAGGGAGCCGCCCAAAATGGCGACGGTGCGGCATGCGTGCTCGGCTTCGCCCCACACACGCGGGTCGCTGCCGAAGGCTGTGGCAGCACGGGTGGCAAGATCGCGCAGCGTGCACGGGTCGTTGAGCGTTGCAAGCGCGCCCAGGCCGGTGGCTTCGGGGTTGTCCACGTGTTCCAGTGAGCTCACTGGTGCGGCACCCAGCAGCTCGCTCAGGCAGACGCGGGCTTCGTGCGAGCGGTCCAGATTGGTGTGGAGCGAGATAATGCTCACGCCGCAGCGGGCGGCCTCAAACAGCGCTGTGCTGCACTGGGGGCGTGCGGAATCCGACGGACAAAACGCCTCGGGTGCCTTGATGTAGATAGGATGATGCGTCAGCAGCACGTTGGCGCCGGCTTCTTGGACGCGGCGAACATTAGCTTCGGTCGCATCGAGCGCGCAGACAACACCGGTAATCTCCGCGGCAGGGTCGCCGACGGAGAGTCCTACATGGTCCCAACTCTCGGCATCTGTCTTGGGATAGCGTGCCAGCAGCGCGCGTTCAAGCTCGGCGACGATCATGCGGCGCCTACGATCGAGAGCAGCGTCTGGGCAAAATCGTCCAGATCGTCCGGATTCACGCGGTCATCGAAGGAGATGCGCAGTGCACCCAGGGCCTGTTCGCGGCCAATACCCATGGCGCTGAGAACATGGCTCGGGTCCATGCTGCCGCTCGAGCAGGCGGAACCGGCCGATACCTCAAAGCCGGCGGCGTCGAGCTTGACGATGAGCTCCTCGGAGTCCATGCCATCAATGTAGATCGATACCATGCCGGGCAGACGGTCGGCATGCGCATAGTCGCCCATGGTGGCGTGAATGCGAGGGTGGGCCGTAAGCGTGGCGTAGAGCTTGTCGGAAAGGGTTTGCAGCGTCGCACGCTCCTGGGCTACATGGGGCGCCAGCGTTCGGGCGGCAGCGGCAAAAGCCAGCTGCGTGCGCAGGTCCTGCGTGCCGGCACGACGTCCGGCTTCCTGTCCACCGCCAAAGATGCGCGGACGCAGCGGCGTGCGGTTCTTAACGTAAAGCGCGCCGGATGCCACAGGACCGCCAATTTTGTGGGCCGCGACGGACATAGCATCGACGCCCAGCTCGGTGACATCGAGTGGAATGTGCAGATAGCCCTGGATAGCATCGGTGTGGAACACTGCGCCCACGGTATGAGCGGCCGCGGCAAGCTCGCGGATAGGCTGTACCACGCCGGTCTCGTTGTTGGCAACCATGATGCTCACGAGCGCCACGTCGTCGCCTAGTAGCTCGACAAGCGTGGCAGGCTCAATGTAGCCCATGCGGCAGGGCTGCACCAGGTCGACGCTAAAGCCTGCGGCACGCAGCAGCGGCAGGTTGTCCAGAATCGAATCGTGCTCGATGGCCGAAACGATTACGCGATCGCGTTTGCGATCGCGCTGACGGGCGCCCTCGGCAAGACCGAGCAGCGCCAGCTGGTTGGCTTCGGTGCCGCCGTTGGTCAGAACAATCTCGGACGGGCGGACGCGCGCGCCAAAGCTACGGGCGATCTCGCGACGGGCGACTTCCAGGCGCGCGGCGGCCTTGCGGCCGAGCGAATGCAGCGAGTTGGGGTTGACGCCGGCAAGCTCGCTGTCGTCGTACTCGCGCTGCGCAAGGAGCGCCTCGGCGCGCATGGGCGTCGAGGCGGCATAGTCAAGATTCACGGGTATGCGGTTTTGACCTGCGGTCATAAGGGTTTATGCCTCCTGTGCGGCCTCGTTGCCCAGCTTCTGCAGTAGCGCAACCTCGGCAGCGGGATCTTCGGACTTAAATACGGCAGAACCGGCCACGAGCACGTTGGCGCCGGCCTTGACGACCTCGGCAATGTTCTTGGAAGAAATGCCGCCGTCGACCTCGATCATGGGCGACACGCCGTGACGCTCGCACATGGCTTTGAGCTCGTGTAGCTTGGCGATGGTACCGGGGATAAAGCTCTGGCCGCCAAAGCCGGGGTTCACGCTCATGAGCAGTACCATGTCGACAACATCGATGATGCTCTCGAGCACGCACACGGGGGTGGCGGGGTTGAGCACCACGCCGGCCTTGACGCCGCGCTGCTGCAGATGCGTGAGCGTGCGGTGCAGGTGCGTGGAAGCCTCGTAGTGCACGGTGATCATGTCGGCACCGGCGTCGGCGTACCAATCGACCGTCTCGTCGGGGTTCGACACCATGAGGTGCGCGTCGACCGGTACATCGGTGGAGCGCTTGACGGCCTTAAGGATGTCAACGCCAAAGGTGAGGTTGCCGGTAAAGTGACCGTCCATAACGTCGAAGTGCACGTAGTCGGCGCCGGCGATCTTGTCGAGTTCGCCCTTGAGGTTGGCCATGTCGGCCGAAAGGACAGACGGAGCGATTTTAATGGAACCCATGGTAGTAGCCTTTCTGCGCTAGTCGGTGAGTCCGTAGAACTCTTGAGAGGGGACGCGGTCGGTAAGAATCTCGAGCGCCCTATCCAAAGTAACACCGTTGTAGAGCGTTTGCTCCACGGCAAAGGTGAGTGGAATGTCTACGCCCAGTGAACGGGCGAGCTCGCTCACGCTGCGGGCGGCGACGGCGCCCTCCACCACCATATGCGTGCGCGTCTGGTACTCGTCGAGCGAAACGCCGTGGGCAAACTCGTAGCCAAAGGTGCGGTTGCGCGAATGCTCCGAGGTACAGGTGGCAATGAGGTCTCCCATGCCGGCAAGTCCCATGCAGGTCATAGCTTGACCGCCGCGGGCGTGCACCAGACGGCTGATCTCGGCTAGGCCGCGCGTCATGATGAGGGCGAGCGTGTTGTCGCCCGCGCCGGTGCCGGCGGAGATGCCGCACACGATGGCGATGACATTTTTCATGGCGCCGCAGACCTCGACACCGGTCATGTCCTGCGACAGGTAGATGCGGAAGGCCGTGGACAGGAGCAGGTCCTTAAAGGCCTCCCCTATCTGCGGATCTTCGCTGGCGATGACGGCGGCAGAAAGTCCGCCGCGGCAAATCTCCTCGGCATGGTTGGGGCCAGAGAGGGCCGCCACGCGCGCCTCGTTGCCGATCTCGCTGGCGATGACCTCGCTCATGAGCAGGCCGGACTCAGGCTCAATGCCCTTGGTGAGGCAAAGCACCGGGGTATCGGCGGCGATAAAGGGCGCCGCCTGGTGGCACACGCTGCGAAGGTGCGTCGATGGAACGGCAAAGATGATGGCCTCGGCGCCGTTGAGCGCCTGCGACAGGTCCGTGGTGGCGACGACGTTGCCGGGCAGCTCGTAGCCCACAAGGTAGCGGGGGTTGCGGTGCTCGCCATTGATGCCGGCGGCCGTCTGCTCGCTATGGGCCCACATGGTCACGCGCTCGGCTCGCGCGGCGGCAAGGCCGGCGACGGCGGTTCCCCAGGAGCCAGAGCCAATCAGCGCAACATTCATGACTCTCTCCTACTTATCGTCGGGCTCGGTGACGCGCTTGGTAAACGAGAGCTTGGACTCCTTACCGGTCATGAGCTTTTTGATGTTCGCACGATGGGCCCACACCACGGTGATGCCGATCATCGCCATGCAAAACTTAAGTCCTAGGCTGCTGTACGGAAAGACCGCGCAAGTGGCGATGGGAAGACCGATGGCCGCGGCAAGCGAGCCCACCGACACAAACTTGGTGATGGCGACGGCCATGATAAACATGCCCAGCAGCGAAAGCCCAATGGGCCAGTACCATGCGAGGATTACGCCCAGACCGACCGCGATACCCTTGCCGCCGTGGAAGTTAAGGTAAGGCGAGAAGATATGGCCCCACACGGCTGCCAGGCAAATGACGCCGAGCATCCAGTCGCCGGCGGCACCGGGGGCCATAATGCTCACGGGGAAGCCATAGCCCAAGTCGGCAATGAGCGGACGCGCGATAAGGACGCAGATGGCGCCCTTAAGGCAGTCGAGCAGCAGTGTGAGCGCGGCCACCTTGGGGCCGGCCACGCGCAGGGCGTTGGTGGTGCCGATGTTGCCGGAGCCCGCCTTACGAATGTCCGTGTGGTTGAACACGCGGCCCAAGATCAGGCCAAACGGAATCGCCCCGATAAAGAACGAGACCACGGCGCAGATGGCGGTCAGCAGAATCGAATTATGCATCCTTTTGCTCCTTCTTCCTAAAGAAGAGTCGAATGGGTGTGCCGGCAAAGTCGAAGGTCGAGCGCATGCGGTTCTCGACGTAGCGCTGATAGGTGTCGTTGACCAGATCGCTGTGGTTGACGAAGAACGTGAACGTCGGCGGGTTGACGCCCGTCTGGGTCACGTAGTGCATGCGCAGGCGGCGCTTGCCGTCCACCACGGTATGACCGAACTCGCGCATGTCGGTGAGGAACGTGTTGAGGCGCGAGGTGCTGATCTTTTGCGAGCGTGTCTTCTCGGCGGCGTCTACCATTGCCCAGATCTTCTCGACGCTGCGGCCGGTCAGGGCAGAGATGCGCAGGTACTGGGCCCAGGGAGCCATAACGCCCAGACGGCGGTCGATGGTCTCCATGCAGGCCTCGCGCTTACGGTCGTCGTCGAGCAGATCCCACTTGTTGAGCAGCACCACGATGGCGCAGCCGCGCTCGATGGCAAGACCCATGACCTTCTGGTCCTGCTCAGTGACGCCCACGGAGGCATCGACGACGAGCAGCGCCACGTCGGCGCGGTCGATGGCACGCAGGCCGCGGACCATGGAGTAGTACTCGATGTTCTCGTACACGGTGCTCTTCTTGCGGATGCCCGCGGTATCGACCATGCGGTAGTGCTTACCGTTGCGCTCCACGACGGTGTCGATGGCGTCGCGCGTCGTGCCGGCAATGTTGGACACGATAGAGCGGTCGGCGCCCAGGATACGATTGAACAGCGACGACTTACCGGCATTGGGGCGGCCGATGATGGCTACGTTCAGCGCGTCGGGGAACTCATCGGCGACCTCGTCCTCTTCCTCCGGAAGCAGGGCCACGATGTCATCGAGCAGGTCGCCCGTGCCGTGGCCGTGCAGGGCCGAGAGCGGCGTGGGCTCGCCGATGCCGAGCGAATAGAACTCCCAGATGCTGTCGTTTTCGCGATCGGGGTTGTCGAGCTTGTTCACCAGCAGAAAGACCGGCTTGTCGCAGCGCTTGAGCATGCGGGCGACCGACTCGTCCTCCTCGGTGACGCCGGTGCGGCCGTCGACCACAAACAGGATGACGGCGGCTTCCTCGGCGGCGGCGAGGGCCTGGTCGCGGATGGATGTGGCAAACACGTCATCGCTCTTGAGCGGTTCGATGCCGCCCGTGTCGACGATGGTGAACTCGCGGCCGTTCCAATCGGCCGTGTGGTACGAGCGGTCGCGCGTGACGCCGCGAGACTCGTGGACGATGGCGTCCGAGGTCTGGGCCAGGCGGTTAACGAGTGTGGACTTGCCCACGTTGGGGCGTCCGACGACGGCGACGATAGGTTTCATCTGCTCTCCTTTAATGGGTAGGGTCAGCGGAATTAGTAGAGTCGGCAGGCACAATGCCAAGGATGTGCTCCAGGGTATCGAGCAGCTCATGCGGCATGGTCGACACCACATGAACCTCGGCGCCGCGACCGGTAAGGCTTGCGAGTAAATCGTCACGATGATACTCGTCAAGCGTCATGCCGTCAGCGTTGAACATGAGCTTAGGCACAAAGAGCATAACCCCCGACAGATCTTGGGGCAGCTGTTCCAGAATGTCACACGCGACGATGAGGCCGGTCACGTCCACGTTGCCGCCAAAGTAGCGGTTCTTGATGGCTGTGACGGTGCCGCCGAGACCATGCGGCGACTCCACAAAGCGCGCCACGGTGTCGCGTGCGCTGGCGCCGGAGAGGCACAGAAGGCGCTGGTTACGCTCGGCGATGGCCTCGCGGACGCGGGCCAGACGCTCGGCGTCGGTTGCAAGCACGTCGTCGGTCTCGTCCAGATATGAGCGGATCATGCCGATGCCGTCGTAGTACTGCGGGTAGCCGTCGTAAAATTCTGCCTCGGGAGGATCGATGCCAGCGTCCAGATAGAACTCGTCGCTCATCTGGAAGGTGTGGCGGCCAAAACGCTCGAAGGCACGGTCCTGGAACGGTCGGATCATGGCAATGGTCTCGCGCGCTAGCTCGGGTTTGTCGCTGTAGGACCAACTAAAGCGGTTCTGGTGCTTGGTAAAACCGAGCGGCACAATGCCCAGGCTCGTGATCTGCTCATGCTCCTCGCAGAAGCGCAGGGTCTTTTCCAGCTCCTCGCCGTCGTTCATGCCGGGGCACAGCACGATCTGCGCGTGAATCTCGATGCCGGCTGCCATGATGGCCTCGAGCACGTCCATGCCGCGCTGGGCGTTGCGGCCCATCATGCGGCGGCGGACGTCGGGGCTTACGGCGTGGACCGATACGTTCATGGGGCTCATGTTGCGATCGATAACGTTTTGCACGTCCTCGTCGGTGAGGTTGGTCAGCGTGACGAAGTTGCCCTGCAAAAAGCTCAGACGGTAGTCGTCATCGCGAATATAGAGCGTGGAGCGGCCGCCCTTGGGGAGCATCGTCATAAAGCAGAACACGCAGGCGTTTACGCAGGTACGCATGCCATCGAAGATGGGTCCATCGAACTCCAGGCCCCAGTCCTCGCCCGGGAAGCGGTCGAGCTCGACGGAGGTGACGCTGTTGTCGCGCGGGTCGAAAACCTCGAGGTCGACGGTGTCGTCGTCGGCTTCCCAGAGCCACACGATCATATCGGTAAGCTGCTCGCCGTTGACCGTAAGTACGCGCATGCCCGGCTCGATACCCACATCCCACGCGGGCGATTCGGGACGCACGTTCTTTACGAGCGCGCCCTCACCCGGCTCGGGGTCGCGGCTGCGCCCGTAATCGGCCACCTCGGCGGCGTATGCGGGTACGGTCTGGTCCATGATTAGCGGCAAAGCTCCTTGATGCGCGTGACGGCGCGTTCGATGTGTTCTTGTGGGGTGGAGGCTCCGGCAGTGATGCCGATGTGGTGAGCGTCGGTAAACCACGCGGCCTGGAGCTCGGATGCCTCCTCGATGTGATGTGTATGCTCACAGACGTTGGCGCAGATCTGTGCCAAACGACGTGTGTTACCCGAGTTCTTTCCGCCCACCACAACCATGCAATCACAGCGTTTGGCAAGTGATGCGGCTGCCTGCTGGCGTTCGCTCGTGGCGGCGCAGATGGTGTTGATTACACGCAGCTCCTGCACGCGCGGGGTGATGGCAGACACGACCTCGGCGAGGTTCTGTGCGGTCTGGGTGGTCTGCACGACGAGGCCTACCTTGCCCTTGAGCGACAAGGCGTTGGCGTCGGCGGCACAGCTCACGACCTGCGCATCATTGCCGGCGTGGCCCAGGATGCCCTCCACCTCGGGATGGCCCGGCTCACCCACGACCACCACGCGGTAGCCCTCGCGCACCAGGCGCTCGGCTGCCATATGGACCTTCTTCACGTAGGGGCAGGTGGCGTCGACCACGTTGAGGCCACGCTTGCGGGCGGCATCGATCACCTGCGGCACCACGCCGTGGGCGCGGATGATCACGGTGCCGGTTGTGGCATTATCCAAGTTCTCGGCCAGGCCAACGCCTGCCTCATCAAGCTCGCGCACCACGATGGGGTTATGGATGAGCGGACCCAAGGTATGGACCTGAGTGTACTCCCCTGCCTGCGGCGCGGCGGCCAGCGCCATATCGAGCGCACGCTGTACGCCGTAGCAAGTGCCGGCGTGGGCGGCGATCTCGATGGTGGGCGCGTTTGCCTGGTCAGACGCAGCCGCGGCGGTGTTCGTCACGTTCTCGCTCATGGCTAGAACCTGCCCGGATGCTCGGCGCACAGGTCGTCTCGCATGGCGTAGACGCGGCTCATGGCCTCGGACTCAAACCAGGCCAAGCGCTCCGTGCGTTTAAGCCCGGCCGGTGCGTCGGAAAGCGAGACGGCCTTGCCAGCACGGATCCAGCATTTCTTGGGACGCATGAGCTTTTTGCCCGCGGGCGTGATGTCGGACCAACCGCAGATGGCGAGCGGGTTGACGGGCGCCTTGCCCATCTGGGCGATGAGCGCAAAGCCGCCGTGGACCTCGGGCTTGATCTCGCGCGAGCGGATGCGCGTGCCCTCGGGGAAGATCAGGACGTCCTCGCCGCGCTGCAGCGCATGCTGAGCGGCGCGCAAGCACTTCATGTCGGCGGTACCGCGCTCGACGGGGATGCCGCCAACGCGGCTAAAGGCCCAGCGCACAATCTTGCTCTTGGCGAACTCGGACTTAAAAATGGGTCGAATGCGGCGGCCGCCAAAGAACAGCGCCGTCTCCACGGCCAAGAGCTCGGCCATCGAGGTGTGGTTGCAGATGACCACGCTGCCGCGGTCTTCCTGGCGCTCAAACAGAAGATCGGCGTCCTCTACCTTCCAGCGCCACATGAGCTTGGAGAAGGCCCAAAGGATTGCCATGACCACGGCGACGGTGCCGCGGATGAGCGCGGGGAACTCGGCATAAGGGGCGTTGTAGTAATCCTCGGGCGTCTGCTTAAACAGGCGCATGGGCTACCTCCTTTGGTTGATGAGGTCCTCGATTATCGAGACGACCTCGTCGATGGTGTGGGCGGTGGAGTCGACGTGCACGGCGTCCTCGGCGGGCACGAGCGGGGCGACCTCGCGACTGCTGTCGAGCTTGTCGCGCTGCTTGAGGGCGTCGAGGGTCTCGTCGACTTCGGTCTCGAGCTGCTCGGTGGTGAGCGGCTGCGCATCGTTCTGGTGGCGCTGCAGCACGCGGCGACGGGCGCGCTCGCGCGGGTCGGCGGTCAGGAAGACCTTGACTTGCGCGTTGGGGAACACGACGGTTCCGATGTCGCGACCCTCGGCCACGATATCGCGGTCCTCGGCGGCGCGGCGCTGATGGATGAGCATGGCGGCGCGCACGCCCGGGTAGGCCGAAACCTTGGACACGTTGGCGTCCACCTGCGGGGTGCGAATGGCGGCCGAGGCTTCCTGACCGTCAATGGTCAGGCGTGTGTCCTCGCCGGTGCCGTTGGTGAAGCGGATCTCGATCTGCTCGGCGAGGGCATCGATGGCAGCCTCGTCGTCCAGGTCGATGCCGCGGTCGAGCGCGGCGAAGGTGACGGCGCGATACATGGCGCCCGTGTCGAGCTTGTTAAAGCCCAGCTGGCGGGCGATCTCCTTGGCGATGGTGGACTTGCCGGAACCGGCGGGGCCGTCGATGGCGACGATCATGCAATGCTTCCTTTCGATGGTTGACGTGCTGGTATGGTTCGCGGGCGTTGGGGCGCGGCGGGTTGCCTAGCCGGTGTAGCGCTCGCGGTAGGTGTTGCGCTTGGGTGCGGAGCCGTGGCTGCCGTGGTGACGCGTGCGGCTGGCGGGCGAGTCTTGGGGCTTGCCGCTGTTGCGCTTAGCGCTTGCCTGCTTGGGCGGGATGCCGCCCGATTTAAGGATCTGCACCTCGCGCTCGGTGAGCTCGCGCCACGAGCCCTTGGCCACGCCCTCGAGCTCAAGGCCGGCAAAGTTGCAGCGATGCAGACGGATTACCGGATGGTGAATCTTGCTCAACATGCGCTTAACTTGATTCTTGCGGCCCTCGCGGATGATGACCTCCACGGCGGTGGTGCCGGGCTTGATGCCTTGCGGGGCCACCGCCTCGGCCTCGCGCGCGGTGATGACGCGGCAGATCGCCGGCTGGCAGAGGCCGTCGTCGAGTTCGATGCCGCGACGCAGCGGCGTGAGATCGCGGTCGGACAGACTGCCGTCCACGAGCGCCTGGTAGGTCTTGTAGACGTGTTTGCTCGGGTGCAGCAGGTCCTGAGACAGGTCGCCGTCGGTGGTAAAGAGCAAAAGGCCTGTGGTGTCGCGGTCCAGGCGACCAACCGGGAATAGTCCCGGAAAGCGGTCGCGCGGGACCAGATCAGCCACGCAAGGGCGCTCCTGCGGATCGCTCATGGTGGTAAGGTAGCCGGTCGGCTTGTAGAGCATCAGGTACACGGCGCCCTGGTTGAGCTTGACGGGCATGCCGTCGACCTCGATGTGATCGTGGTCGACGTCGACCTTGGTGCCCAGTTCGGTCGCGACCTGGCCGTTGACGGTCACGCGGCCGGCGGTCATCAGGTCCTCCGAGCCGCGGCGGCTCGCCACGCCCGCGCGCGCCAAAAAGCGCTGCAGGCGCATGGTGTGCGGATAGACGGGCTGGGCGTCGCCTGCGGGCGTTGTGGCGCCCGTGGCACTTGCGGTGCACGTCTCCCCTACTTCGTTAGTCCTCATCATGCGTGACCTCCGCAGTGTCGTCGGTGGCCAGGAATTCCTCGCCACCGACCGCCTCGACATCATCAATATCGGTATCGAGCAGCTCGCGCTCTTCGTCCAGGTCCTCGGCTTGCTCCTCGAGCGTGGACTGAATACTGCGGCCGCTCAGGCGCTCGCGGATAAACTGGCGCGACTGCTCGTCGGGGGCAAACTGCTCCAGATCGGGTAGGTCGCGGGTGGAGCGCAGGCCGAACTTTTCCAAGAAGGCGTTGGTCGTGCCGTAAATGATGGCCTGACCGCGCTCGGGGTCACGGCCGAGCTCGCGCACCAGACCCTTGTCCACGAGCGACGCGATGACGCCGTCTGAGTTGACGCCGCGGATGCCCTTGACCACCTCGCGCGTTACGGGCTGGTGGTATGCGATCACGGCCAGGGTTTCGAGCGCCGCCTGCGACAGCTTTTGCGTGTCCCAGCTCAACACATAGGCCTCGACTACGTCGTGGTAGGCAGGATGCGTGAACAGGCGCCAACCGCCGGCGACCTCGCGCAGCTGAAAGCCGCGGTTGGCCTCCTCGTACTCAACCTTGAGCTCGGCGAGCAGCGATGCGCACTCGCCGGGGGCGATATCCAGCGCACCAGCCAGCGCGGGCGCACTCACCGGGTCGCTCGACACCAGCAGCAGCGCCTCGAGGGCACCTTTGAGGCTGTTTGCCTCTAGCGTGGAAAGGGTTGACATGGTTGCGGCTCCTATTCGGTGAGCTCGGGGCCCTCGCCGGGCACATAGGCCTCGGCGCCCTCGACGCGGTTGATGCGGATGGTTCCAAAGATCTCGTCCTGGCTCAGCGTGAGCGAGCCGCGCTTGGCGAGCTCCAGCGTGGCCAGGAAGGTGACGACGAGCTGCTCGGTGGTGGCATCGTCGTCCAACAGCTCGCGGAAGGTGCAGGTTTGGTGCGCCATGGTAAAGCGGTCGACTGAGGCCACGGTCAGGTCGAGCGGTACGCGATGCGGCGCCACATGCTCGGCCTCCAGCAAGAAGGTCTGGCGCTTGCCGTCCAGGTCGGCACAGATGACGGCGAGACCGCGCAAGGTAATGCCGGCAAGGTAGTCGGGCATAAGGCCTAGGAACTCCGGGTCGGGACCGGCCACACGCGGATGCATACGGCTTTCGGCCTGCATGCGGGCACCGAGGGCCGCAGCCGCGCCCTTAAACTGCTTGTAGGCAATCAGGCGCTGGATCAGGACCTCGCGCAGGGCGTCGCCGTCGAGCGCGCTGAGCTCCTCGAGATCTTCGTCGAACTCGTCATCGTCTTCATCGGCTTTGCGTGGGGCCTCCTGCGGCACCAGAGAGGCAGCCTTGATGTCCAAAAGGGTTGCCGCGACCAGCAAAAAATCGCTCGCCACGTCCAGATCCAGTGCTTCGATGCGCTCGGCCTCGGCAAGGTATTGCTCGGCCACCTCGCTGATGGAGATGGCGCCAATATCTACTTTTTGGCGGGTTACCAGCTGCAGCAGCAGGTCGAACGGTCCGCTGTAGACCTGCGTCGACACGCGATACGACATCTTCGACCTCCTTTGACGGCGCCTTCGCGGCGCGGTTTGGGTGCATGTTACGACCGTTTTGCACGGTCGACCTGTAAGTTTACCTTAGATGCCGGCGATTGCGAAGTTAAGCAGCTGCTCAGCGAGCGGATACACGGTAACGTCGAAATAGCGACCGATCACGTCGATGCCGGTCCACATGGGCAGCAGGTACAGTACCAGGATGAGGATGGGCATGGCGTATTGCTGCAGGCGGTAGTAGTTGGCGAGCGCCTTGCCCTTGAGGAAGGGCACGATGATCGACGAGCCATCGAGCGGCGGAATCGGGATGAGGTTAAAGAACGCGAGCGACAGGTTGACCACGATAAACGTGGCGCCGAAGTTCATGATCTGTGATGCCACGGCAAAGGACATGCTGGTGTAGAGGCTGCCGTACGTTGCGCGCATGAGGACCGCGGCAAGACACGCGAGTGCGATGTTCGACGCGGGGCCGGCCACGCTCACCAGGACCTCGTCGCGCTTGGGATGCTTGAGGTTGTTGAGGTAGACAGGCACGGGCTTGGCAAAGGCGAACACCGGGCCACCGGCTGCGAGCATGAGCAGCGGCAGGATGATGGTGCCAAACGGGTCGATATGGTTGAGCGGGTTGAGCGAGACGCGGCCGCGCGAGCGAGCCGTTTTGTCGCCGAGCGCCCAGGCTGCGGCGGCGTGCGCGCTCTCGTGGATCACGATGCCAACGATGACGGCAACGGCACTGGCGAGCAGGTTCATGATGTAGCTGCTGGACATAACGCTCCCCTAGCGGACGCGGCGCGAGGCGCGCGTGAGCAGGTAGTCAATTACAAACAGAATCACAGCGACGATGGCGTAATCCAAGCGGAAAACGCCGCCAAAGGGTGAGGTGATGACGCCGTAGCCGGCGATGGCGCTCGGCAGCGCGCGAGAAAGCTCAACGACAAAGCCGACAATCTGCAGCTTGGCGGTCAGGCCGCTAAAGCACAGCAGCACGGTCATCGCGCTCATAAAGATGCCGCAGATGCGACAGGCGATGGCGATGACGCTCATCGCCACGGCAGCGGCCTTACGAGAATTCACGCGCGGTCTCCTCTTCGATCTGGGTGGAAAGCTCCAGCCATTCGTCCTCGAGCTTGGGCAGTTCTTGCTTAAGGCCGTTATATTCCCCCAGCGCGGCATTGAACTTGTCCTGATCGGCATAAAGCTCTTCGCTTGCCATCAATTCCATAAGCTCGTCATAGCGAGCACGCTTTTTGTCCAGCTCTGCCTCGATCTTCTTGAGCTGGTTGCGCACGCCCTTGAGTTTTTTGTTGAGCGCAGCGCGGGCCTGGGCCTCGGCACGCTTCTGCTCCTTGGTCTTTTTACCCTCGGCAGGCTTGGGGGTGGCGGCGGGCGCATCGGCCTGGGCGGCGGTTGCCTTGGCGGGCTTGGCCGCGGTCGGCGCACTCTCCCCTGCCGCTTCGGCGGCGGCGCGGGCTGCGAGGTCCTCGCGCTTGTAGAGGTAGTAGTCGTAGTCGCCGTCATAGACCGTGACCTTGCCATCGCGGATGTCGATCACGCGGTTGGCCACGGCGCGCACCAGGTGCTCGTCGTGGCTGATCAGCACGATGGTACCGGGGAAGTTTTGCAGGGCGTTCTCGAGCATGTCCACAGAGTCGATGTCCAGGTGGTTGGTGGGCTCGTCCAGGCACAGGAGCGCCTCGGGGGCCACGAGCATCTTGGCAAGGGCCAGACGTGCCTTTTCGCCGCCGGAGAGGACACGGACCTGCTTTTCGATTGCGTCGTTGTCGCTAAACAGGAAGGCGCCCAGCAGGCTGCGCTGCTGCGGTACGGTCCACTTGGGCGTAACGGTGTCGATCTCTTGCAGGACGGTATTGGACTCGGTCATACCCTCGAGTGCGTGCTGGGCGTAGTAGGCGACGCCGACGTTGGTGCCTAGGTCGCGGGCGCCGGTGGTGGGCGGCTCCAGGCCGGCGAGGATCTTCATGAGCGTGGACTTGCCGGCGCCGTTGGGGCCGACGAGCGCCACGTGCTCGCCGCGGTAGAGCTTGAGGTCGATGTCGCTGTAGATATGCTTGTTGCCGTAGGACTTGGAGACGCCCTCGAGCCCCACGACCATGTCGCCGGAGCGCGGTGGGTCGGGGAACTTAAAGTCGATGTGCTTGTGGCCCTCGGGCAGGATGACAAGCTCCTTTTTGATCTGCTCGATCTTGCGGATTCGCTCCTGAGCCTGGGCAGCCTTGGTGGGCTTGTAGCGGAACTTGTCGACGAAGACCTGCATGTGGGCGATGTCGCGCTCCTGGGCGGCACGCTTGGCGCGCATCTGCTCCAGGTTGTCTTCGCGCTGCTTGAGGTAGCTGTTGTAGTTGCCGGTGTAGGTGGTCACGCGACGGTTTTCGAGTGCGGCGACGTGGTCGACGCAGGCGTCCATGAAGGCGCGGTCGTGGCTGACGATGAGGACGGCGCCGTCGTAGTTGGCGATAAAGCCGCGCAGCCACTGGACGCTCTCGAGGTCCAGGTGGTTGGTGGGCTCGTCTAGAAGCAGCAGGTCGGGGTGGCGCAGGAAGAGCTTTGCCAGCGCGATACGCATCTGCCAGCCGCCCGAGAACTCGGAGCACGGGCGCTCAAAGTCGGTGACCTTAAAGCCCAGGCCGGACAGGATTTTGCGGGCGTTGCTCTCGAGCTCGTAGCCGCCCAGGTGCTCAAAGCGGTCCTGGACCTGGCCGTACTCGTTAAGGAGTGCGTCGACGTCCTTGCCCTGCTCGGAGAGCTCGGTGATTTGGGCCTGCAGCTCGTTGGCGCGCTCGCCCATGCGGCGGATTTCCTTGGCCGCCGCCATGACCTCGGCGAGGATGGTGGTGTCCTTTTGCTCCAGGTTGGTTTCCTGCTCTAGGTAGCCCACCTGGCAGTCCTTTGCGTACTGGACCTGGCCGGCGTCGGGGCTGTCGATGCCCATGATGATCTTGAGCATGGTGGTTTTGCCGGCGCCGTTGGGGCCCACGAGCGCGAAGCGCTCGCCGGGGTTGATCTGGAAGGATGCGCCGCTAAAGAGGACGCGCGCGCCGAAGCTTTTTTCGATCTTGTCGACCAGGAGGATCATGGTGCCGCCTTTGACCTTGTGTGCCTATATGAAAAAAGGCCCCAACTTGCGTTGGAGCCTCATTCAATGCTCGGGTGGAGACGAGGGGGATCGAACCCCTGACCTCTTGACTGCCAGTCAAGCGCTCTCCCAGCTGAGCTACGCCCCCGTGCGAAGAATTACTATACGGGAACTCGGACGGCGATGCAAGGACAATTTTGGAAAAACTTTCGCCGGCGCATCCCGCGCGGTAGCCCCAAGGCGTCCAGAAGCGGGCAACCTGGCCGCTTGCTGGCAGATATTGTTGCCTTTAAAAGCAAACAGGCCAGACAAATTGCCTGGCCTGTTGAAAAACCTGGTGGGCCCTCCGGGATTCGAACCCAGAACCCAGGGATTATGAGTCCCCTGCGCTAACCGTTGCGCCAAGAGCCCTTGTAAGTGATGAACTCGCACAGCCTTAGTAAAGACAATCTTGACAGTTCGCCACGTCGAAAAATACTACCATGCGATCGATGCTCATTCAACGCACGATCTTTCTCGTGGTCTTCGAGCGAAGTAGTATTTGACTGATATGAAAAAAGGCCCCAACTTGCGTTGGAGCCTCATTCAATGCTCGGGTGGAGACGAGGGGGATCGAACCCCTGACCTCTTGACTGCCAGTCAAGCGCTCT
>CATXXC010000026.1 GCA_958403385.1 uncultured Collinsella sp.
TCAACGATATGGCACCGTGGGGACACATGTATGTCAATCCTGGTCTAACAGAGCCAAAGAAAACCAGTGTAATCATCGCTGTTAGAAAGCTGGTAAGAGCAATTATTGGCATTGACCACAATTGAGCCATTATTGTCGCAAGCAATCATCTGTTATCACCCAGTTGAAAATTGTACTTGTTAAATCGCATCTTAAGATAACGTTCGCCGCCATCCAGGACATCAGCAACTATTTGCTTTGTATTATCGTCGCTCAATACGCCAGTTCCATAAGTGATTTTACCTTCATCCTCCTGACAGGACACAATAAGCCTTGCGTCACCGTTAACAATTACTGGAGCCGAATGGCTGACCACAAACAACTGGGTATCGAACTTCATTGACTTAAGCTTGCCAACCAGGAACTGGCTGATGGTTCTGACATCAAGATTGTCTTCCGGTTGATCCAAAACGATATAACAAGGTCCATCGCCAGCAGATGCCTTTTCTAGGAACAATTGCAACAGTGCATCAGCTCGCATGCCGGGAGACATATTAGATAAAGACTTGCCATCAAGCTCTATCTCAGTTTTAAGTTTGTTTCGCAGAAGCAGCTTATCCTTCAATAAACTGAAGTACTTTTCAATATAAGAGACTGCTTTCGGGTCTCCCGTTAATCTTATTTTGGAACCGTTATATAGTTCCTTGACCCGGGATGGTTCATTTTGCTTAAGGCAGGTTAGGACTAAGGCCTCTCCACTGGTCCGGTCGCAGCCTTTGATCAAATTCCCGGCAATGTCCGAATACGAATCTTCGTCTGAGTATCCAAATTTAATGACTATATTTTTCTCAGAGGAAGCGCAAGAGTCATCGGGTAAAGGCGCGAGCTGTCCATTGCGCAAGTAGTCAATTTCACAATCGATCTCAGAAACAGCAACACGCAGCTCAAGAAGGTCATGAAGAAACGATCTGGATTCATTTCGCTTGTTTAAATAATCGGTTCTCACAGAAGAACTGTCTTTATTATTTGAAACCTGCAGCAACCGATAAAACTGCGACACGAGCCACTCTCTGTCTTCAAACCACTCCGAGACCTGACCCGCAATGTTGCAAAAACGCTTAATCCTAGATTCTACGGCAGCAATATCCTCCTTGATTTCATTTGCCTCGCTGGATAATGCCTCCATGAGAAACTTATTTTCGTGATATACGGGATCAAGCCCTATATCTGCTACCTTTGTCTTGGCCTGATCGACAAGATCAGATGCAGCAAGAAAACTGTCTCTGGTCTTAGATACCTTTTCTTTGTCGCTCTGAATGTTGACATCTGGTACGGGCAAGCTCATGCCAGAGGGCTCAGGATTCTTAAGGAAATCAATATGAATGCATCCGCCAGGATATCTCTCCATAAATGAATTCAATAGCTTTTTCTGCAGATCCAAAAGCGTTTTTATTTTAATGGCAGCGTCATCGGACCTATCTTCGCATGCCTTTTTCTGCGAAGATATTATCTGTTCAAGGACAGGAATGTCAGAATAGTCCTCGCTTTCGAATATCTTCTCGAGAGCTCCCTGGCCAAGATATAAATAAGAGGGCGGGTTAGCACTTTCTACACCGCCACAGCGTTTATAGCGAACGCTATCAATGTCGATAATATCCTTATATGGATTTAGATTTTCACCAACAAGAACATGGGCCAACAGGCTCTTTCCGCTGCCACGCGACCCAACTATTCCGTTGTATCCGGGAACAAACTTAAGTTCATAATGTTCCCCCGAGTCATCCTGAGACGATACCGTATCAAAGGAAATCGACTCGAGATAATTCGTCAAATTGAGCTGAGGATTATTTGCTGACCGCTCAGAGGTCCTGATCCTGCTCTCGGGATCGCTAATAGCTAACTGAAGCGAAGTGAGATCACCGTCAAAGTCAATCCACGTATACTTTGCTCCTATCTCCTGAAGCTCCTTAGCATCGCTGAATAAGAGCGCGGCAACCGTGCTGTTGTATTCTCGGCTAAGACGATTCGAAATTCGTCCCCGGCTTTTTTCGCCCCCTTCAACAGCCTGACCATGATTGTAATAAAAAAGGCTGTTACGATAATTTCTGTTAGCTTTTGTTTGACTCCTGTTGGGACATCTAATCGGAAGGTAGTCAGATAGGTTCCTACTCCCCTTGCTCTCGTGAGGAATGAAATAATGAGGCAGAGGCTGAAGTGCGGTCTGAAGCTCCGCAAGGTCAATTGCCTTACCATCAGCTTTAATTGAAAGAGATTTGCGACTCATCGTCCCATTCGCGACGCTATCCACATCGCCCTGAGCGAATATTCCAGCATCAACGAATAGTTTATCCACCTTACTTGAAAGCTGCTCAATATCATCAATAGAAGCAAGGACTATCGCATGGAAGTAGCTCTTTGACGGCTTTGTTGCCACGTATAGACCGTAATCGCCAATTGTAGTTTGGCTCAACTTGAGATTGAGCTCGACACCAGCAAGTAAGCCAATGCCTTTGGAATCCAGTCGAGCTTTAGCACGCTTATACAATTCTAGGTCAATGCCGTTATGGTCTGTAATTGCAACACAATCCAAGCCGCTTGATTCAAGCGCGTTCAAGAAGTCGGACTCAGAATAGGATCTGCTGTAATCTGAGCTCGAATGGATGTGAAAGTCGCATTTAATAAACGTCCTCACGTTAGCCCCACTATCGATAACCCGAAATTGCATGTCTAGGCAATTTTATCGCCGCAACTAGCTCTATGCGATCCAGCAAGATTTATCGCGCCCTAGATCTTCCCCGTATCGGCAAGGCGCCAATACTGCTTGCCCAGAGCCGTCAGTTCGCACGACTTAGATTCCATAGCAGCAAAATACATATGCTCGGCCCCCACAGGACGGACAAGGCCTATACCTTCCAACTGCTGAAGGATCTTGAACTTCTCCGTATTATCCTTAGTCGCATAGGGCTCAACAATTCGATGCTCTTCCGAATCGGGACTGTTGGTGGGCTCAAAAGACGGATCCAAGGACAGCTGAACACCAGGCGCATCAAACAAAGATGGCAGCTGCCGCAACACACTATCCGGAACCTGCGAAACAACTTTCCTTAGCGAAATAAACGAGTTGACATTAGTCCTAAACACAGGCCGCTGATCCCATGGCCCGAGAGCCTTATCAATATACGCGTAGACCCCACCGGGAGTAACATGCCCCATCACGTCTGCCGCACCGCCATTTAGCGCATCCACCAGAAGCGACGTAAATGTCCCGCGCCCGTTAAGCTCCTCCGCACATTCGTTAGAACAGCATGCGCTCAGAATTGTTAGACCCTCACCAAGCAAGCAGGATGTCCCACCAAGCACTCCAGGAGTCCCCATGCACCCAGAATTACAGCTATCGAGAAGAATTACGCGATTTTTCGCTTTGGAGCTATTTGCTATCGCCAGGATCTCGTCGAGGGAAAGTTGCCCCCCCTGGATAGCCCTTGCCAGATAAGATGAAACCATTTTTAGTGACGTCGCATCTTCCACCATGTCCAGCAAAATATAGCAGCGCAATCTCGGGATCCCCGGAGAAACAGTCTTCGATCATCCGCTTCAATTCAAAAGGACACTCAACGTTTCTCTCAAGATGAATGGAGAAATTAGGAGAGCCGTCGCCATTTTTCCCTAATACTTCGGACACCGCATTGGCATCGGCAACACAACCATATAGCGGAGACGACGCATACTCATCAATACCGACAACAAGTGCCTTGCGACCTTGCATTACATCAACTCCAAAACGGTGGCAATAAAAACTCAAATAACGAAAACAGACAAACCAAGAAAAGGCACACCGAAACAGCCACGATCAGCAGAATCATCGATGCCTTTAGGCACTTTCTCATGTACTCGTTCTTGCGATTAAGCGATTCAAAGTGGGACTGCACCGCCCTTGCCTTACCTTCGGCAACTTCCATCGGAGAGGCAAAAGGCGCACCACGTTTAATCTCGCCCGCAACGAAATCATTCAAATCCATCGGTGATGCAAGAACGCTCATCTTGAGTCTGACTTGACTGAGCAACGACAGCAGAAATGAAGCGCCCAACAGCAGCATAACGACAACATAGCCGCTCGCCAGCAGAACAAAAGACGCGGCAGCCCCGTTGTCGTTGTAGCTATATCTCTCAAATAACAGCGGGGCCACCGTCAATAAAGCGACGGAAATAATGGAAACGCAGCTTAACAAACAGTTAGACAAACGCTCATATGAATCACGCCGACTAAGTTCCGTCTGATAAGACAGCTCGGCCATCCATGAAAGATATTCGGCAGAATAGTCAACCGCCTCGAAACCCGGGACTGCACCCTCACCCTCTATTTGCGTTCGGCTGCGTTTTCCCATTTAATTCTTCTTTTTCGGACGAGGCGAAGGGGATCCAGGGCAGGGAGATCCTGGGCAAGGGAACTCGGGCATCTTTTCGGTATTGCCACGAACAACCCTGATTGGCGGATTAGGGTGGCTAGTCGGCTGTTGCTTTTCGGGCAACGGCTTTGAGGAATTCGCGTCTGAATTTCGCTTGTAAAAAAACATGATTCTCCTAGAGTGCATATTTACGGACGGCGTCGACAATACCGTCCCTTGTCCAACCAACCGTAATGTCGGCATTAGAAGACACTTCATCAGGGACACGCAACTGACCCCATGGCCTAACACCAATAATGGGTTTGTTGTACCTCAAAGCGGTTTCAATCTCAAAGTCGATCCACTCGCTGTAGGCGACATACATTCCAGAGAGAACAATTACGCAGCCACAGCAAGAGATTCGATTCGCAATCCTCTGCTTAAGCTCAGCTTTGCTCTTAGCGTCAATCGGATTCTCGATAGGAACAGAATAGTCCGACCACTTAAAGTAGCTAGTTGAATCAAGCCAATCCTTTATCGTCCTATAGTCATCGCTGTAATCCCACGAATGGCTAATAAGAATGTGATAATCACGAAGACTCATATTGCGCTCCCCTCCACGACGTCTTGAGTCTCATTAATTCACCATTCAGCGAATTCAAATAAGACTGACAATCACTCTTTAGAAACTAAAATAATGTTAACGTCATGCTCCAGGCAGTAAACGCCTGAAGTAATAGTACTCCCTAACACTTTAGAAGAAGGCATCTGTCTAGTATTTTCGTCAAACGGTATTCGAATAATCGAACTGCCCGAGTGCTGCTTATCCATAGAATCAATTGTATCGTCACGCCCCCATGCGAACAAAAGTACTTCTATTAAGGCCATTCATATATAACTGCCACGCGACATCAACAGAACCACCGTCAGCAACTAAAGAGCGCCGGAGCCCATGTCGGCCCCGGTGCCCTGTGCAATATCATGGAGCTCGTCATCTTTCAACAAGTGGAAATTTGCATCAAAGCGGTAGCAATACGTAGGCCACGAGTTAGCGCCACCAATCTAACTGAAGCACTTTGTATATCTCGACCGCATGACGGAAAGCAGCTCACAGTGGGACAGATCGATACTGGGGCGAAGGCCGCCGAGCTCGAAACCATGGCTGGGAGAATCGTCCGCAACAACAACGCGTCCACGCGCTCGATATCGACGGACGCACGCCCTAGGCGCCGTAGCGCCATACATCGAGGCGGGCGGCAACCCCGAGCGCAAACAATCCAAGACATCGTTCACGAGACTGCGCCGTGCCAGCTTGATTGAGGCTTTCTACGGCATCTGCCATCAGCGACAAAGAAACTAGAGAGGCGAAGCACACGACGGCAAAGAACACCCATGAAGCCTATCTTGACGGAGTCGAGAAAGTTGATAGCACGGATTGATAGCCATAAGGGCGCATTTCGCACCACCGCGCAATCTCGCACGAAGATGTTTGACAAACAGTGGAATATATGAATCGGCCCATAAACCACAGCATAGAAAGGCAACGACATGGACCAAACGACCCGGCAATATCTGGATTCTCTGCTTGCGACTGCGCTACCAAACGGGAAGGCGTTCGTAAGGCGAGAGGATATGCCCCTGGCAAACAAACTCATAGACCTTGGAGTCGCCTACGATCGCATCGAGTATGCAGACTTGAGCGGGAATTGTTGGGTGCAGCTAATGCAGCCGGCACGATTCCTCTAGACCAGCCGCCAGCGGTTCAAATGCCTTAAAAAGCGGTTCCTCGAGACATATCGAGGAACCGCATCATTACACGAGCGTCTTGAGGTACTCCCCCAGCTCCTCCTCCCAGTCGGGCATGTGGAACCCAACCGACTCGAGCTTTGCCAGGTCGAGCGCGGAGTGGACCGGGCGCGGGGCGACGGGGCCGGCGGCGCTCGCGTAGTAGTCGGCGGTCGATACCGGCACGACCCTCTCGCCGTTGCCGTTGACGGCCTCGAAGACGGCGCGGGCGATGTCCGCCCAGCTCCTCACGGCGCCGGAGCCGGTGCAGTCGTAGGTGCCGTAGGGGGCGTGCGTCCCCAGCACGTGGAAGATGGCCTCGGCCATGTCGCGCGTGAAGGTCAGGCGGCCCAGCTGGTCGTCAACGACCGTGACCTGCTCGAGCCCGTCCTCGGGGTCGGCGACGCGGTCGGACAGGCCCTTCATCGTCTTGACGAAGTTGCGGCCCTCGCCGATGACCCAGCTGGAGCGCATGATGTAGTGGCGCGGGCACCCGGCCACGGCGATGTCGCCGGCGGCCTTGGTCTGGCCGTAGACGGACAGCGGGCTGAGGGGCTCGTCCTCGTCATGCACCTCGGCGGTGCCGTCGAAGACGTAGTCACTGGACACGTGGACGAGGGTGATCCCGTGATCAGAGCATGTGCGGGCGAGAAGAGCGGGGCCGGTCGCGTTGGCCTTCCAGGCGGTCGCGCGGCCCTCGGGGGTCTCGGCTTTATCCACGGCCGTGTAGGCGCCGCAGTTGATGACCGTGCCGTAGAGCGACCAGTCGTACTTGGAGTAGGCCGCCGGGTCGGACATGTCGAAGGTGTCGATGTCGCAGAAGTCGAAGTCCTTGGCGACGCCGCGCTCCTCCGCCAGCGCGCGGACCGCATGGCCCAGCTGGCCGTCGCAGCCGGTGACGAGGGTGCGCTTCGGCGCCATGGGGACGACGTCCTTCAGCATCGGGTGGTTGAGGTCGGCCTCGGAGACGGTGGCCTCCGCAAGAGGGATCGGCCACTGGATGGCGAGCTCGGGGTCGGCGAGGTTCACGAAGGTGTAGGTCCTCTTCAGCTCCAGCGACCAGTGGGCGTCCACCAGGTAGGTGTAGGCGGTGCCGTCCTCCAGGGCCTGGAAGGAGTTGCCCACGCCGCGCGGGACGTAGATGGCCTTGGACGGGTCGAGTGTGCAGGTGAACACCTTCCCGTAGGTGGCGCTGCCCTCGCGAAGGTCCACCCATGCGCCGAAGACCGAGCCGCGGGCCACGGAGATGAACTTGTCCCAGGGCTCGGCGTGGATGCCGCGCGTGACGCCCTTCTTGTCGTTATAGGAGATGTTGTTCTGGACGACCCTGAGGTCGGGGATGCCCAGGGCGGTCATCTTGGCGCGCTGCCAGTTCTCCTTGAACCAGCCGCGCGAGTCGCCGTGGACGGCGAGGTCGACGACCTTGAGACCCTCGATGCCGGTCTCGGCGACGGAGAGGTCCTTCTCGAATGCGATGTCTGCCATGTGGGAAAAGCTCCTATCGAAGAGGTTGTATAACCGGGGGCGCCCGCGCGGGGACGCAGGATCATCCCCATGCCCTGCATCCCCGCGCGGGCGCCCCGCGGTGCGGTTCGCCGGAATGCAGTCTTACTGGCCCTGCGCGCGGTAGCGGGCCTCGGTGGCCTCCTTGGCGGGGCGCCACCAGGACTCGTTGGCGACGTACCAGTCGATGGTCTGCTTCAGGCCCCCGGCGAAGTCGGTGTGCGCCGGCCTCCAGCCCAGCTCGCGCTGGAGCTTGGTGGAGTCGATGGCGTAGCGGCGGTCGTGGCCGGGGCGGTCGGCGACCCAGTCGAAGTCCTCGGGGTCCTTTCCCATGGCCTCGAGGATCATGCGCAGCACGGTGATGTTGTTCCTCTCCCCGTCGGCTCCGATGAGGTAGGTCTCCCCCATGCGCCCCTTCGTGAGGATGTCCCAGACGGCGCTGGAGTGGTCCTCGGTGTGGATCCAGTCGCGGACGTTCTCGCCGCGGCCGTAGAGCTTGGGGCGCACGCCGTCGACGATGTTGGTGATCTGCCTGGGAATGAACTTCTCCACGTGCTGGTAGGGGCCGTAGTTGTTGGAGCAGTTGGAGATCGTGGTGCGAAGCCCGTAGGTGCGGGTCCACGCTCGGACGAGCATGTCGGAGGAAGCCTTGGTCGAGCTGTACGGAGAGGACGGCTTATAGGGCGTCTCCTCAGTGAACTTGGCGGGGTCGTCGAGCGCCAGGTCGCCGTAGACCTCGTCGGTGGAGACGTGGTGGTAGCGGACGCCGTGCTTGCGGACGGCCTCCAGAAGTCGGAAGGTGCCCTCCACGTTGGTGCGCAGGAAGGGCTCGGGGTCGGCGATGGAGTTGTCGTTGTGGCTCTCGGCGGCGTAGTGCACGATGGCGTCGTGACCGGGGACGATCTTATCCAGCAGCCCGGCGTCGCAGATGTCGCCCACGACGAGCTCCACGCGGTCCGACGGCAGCCCCGCGATGTTCTCGGGGTTGCCGGCGTAGGTCAGCTTGTCCAGGACGGTGACGTGTACCTCGGGGTGGTTGTCGACCACGTAGTGCACGAAGTTGCTGCCGATGAAGCCGCAGCCGCCCGTGACGATGATGTTCCTGGGTTCAAAAATCTCAGACATGAGGGGTTCCTCCTAGTACTCGCGCGGGCTGTTGACGATCTCGCCGGCGGCGACCTTCTTGAGGTGCTGTCCGTAGACCGACTTCCCGTAGGCCTCGGCGGCCTCCTCCAGCCCGGCGGTCGTGATCCAACCGTTCTCCCAGGCGATCTCCTCGGGGACCGAGACCGGCAGGTCCTGGGAGTGCTCCACGGCGCGGACGAACTCCGCCGCCTCGTGCAGGCTCTCCATGGTGCCGGTGTCCAGCCACGCGTAGCCGCGGCCGAGGGTCACCACGGACAGCGTCCCCTCCTCCAGGTACATCCGGTTGAGGTCGGTGATCTCCAGCTCGCCGCGCGCGGACGGCTCCACCTCATGTGCCTTGGCGGCCACGTCGCCCGGGTAGAAGTACAGGCCGGTGACGGCGTAGGAGCTCTTGGGCTCGGCGGGCTTCTCCTCGATGGAGACGGCCCTCCCCTCGCCGTCGAACTCGACGACGCCGAAGCGCTCGGGGTCGTCCACGTGGTAGCCGAACACCGTGGCGCGGCCCGACTGCGCGTTCTCGACGGCCTTCTTCAGGTGTCGGCTGAGGCCGTTGCCGTAGAAGATGTTGTCGCCCAGCACCAGCGCGCACGGCTCGCCGGCGATAAAGTCCTCGCCGATGGTGAAGGCCTGGGCCAGGCCGTCCGGCGAGGGCTGCTCGGCGTAGGACAGGTTCACGCCGTAGCGCGAGCCGTCCCCGAGCAGGCGCTCGAAGTTGGGGAGGTCGGTCGGGGTGGAGATGACCAGGATGTCGCGGATGCCCGCCAGCATGAGGGTGGACAGCGGGTAGTAGATCATGGGCTTGTCGTAGACCGGCAGCAGCTGCTTGGAGGTCACGAGCGTGAGCGGGTACAGGCGCGTGCCGGACCCGCCGGCGAGGATAATGCCCTTCATATCCTAATCCAATCTAGTTGAATGACATTTACTAATGCTTAAGCCTGCTCAAACGCGAGGCAACGTTTTTCAATTTAGAGTGATTAAGTAAAAGATAGCCAATATAAACTATCGAATACAGGATTGCCGCCACTCCACCGGGCATGAGCTCGGTAAATAAGACAAAGGCAACTGTAAGCAGAATCTCCTGGAACGGCCTAGACGAACCCGGAGCACTTAACCTTTCATTTAAATATAGTTCGGACCACAGCGATCTTCCGATAATGCAAATTACAGCACCACACAGGACAGCATCGAGTGAATCGAGAGCGAGAACACCGAATACCGAAAAGACAGTGCTGCAAATAACGGCAACGATATTCAACTTCAGGAGCAGCTGTTCTTTACGAAGAACCTTAAAATAGGTAGTACAGCAAAGGCTCATCTTTGTATTAAAGACGCATATCGGGAGTAAGAGCGCAAAATATCTAAGGCTTTCGGCATATTGAGGAAGCCACGCCCCCAAAATCCAAACCATAGGGAAATAGAGCAAAAAGATTGCAGGGAAAATGAGCTCGGTAGCATTTCTTATGCCAATGTAAAAACGAACCCTCTCTTCATCAGAGCCTGTCCTAAGAGCAGGAAATAAGACCATGCTCGCCTGCGAGACGAAAGTGATAAAGAAATTGACCAGAGAGAGGGAGAAAGAAATTTTCGCAAAGGCAACGATTCCCCAAAAATGATCGATAAGAAACCTGGAAACGCCGAGAATCAACGTGTCGGCGATGTTCGCAATCATCAGCTTTACGCCGACGACGATACTGTGGATACCGTCCTTAAGCGCGTTGCCAAAAGACATCGGTTTAGCTCGAAGGATATCCCTACCCATCCAAGAGCAATAAATGAGCGCAATGATCTTCGAAACGAGATACGCGTAGACATAGGGATGGTAGTCCGAAACCTTTAGTCCAATTAGAATAAGAAGCGGGGCCAGAAACACCAGCCTGTCCAGCATAGTGGAAAACGAGAACAGCTTAGTCTCGTTCATTGCCTGGAAAACAAAGCCAAGATAGCTTGTCAGATTGTAGACGACGGTGTAAAGCGCGAAGGACGCGATAACAAAGACTCGATTTGCATCATCGACGAGAGGCATCGAAACAAGAGTGATGCCAAGGCAGATAAGCGCCTGGAAACAAGCGCCTAAGAGATATTGAGACTTGATCGAGCTCTTATCGATTTCCGCACGAGAGAGACCGCCGTTGATCAGGTATACACCATCGTTCAGGCCAAGGTGGAAAAAGCCAGAATAGGTCGTATAGAACATAAACAGCTGCCAATAACCATAATCGGCAACGCCGACGATTTTCGGCACAAGCAGCGACATGACGATGCTAACAGAGAGAGAAATAAACTGTGCAGTAAACGCGATTATTGTATTTTTAAATATATTGCTTGTATTCATTTAACCAGTTCAATCTTTAAAGTCGCGCCCTAACGAAACAACTGCCTACATTTCAGAAGCATTAGAGGAAGTCAATCGAAACGGCCGAACTGTCCCACTGCATCCGTCCTTTATGAAAAACACTTTCGCAACAATAGCGCTTAGCAGAAGACCCCAAATCATACTGTTGCTAAAGAAGATGTTTTGGAAGGATTGAAGGACAACGCTAGGAACAACAGATAGATAAATGAATAGGGATACTAAAGACCCCCGCTTATTGCAAATCCTTGCCATTAGGTCGCAGATGCCTATCATTGCAAAGATCGGAATAAAGCAGAGGTACCCATAGTCATACCAATAAATCCAAAATGCAGTTTGAACATTAGCTGCACCACTCAAATAAATACTCGCGTCATCAGCAGCAAAAGGATTCAGCCCGAAGACATTGTCGAGGTTCAATAACCCAAACCATAAACATGAAAATGAATGAAGGCCGAAATAATTAATTGAAGGCTCAACGGCCTTTAAGCTCATATTTAAATTACTGAATGAAAGAGGGAAATAGCCATAATAGACCGGCAGCGTATTACCCAGAATCTCTGGACCGCTGTAGCCAATCTTAGTGGCATAGTCCCAATCATATTTTCCGTAATGACTTCCGCGTGTATTGGTCCAATCAGAAGACTGCGACACGAGCGTCACCAACATCAAAGCCGCAACACCGACTACAAGTATCGAGCGCAATTTCACGTTTAAGAAGTTTTTACCCCGCACCCTGTTTTCTCTATTGTTCAAAAATGCGATAGCTATCAAGACAGCAATCTTTGCAACGCCGCCAAACAAGGTCATCCTAGCGCTTCTTGAAATCAATGGAACAACAATCCCTACGGCTGCATATACCAAGTATTTATTCTTACGCGTGCAGAGATATGAAATAACATCGGCAACATAAACAACAAATAGGTTTCTTGTAAGAACACTGATGACGGGGACACTAGAAGTATGAACATCGATTCCGTTCAGAGCGGAAAAAAAATGACCCGTTAACAAATACGTTTCGAGAAAATAAAGCACAATAACTACGACGTTCAGAGCCCCGATATAACGCGGCTGGAGTGTCCGGAGATAAGGTAAATAATTATGCGTAACCGCATCATTACCAAGCAAACAATGAATCGTTAGCCCGATATTCAGATAGAAAAAAATCAAATAGAATCGATCATCAATATGAACGTCGCAAAGGGTCGACCAGTTTGCAAAGTATAGAAATAGAGGCAAATAGACACCAAGCAAGCAGAGGCAATTTAACCCGATTCTCTTATTCTTAATAAAATCCGGTAAAGCGAATATCTGCCAAATTACAAAAGTAAGATAAAAGAGCTCACGCATTGAAACCCCCTCTATTTACCATCTTTGGAATGTTTAATCAACATGTCTCTAAATAATGCATTTTTTGATATAGAGTACTTTTGTCCCAAGAGCATCTGCAGAAAGGTTGCTGGGGCAATTCTATTGTCCATATAGGAAAGCCTCGCGTTGTACCAGGAAATCGACCCGTCAAGTATTCCGATAGCTGCGGGGCAAAACGAAGTGGCACAAGCTTTCAGATTCTCTGTAAATCTCAGGCACATCCCTATTTCAGCAACGCGAGATTTCTTATCTACATGCCGCATCTCCGTAGCGTTGGAGTCATGCCTACGGAATTTAATCAATGGTTGGTTGAGAAGCCTCAGACTTCCCTTCAGCAGCGAGAAGCGCCAAAGCATGCCGTCATGAGCAAAATCATCCTGCCAATATGGCATGATTTCCCTTATAAAACTCGATTTTACGGCATACGAACATCCAGGGCGCCGTACCGACATAAACTTGCTATCGAAAACCGGGGCCTCCAAATCGTCCAGAGGTTTGGAATCATCGGCAGCACCATAGACTGTTACTTTTTTACCGCCGCTCTCATAAAACGGCTCGACGGCGCAGCTGAGAACGTCGATAGAGGGGTCCTTCTCGAGGATTGAGGACATCACAGCGATTTTATCGGGTTCCCAGATATCATCCTGGTCGCACGGGAAGACGATTCCATCGTCTATAGATGCAAGGTCGAGAAGCCGCTTAAAGCTCTTGCGCCAGCCGAAATTAGAGCGATTCTTGTTGATGGTCCAATTACCGAGTCCGTGTTCCTCGATATATTTGACAATGAGATCGAACGACCCGTCTGTCGAGCAATCATCCGCAATCAGCACTCGGTCCGGAGACACTGTCTGAAGTCTTAAGCTATCTAGCTGCTCAGTAAGATATCGCGTGCCGTTGTAAACTGACATCACAACCGTAACCATTAAAAACCTTCATCCAATTAAAGCTTAGCCATTAGCTGATCGTAAATACCGATAAGACGTTCTACATACGCGGTCTTTTCGAGGCAGCTGAAGTCCGCCTTCTCAACCGCCCCCCTGTAACGCGAGTAAACATCGGGATCGAGCATATTGACCATTGCGGCGGATAGCGACTCGGCATTGCCCGCGCTGAAGACCTCGCCGAGACCTTTCGACCTCACAAAGGAGGCAGCGTCGCCGACATCAGAGACGATGCACGGCAGACCGGCAGCGATCATGGCCTCATAGGCGACAAGCCCGAACGTCTCTCGCCAAACCGAGGGCATAACGATTGCACGTGACCGCGTCATGACGGAAAGCACCTTGTCATGGGGCAGCGCGCCCATGAATTTGATATCCGGATAACTGTCCGACAGCCTCTTCAATTCGGTACCGTCACCGATGACGATAGCGTCCACACCGGCCCTACTGGCGGCTTCGCAAAATAAATCGCAGCCCTTTTCAGGGCTCAGGCGACCAACGAATAGGTAAGCCTCGCAATCTGCATCAAACCCATGCTGGAATTTGTCCGCATCGACGTAATTTAAACAGTCGAATCGCTCGGCATCCCATGTTAGATAGGGCTCAATCAACCGACGACTGGAATCTGAAACGAAGGCGACAGCCGGGCGCAGCGCTCTCAAAACATATCCCTGCACGGAAAAGCGAACGGATCGATACAGTTTTTGGATATATGAGCGCTTGTCACAGTTGTGCAGCAGGCACTTCGGAGAACCGGGGGCAATTCCGCAGTTGCAATGATTAACATAATCGTAGAGTCCACCGTTGGAACAAACGAGGAAGTACTCATGGGCTGTGATCAGGCACTTGAACCCCCGTCGCCCTATGGCCCTGAATATCGAGGGAGAAAGGGAGTGCGTCCAAGAGTGAACGTGGACGACCGTCGTCTTCGGATCGAGCTGCTTCAGTAGATCATCCAGCGCCGTTTCCGAGCGCCTGTTCCAGATACCCTGAGCAGCGCCGGAGACGCCCCCGTTCAGGACGTCGTTCTGCCCGCAATTGAAACAAACAACGCCCGATTCGATTAAGGAGGGATCGGGGTCACCCAACGCTGAAAAGAAATAGCTGTTGACACCTATCCTCGCCAGAGCAGCTGCTGTTTCGATTGCGATTTTTGAAGCTCCGCCCCCGATATGGGGACGGTCGCAAATCGTTATCACTGTGGTGAAGTTACTCATGCACGGTCCTAGGTTTAATAGATCGGACAAACCGCTTTACACGCAGGCGCATCGACGGGGGGAGCAGCATTTTCAGACGGTCGAAAAGAGTCGCATTCGGCGCCAGGACGGAATCAAAGACTTGTAATCCTGTAGCCTCGAACTGCTCGATAACGGCATCGCGCCTCTCCACAAGATCAGAGCGCTTATTAGGATCTTCATGCAGCAGCACATCATCCGGAGCAAGGCCGTTGTTAGAGTAGGCGACGTAATCGCCTATTTCATCGATCAATTTTGCCCCGCGCTCGGTCTTCACGATAACGGCCGAAACACCCTTCTCGGGATGTCCGCAGTCTTGGACAGACTCAGAACGCCAGGAATCACCGAGGATGATGTCGGCAGGACTGTCGCACCCTCTGAAAGGACAGCCGTAGCAAGACGATCTGCTGATCAGGCCTTTGATGTAGGAACCATAAAAGGGATCGAATGCAGCGGGCCTCTTTATAATCCTGCCGTCGGATAACTCGATTTTTATGTTATGGCCCCATCCGAATTTCGATTTATCTCTAAAAGTCAGTGCGGTGACATCGGACTTCTCCCGAAGCTCGAGCCAGCCAACATAGGAACGAAACATGGAAGAGCTTGGTACACCGTGGCAAACAACGCTGACGGTTGTCAGCCCATCCATCGGTTTACCCAAATAGAGACGCAGCGCGGAAACCTGACAAGGAGTACCGCTGAAGAGGACTCGCTTGCCGGATTTGAGATCGCTAAGCACTTCGGGATACGATTCGCTAGCATCGCTCTGGACATATTTGGACTTTTGCAGGAGCGCGATATCGGCAAGCTCGGATATACCGATATGCCTGACGTGATCGACGCCATCCCAGGCGGCGCCGTAAACGCGCCCGCCGTCCGATAGTATCCGTTTCGCAAGAAGGGAGAAGACGCCGCCCGACGAACTTTGCGCGAGCTCGACCGGGTCATCGCTCTGCAAGACAGCGGCGCGAATGGCCTCCGAGTCCGCGTCGACTTGGTTTTCCGCCGGACAGGTACGCAGGCAAAGACCGCAGGAGGTGCATCTCGCTGCGTCCACCACGGGGTATTCGAAACCGTCGGGCGAGGTACGCATAGTAATAGCGGAAAAAGGGCATTTGGCCGCACAAGCTCCGCAACCAAAGCAGGCCCGGTGAGAAACTGTGTCGATGTTCTTGCTCAAGCTAACTTCCCCCTATTGCTCAAGAGCATCCAAGAGCCATTTTTTCGAAAACGTGATGAGCGACTCCACGTCGGACAGTCGCTTCTCATAGCCCCCGATTTCCGTAGCGTTCATGTGACAGTCATATCCATCTAGCAGACGATCCTCGGTATTCGAGAGCCTCGAGAGGCTCTCGACTCGAGAGTTTTGAGAGCGTTTGTCGGTCTCCTCAAATCTCTTGAAGCAATAATAGTCTTTTCGGAAAATTTGAGAAAACAGCGTACCGTGCAGCGAATCGGTTAACACGAACCGCGCGCTCGCCAGATAAGCGAGCCATTCATCGGGACCAAGCCCGTAACGCGGATTGAGCTGCTCGTCGACAGCATTTTTACCTGAACCGACAAGCGTCACGACCTCGCAGCCGAGCTCTTTTGAAATCGAATCGACAGCTTTCCTGTAAAACGGCCTATTCCCAAGGAAATAGCAGACGATTTTCCCGGGCTCAGGACATTTACCGTTGATGAGCGGGGCCCAGTCCTCTTTCGACAGGAGCAGGACAGGGTCCACAACTTGTGAAGGGCGCTCGAGACCGAGGGATTCGACAAAATCCGCGCCCGCATCTTCACGAACAGACACAGAGCTGAACGTTTTAATCAGATCGGTAATGATCTTTTTCTTCCTCTGCGTGGTGCTCGTGACACCGAAGCTGGGTGCATACGCGATTCTCTTATCGCTGTCGCTTAGAAAGGAGAGATAGAAATTCCTATTCAAAAGATAAGGGGACCAGATTTGATCAGATCCGCAGACGTATGCATCGTATTTTCCCCGTAAATCGACCAGTCCGTCTGTATCGACAATCCGATCAGTGGTCTCGATGTTCTGGCTCAAAAAGCGATTGAATACATCAGCTGTCGAGGATCCGAAGTCATCATGTTCCTTCTTGCGATTGAATAGCTCGCGTGCTTTGCCAGCAAATAAATCGAAGGAGTTCCGGTTGATCGCCCAGTTCAGTAGCTTTTCTTTAACGCAGGGAAGATAATCGGCGTCGACAACGTCATGCCCTTCTGCCTTCAAAAACTGCTGTAGGGCATAAGCCTGAAGCAACGTACCGAAATTTTGATTATGGAGCCACGTTAAAATACAAATTTTCATTAATTCACCGTTTCAAATAACTTCAGGTAGTACTCTTCGAGTTTGGGCGCAGCCCTAAAGATGTCATAAGATTCAAGCCCCAGAGATGCTTGGGGATCGGAACGATTAACGACATCTGTGCGTGTGGTAAGGATCGCATTGGACCAGCCCTCAATGCCCGCACTCAACGGAACGAAGCTGCACCGACCGGATAGCGCGACCTCGTTGGGGACCCTCTCAGAGCAGATGCACGGGAGACCGGAGACCTGGGCCTCAATCGCGACCATTCCGAGACCCTCGTACAGACTAGGGAGAACGAATAAATCAAGCGCCTGATAGACGTCCTGTACATTGGAAATCTGACCGAGAAAACGCACCGCTGACGCAATTCCCAGCGAGCGCGCCTTTTCCTCCGCCTGCGGTCTCAACTTTCCATCGCCGCAGATAACAAGGATGGAATCAGGATTCTGAGCATAAACCGCCTTGAAAACATCAAGCAAAAACAGCTGATTCTTCTGGGGGATGAACCTACCGATATTCCCCAATACCAGCGTATCGTCCTGCGCTCCAAGCCCAGCACGTTGCTCATCCCTAATCGATCGATTGAAAGAAAAACTGCTCAAATCGATAGCATTATTAAAGACGGTAAAATGGGATGAGCCGAACAGCCATTTACCGGCATACTCAGTACAGGCCGCCAAATCAGTTGGATACCTTGTCGAAAACAGTTTCAAAAAGCCTTTAAGGGAATTTTTTGCAAACTCGCCTTTGCCGCTCGTCGAGTGGCTGTGGGCGATACGCACGGGTACGCCTGCCTTCTTCGCGGCGCGAAGCGGAAAGACGGAAAGCGCGTTGATATGGCTGTGCACTATCTTCCAGCCCTCTTGCGTAAAGAGGCTTTGAAGCTCTCGCTGATATTCAATTGCATGCTGGTAGGGCGGAATCTCAAAGATTCGACCACCAAGCGATTCGATCTCTTCACGTGGCACGAGCGTCGAATCTGAATCGACAAGAAAATCGAACTGGACTTTACTTCGGTCAATATGGCGATAATAGTTCATGACAACGGCCTCGACGCCGCCGCCAACCATCTTGCCAACAACCTGGGCTACCCTAATCGCTTCAGTCATCTAGCAAGCACCGCCACCGGTAAAGACCTCAACGACTGTGAGGAGAACAATCTTTAAATCGGTGACCACGCCGCGTTTGGCGATGTATTCCAGGTCGCGGCGGACCATGCCGTCGAAGTCGGTGTCGTTGCGGTCCGTCACCTGCCACCAGCCGGTGATCCCGGGCTTCACGTCCAGGCGCTGCAGGTCGAATTCTGTGTACTCGGCCACCTCATTCGGCAGCGGCGGGCGCGGGCCCACCACGGACATCTGGCCCAGAAACACGTTCAGGAACTGCGGGAACTCGTCGATGGAGTGCTTGCGGATGAACTAACCGATCTTGGTGACGCGCGGGTCATCCCTCATCTTGAACATGGCGCCGGCGATCTCGTTCTGCCCCTTGAGCTCGGCGAGGCGCTCGTCGGCGTCCTTGTACATGCTTCGGAACTTCCACATGCGGAAGGTGGACAGGCTGCCGTCGCGGTGGGTCTGGCCCACGCGGATCTGGCTGTAGAACGGGTTGCCCTCGCTCTCCAGGCGGATGGCGGCAGCCAACACCAGGCTCGGTATGGCGATGACGGCTAGCACGCAGCCGCTGAACACGATATCGAAGGCGCGCTTGACGGTACGGTAGGCCAAGCGCGTGCGGTCCCAATCTTTAATTGATTGCATGGCCTTGTAGCGCACGGTCGTGTCGCCACCGCTCATTGCCTGGGCAACAAGCGCGGCCCCCACCGGCGCGTTTTGCCCTGTTGCTTCTTTACTAGTCAAGTTCAAATCCACGTCCCTGATTCCAGGAACCCCCCCCCCCCATCGATGAATTCAAAATACGAACGAATTGCCGGTGCAATGCCCCTTACGTTTTGATCGGCACGTCGAGCGGAAGAACTTCCCTAAAGCGGGAATCGCCCTCGCCCACGTCTACCAAGCACCAGCGTTTGCGACGATCGATCTTGTGCACGCGAGCCTCTTGACCCACCAGCGGGCCCTGCTCTATATGCAGCACGCCGTCTTCTATGCGGGCCACGCTGTTGCGCACCACGCCGTCGTCATCGAGCACGCTGCGGTACCAGTCCTGCGCATCGTCCGGCATGGGCGCATAGGCCCGCTCCCTGCTGCCGGCAATGCGACAGCCAAAGCTCAACTGCGCCAGGGCCTTGTCGAGCAGGGCGGCATCGCGCGTGGCGACGAAGAAGTATTCCTTGTACATGGGCTTGGTTTGGAGCGACCAGGTACCGTCCCGCTTAAACCAGAACTCCTTTTGCATCACAAAAGCGTCCTGCATCAGCTCGTGCGGGATAATTCGGCGGACCTTTTCACAGGTCTCGCGCTCTTTACCATTGGGGGTGTGGACCAGATACCAACGGACGCGGCCATGCTGGCTGTTGGTAGTTGCACCACGAAAGGTACCGGGCAGCTGCTCTTGGCGCCGCATTGTCTGTTCCATCTCTCGCCCCCTTTACTTGTCTCCGCGACGCACACGGATGCAGGGGCGTTAAGAACAGGCTTCTCGCTCGCAGCTAGGCGCAGTCGCAAAAGTACAGGTTTTTGTATCTTTCGACAGAGTTCATTATACGAGCAAACTGCTCGCGTTTTCCCAGATTGCACAAAATGCGCCGCGAATGGGTGCATCTCCATACGCCTCTACAAAAACCTGTACCTTTTTGCACAACAAAAAAGCCGCTCTAACCAGCGGCTTTTCGTGTTATAGGGCAATATTTCTTTTTTATGGGGCCATTTGTGCTTTGCCAAACGGTTACGGAGCCTGTCGGCATCTTGTGGGCGCGGAACAACTACGGCCTATGCTCCCCCGCGCCATACTCGGCATAAAAAACGCGGCTGCCCCGTGCATGGGACAGCCGCGTATACGTGCGGTCTATAAACCTATGCGCTCGCCTTAGGCGCGAGTCTTGATCTCCTCGGTCACCTTGGCAACAAACTCGTCAACGCTCATCTGAACGGTCTCGTTGGAGCGATCGCGGACGGAGATGTTGCCGGCCTCGACCTCCTTCTCGCCCAGGATGAGCATATAGGGCACGCGGTCGATGGAGCGGGCCTCGCGAATCTTGTAGCCGATCTTCTCGTCGCGGTCGTCGCAGACCACGCGAATGCCGGCCTCCTCCAGCTTGGCGCACACCTCGTGGGCGTAGTCGCGGCTCTTCTCGGAGACGGGAAGTGCCTTGACCTGCACGGGAGCCAGCCAGGTGGGGAACTTGCCCGCAAAGTGCTCAATCAGAATACCGATGAAGCGCTCGATGGAGCCAAAGCACACGCGGTGCAGCATGATGGGGCGCTTCTTGGTGCCGTCGGCGTCCACGTACTCCAGGTCAAAGTTGAGCGGCATCTGGAAGTCGAGCTGCACGGTACCGCACTGCCAGGTACGGCCGAGCGAATCCTCCAGGTGGAAGTCGATCTTGGGGCCGTAGAAGGCGCCGTCACCCTCGTTGACCTCGTAGTCCATGCCCAGCTGCTCCAGAGCGGTGCGCAGGCCCTCCTCGGCGCGAGCCCAGTCCTCGTCCGAACCCATGGAGTCCTCGGGGCGGGTAGAAAGCTCGACGTGGTACTTAAAGCCAAACTTTTGGTACACGGAGTCGATGAGGTTGACCACGCCCACGATCTCGTCGGTCAGCTGGTCGGGACGCACAAACAGGTGGGCGTCGTCCTGGTTAAAGCAGCGCACGCGGAACAGGCCGTGCAGGGCACCGCGCAGCTCGTGGCGGTGCACCAGGCCAATCTCGCCAGCGCGGATGGGCAGCTCACGATAGGAGTGCGGCTTGGAGGCGTACACCAGCACGCCGCCCGGGCAGTTCATGGGCTTAATGCAGTACTCTTCGTCGTCGATGACGGTGGAGTACATGTTGTCCTTGTAGTGGTCCCAGTGGCCCGAGGTCTTCCACAGCTGTTTGTTCATGATGAGCGGCGTGGAGATCTCCACGTAGCCGGCCTTATGGTGGATCTCGCGCCAGTAGTCCAGCAGCGTGTTCTTAAGGATCATGCCGTTGGGCAGGAAGAACGGGAAGCCGGGGGCCTCGTCGCGCATCATAAAGAGGTCCATCTCGCGGCCGATCTTGCGGTGGTCGCGCTTCTTGGCCTCCTCCAACATATGCATGTGCTCGTCGAGCTCTTCCTTGGTGGCAAAGGCGACGCCGTTGATGCGGGTGAGCATCTTGTTGTCCTTGTCGCCCTTCCAGTAAGCACCCGAGACGCCGGTGAGCTTAAAGGCCTTGAGGGCCTTGGTGTAGCAGATGTGGGGGCCGACACACATGTCGATGTAGTCGCCCTGCTGGTAAAAGGTAATGCGGGCTTCGTCGTCCAGGTCGCCAATGTGCTCGACCTTGTACTTCTCGCCGCGCTCCTCCATAAGGGCGATAGCCTCGGCGCGGGGCTTCTCGAAGACGGTGAACTTGAGGTTCTCCTTGACGATCTTCTTCATCTCGGCCTCGATCGCGGGGAAGTCGTCCTCGCTGATCTTGACGCCCTCGGGCAGGTCGACGTCGTAGTAGAAGCCGTTGTCGGTCGCGGGGCCGTAGGCAAAGTCGGCCTCGGGGTACAGGCGCTTGATGGCCTGCGCCATGATGTGCGCGGCGGAGTGGCGGATGACGTGCGTGACCTCGTCCTGCGGGAGCTCGGCCACCGAACCGTCATTGTAGAGTGCCTTCATGGGTATGTTTTCTCCTCTCGGATGCCTGATGCAAGTGCGTGCGATGCGCTCGGCGTTTTAACTTGCATCATTATAGGCAGGTTGCCTTGGTATACAAGCGCCCGCCGCACCTTAATGGCACGGCGGGCGATTTTCTACGCATGCTTCATCGTGTGGGGCGGGGTGTGGGGCGCGCGTGGCTTGCGGCGTGCCCGTGGCTTGCGGCCAGCCCGGCGATGGATGCGTTACTGGATACGAGTTCGGCAGTAGGGGCAGACCTTCCAGTGCGCATCGAGCGGGCGATGGCAGCTGGGGCAGACGTTGCGAACCTGGGTATCGCACACCGGGCAGACGACGAAGTCCTTCTCGATGGGCGCGCCGCACTGCGGGCAGGTGCCGTACTGGGCAAGCTGGCGCTCGCGCAGGGCCATGTCCAGCTCCTGCTCCTCGCGGTCAGACGCGTAGGAGTGCGGGCGCAGGACCAGGTAGGCAATAAGGCCCACAAACGGGATGAGGGCGATGATGCCCCATGCCACGTAGGCGCTGGCGCCGCGGCGGCGAGCGTCGATGAACACATAGACGACCGACAGCACATACAGGGCGATGATAAAGCCAACAAAGGCATAGACGACGCCCATAAGCTGCGGCGACATGAGCTCAGAGATGTACTTGGACATTGAGGTGTACCTTTCGGAATAATTACAGTCCGGTCAAGTTTACCACGGGGTTTGTTTATATGGGACCACGGCTAGGGGCGGGGCTAGCGCGGACACAAACATCTCAATCTGTAACAGGTGGGAGCGGAATCCGGTCCTAGATGTTACAGATCGAGACAAACGGAGGACCCGCCAGACTAACGTCTCAATCTGTAACATCTGGAACCCGAATCCTCGTCTAACTGTTACAGATCGAGACGAACGGTTGCCGTAGTTGTCGGCAGACGAGGTTGTCGACATTACCGGGTCTCCCCTCGACTGCCGTTGGCGGATGCAGCGGGGCTGTTCGCCGCATTGCCGCCGCACTGGGGGTGTGCAGACCGTAGGATAGTCCTATTGACAGCCTGTCAACTTGTCTGGGAGGCACCGTGGCAGAAACGTTTGATATCGCAATTGTGGGCGCGTGCATTACCGGGTGTGCCATCGCGAGGCAGCTCGCGCGCTATAACCTGTCCATTTGCGTGGTCGAGGCTGCCAACGATATCGCGCTGGGCGCCTCGAAGGCCAACGGCGGCTTGGTGCACGCCGGCTACGATCCGGCGCCGGGCACGGTCAAGGCGCAGGTCAACGCCCGTGGTTGCGAGCTATATGGCACGTGGGCCCAGGAGCTAGGCTTTTTGTTCCGCCGCACCGGGTCGATGGTACTGAGCTTCAACGATGAAGACCGCGCTCACCTGGAGAAGCTGCGCCAGAATGGCCTTGCCAACGGCGTGCCCGAGCTGTCGATTATCGGCCCCGAGCGCATCCACGAGCTGGAGCCGCGCGCGAGTGCTAAGGCGACGTGCGCGTTGTGGTGCCCTTCGACCGGTTACGTCGACCCTTTTGAGGTCGCCATCGCCGCGCTGGAAAACGCCGTTGCCAACGGCGTGACGTTTATGCGTTCCGCGCCGGTGGAGGCGATTGAAGCTGTCGGCTCGGATGAAGGAGCCGCGCGCTTTACGCTGGCAACGCCCGCAGGAGACGTGCACTGCCGTTACCTGATCAACGCCGCGGGCAACGGCGCCGCCGACATCTCGCATATGGCGGGCGCCGAGGAATTCCAGATTGTCTGGCGTCAGGGCAACATCGTGGTGCTGGACAAGGAGCCGCGCACGCTCATGCCGCTCTACCCCGTGCCGACGCCGGTGTCGAAAGGCGTTATCGTGACGGGCACCGTGCATGGCAACACCGTGATCACCGCCACGGCTGCCGTGCGCAAGCCGGGCGACACGCAGACCTATGCGAGCGATGTGAACGCGCTGCTGACCGGCGCGCGCAAGCTGGTGCCCGATCTGGATACGCGCCGCGTGGTGCGCGCATTTGCCGGCGGGCGTCCGGTCATTCAGGGAACGAACGACTTCTTTATTGGACAGTCGGCCGTGGTGCCGGGGCTGTTCCAGGCGGCGGGTATTCAGTCGCCGGGTGTGGCGAGCGCGCCGGCCATTGCCGAGCGCATGGAGCACGTGATGCGCGAGGCGGGCGTGGAACTGCACGAGCGGGCGGACTGGAACCCAATTCGCCGCGCGCCGGACGACTTTGACCGCGCACCGCTGGCGCGCAAGGAGGAGCTGATCGAGTCCGATCCCGCGTGGGGACAGATTGTCTGCCGCTGCGAGACGGTGCCCGAGGCCGAAATCGTGGCCGCGATCCGACGCCAGCCGGGCGCGGTTTCGGTCGAGGGCGTCAAGCGCCGCTGTCGTGCCGGCATGGGCCGGTGCCAGAGCGGGTTTTGCCAGAGCCGTGTGGAGGCGATCCTGGCGCGGGAGCTGGGCTGCGACCCCAGCGAGGTGTTGTTGGAGGACGCAGGTTCTTGGCTGGTTGAGGGACCGCTGAAGGGGGTGCGCTAGGATGGCGGAATTCAAATCGAGTGCTACAGACAGCGGTGCCGTTGAGTCAGTACCGACGCAGGCGTTCGACGTGGTCGTTATCGGCGGCGGACCTGCCGGCATGGCGGCCGCGCTGGCCGCGCATAAGGCAGGCGCACGCGTGGCCATCGTGGAGCGCGAGCAACACCTGGGCGGCATCCTGCGCCAGTGCATCCACCCCGGTTTTGGTCTTTCGCACTTTAAGCAGGAGCTCACCGGTCCCGAGTACGCGCAGCGCTTTATCGACCAGGTGCGCGCAACCGACATTGCGCTGTTCTTGGGCAGCATGGTGCTTGGAATTGATTCGGGCGCGTCCACGGAAGACGCCGCGGTCCATACCGTCACGCTCATGAGCCCCGCCGGCATGCTACAGCTCACCGGACGCGCGGTCGTCCTTGCCATGGGATGCCGCGAGCGCACACGCAGCGAGATCAAGATCCCCGGCAGCCGTCCCGCCGGCGTGTTTACGGCGGGCCTGGCGCAGCGATACATCAATATCGAAAACCTCAAGCCCGGCTCGCGTGCCGTCATTTTGGGCTCGGGTGACATCGGACTTATCATGGCGCGCCGCTGCACGCTCGAAGGGATTTCCGTCGAGGGCATATACGAGCTCATGCCGTACGCCAACGGCCTGCGCCGCAACGTCAAGAACTGTCTGGACGACTTTGGCATTCCGTTGCACCTGTCCACAACCGTCACGCGTGTGATCGGTCACGATCGCGTTGAGGCCGTCGAGGTGAGCCAGGTCGACGAGCACCTGGCGCCCATTGCCGGGACGGAGCGCATCGTTCCATGCGACACGTTGCTGCTTTCGGTGGGTCTGATTCCCGAAAACGAGCTTTCGGTGGGCGCGGGCGTTGAACTTGACCCGCACACGCGCGGCGCCGTGGTGGACCAGAGCCTGCAAACGGGCGTGCCGGGCATCTTTGCCTGCGGCAACGTGCTGCACGTGCACGACCTGGCCGACAACGTGACGACCGAGTCCGAGCGTGCCGGTGCGGCTGCGGCGGCGTACGCGCTGGGCTGTGGCGCTGGGGCCGATGCGGGCGCTGCGAGCCCGGACCGCGAGCTCACAGTCTCCCCCGCCGGCATCGCAGGCTACGCGCTGCCGGGCCGCATTACGACCGTCGGGCTCACTAAGCTCAACTTCCGCGTACGCCGACCGGTCGACGCCGCCCGCGTGCGCATTCTGGCGGGCGACGAGGAACTGCTTACAGGCAAGGTCCGCCCGTTTAAACCGAGCGTCATGGAGAGCTTCCCACTGCCAGCGAAGGTGATTCAGCGTGCACTCGACCTAGGTGCCAGCGAGATTGTCCTGTCCGTTGACCCTGTTGAGGGGGCGTAAAGCCATGAGCACGAACGCAATCGAGACGCTGCAGTTCAACTGCACCACCTGCCCATCCGAATGCCTTCTGACCGTAGAGGTAGAGCGTAACGCAGACGGCGCCGTGGCAGAGGTGCGCTCCGTGGCCGGCAACAGTTGCCCGCGCGGTGATAAGTTCGCACATCAGGAACTCACCTGCCCCATGCGCGTGCTCACCACCACCGTGGCCGTATCCGGAGGCGACGAGGCGCTGCTGCCCGTGCGCACATCCGAAGCCATCCCGCTAGAGCTCCACGCCCAAGCCATGGACCTCATCCGCGGTCTGGTCGTCGAGGCCCCCATCCGCATGGGCGACGTCGTGCTAGAGAACCTCCTAGACACCAACATCAACCTAATCGCCAGCATGGACATCGACCCAGCCTAAGCAGCTAATTTAGGACGGGGCTCTTTTAGCCACCCCACCATCCATCCCCCCCTCCTCAATTGCGGTGAAATAGTTCCTGATTTCCGCCAAAACCCCAGTATCCAGGAACTATTCCACCGCAGCTTTCTTTTGGATCAGATTTAAGGCTGCTGCCATATTAGTGCCATTTAAAAACTACGCCGGATTACGGGGCTAAATAGAGAACCTCTATCCATACCGGCAAATTCTTAATTTCGATAAGCCGTCTACCTGCACTGATAATTGTTCTCGGGGGAAGCGGGCACTGCGGGGCGCGGCAA
>CATXXC010000027.1 GCA_958403385.1 uncultured Collinsella sp.
AGCCCGACCAGCAGCCTCCTGTCGTGCCAGGCCGGCCCGGCCACGTACTCGCGGCCCGCCGCCGTGACGTAGCCCCGCTTGTCGGCCTTGGCCGGCACCCACCGCACCGCGTCGAAGGGGACGCCGGGCAGCGCGCGCATCTCGGCGAGGTCGTCGGCGAGGGCCTCGGGCGTCGGCCTGCCGTCGCGGGCGCGCGAGGCGGCGTTGAGCCCGGCGCACCCCGCGGCGAGGTGGCGGTTGAGCTCCTCCATCGACCCGAAGGACGGGACCGGGACCAAGAGGTTGCGCCGCAGGAACCCCACGGCGTTCTCGACGGAGCCCTTCTCGTTGCCGGAGTAGGGGTTGCAGTACCTGGCCTCGAAGCGGTAGTGGGCCCTGAACTGCGAGAACAGCCTCGACTCGGTGACCTCGCCGCGGACCATCCTGCCCGCCTCGGTGGCGTTGTCGAGGACCATCACCCTGGGGGCGCGCCCCCAGCGCCCGAATATCTCGGCCAGCCCCGCGCACATGCACTCAGACGCCTGCGAGCGCGCCGCGACGAACTGGCGGTCGTTCGAGCGCGGCAGCGTCGCCGCCAGCAGCTTGAGGTCGAGCTCCTCGCCGGCGATGACGGCGCGGAAGTTGCCGTAGTCGGCCTGGCAGGTCCCCGCCGGCCACTCGAGCTCCAGGTAGCCCTCGCCGCCGCCCGCCGACCGCGCCTGCCGCCAGTCGAGCACGAACCTGCGGACCGTCGAGTAGGACCCCTCGTAGCCCCGCTCGTCGACGAGCCTGTCGAAGACCCTCTTGGCGGTGTGGCGCTGCTTGCGGGGCGCACCGAGGTCGGCCTCGAGCACCGACTCGACCCAGGTCTCGTGGCCCTCGAGCGCTGGCCTCCGCCGCCGCTCGGGCAGCGGGGGCTCCGGCGACATGTCCTCCATGTCGGCGTACTTCGCGACGGTGTTGCGGCTCACCCGCAGCCTCTTCGCGATCTCCGCCCTCGGCACGCCGTCGGCGTCCATCGAGCGTATATCATTCCTTACGTCCAGGGGCACGGTCATCTCCTCCATCCTTCCCGGGCGGGCTCGCCAAAGTTGCCGCCCGGGAAACCGTATGACGAGGGCCGCGCCCCTGGCCCCGGGACACGGCCCACTTGATCAAACTGCTCAATTATTCGTGACCACGGTGCTCAGAAAACCGTGACCACGAGGACCAATTCTTAGTGAACATCAACACTCCCACACGGCGACGGCGCCCGGGTAGCGCGACCACTCCCCGCGGAAGGCCTCCCAGGCCGACTCGGCGGCCGCCAGCGAGGGCGCGCCGTAGACCGCGCGCACGGAGCGGCAGAACGCCGCGGCCTCCTTCTGCGGGACGTACCTCAGCGAGTTGCGGACCAGGTGGACGACGCAGCGCCGGCGCACCGCCCGCGGGAACACGGACGCGAGCCCCTCGCCCAGCCCGGCCACGCCGTCGGAGCTGACGTAGAGGACGTCCTCCACGCCGCGGGCCCTGAGCTCGTCGAACACCTGCATCCAGCGGTGGGCGCCCTCGGAGTCGTCCATCCACAGGCCCAGGATGTCCAGATTTCCACGCTCGTGCTGCGCGTTCGCGAAACACGCGGGTGTTGATTGGGATTGATACGAATCACGACATGAAGCCGTAAGGGTTGCCCAGAGGCTGCAAAAAGAAAAGCCCCCGACCTGTTTTTTGCAGGCCAGGGGTTTGATGCACGTGGATATGGACTACTCCCACTCTTTTACGTTCGTTTGCCGTGGCGCCAATTCATTTGTTTCTAGTTTGGTCGTTGATCTTGGGCATCTTACCGCCGAATCCTGCCGCATGTCTTCGCGTAGGCGTTTGAGACAAACCCTGGGACAAATCCGCAAACATTTCGCAGCCCGCGGACGCGCAGTTTCGTTTTTGTCCCGGGGACAAACCGAGCGGGTTTCGAGGCTCAGAACCGTTCGAAACGGATGTCAAAACGACCAATTAGCCTCTTTGACGCCCGGCTTGCGAAATGAATCGTAGTCAGCGGCTTTGACATCATACATTTCCGCAGGTCGAAACAGATACGCAAGAACGAGTGTCTAGCCAACGCCGTTGTTCATAAATACTTCAATCAGCCGTTCTTTTACGCTTGCAACAATAGAGCCGAAAAATGACGAAGGAAGTAGTTGCTCCAACGAAACGCATTTAACAGCCCCTTGGGTGTTGAGAGCGACTTCCCCTGCGAGCAGACTTCTATCAATTGCGATAGCGCTAGAAGAATTTGCGAAATCCTCGATTTGCCTAATGCCTTGCCGATATTCAACGTCTTCAACCTTATCCATGATTTCGTCTCTTATGAAACCCATAGGCAAAGTGGCCTTTGTGACTTGCATATTCCCGTTAATACCACTGTATCTGAAATTACTGCTTTTAGTTTTTCTGTAGTCCGGAAGATCGTCATCGCTCTCGTAGCCTCTAAGTTCGCTTCTAATCCACCCTTCCAAAGGCTTGTTTTGACCTTCTTTCGCAATTACAAGCGCCCGATAGAGAGACTTTTCCAAAGAAACCCTATCTTCGATCAGATCTGTAAGATTCGCATTCTCGTCTGCCGATTCGATGGCCTTTATCTCTTCAGGGCTTAGTGGAGTAATCGCGAAGCAAGATTCCAGAAAAGAGTCTCTATCATGTTCCCAAGCGCTTTCGTTGATTTGTTGTTTGCCAAAGAAAAGAAGCAAGTCATTCTTCAAACTATTAAGGTCGTACCTTACGTTGCCGCTATCAAGGCAAAGGGCAAGAGAGTCGGGCCCTACAACTCCTCTCAATTGTGCGGGACTCATTCCAGGAAGAAGGATCGGGATGGACTTCGCGCCCTGCACCCATGCAGCACCCATTTCATTTAGCGAAGCCGGACTGGAGTAGTAGTTGTCTTTAGAAATTACGAACAGAACAAAGAGTTCATAGTCCTTAAAACAGTTTTTCAAGAACTCGTAGATATTCTTTCCGAGCGGGATACCATATCCAGGATAAGAGGAGCAGAAGACATCTTTATCCGTAAAGCCGATTTTGCGAAGCAGGTCAACAAGTGAAGCTACATATTCGGAATCTTTTGTTGAATGACTAATAAAAATAAGTTTTTGCCTGATTTGAGACGGACTGTCGCAGGAGCTGACGGACGAATTAAACCATTGTTCGTTATCCTCGATGGCGCTTATGATGTGAGGAAGTCGTCTCATATTGTCTTCGTGTGTATCGGTATTGAAGACGTATTCGTTGCTCCTGATACTGTCAATATTCTTTTCATACCAGGAGGCGATTTCCTTGCATGCATACAGTATTCCATCCATGTCTTTTGTTTCTAATGATTCTTCCAAAAGTTGCCTAGTAGAAGTAATGGGTGCGTCGCTGGTGTATTGATCTATTGATGCAGAAATGCCATTTAACTGCGACCTTAGAGTTGCATAGTTTGGGATTATCTGAAGATCAGAATCGCTCATGATTGTTACCCTACTTTCCGGTTCAGGAGCTTATACCGTCTTTGACGCTCGCTCAGCCAGGACCCTCGTGGAACGTTTTTACTTAGCGATTTCCCACGCGGTCGGACATAAGCCATCCAAAACGCGAGCGGCGCCACCACCATGAGGTCTAGTAGCAAGGCGACATTGACGGTAAGCGTCGCAGAGTCCGGGTCGCTCAGCCCCGCTCTCAGAATATCGATGAGGTGCGCTGCCGCGCAGAGGGCGCCTGCGCCGAGAAGCGTGGCGGCCCACTTGCCATCGTCGGTCGTTTCCATGAGCCCAAGCCGCATAGCGTGAACCTACCCTTCCTTTGTGTCTGCCGGCTCTTTTCGCCTCCAACACAGGGAATCGGAATCCCAAAAGGCGTTTTCCCGCGCGAGGGTTCCACCGAGGGCGGGGTCGAAGAGCGCGGAGGCAAGCGACGTTGCCGCCGCGAAAGAGGCATGCTCCTCGGGGAGGCCGCTCTTCTTGGCGAATGCCGCGAAGCTCCCCGCCCAGGCAGCCGGCGCCTCGAAGCGCGACGGCACGCCCATGCCGCGCTTGCGGCACTCGCATTCGATAGCACGGGCGAGGTCCTTGAGGGCGAGGGTGACGTTCGTCGCGTAGTAGACGACGTCGACGAGGTCCTTCATCCTCGACGAGGGCCAGCCGCCCGGTTGCGTCTCCATTATGGCGCACAGCTTGTCTGCCAGCTGGTCGGGAAGAGGATAGACGAGGTAATCGCACGACTCGAGCCCCTCGACGCGAACCCTGTTCGCGGGGGCGATGCGGTCTGCGGGCTGCGTGATGTCGCAGTCCAGCGACAGGTCGATGAGGATGGGGTCCTTCTCTTCATGGCCCAAGAAGGTCTGGAAGCGCAGCTTGAGCAGACGCGAGTAGCCGTTGTCGTCAAGCGATTCGGACCATTTGTCAAGCTTGAACGAGAGAAAATCCCCCATATCCCTGCCGGCGAGTTCGGCGAGCGCCGCGAGCGCGTCCTCGGACGACTCCCGCGATGCCGTCGCGAAGTCGATGTCACGCGTGGCGCGGCCGTCGGGAATGCGCGCGAGCAGCCCGCCTCCGCCCTTAAGGATGAAGCGGCCGTCGGGGTCACTGAACACCCTGCACAGGAACCGGTCGCGCAAAGCCTGGCGATAGCCGTCCCCGGGGTCGCCGCCCCTGTCGCGAACGGCCTTCTTCAGGGCCCTGTCGAGCTGGCCTCCGTTCTCGTACGTCATTCTTTCCGCCTCCTAACTAGCGAATCGTACAGGCTGGTCCCCGCCGGCATCCCGACTTTTGCCCCCCTCGCGTCGACCGATTGTCTCAGGGTCCCCTCATCCTCGACGAGGCCCCTTTCGAGCGCGTCCGCGAGCACGTTCGCGACCAGGCTCAGGTCCTCCCCGGAGTCTATCAGGTCCACCACCGTGAGCCAGGGCTTCGTCGCCGGGATGCCCGAGACAATCGCCACGTCCTTCGAGTCGAGGCGGCGCTTCCTGATAATCAGGTTTGAGCGCTTGGTCTGCTTTCTCTCGAGCGTGCAGAACTCGTAGGGCGAAGGGCCGACCTCGCCGATGCCGTAGAGCCACGCCGCCGTCGCCCCCATGGCGACGGGCACGCCCTCGCCCGCGAGGTCGCCGGGGCACCTCCCCGGGTCAATCGACAGCCAGGCCGCGAGAACGTCCTCCTCCCGCGTGCTCGGCGATCCGCCCATACGGTAGACGCCCTTCGCGAGCCTCTCTATGTTGCCAAGCCCCTTCAGCCTCGAAAGCGCGTACCGCTCGACGCCGAGCGCCTTCGCCTGCGCAGACGTGAAGAGCCCCCTTTGGGAAGAAGCGATATCGTTGACGGCTCGTATGGCTTCAATCAGTTTCATGCTTGCATTGTAGCAAATATTGCAACAATGCAAGCAAATATACTTAGAATGCACGGTGATATTCAGCGGTATTCGGGGTTGCCGAAACTGCGAAAACCGATTATCTCGTTTCTTTATTCCCGCTTGTTTACCTGGACAAATACAATCGACGAGAGCCTGACCCAGCTCGCAGTTTCAACTTAGTTTCGGCCGCTCGAAATCGGCTCTCGATGGACCCGAATTGTGAATTATTCCCGCAGGGCCCTATTATTCCCGCACCGCCGTGTACTCCGCCGTACCGCCCAGTAGGGGCATACGGGAATAATCGAGTCGTTTTCCCAGGTAGACATGCAAAAAGAAAGCCTCCGAACCAGAGGGTTCGGAGGCCGTTATTCCCGTTATTTCGCTGGTGGCTTTGCCCTGGGACGATGCCGAAACAGCACCCGGCGGTACTCGGCGACACCAAAACGCGAGTTCAGAAGCCAGTTCCCGCTACTCCCACTCGGTAATCAAATCGTGCACTTCCATAACCTCTCGTCTACGTGGTGTACCGTCGTCTCCCCTTTTATCAGAGTTGGGCGATTTTCGGGTACCCGAGCTGAACTCAAATTGAACTCAACAACGACTTATCGGTCGGGGGCTTCCTAGCGAGAATATACAGAGGCGCACATTTCGCAGGGAACCTCCCATTCGTTATTTTATCGGGATGCTGTCAAGGCAGCGTCAATGCGTTCGACCTACACCTTCTCGCTTGTCGAGGCTTCGTCTGCAGGACCATCGGAATCAATACGGAATCGATCGGCATACCATTCATCCGAAGCAATCACCATATGGAGCATCTGGAGATGCAGGTCGACATAGTGGCAGAACGCCTTGCCGCATTCCACGAGAGGCACATTGTTTCTCTCGTTGGGCTCGGCTCCAAAATTAAACTCGACCTCATAGTCCTCCCCAGGCACACCCATGCTCGGCAGAATATCAGTGGAGAAGTGAACGAATCCAGACGTCACCTTGTATACATCTTTTACCTTTGGATCGAACTTCTCGAGTAAGTCTTGAAGTCTTCCATCGGACATCTTCTCGCCCGAGAAATCTTTCAGCTTTTTTGCAGGCACACCTTGAAACACCTTCTTGAGAAAGTCATCCTGGTCTTCCGCGGCGAATAACGCGAATGTCCTCAGGCAGACTCCAACCTGTGCGCGGAGAAGCTGGGCGACGCAAACAAGATTCCTCGACTCGAGCATGGAGATGAATCCGTCTATCAGTCTCATCGCATACTCAGAGGAGGATGCCAGATATAGATCCCCTTGGGTAAAGTCACCGTTCATGAAGGGAATCACTGCATCGCGCTCAGCGACTCTCAAGGCGCTCAAGCTTTGTTCTATTTTTTCAGCTTCTTGTTTGAACTGTTCGCTATCCAAAATGCCCCCCAAATGCCGGCTTCTCAACAAATCAAAAAAAAGCAAGAGAGACAGAGATTGGGTTCATGCCCCACTGAACCCGCGCTTCCAGTCGAGGCACTCCTCCCCGGAGATCTCCCCGGAGTCCCGCCTCTCGCGCCCCCCACGGAACTGTCCATATCAGTGCAGCCAGCCCACATCGACCAACGCGATATTCGACGCCGAGGAGGCATGCGCGATGCTGCGCATAGGCCGCGGCGCAATGTACCAGCTCGCCAAGGATCACGACGACCCGTTCCCGATCAAGTTTTCACGCGCGCCACGCCTTGAGTCGAGCCTCACGTTCCACGCTCTTGAATAAGCTGCGGTTCTGTTTCAGAGACGCCATCAACAGCAGCTTCATCCCACCCCTCTCTTGTATTCGCCGCCAGCACATGCTATAAGGTTATTGGTGGCTCATTGAGCTACCTCCAAGTGCCGGGGGAGTCCCCCGGCTATTTTTTTATCCATTCCATTAGGAGTCCCCATTGGCCAAGGAGCTCAGCATCTTCGTCGACGAGAGCGGCGACCGCGGCGGCAAGGCTCGCTACTATCTGCTCACGCTCGTCTTCCACAACCAGGCAGACAGCATCGCCGAAGCGGTCACGGGATATGAGGCCAAGCTCGCCAGGGCCGACCTCCCCAACATCCCGTTTCACTCCGAGCCCCTCATGAACGGGCACAAGGACTATGAGTTTCTCGGCATCGAGCAGCGCAAGGCCATGCTCGCCTACTTCTCCTCGTTTGTCCGCAGACTTCCCATCTCCTATACAACGTTCGTCTACCGCCGCAGCCAGTTCGAAGACCCGACAAGGCTAATGGAGCGCATGGGGCGCGACATCTCCTCCGCCATGGTTGAGCACTTGGACTTCTTCCAGTCCTTCGACGATGTGAAGGTCTATTACGACAACGGTCAGGACATCGTCAAGCAAGCGCTCGACCGCTCAGTGGGCAAGGTCCTCTCAAAGGGAGTTGTCCGGCGCCGCAAGGCCTCGATGACCGACTACCGCCTCGAGCAAGTGGCGGATTACCTCTGTACCATCGAACTCGCCTTGGTCAAGTACGAGGCCAAGGAGAGCGGCGAGACGTACAACAAGTTCTTCGGCGGTGTCGGCTCTTTCAAGAGGAACTGGCTCAAGCAAGCCCGCAGCAAGCGGATATAGGCGGTTCCGCGCCTCCGCAGGGAGCGGTCATCTCTCCTCCGGCCAGGAGTCCCAAGCGGCACGCCTCGAGCATCGATGGCGAAACGCAAGCGATGGCGTCGCAGGCGCCTCGTGCGCTAGAGTGTCCATGTGGTCATCTCCTATCGTCTCAGCGTGGTAGCTGAAGATTCTAGACGCTGGCCACACCCCTTTTCCGGGGTGCTAGCACCAACGTTTAGCACACAAGGAGTTTGACGAGATGGCTCAGCGAGTATTGAATCTATCTGCCCATGCTGCCACGTCGAATAACTCCAGATTGGGGTAACTGACCGTTTCGCCCGTTTCTTTAAGACAGGCCTCTGCGGCGTCGCACAGTGAGCTCGCAAGCGATGCCGCATCAACGCGGAACGTCACGCTCTTAGTCGCGCGCTCCCCGTTCTTGGACGACGGCCAGGAAGAGCGGAGGGCGTTGCACCCGTGGAGAACGAGCTCGAACTTGTAGTTGTAGTCGAAGTTCTCGTCTTTCTCTGGAGCATCGACCGGCACATCGTAGTCGCCCGAATGCAACAGGGAGCACCGGAGCTTCCAGCACATCTTCCCATTAAATATTTGACCTGGAATCGTTTCACCTTCGTTCGGGGGGTCTCCCGAAAACAGGAAGTCGTTTGCCGCCCAGTCATCAAACCACTTCGCATACTGCCGCCGCGCCGCTCTCTTCCCGTTATGAAGGATGAGATTGGGATAAAGAAGCTGCCCCATGGCGTCGGGAATGGTAAGGGAAGACATAAGGGCTGGGATAAGGCAGTCCTTCTCGATTGCGTCTCGAACCGAGCTGATGAGGGACCTCATGCAGGATCACGCTCCTAAGCCCCAAGTATCATTTGACTGATCTCTGAAGCAATATCCTCCACGGTGTCGGTTGCCGTGTTGCGCGCGAGCTTGTCCGCAAGAGAGGGGCTGAACTCTATAACTTCCTTCTTGGAGATGTGGTGCCAAATCGGAAGCAATATCTGGTCACCTGTGACAGCACGGGTAATGAGACCATCAAGCTCATAGTTGGTCCAGCCCTTCCTGATAAAATTGGGCGAGATGACGACTATGCCAAACCGGCTTTTTGCTAGTCCCTGATCAATCTTCCTTCTTAAGCTATCACCAATATGGAGCTCAAACTCGTCGTACCAAACTTTGAGGCCGGCTTTGCGAAGGGCGTTGGCCAGCGGTCTGACGACCTCCTCTTTATCCTCCGATGCGTGAGAGATGAATACGTCATAGACCTCATCGTCGGCAAAAGCACCGTCAACCTGATGTATTAGCGAGGGAGCGGAGCTAAGAGGAAGATTCCTCGCCTGGGGAAGCGCGCCTGGCAAGACCGAGACGGACGCAGAGACGTGGCCCTTTAGGCCGCCGAGGTCAACCGTGATGTACCAATGGCCCGAACGCGGAATCTTCACCCTCCAAGGGGATCGTTTCACCAATCCGCCGTAGTAACGGTGCTGCTGGCCTTTGCGAAACTTCTGCAGGTTTGCACTATCCATTAGACGAACGTTGGCCGCATTTCCTTTTATCTGAACCTCGACCAACTCTCCGCTACGACGCTGGCCGAGATCCCATTGCTGAAACTTCAGGGACATAGTCCTCCTTGTCTTGAATAGCTACCTATACCGTCAGCAAGCCCTGCTCGAACACGTTCGGGGACAGGAACTTGCGGTACTTCGGCTTGTCCTTCTCGTCGAGTCCGATGACGACCTCGATGGTTCCTCGCTCGCGGTCGATGCCCACGACCTCGCCGCAGCCGAAAGCCTTGTGGAAAACGGTGTCTCCCGACTCCAGAGCGTCAAGCTTCTCCTGAGTGTCGACCGAGGCTCGCTCCACTCGGGAACTGTCATCTCGGGGAAGCCCCTAAGCCACCAAGCGGAGCGATCGCCGGTCGCCTCGCTGCCGCGCAGGCTGAACTCAAAGCGGGCGCCCTGGTTCTCGAGCTCGCCCATCTTGGCGTCGAGCTCGCCACCGCCAACGACCCAGAGACAACCGTCCTTCCCGCGCGCGTCGATGAGCTCCAGCCTCTCATCGGCCAGAGCGTCGTAGACCCAGTCGCGCTTCGAGGGAGTACCGCCCATCGCCTTCGCCTCACGTGGCGCGCTCGCGGAATCCCGGCTTCCGCCGAGGTCGAGTACCCGCACACGCCTCTTCGGCTTCTCGCCACCACCAGCAGAGCCATCGCGAGCGCCCGCGATCTCGCTCGCGACCACCATCGCGTTGTTGCGGTCCCTCATGGTGCCGTCTGGGTTGAGCAACGAGTCCTGCAACTTCATCTGGGCGTAGTCCTCGGCGGAGAGCGTCGTATCGAACAGGCCGACGCTCGAGTCGTACTCGTGGCGGTTGAGACCCGTGCACTCAAGCAAAGCGTCCTCGTACAGGCGGAACTTGTACACGGCGTCGTTCATAACCGAGTCGCGGAACACTCCCAGGGAGACGAGCAGCTCGAAGTCCTTGACCGAGAGGCCCGTGACCTTCTTGAACAAGCCCGGCTCCAGCTGCGCGATCACGCCCTTAAGGCACTGCTCGCGGTAGTCCGTGAGGTACATGGAAGGCGTAGCGCATGTACTCGTTAGGGCTCTTGCGATAGAGGTTACCGACCACGGCAAGCTTGCGGCACAGGACTTCGGCCAGGAAGTCGCCGTCGCCGCATGCGGGCTCCAGGAAGCGGCTCTCGATGCGCTCCGTCTCCTGCTTGACCATGTCCAGCATGACGTTCACCTCACGCTCGTTGGTAAACACCTCGCCATGCTCTTGCACACGCTGTTTTGATTTGACCTGTGCGGACACATCCGCTCCTATAGAAGTCGCCGGTTAAGAGTGGCGAGTGTACAAGGCGACCCCTCGCTTCCCGCATTATATCAACCGAATGGGACCTCTCTTACATTACGAGACGGTTGTTATCGTCAAGCAACGGCTTTCTTGGCTGACACGAATTAGTCACTTATCTGCTTCCCGCCCCCGCACAGCCAGTCGCTACCGCTGCTGTCCATTCCGGGTTGATCCGCCAGCGCCGTTATGCGGGGCGGCAGGCGCTCCGTCCGTCTACCGTAAGGGTTCGAAGCCCAAGGAGGCGGCTAATTCCTCCGCGCGATAATATGGGCGAAAGGCCCTGGAAGGAAGGCTATATGGACACCTGGATGATTCGCGCGGGTCGCGGCGGCGTATACGCCAAGAGTTGGGTCGAGACCGGCATCGTCGGCATCGGCTGGGACTTCGACGGCGCCGATATCGCCTCCATGTCGCACGACCAGCTCCGCCAGGCCTATGCGAGCGCGCACCCGGACTACAGCACCGGAAAGGTCGGCCAAGCGGCGAGCCAGACGGCCAAGTTCGCGCACGACATAGTCAAGGGCGCTACTGTGATTACCTACGACCCGGAGGATCGCCTCTACCACATCGGAAAGGTCACCGGTGAGTGCACGCCCACGGACGAGATTGATGGTGTCACCTACAAGCGCACTGTTGAGTGGAAGCGCACGGCGCCGCGTGACCTCCTCGCCGCGTCATCGCGCAACAGCCTGGGCAGCCTCACCACCATCTTTGGCATCTCGCCCGGGGTCGCCTCAGATCTCGGCCATGCTGCAGGGTCCGCCGGGAAGGCTGCCACGCCTGACGAGGCTGTTTCCGACGTCGATGATGACGAGGCCCGCTTCGCTACCTACGACGACGGCATCGAGCGCATCAAGGATCGCGCGCTCTCACTTGGCTGGGATGAGATGGAGCAGCTCGTGGCAGGTCTCTTGCGCTCCATGGGCTATCACGCGGAAGTCACGCCCAAGGGGCCAGACGGCGGGCGTGACGTCGTGGCCTCGCCCGATCCGCTGGGCCTTGAGTCGCCGCGCATCATCGCTGAGGTCAAGCACCGCAAAGGCCCTATGGGTGCCCCGCAGGTCCGCGCTTTCATCGGCGGCCTTCGTGCCGGCGACCGAGGACTTTACGTGTCAACGGGTGGCTTCACCAAGGAGGCGCGATACGAGGCCGACCGTGCCAACGTGCCAGTGCGCCTGCTCGACCTCGACGGGCTCGTGAAGCTCTACGTCGACTCCTACGACAACGCGGGCGCGGAGACCCGCTCGCTGCTGCCGCTTACCCGCATCTGGTGGCCGGCATAAGGAAGGGTGAGAGCCATGATTCAACAGGTGGCATTCGAAGTTCCGGCGGAGATTGCAGTAAAGCTCGCAACGGGCGAACTCATCCAGTATGGCGGCGTTGTGCGCGACCTCAGCGGACGCATCGTAAAGCATCTCAAGCCGGCCAACGTAGCCGACGGTACCAACGCAGCCAAGCAGGTTGCGGTTAAGGCCCTGGCGGTAGCCAAGGAAAACAAGGAGCTCGCCGTGGGCGCGCTGGTAGTTGCGGGAGTCGCCGGCGTCGGAGGCGCAGCGTATGGGGTCGTCTCCCATATCAAGCACAGAAAAGCCCTGGAGGAGCAGAAAGGCGCGATGGACGCCTTCAACGCGACGTTTACCGACTATCTTTCCGCCCTCGACAAGGGTGAACTAACCGTCGAGACGATCGATGGACTCGAAACGGCAATGGACGGACTCGGCGGCGAGAAGGGCTTCACGGTCGAGATCGAGGGCGACCAGTTTATGTCGCTCGTCAAGGCAGTCCGAGACTATACGGATCGCTTTGCCAAGGCGAACGGGATGAAGCCGGAGGCGCCCGTCCTCAAAATCTTCGACAAGCGACCGAACGATCTGGGCGGTCTACGCGACTGTCTCGCTACCCAGAGGGAGATACTGTCCCAGGCGGCCTAGCAATCGAAAAGCGCTTTTCCCTGCCACCCACCACCACACGGCCAGCCATGGCCGAAGCCGGCGCCGCCCAGATTCTCGCCGATTGCCGTCGGGAGAGCCTGCCCTACGTCGGGCCGACTCCGCGCAGAAGCAGAACATCAACGCATGAGGGCGTCCTTCCTGGGATTGCCAGCACAAGGCAGGTTGCTGCCGATTTTCGTGATGCTGGGTGTAGCGGTCGTATGCGCCCTCGTGGCCATTAGACGCTTCCGCTGGGAATAGCGCACAATAGGCAGGACGGGACAGGCGATGCGAAGCCCGATCGAAGCAAAGCGGGAGGAAAATTAGCTCGTTGCCTCCTATAAAAAGGAGACTCAAATGGACAAGAGCGTCATTCGCTAAATAGCCTTGCGCCTCGCCTGTTTGAGCCAATTCCTCTTAAAGGGGCCGACTCCGCCGAAGAATTTGTTGTAGGTTTCTCCGTCTTCCTTCGCAGCGTATTTGATGGCCGCCAGCTCGATCGTGCATAGGTAGTCTGCGGCCTGTTCGAGCCGATAGTCGGTCATCGATGTCTTGCGGCGCTCCAAGACGCCCTTGGAGAGGGCGAACCCGAAGGACTGGTCGAGAGCCTTCTTGACGATGTCCTGGCCGTTGTCGTAATAGACCTTCACGTCGTTGAACGCCTGAAAGAAGTCGAGGTGGTCGAACAGGAGCCCGGAGACGTCCCGCTTCATGCGGGCGGTGAGCTTCGTGAGGTCATCGAACTCGCTTCTTCGGTATGCGAACGTCGCGTACTTGATGGGGAGCCTCTGCACGAGGACGTTGAACGAGTAGAGCATCTTCTTCCGCTGTTCGAGGGACATTCCTCGGTAAGGTCCATGGCCGTTCAGCAGTGGCTCGGAATGAAACGGTATGTTCGGCAGATCCGACCTGAGGAGGGACTCTTCGTAGCGCGCAACTTTGTCGGATATGGAATCGGCCTGGTCATGGATTACGAGCATGAGCAAGTAGCAGCGCGCTTTTCCGCCACGGTCTCCGCTCTCGTCGACGAATATGCTCAGGTCTCGCGCCAATACAACGCCCCCAGATAGAACAAAAGCCGGGGGATAAGCCCCCGGCACTTGGAGGTAGCTGAATCAGCCATCAAAACCTATATATCACGCCTGTGATGGTATTTCAAGAACCGCTCGAACAACCACGCGAGCCGACCCCTGATTGCCTCCGTTTTCCTCGAGACGGCGAGATTCTTTACTCCCTATTAACCACCTGGGGAAACGCCGTACGGAGACCGCAAAAATGCCCATTGAGTTCGATTTGAGTTTCACGGGTCCCGAAACGGCTCCCTTTCGCCCTGGGGACAAAAACCGCACGTCCACTCACTTGGGATAAACACATGTCGGCTCCAATCTTCATTGGAGCCGACATATCAAATTAGAGGTTTATTGGGGTAATCATTATCGTTTAAATGATTTACACCCATATAACTAAGGAAAATTCTACTCCAACTCAATCGTTGCATTGCCCGTTTTCATGTAGTCAGCAGGGCAGGTGAGCTGGGACTTCCTCTACTCTCCTATCTCGAAAACCGTGTAGTCACCATGTAGTCGGCGGTGACTACACGCTCTGTAGTCACTTGGGGAGAGTATTTTCGCCCGACCGAAGAGTGACATGTATGACCTGCGGAAACAGAGTTCGATTGCGCACAACTGACTACATGGGCGAAAGCGTCGCCGACGAGGTGGAGCGCTCCCCGAGCCAAGAGTGACGATTCTGAGCGAAGAGCGACAGCGTTGAGCTGGGAAAATGCAAATCCTCATATGTCTAGTGACTACAAGGGGGCTATCAGTTGCCATGGCTTTAGTTGCGCACATCCTCCCCAGCAATCCTAGCCTCACCCTGAGTCTAACGACATCTGCGTATACATTCATTGAGAGCAGAGAGCCACTCTACTTGAAGAGAGCACAATTAAACTTAGCAAATTAAGAATATAAGATACCTAGATCGTTTCGTTGAAAGGCAAGGTAGGAATGGAGCACGAGTTTATGTTCTCTGAGGTAGAAGCAACGTATTCACGAGATAAGGGTGTCCTATCCGGTCCAATAGGGCCTTTAACGCTCAACTCAATTATTACCGAATCATCTGATTCGCGTATGCCAAAAGCTGACACAGAAGTACGTTGCGACATCAGCATTTCACAAGGACCTAAACGCACCATCCGAATTGTCGCTTCAGAGCTCGTGTATTGGAGCCGTCTATTAGGTCCGCTCTATCAATTAGAGCGGCTGCTTATGCTATTCGATGGCAGATTTATCCCGTTGGTCGACCTGAAATTCACAGACAACCTAAATGAGTCTTTTGAGTCTGGCTTTGAAGCAGAGAAGGCACGCAAAGAGGCTCTTCGGAAACGTTTGAAATATTTTGACTCTGCAGATTACCTGCAAATTGACGATATCAAACTAATAGAATTTCAAGATGTTCTGACAAGCGAACTTTTCGGACGATGGCTTAAGCTTCTCGATGAACTCGACATCATTAACCAAATGTACCTATACGCCGTTTCAGATAACGGCATGCCGATGGATGTCCCGCTGGCATTTTTAACCGAACTTGCCGAACCTATGGTAGAAATCCTGAAGGAGCAAAAGGGTTTATATGAGGATTTGCACCCAGGTAAGAGGGGGACATTGCTGTTAGATTGCCTTAAGGCGCTTGCTGACCAATACGGGTCACCGGTTTTCGATAATGAACCCAATCTGGACCTATTACTTCTTAAGCTCAAAGAAAATAGGCATCGCATTATGCATATCAAACGCGAACAGCAACATCTACAGTTCGATGGAAAAGATTGCGTCCTCTATATCAACAAGCTCAGCCTAGTTTATAGGCACATCATTTTCGACCTATTGGGCATAACTCAAGATAAATATTATCAACAGTTAGAAAAGATTACCTCGACCCTAGATTCGTGGATGAAAACGATTAATTACACTTAATGCCACAAAGACTAGGTTCTAGTTTGGTGACAGCAGAACTGCGCTTATGTCTTTTGTAGGCAAATCGCATTGTGGTGCCACGTAACTAGGTAGACAGAATCTACTTTGTGGGCCCCGTTTCCCTGATATCGATGAATGGATCGACTCCGTATCCATTCACTTTCCATGCACCCGGCTCCCACTCTGCTGCTGGGTCAGCTCCGTTGAATCGACAAAGACGAATAAGTGCAGTCCATGTTTTGTTTTGAAAACGGAGGTTTATCCTTGCAAGAGCAATCGCAGCAGCAGGCCTATCTATCTCCTCGATCTCGTATTCTTCGATTGGATGGGGTGAGTAAAGCTCCCTCGCTTGACCTGCAAGCTTGCCGGGCGTCATACCCGCGGTGTTTGGAAAAAAAGACCCCAAGGCTCCGTAGTTTTTCGCCTTCCATGTCGCCAAGAAGTCGTTGCAGCTTCTTAGGACCTCATCGTCTGGGCTGATAGGATGCTCGAGATTCACTTGATGCTTCTTCCAAGCATTCAGCTTTATGTCATTCTCTGCGTTGCGCTCTCGTATCTCGGAGAGGTATCTGAGTGTCTCGCCCAAGCTCTGGCGATTGCCTTCGTCCTCTTTTTGCTCCCTGGTTACTGAATCGACCCAGTCTCCCACGGCGAACAGCATGCACCATGCCTTCGAGGCGACTGCATCGTTGTCGTAGTCAGTAATCATCCCGTGCATTATGCCGTTGCGGTAGACCTCGTAGACGGGCTTGTCCTCCCTCGCAGATATAGACCTTGTAAATATCTTTTGAACGGAAGGCAAACCATCCCACACGGTAGCGACGCAATCGTTAGAGTGAAGCTCCTCTGCTTCCCTTGCGTGAAGCCCCTTCCTTTCGGACTTGAAGGCGTCGTTTACAAATCCGTCCATCATGGAAACTGTTACGAGAACCGAGCTGTAGTAGCGCCCTTCGAGATAGTCTCTCTCCGCCTTTTCCAAAAGTGGGATGCGAGATCGCATGTCAGGAAAACGGTTCAGCCTGATGATCATCCAGTGAAGCGCATCCTTCTCCTTGAGATATTCGATGAGCTCGCGCTCCGCCTCTTCAGGTGTAGGTTGTGCGACAACTTTGCGCATCCTGTCCAAATCAAGGGCATCAGAAAAGACCCAGTTCCTGGGGCCAAGCAAACGATAAAAGTTATCGACAAGAGAAACGAGTCCGTCAAGCTCTTCAGTGATATCACGCGCGGTTTTTCTAGTATCCTCATTCCTCAACAACCAGCCGAGAGCATCAAAAGCCGACGCTTCTCGTCGTAGCTTCTTGACTGTTGGAAGATTGCCAATCGATTCATGTACGCGGTGCTCCATATCCCGTCTCATTCTTCAACCGCCAAGAATTACCAAGTCCTCAACTGAACCCTAACATCACACAGATGGCAGGGTTAAGCTTTCCGAAACTCGCGATTCCTCGTCGAACCTTCTCCAACCAATTTGCCTGCTTCTATGAGCGCGGATATGTGAGCACTGACGCTGCGCTTGGAAACTCCGGCTACCTCAGCTGCCTCCGCAAGTGTGAAGCTGCACCGCGATGCCGCGAGCTCCAGTATGGCTTGGTCAATGTCTCCCAGTCGCTCGACAGTTGTCGCTTCGGTGAACAAAACTCCATTTACGTCTGGAACTGTCGCGCGGAAAACATTGCCGTCCATAAGAGTCGGGTCCCCGCCCATGAAGCTCCGTGAGTACTTGAAAAGGTTGCGCGTGCCGCTACCCAACTCCTCTGCAAGGCCTATTTGGGTGAAGACATTGGCGATCGAGGGGTTCTTCGGCATCGGGCTAAAGTCATTGAGCGTGATATTCCCCTCAAAGAACGTCCTGCTGGCGTTCTGGGTGTGCAACCCTGCACGGTCAATCTCCAGCTTTGCAGGATAGGGACTCGTGAACTCCCGGTGAATGAGCATGTTCGAGATGAGCTCACGGCACACGATGCCTCGCACACTTACCCTGATATCACCCTCGAGGACAAAGGGATCAAGAAGGTTGCGCTCGCAGAACCCCATGAGGGCGTCGTACGCATCGATGAGGTTGGTCTTCACCGTTAGGCGGTCGTCGTAGCGATCCTCGTCGCGCAGCCTGACCACGGCGTCGGTCTTGTAGGTGGGGCAGAGCGAGCCAATCGTCTCATCGCTACCGAAAAGTAGACCAGCGGCTAGGGTAAGGCCTTCCTGTCCTGTTGAGTAGTCCTTGATCAGAAGCTGGGCACTCCGCAAGAGCTGCTCGTCATCCAACCCTGCCCAGGGATGTCCCGGCCGCCGTGCCGTGGCCATCTGCCTTGCACGGTCGATAAGCTCTGCATGCAGATCGTTTAGCGTCAAATATGGAAAGATTCGCCGCTCAGTCTCGAGATTGCTCTTGCGAATGTACATGGCCGAAATCTGGCTGCTGGCGCTAACCTTCACATCGGCATCGGCGATGCGGTCGTACACGACGCCTTTATAGCGGTGAACGTCAGGGCTCATGGGAACCCAGATGCGGACGACGGTCTTGCCGTTTACGAAGACCGTCTCGGTTTCGAGCATCACGGCGGGGCCGAACAGCTTGGGGTTGCGCGCGACGTTTGCAATATTGCGCTGTATGTCTGTTGCCGCGCCTTCTGCAACGCCGTTAACGTTCCCGTTGTCTTCCACACCAAGGTAGACGTTGCCGCCCATGTGGTTGGCAAACGCACAGATGGTCTCAAAGGTATCCTGCTCGGGTTGTGCTCCGCACCTCTTAAATTCAACTGACGCAGATTCGCCCTGGGCGATTGTCTCTAATATCAGTTCGGCTTCCATGCGAATTACTCACTTCAATTTAGGGTTCTTATTCTGTTGAAATTTTACCATGATTCAGGAAGCATTCACTCATTCAGGAAGCTATTCGCGAATTGCTTCCTGAATGTCTTCGCGAATTGCATTAAACAACAGCCCTAGGACTTCAAATGGCGAGACACATTCCCCCTGAACGCCATGCTTGACATCCGCAGAAATTAAACATGGATGTACAACCGCAATTGAATGTTGCAACGATTGCAGAGGAATCGTCACTCTCGCATTACTATTGCCGGTTTTCAGGGCCGAAAATAGGCCCCGAAATCGCCTATTGCACACAGTGTCGAGAGTGACGAACGGCTCTCCAATGGACCCGAAAACGGCCCGAAATCGCCGGGAATCGCGGATTTTCACGATTTGTCACTCTTCACTCCTACCTGCGGTTTTGCAAAATGGAGGGCTGAAAAAGCGGGGTGACTACATGACTCAGCTCAAAACGGGCATGCGGCTAAAAAACGCGATGAAAATACTCTTCTCGCTTTGGCATGTTTTGGCATCTAGTCGCTTCTCGTAGCAACGAGTCGCAACGCGTCACCCCAGCACGTTGGAGTGAAGAGTATTTCCGCAGGTTAACACCCATAAAATAATCCCCGAAATCCGAAGATCACGGGGCAAATTCTCGATTGTCACTCCCCAAAAGTCCGGTGACTTTATCCAATACAGGCTATTAGTTGCTAACCACCGCGACTAGACGTGCAGGATGAGACTAGATGAAATGGGCTAAAACCCTATTCCCACTCGGTGGTTATAGTTTTGCCGTCTCGTCACTCCAGTTGCACTCAACCTTCGGCATCGTTGCGTAACGTGTACCGCCGCGTGACGCAACGTCGCATCCCATCGGCTTCGGGGACAGAAGCTGGGACAGCTTCAAAAACTCATCTTAAACTCAGGGCGTTGAGTTTTCGTTTTTGTCCCAAGGCGCACAGCGGGCAGCTTTTAGAGGCTCGATATCGACGAAAACGTCCGTTTTGAAACTCAAGTGCCCCTTAGTCTGCAAGCCGCCAGCTGCAATCGCAAGTGAATTAACGCGGGTGGCTTGCGCACCGCTCGCAAAACCCCAGGTCGCAGGTCTTCGTTGCTAGTAGGGGAAATGAGTAGTCTCGGGTGGCTTGCCCATGAGTTGGCGAGCAGGTTGGAGCTTCGTTGTTGGCGCGATCGCTTCGTGCGCGCTCAATAGACCTGTTTAACAAAAGGCCTATCGGATGCGACTGGCCACCCATACGGCGACGGCGTTTCCCGTGCGGGCACGAACGGCCATGCGTGCCCTATCAAGCGATACACCCGCAAGACGCTCAGAACCCCTGCTCGCCGAGCAGCCACCTCGCGAGGTCCAGCACGAGCACGTCCTCCCGGGTATAGGGCTCATGCCTCGTGCGGGCGATGAGAACCTTCGGGAACGCATCCCTGACGTACAGAAGCGGCGCGAGCTCTCTCGAGCGTCGATTCGGAGCTGATGTCGTCACTCACCTGGATGTAGACGAGCTCCGGCCCCCTCTTCGCGACGAAGTCGACCTCCTTTTGGTACAGCTTCCCGACGTAGGTCTCGTAGCCCCGCCTCATCAGCTCGAGGAAGACTGCGTTCTCGTACATGCGGCCCCAGTCCATGTTGCGCGTCCCCAGGACCGCATAGCGCATTCCCGAGTCGCAGACGTAATGCTTCGCCTGCGTGCTCAGGTACTTCTTCCCCTTGATGTCGTAGCGCCTCGCCTCATAGAAGACGAATGCGTCGCGGAGGTAGGAGATGTAGCGCCCGACGGTGACGTGGTTGGTGGGGACCCTGTTGGCGTCGAGGACGTTGGCGATGTTGCTGGGCGAGTTGAGGTTGCCGGAATTGTCCATCATGTACTCGGCCAGCCTCTCCAGCACGGTGAAGTCGGGCAGCGAGAACTTCTGGACGAGGTCGCGCGTGAGGATGGTCTTGTAGACGTCGCGGATGTAGCCGTACGACTCCGAGATGTCATCGTAATCGTAGGACCCGGCGAGCCCGCCGCGCCTGATGAACCCGTCGAAGTCGTCGTCGACGACCCCCTGCTCGTCGAAGTAGGAGCGGTATTCGCCGAAGCTGAAGGGAAGGATGTGCACCTCCCTGTGGCGCCCTGTGAACAGGGTCGCCAGGTCCGAACTCAGGAGGAACGCGTTCGATCCCGTGAGGTAGATATCCCATCCGTCACGCGCGTGAATGCTGTTGATTGCCTTCTCGAAACCCTCGCACAGCTGCACCTCGTCGATGAAGAGGCGGTTGCGGGCGCCCTCTTTGTGCCTCTCTATGATTTCGCGATGCAGTGCGTGGCACTCGAACAGCGGCTCGTTGTCGAGATCCAAAAGGTCTATGTAGACGTTGTTGGAGGATGGGTCCTTCCGAGCAACGGAGGCGGAGAGCGCCTTCATGAGCTCGGACTTGCCGGAGCGACGCATCCCCGCGATCACCCTGATGTCCCGGGTGCCCTCGAGCGCCCAAAGCCGCTCCATGTACGTATTGCGGTCTACCCAAGCCATCATCCACTCCTTCTCGGTTTTGAAACTTGAATTTTTTAAAGTTTCAAAACCGAGAGGGCAATATGCGCAAGGATGCGTCGGGGGGTAAGCCCCAGTCGCGTCATGCCGGCAGCGATGAAGGGCGCATCGTATCGCCTAAGGGCTGATTCGTGCGCAATTTGAGCGAATCAGGTCCCTGATTCGCGATTTCAGGAATGACTAAATTGATTCGCGAAACCGCAGGTCGCCTCTTTAATCAATCCCCGGGTTTCCGTCGGGGTTCGTAGCGAGTGGCTTGAAAAGGGGTGATTCAAAGGGTCGGAGAGATGCCTATAGCGCAATCGTCTGGTATTGGCGCGGTGAGGGACTTCTCGCCTCCATCAGTCCAAATCGTCAAGCTCCGAAAGCCTTGCGAGCTCGATGGCCGAATCGACCGCCTCTTCGAAATCGGCGCCTTCCGCATAGGGTGATGCCGAGACGCAAGAGGACCAGATGCCCCGCATCATATCGGATCTTCTGACCTCGCCGAGCACGGCCTCGTAGTCGCCCATCTTGCCGAGTGAACCGCGCCTGGAGGCGACGACAACGGCTTCGTGCAGGGAATCCCGCTAGCCACATTAACCCGTCGCCCGCGAAAGACGTCGAGCTAGAGAAAGGGACCTATTTCCCGTCATGGATTGGGTTTACCTGTACGACTAGAGCCCTGGTGTAATTGGCTGGATCACCGTTTTGGGAACCAGTATCGACCTACCTGTCCGCCAAGCTCCTTCTTCAGCTCCAGCCTAGTATCTGACTCGCGCCGTTATAGGCAAAAACCGAAGAGATGCGTCTTAGCCAAGAGAACAAGGTTGGCCTTAACTTACTGCATGATTCGCGTGTTATAGTTAGATAGCTCTAACTATTTGGGGGCGATAGCCATGCACGAACGCAGGGGCTTCTGGGACAAGAATGCCGGCCGGTACGACCGTTTCATGCGAAAGGACCAGGCGGCGTATGAGAAGATGTATGAGCTGATCAGGCCGGTGGTGAAAGCAAAAACCGTACTGGAGGTTGCCACCGGCACGGGGCTTATCGCAAAGAGCATCGTGGATGCGGCGGTGCACATCGAGGCTACGGACGCTTCTGCACAGATGATCCTTGAAGCAAAGCGGGACAATCAATCCGCAAAGCTGCACTTTTCCGTACAAGATATGTTCCGCCTGCCCTATGCACAGAAGTCCTTCGAAGTGGTGATCGCGTCCAACGCGCTTCACATAGTGCCGCATCCGGAAAAGGCACTGCAAGAAATCAGGCGGGTACTGAAGGACGACGGCGTGCTCATCGCGCCAACCTTCACCCACGCGGGGAACTCGGTTTCCGGCAAGGCAAAAGCCTTTTTCATGAGTATGGCGGGATTCCCCCTCCACAGCAGGTGGACAAGCGAGGAATACCTGCGTTTCCTGCGTCAAAACGGCTGGGCGGTGCGGAAAAGCGCGGCGCTGAAGGCCTCGTTCCCGTTGACCTATGCGGAATGCACGAAATCGGAGGGGCCAGATGTCGTTCTTTGAAAACACCCGCAAGCCCGTGGGCCTCGGCGGAAAACTTATGGTTGCCATGATGAACCTGGGCCACAGCCCTGTGGCGCGGTGGGGACTTCGATTTCTACGACTTGCGCCAAATGCCAAGGTGCTGGATTGCGGCTGCGGCGGCGGGGCGAACATAAAACGGCTGCTGGAAAAATGCCCGCATGGCGTCGTCAAGGGCATCGACTATTCGCCCGTCAGCGTGGAGAAGACTAGAAAGCTCAACCGGACTGCAATTCAGGAGGGGCGTTGCGCCGTTCTGCAAGGCAGTGTGGCGGATATGGTGTTTGAGGATAGCTACTTCGATGCCGCCACGGCCTTTGAGACCGTCTATTTTTGGCCTGATTTGCCCCGATGCTTCCGTGAGGTCTGGCGGACGCTGAAGCCAGGCGGGACAATTCTCATCTGCAACGAGAGCAATGGCGATACGGACAAGGACGAGAGGTGGACGCAGATCATCGGCGGCATGACCATCTACAAGGACATTGAATTAAAGGCATGTCTGGAGCAGGCGGGTTTTCACGAGGTGCAGATACGCAAAAAGAAAAAGTGGCTCTGCGTCACGGCGCGGAAGTAGGGGCATCAAGCACGGGTATTTTTGCATCCATCCTGCACATGGCGATAGGCATGACGGTCATAGCGGCTATGCTGGCGGCAATTATGACAGTTTTTATTCACTGAGGAAGAAACCTATGAAATGTAAAATTGAGAAAAACACCGTGCAGGAGACGCTGATCCTCCCGCTGTATTCCCGGAAGCTGTGTACGGAGCTGTACCCGAACCTTTACAGGGATGAAACAGCGGTTCGTCTGCTCGGCCAGATCGACTACGACTTTTCAGAGGCAGAGAAAAACTCCCGCGGCCTGATGCAGCGCTTTGGTGCGCTGGAGGTGGCTATGCGGCAGGGTGACCTTGCTTTCGAGGTGCGGGATTACCTGAAAGGCCACCCCAATGCGGCGGTGGTCAATCTGGGCTGCGGGCTGGACAACACCGGCAGAACCTGCGACAACGGTAGATGCAAGATCTACAATCTGGACTTCCCGGATGTGGTTGCCTTGCGGGAGCAGCTGCTACCCACCGGGGAGCGAGAGCAGAACATCCCCTGCGACCTGAAAGACACCACATGGTTTGACAAGATCGATGCCTCCGGCGGGGCGGTGTTCTTTGCCTCCGGGGTGTTCTATTACTTTCTGACCCAGCAGGTCCGGGAACTGGTGCGGGGGATGGCGGATGCTTTCCCCGGCGGGGTGCTGGTCTTTGATGCTGCCAATCGGACGGCGGTGAAGATGATCGCTAAAACGTGGCTCAGGACTGCGAAGATCAAGGATGTGGGGGCATATTTTGCGGTTTCTGATGCCGCCAAGGAAATCGGCACATGGGACAGTCGTCTGCAGGTCACAAGTCGCGGCTATATGCTGGGTTACAACGATTTGAGAGACCCTTCCGTCAGCGGCTTTTTCCGGTTCCTTGCAAGGGTTGGGGACTACGGGATGAAAATGCAGATCGTGAAGATCGGATTTGGAAACAGACAATGAAATACGCAGGAATGCCCTTTGGAATGTGGGTGCTGTTTGCCGGTTCCTTTCAAAAGCAGCTGACCGCGGTGCTGGGCTATGATGTAGCCACTGCGAAAACCATCACGAAACAGGCGAAGCCGCAATACCGGCAGATCATCCGCAGGCTGCCGGAGTTTGAAAAGGCTGACCGCTTCAAAATGAATCTGGTCAACTGCGCCATGATTGGGGCGTTCATTCTCTCCATGCCGCAGCGCCCGAAGGTGGACAGGCTGACGGATTACTATGCGAGATCCATGATGACAGCACCCATGCAGTGGTTCTGTAGCAAGAGCGGAAAAAGCAAGTTTACCGCAAAGGACATAGCTTCTATGAAAGCCACTTCCGCTCTGAAAGCCGCCGACCGCAACCCATACTCGTGGAACATGGAGTTTTACGAATACCCGGATGGCAGTGGCTACGAGGGGCGCTTTACCAAGTGCGGCATCTGTGTGCTGATGAAGGAGCTGGGGCTGTACGACCTGACCCCCGCTTTGTGCCATCTGGACTACACCATGAGCGAAGCGGGAGGTGTGACAAATTTTGTGCGGCAGTATACCCTTGCCTCCGGCGGACCCTACTGCGACTGCGGGTACAAAAAGAAGGGGTGACGGACGATGA
>CATXXC010000028.1 GCA_958403385.1 uncultured Collinsella sp.
CCGTTGCCGCGCCCCGCAGTGCCCGCTTCCCCCGAGAACAATTATCAGTGCAGGTCGTGAGAGTCTAAAAAGGTGGTGTGCTCAGGAGGTTCGCGTTTTTTCCCGCACTTCCGAAATTCGAGTGCACAGAAGGCTGCGACAAAACGATTTACGCAACATATGTCCAGCAAAAACGGGCGGTAGCCGGTACGGCTACCACCCGTTTGTCTCATATCTAGCCCAAAGCAGGCCAGTTACTTCTTAATGCTGCGTCCCAGGCGCTCAGCGACCGACGCCACGGCACTCTCGTCGACCGAGCCGCAGCTCACACAGCCATCGTGGGCACGCATCTGGCCGGTGACCTCGTCCATCGCGAGCGGCGCCACCTTCTCGAGCTTAAAGCCTTTACCGGCGCGCATGTTTTCCTTGGCCACGCTAATCATGAGCTTAATGCGGTTGAGCTGGTTGACCTCGGACGCACCGGGATCATAGTCCACCGCGACGATGTTGCTCTCGGGGTGCTGGCGGCGTAGCTCCTTAATCACGGCCTTGCCCACCACGTGGTTGGGCAGGCACGCGAAGGGCTGCGTGCAGATGATGTTGGGCGCACCGTGATCGATCAGGTCGAGCATCTCGGCCGTGAGCAGCCAGCCCTCGCCCATGTTGTTGCACACCGAAAGCACCGTGCGGGCCTTGTCGGCCATGGTGCCGATGCGCTCGGGCGCCTCAAAGCGGCGAGACTTTTCGAGCATCTCCTCCACCGGCGTGCGCATCCAGTCCACGAGCTTAATAAGCGCTTGCATGCCCGCGCGTGTAGTGGCAGAGCTTCCCAGCTCGTCCTTCTGCAGCTCGGCGTTGCTCATGGAGTACAGGAAGAAGTCGAGCAGGCCCGGCACTACGGCCTCGCAGCCCTCGCGCTCGATGACATCGACCACGTGGTTGTTGGCCGTAGGGTGGAACTTGACCAGGATCTCGCCAACCACGCCCACGCGCGGCTTGGTACCCTCGCCCACGAGCGGCATGGTGTCGAACGCGCGGATGGCCTCGCGGCACAGCTTGGTGTAGTTGTGACGGTTGAACTTGGGCGCCAGCTTGCGGGCGCGCGCCATGTACTCCTCGTAGAGCGCATTGGCGGCACCGGACGTTGCCTCGTACGGGCGACAGCGGTAGAGCATCTGCATCATCACGTCGCCAAAGAGCACCGCGTAGACCGCCTGCTTGAGCAGAGCCGGCGTAATCTTAAAGCCAGGGTTGTCCTCGCCGAGCGCCACGGCCGAAAGCGAGATCACCGGAATCTCGGGGTGGCCGCTCTCACGCAGAGCCTTGCGGATGAGTGCGATGTAGTTGGTGGCACGGCAGCCGCCGCCGGTCTGGCTGATAACCACGGCCGTCTTGGACAGGTCGTACCGACCGCTCTCGATGGCCTCCATAATCTGGCCCGTCACCAGGATCGACGGGTAGCAAATGTCATTGTTCACGTAGCGCAGGCCGGCCTCGACGGCATCGTGGTCAGTCGAGGGCAGCAGCTCCAAGTTGTAGCCGGCACCACGGAACACCTCTTTGACCAGATCAAAGTGGATCGGCGCCATCTGCGGGCACAGGATGGTGTAGCCCTCCTCGCGCATCTGCTCGGTAAAGGGCACCTTGGGCCACGCGGTCGAAGCACTCTCGCGCTGCGCCTCGAACGTGTACTTGCGGCTCGCGAACGCGGGGGCATCCGTGGAGGGCGCCACCGGCGCGGCATCGCCCTGCTCGTAGGCCTCGCCCGCGGCCGTTGCCTCAGCCAAGCGCTCAGCCTCCTGGTCCTTAAGCGCAGCCATGAGCGAGCGGATGCGGATGCGCGCGGCACCCAGGTTGGACACCTCGTCAATCTTGAGCACGGTATAGATCTTGCCGCTGGCTTCCAGAATCTCCTGCACCTGGTCGGTGGTCAGGGCGTCCAAGCCGCAGCCGAAGGAGTTGAGCTGAATCAGGTCCAGGTCGTTGCGCATCGTCACAAAACGGGCGACGGCGTACAGGCGGCTGTGGTACATCCACTGGTCGACGACGCGGATGGGACGCTCGGGCTTCACCAGGTGCGCAAGCGAATCCTCGGTAAAGACCGCAAAGCCAAAGCTCGAGATAAGCTCGGGCAGGGCGTGGTTGATCTCGGGGTCGTTATGGTAGGGGCGGCCGGCGAGTACGATGCCGTGGCCGCCGTGGTCCTCGACCCACTTAAGAGCCTCCTCGCCCATGGTCTGGATATCCTCGTGGAAGCGCGCATCGGCCTCAAAGGCAGCGTTGACGGCGGCATCGACCTCGGAGCGCGTGATCTTGGGTCCACGCACGCGACCGCGACCGGCCTCAGCATCGGCCACACGGTCGACGGCGAGCACCTGGTACAGACGGCGCTTAAGCTCGGTCTTATCGTGATACGGCACAAACGGGTACAGGAACTCGATGTTCTGCTCGCGAATCTCGTCGATATTGAGCGCCAGCGCCGTGGGGTAGCTCATGACGATGGGGCAGTTATAGCAGTTGCCAGCCGTCGGATCCTCCTTGCGCTCCCAGCGCACGCACGGCATCCAAATGAAGTCGACGTCACGGTCGATGAGGTTCATCACGTGGCCGTGGCTCATCTTGGCCGGATAGCACACGCTCTCGGACGGCATGGACTCGATGCCCGCCTGGTAGGTCTTCTTGCTCGACTGGTCGGACAGCTGCACGCTAAAGCCCAGGCGTGTAAAGAACGCGTGCCAGAAGGGGTAGTTCTCGTACATGTTGAGTGCGCGCGGGATACCCACGGTGCCGCGCGGGGCCTCGTCGGGACTCAGGACCTCGCGGTTAAAGAGGAGCTCGTTTTTCTTTTTGAAGAGGTTGGGGGCCTCGGTCTTCTGCTTTTTGTGGCCGGCGCCCTTCTCGCAGCGGTTGCCGGTAATGAAGCGTCTGCCGCCGCCAAAGTCGTTGACGGTGAGCTGGCAGTTGTTGGAGCAACGGCCGCAGCGGACATGCTTTTGCGTCACGGTGAGGTGCGCGATGTCCTCGGCTGAAAGGATGGTCGAGGTGCCATCGGCGCCGGCGCGATCGCGAGCGAGCAGGGCCGCACCATAGGCTCCCATGCAGCCGGCGATGTCGGGACGCACGGCATGAACGCCGGTGAGCTGCTCAAATGCGCGAAGCGTGGCGTCGGACATAAAGGTGCCGCCCTGGACGATCACCTGGCTGCCGATCTCCTTGGGGTCGCGCAGCTTAATGACCTTGAACAGGGCATTCTTGATGACGGAATAGGACAGGCCGGCCGCGATGTCGCCCACCGTGGCGCCTTCCTTTTGCGCCTGCTTGACGCGCGAGTTCATAAAGACCGTGCAGCGGCTACCCAGGTCGACGGGGGCCTTGGCATGGATAGCGGCATCGGCGAACGCGCGCACGTCCATGTTCATAGAGACGGCAAAACTCTCGATAAAGCTGCCGCAGCCCGACGAGCAGGCCTCGTTGAGCATGATGTGCTCGATAACACCGTCCTTGACGCGCAGGCACTTCATGTCCTGACCGCCGATGTCCAGGATGAACTCGACGCCGGGCAGGAATGCCTTGGCGCCGCGCAGGTGCGCGACGGTCTCAATCTCGCCGGAGTCGGCCTTGAGGGCCTCGATGAGCAGCGCCTCGCCGTAGCCCGTGGTGGTCACGTGGCCGATGGTGCAGCCGGCGGGGATGTGGTTGTAGAAATCGGCCATGATGACCTTGGCCGTGCCAAGGATGTCGCCGTTGTTGTTACCGTACCAGGTGTGCAGCAGCTGGCCGTCCTCGCCCACGAGCGCGGCCTTCATGGTGGTGGAACCGGCGTCGATGCCAATGAACACGCGGCCGGTGTAGCCGTCGAGCTTGCCCTTGGGAACGACTTCCTGGTCGTGGCGGGTCTTGAACTCGGCAAAGTCCTCGTCGGTGGCAAAGAGCGGGTCCAGACGCTCGACCTCGGCACCCTGTGTGTCACCCAGGGCATCGATAGCCTCGATGAGCTGCGGGAACGTGCTGAGCTTGTTGGACTCATGCGCCATGGCGGCGCCGCTCGCCACAAACAGGTGGGCGTTTTGGGGCACAATGCGGTGCTCCTCGTCCAGGTTGAGCGTGAGGTAGAAGCGATGGCGCAGCTCGGAGAGATACTGCAGCGGGCCGCCCAAGAAGGCGACGTTACCGCGGATGGGACGGCCGCACGCCAGACCCGAGATGGTCTGGGTCACGACGGCCTGGAAGATGGAAGCGGCGACGTCCTCGGGACGGGCGCCTTCGTTGAGCAGCGGCTGGACGTCGGTCTTGGCAAAGACGCCGCAGCGGCTAGCGATGGGATAGATGGTGGTGGCGTTGGCCGCGAGTTCGTTAAGGCCGCTGGCATCGGTGTGCAGCAGGGTTGCCATCTGGTCGATGAACGCGCCTGTACCGCCGGCGCAGGTACCGTTCATGCGCTGCTCGATGCCGTTGTCAAAGTAGATGATCTTGGCGTCCTCGCCGCCCAGCTCGATGGCGACATCGGTGGCCGGAATGAGGGTCTCGACGGCACGCTTGCTGGCGATGACCTCCTGGACAAACTCCAGGTCGAGCCACTGGGACAGCAGCAGGCCGCCCGAGCCGGTAATGGCGCAGGTCATCTGGGCCGTCGGCAGCACGGTCGCGGCACCCTCGAACAGGTCGCGGGCGCAGGCGCGGACGTCGGTGTGGTGGCGCTGGTACTTGGCGTAGACGATCTGGTTGTCGTCGTTGAGCACAGCGAGCTTGACGGTAGTGGAGCCCACGTCGATGCCCAGGTGCAGGTTGCCACGAGCGTTCTCGGGGTTGAAGATCGCGCCTTCGGGGGCGTGGGCGGCGGCCACGGACTCAGCGGCGGTGGCGAGCTCGCTAGCGACGGACGTCTCCCCTGCTGCGTTCTTGGCATCGGCAACTGCCTCGGCAACTTTCTCGGCAGCCGCGGTCGCGGCCTTCTGCGCGGCGTCCACCACGGCGGGCGCGGCCTCGCGTGCGGCAGCAACCATACGGTCCTTAATGCCCTCGACGAGTTTGCTCATCTGTCTCTCCTCTTAGTTGTTGGACTCGACGGTTGCGACGGTGTCGGCCGCGTCCTCGAGCTGCAAGTTCAATAGCTTCATGCCATATTCCGGCACGTTGATATCGATGGGTTGGCCATACAGGTCACCAGGGCGCACAAAAGCGAGCACCGTCATAATGCGCGCCATGGCCTCGGGCGATTCGGTGAGCCCACGCTCAAACCAGCGCTGAATCATGCCGACCTCGGCACTCACGACGTAGGTGACGTAGTAGTCAAAGAACGTACCCAGCGCCAGGCCCAAAATGCCCGTCTGCGCACGCGGCACCACAGCCTCACGAGCGGTGTCGATGATCCTTTTAATGAAGGCCTGGTCGCCGCCCGGACCCAGCAGCGCACCGATTAAGTCGCGGTTGGCCGCAAGATAACGCAGCAGCTCAACCGAACCGGGCGCCGGCTCGAGCTCATCGATATTGTGATAGAGATCAGGCAGCTGAGCTGCAGTGATGAGCTCAATGCGCTCACGGATCTCGGCCAGCAAGCCGTCCTCGATTTGATTGATAAAGTCGGGAATATCGCGGTAGTGCGAATAGAACGTGCGGCGTGTAAGACCGGCGCGCTCGGTGAGCGACGCGACGTTAATGCGCGAAAAGTCGCCGCTTTCGGCAAGCTCGCTGGCAAGCGCCTGGCGAAGGGCACGCTGCGAGCGAAGGGACCGGCGATCGCATTTCTCGAGCTGGGACAAGCGTCCTCCTTGTTACTCAGCCTGTGCGCTATTGCACAGTGCGAGTATTATTGCACACCGTGTGCATCAACACGTAAAGGCAATATTTAGGATGTGACGAAGGGCAGTCCCTTTGTCACATTATTCGATGACGGTGCGGGAGTTTTGCTTGCGCATGGTGGCGAGCATATGCTTGGGAACGGCGTGGACCATGCAACTGCCGATGGTCACGCTCGCGGCGGCCTTGGCCGCGTCACTGCCGTTTTTGGTCGCGTAGCTGTGACGGAAACGCTTGAGCATGGCGATATCGTTGCCGCCGTCGCCGTAGACCGCGACCTCGTCCTCGGCAATACCGTAGTAGCCCGCCAGCCACGCCACGCTCTCGCCCTTGTTGCACGCCACGTCCGTGATCTCGAACATCACCGGATCGAACGGCGCGTTGACCACGCGGTCCGATCGCTCAGCCAAATATGCCTTAAGGTCGCGCTCCAGCTCGGGCGAGGTCACGCGGCAGTTGATTTTGCACACGTCATGACGCAGGATGTCACCGATCGACTGGTCGAAATACTGTTCCTCGTGATACCCGCCACGTGCACGCATGCCGCGCATCACGATGCGCTTGATAGGACTGTCCTTTTTAAAGCCCGCCTGGTGCATCTCGAACGAACCGCTCGAGAACATGCCGTCGGGCGTGGAGCAGTCGAAGCAAATGTCCGGGAACGCTTTGAGCAGCTCCTCGGTAACCTGCGGGTCGATGGTCCAGGTCTTGAGCACCTCACCATGGCTGTCGCGCACGATGGATCCGTTGGAGCAGCAGGCGTCGAGTGCCAGACCTGTGAAGCCATGCTCGCCGATCGGCAGCGTCGAGCGTCCGGTCGCGGGAACCACATGCAGCCCGGCTTCGGTCAGCTCGCGAATGGCGCGGCGGATGGTTCCGTCGGCCTCGTGTAGGGCATTCAGCAGCGTTCCGTCTAAGTCACTCGCAAACATCTTGATCATGGGCATGCCTCTCCTTCGTCTGCACGATATTGTAGACGAGAACGGGCGCGCCCCAAGAGAGGCACGCCCGTCAGGCGAAAGATTGTCCTACACCGCGGCGGGGCCGTGTTCGCCGGTACGAATGCGGATAACTTCTTCGACCGGCTCGACCCAGATCTTGCCGTCGCCGACGGCTCCGGTGCGAGCAGCGTTGCAGATGATGTCGACAATTCCGTCGACATGTTCATCGGCGCAGATGAGGGTGAACTGTACCTTAGGGATCGTGTTGACAAGCAACTCGTTGCCGCGCACGTATTCCTTCCAGCCATGTTGCGCACCGCAGCCCTGCACCTGGTTGATAGTCATACCGCGAACATCAGCAGCAAACAGCGCGTCCTTAAGAACCTCAAGCTTCTCGGCACGAACGATCGCCGTAATCTTCTTCATAGTGAATTCCTCTCTTTAATAAAGAAATGAATTGTCATTCAATGACGCGGGTTTTCCAGGTGCCCGAGATTGCCCCGAAAGAGGAGCGCCGCGTACTTCGGTACGCAAGCGACGGTTTGAGGGGCAAGGTCGGGTGCCTGGGGAAGCCGCGCGACGATTGAACGGCAAGGTGCGGAGCTTGGGGAAGCTGCTAATCGAGTCCGGAGAACGAAGGGTAGGCGCTCTCGCCGTGCTGACTCGCATCCAGGCCCAGCGCCTCGTCGGCCTCGTCCACGCGCAGGCTGCCGTGGAACAGCGCCTTGACCACCGCGGCGATCACCAAGTCGAGCACCAGTACAATAGCGACCGTCACCACAATGCCCAAAATCTGCGAGATGAGCAGCGAGACATCGCCCGTGTAGAACAGGCCGCCCTTACCGGTCCACGAGAGCTCCGGCACGCAGAACAGCCCCGTGAGCACGCCGCCCAGGATGCCGCCGATGCCGTGGCAGCCAAACGCGTCGAGCGCATCGTCGTAGCCAAATTTGGTCTTAAGATGGCTGATGGCCAGGTAGCAGACGGGAGATACGATCAGGCCCATGACCAGCGCCGCCCACGGCTCGACAAAGCCCGCGCCCGGCGTGACCACCACAAGGCCCGCAACCAGACCGGTGCTGGCGCCCACCAGCGTGGGGCGACCTGTGTGCACGCGCTCGACGGCAAGCCACGAGACCATGCCCGCCGCGCTGGCCGTCACGGTATTGAGGATGGCAAGTGCCGCCACGGCGTCGGCCTTGAACTCGCTGCCGCCGTTAAAGCCAAACCAGCCAAACCAAAGCAGGCCGGCTCCCAGCGCCACAAACGGCACGTTATGCGGACGGTAGCTCACCATGCCAAAGCCGCGACGACGGCCGAGCATTAAGCAGAGAATCAGGCCCGTAAGACCAGACGAGATGTGCACCACGTCGCCGCCGGCAAAGTCGAGCGCGCCGATGATATCGCCAATAAAGGAGCCCTCGCCGCCCCAAGCCATGTGAGCGAGCGGCGCATAGACCACGAGCAGCCAAATACCCAGGAAGGCCGTCGTGGCACCGAACTTAACGCGGCCGGCCAGGCTGCCCGTGACGATAGCAGCCGTGATCATGGCAAATGCCATCTGGAAGGCGATGTTGATGATCTGAGGGTAGACGACACCGTCCGCAGCATTGCCCTCAGCCGCCTGCAGCACCTGGTTGAGCACCGGCAGGCACAGCAGCTGGTCAAGGCCTCCAATAAACGGACTCGAACCGTCGCCGCCATAGGCCAGAGACCAGCCGGCAACAATCCACAGCACACCAACCAGACCAATGGCGCCAAAGCACATGAGCATGGTGTTGATGACATTTTTGCGCCTGGACAGGCCGCCATAGAAAAACGCCAGACCCGGTGTCATTAAAAACACGAGCATGGTGCAGATGAGCATAAACGTTGTCGATCCCGTATCGTACATTCGCTCTCCCTTGGTCGCATGAACGTTGTCGGCGCCCATAATGCGGCCGAGGGGCAACTGGTGTAGACCAGATACGGCATTGTTAAACGCGGCGTTGTCGAATGGAAACGGCGCCGCAATCTTGGAAACGGCGCGGCAACGGACGCGAAACGAACGGGAAATACGCGAGCAAGGAAGCCGTGAGCGCGCCCGTCTCGGCTAGTGGCGGAACAGCTCGCGGGCTCGGTCGCGGAGATTAGTTGCTCGAATGACGCCTTCGTAGCGATTGATGCGCAGACGCGGGAAGGCGTTAAAGAAGCGTAGGTCGCGGCGGCTGAGCGACACGCTTGGCACCGGACGGCTCATGCGCTTGCCGGCAAGGCGACGACTGAGCGACGGACGCGGCATGCTCGGCGCGGCATCGGCCACACGGCGGGCAGCAAGTGCCAGGCCGCGAGCACCATCCGCGATAAACGTCGGCATTGAAGCCTTCTCGCGCAGGGCATCGAGCGCGGCGTCACCCAGCTCGGCCAGCCACGCGTTAACGGCACGGCTACGGATGTGCGTTTGTGCCACCGAGTCAATCGTCGATTCGGGAATGCGCTCGAGCATTGAGTCCGAGGCATCGGCAAGCGACTCGTTGATGCGGTCGGCAAGATCGGCGCGCACGCGCTCCAGCTGATCGGACAGACGCCGCCAGCTCGCCAGCGAGCACAACGCGTCGACCATCATCGCGACCGCGACGATAAAGGCGGACAACCGCACAATCAGCACCGGCAGACGGCCAAGCAGCCCCAGCAATGCCGGCTCCACTAAACGGCAAATACACAACGCACCCAAGCCAAACGCGCAGGCCCAGTACAGACAGATGCGTCCGTGCAAGTTAAACGGCAGGTGCGAGTAATCCCAAAAGCGAGCGCCCGTTGTTTTTTCCAACAGCACGCCTACGCTGTACTCAATCACGCTGCATACGAGCGCTGCAGCGACAAACTGGCTCGAGGCATCCGGAATCCCGCGCAACAGCAGCCAGCAGGCAATGCCGCCCACACCATAGATAGGACAACACGGCCCCAGCAAAAAGCCACTGTTGGCAAATCGTCCGTGATTGAGCATGGCGCATACTGTCGACTCCCATGCCCAACCGCAAAACCCGTAAAAGGCAAACGAGAGCACCAGTGCCGAGAGTGGGCAGGCGGCAAGCGTCGCGCCGCAAAACGCAGTATCAATCGCGGTCCCCACCGTCTACCCTCTCCTCTTTTCGCTCGATGCTTTACTCGCGCTATCGTCCGTCTCGTCCTTGCGCGGCAGGCGGCCGGCGACCGTCTCACGCAGAGCACACCATTTATCCGCTAGGCACACAATCCATGCCTCACGACACGTCGGCGGCACCAGCACCAGCGGAAACATATGCCGCACGATAATATTCCGCTCGCGCGGCGTCAGCTCAAAATCTTCTTCCGCACGCGCCAGGGCAAAAAACGGGTGGCGAAAGCCATGCAGCCGATGGCTTGGGTCGGAATCGTGCCAATCGTAGAGAAAGTAATCGTGCAACAGGGCCCCGCGCAGCAGCGAGGCACGGTCGACCGAAATGCCAGCACGGCCCAAGTGCTCGGCAAAGGACAGACTCGCGCGCGCTACCGAAGTCACATGTGCATACACCGTCACATCGCCATGCTGGATAAACTCGCGCGTCAGGTCCAGACGGCCCGCCTGCGCCAGTTGACGGGCAGCATGGTCTACTTCGCACGCGATTTTCTCGGCACGAACGGCATCGGACATGCTGCCTCCTTCCAGCGGCTCACGGCGGCAAGCCACGGCCTGTGCACAATCGATAAAAACATCATGGAACACATCAGTATGGCATCGGACAAAACGTTTTGCCCCACCAGTTGGCGAATTACCGCGCCGCCGTCACATATCAAACGCCAAAATGTGCGAGACTGTCTTGTGCAATTGTGTCGGCCGAGGGAGCGCCGACGCTCGATTCGCATGGAGTAACCCACAACGATGCTGCTTACGCAAACGACAACGCCCGAGGACGTCAAGGCTCTCGACCGCGCCGAGCTTCCGCTGCTCTGCGGCGAGATCCGCCAGGCAATCCTCGAAAGCTCCGCCGCCGTCGGCGGGCACGTTGCCCCCAACCTGGGCGTCGTTGAGCTTACGGTTGCGCTCCATCGCGTGTTTAACTCCCCTATCGACAAGATTGTCTTTGACGTTTCGCACCAGACCTACGCCCACAAGGCGCTGACTGGGCGCGCGTACACTTATATCGATCCGGAGCGTTATGGTGAGGCTTCTGGCTTTGCCAATCCCGACGAGTCCGAGCACGACCTGTTCGCCATGGGCCATACCTCCACGTCAGTGAGCCTGGGCTGCGGCCTGGCGCACGCTCGTGACCTGACGGGCGATGCGTACAACGTCATCACCATCATTGGCGACGGCTCGCTTTCGGGCGGCCTGGCGTTTGAGGGCTTTAACAATGCCGCCGAGCTCGACAGCAACCTGATCATCATCGTCAACGATAACGACCAGTCCATCGCCGAAAACCACGGTGGCCTCTATCGCAATCTGGCCGAGCTGCGCGCCAGCAACGGCACCTGTGAGCGCAACGTTTTCCGCGCGCTGGGCCTCGACTATCGCTATCTGGACGCCGGCAACGACGTGTTGGCCCTGGTCGACGCGCTGCAGGAACTGCGCAATATCGATCATCCCATCGTGCTGCACGTCTCCACCGCCAAGGGCAAGGGCTTTGAGCCGGCCCAGAGCGACCCCGAACGCTGGCACCACGTGGGTCCGTTTGACATGGCGACCGGGCGCAAGCTTTGCCCGGGCCATCCGAGCGAGCCCGCGCCGCGCACCTATGCTGACATTACGGGCGAGGCGCTCAGCGCCGCCATCGAGCGCGATCCACAGGTCGTTGGCATCACGGCCGCCACGCCCTACATTATGGGCTTTACACCCGAGCTTCGCGCTGCCGCCGGCAAACAGTTCGTCGATGTGGGCATTGCCGAGGAGCACGCCGTGACCTTTGCCACCGCGCTTGCGCGCTCGGGCGCCAAGCCAGTCTTTGGTGTGTACGGCACGTTTTTGCAGCGCGCCTACGACGAGCTGTGGCACGACCTGTGCCTCAACGACGCCCCCGCAACCATTTTGGTGTTTGGTGCGTCAATCTTTGGCACCACGTCCGAGACGCACCTTTCGTTCTTTGATATTTCCATGTTGGGCGGTCTTCCCAACATGCACTACTTGGCGCCGGCCTGCATGGAGGAATATCTGTCCATGCTGAGCTGGTCGCTCGACCACCGCGAGCATCCCGCGGCGATCCGCGTACCGGGCATTGGCTTGGTTGGCCGCCCCGATCTGGCGCCCGCCGAAGACACCGAGTACAGTGCCGTTCGCTACAACGTGGTGCGCCAGGGTCGCGACGTTGCCGTGCTCGCACTTGGCGATTTCTTTGAGCTGGGCGAGCGTGTGGCAAACCGCTTGGCCGCCGAGTACGGTATCGAAGCCACGCTCGTCAACCCGCGCTTCGCAACCGAGCTCGACCGCGAGTTCCTCGACAGCCTTGCCGCCGAGCATCGCGTCGTCGTCACCCTCGAGGACGGCATCTTGGACGGCGGCTGGGGCGAGCGCGTGGCGTGCTACCTGGCCTGCACGCCCGTGCGCACGCGCACCTTCGGCATCGCCAAGGGCTTCCCCGACCGCTACGACCCCAACGAGCTGCTCGCTCAGAACGGCATGACGGTCGAGAACATGGCCGCCGAAGCCGTAAGGCTACTCAACGAGTAAGAAAACCTCCGCAAGGGAAGCATCCCTGCGGAGGTTTTAATTTTCGCGACGCGATTATCTCAATCTGTAACATCTAGAGCCCGAATTCCCGTCTAACTGTTACAGATCTAGACAAGACGTCTTAGTCCCTGACCTTTGTCTCAATCTGTAACAGATAGAGACCTTTTGGCCGTCCAGATGTTACAGATTGAGACATTCGAATTCCCCTGAAGAGAAAATCTCGATCTGTAACAGTTAGAACCCATTTCCTCGTCTACCTGTTACAGATTGAGACAAAGCAGCGAGGCAGGCCGTCACATCTGCAAGAACCACCACAAAGGTGCCTGTCCCTTTTTAGTAGGTACAATAACCCATAAGGTAGGTATGTTTCTGAGTTATTTCGTGTTGACCCATTTGAGCGCGATAGGGTATAACTCTACTCAACCGCTAGGGATTTTATTGAGAAAGGTGTTCTACCATGAGCAAGAACCTCTCCCAGCAGGTCGTTCTCGACCGCCGCGGCTTCGTTGCCGCCACCTTCGCAACCGTCGCCGGCCTTGGTCTTGCCGGCTGCTCCGACACCAGCGCCGAGGCCGACAAGGGTTCCGCCGCCGGCTCCTCCAAGAGCTCCGAAGATACCGAGGCTTCCACCACGCTCGACGCCAAGGCATTCGACAAGCTCGTCGACAACGGCCCCAAGGCCGATGACGACGCCATCGCTGCCAGCACCTGGGCCACGGCCGTTAAGGACGCCGGCGTCTTTAAGATCGGTGGCGTTCAGACCTCCACGCTCTTCTCCCTCCTCAACGAGAAAGACGGTCAGACCCGCGGCTTCGACGCCGGTATCGCACAGCTCCTGTCCAACTACATTCTGGGCGAGAACAAGGTCGAGATCACCCAGGTGACCTCGGACACGCGCGAGTCCGTCTTGCAGAACGGCCAGGTCGACGCCGTCTTTGCCACCTACACCATCACTGACGAGCGCAAGAAGCTTGTCTCCTTTGCCGGTCCCTATTACTACACGCAGCAGGCCATCCTGGTGCTCGCCGATAACGACGACATCAAGAGCGTCGACGACCTGGCCGACAAGAACGTCGCCGTCCAGTCCGGCTCCAACGGCCCCGCCATCCTGGAGGAGCTCGCTCCCAAGGCCAGCCAGCAGGAGTTCAAGACCGACGAGGAGGCCCGCCAGGCACTCCAGCAGGGCCGCGTTGACGCCTACGTCATCGATAACAACATGCAGCAGAGCGCCCTGGTCCGCGAGCCTGGTAAGTACAAGATCGCCGGCAAGCCCTTCGGCAGCAAGGAGCCCTACGGCATCGGCCTGCCGCTCGATTCCGACGGCGTCGCCTTTGTCAACGACTTCCTTAAGAAGATCGAGGACGACGGCACCTGGACCGAGCTGTGGCAGATCTGCATCGGCGACCGTACGGGCGACACCAATGTTCCCGAGCTGCCCGAGATCGGCGCCTAGGCAGCGGGCCTGGTAACGGCCGCAACGAAACCATACGGAAACGCATGATGCGCTTTATTGCGGTAAACTGTTTCCTCACTGAGTTGTCGGGGCTTCCGTACACACGGGAGCCCCTTTCCTTATCGGCGGGAGGTCCGCATGAGTCTCTCCGAACTCTGGTCGCTCTATGGCCAGAACTATATCGACGCGCTGCTAGCGACCTGGGGCATGACGCTTGAGTCGTTTGCCATCGCCATGGTGCTGGCCGTCGCCGTCACCGTGATGCGCGTGTCGCCGCTCAAGCCGCTGCGCGTCTTTGGCGACCTGTATGTCCAGGTCTTCCGTAACATCCCCGGCATCGCGCTGCTCATCATCGTCGTCTACGCACTGCCGCCGCTCAAGGTCGTCCTGCCCTACCGCACCTGCGTTATCGTCGCCACGGTCCTCTTGGGCTCGGCCTTTGGCTCCGAGAACTTTATGAGCGGCATCAACACCGTCGGCGTCGGCCAGGTGGAAGCCGCCCGCTCGCTGGGCATGAGCTTTAACCGTATCCTCGCCAAAATCGTGATTCCGCAGGCGCTGCGCTCGAGCGTGCTGCCCATGACCAACCTCTTTATCGCCGTCATGCTCACTACCGCCTTGGGCAGCCAGGTGCCGCTTAAGCCGCAGGAGCTCACCGGCGTGGTGAGCTACATCAACACGCGCTCGCTCGGCGGCGTCGCCGCGTTCTTTATCTCGGCGCTCGGCTACCTGGGCACGGCCTTTGTGGTGAGCCACATTGGCAACTACATCGACAAGAAGGTGAGGATCCTCCGATGAGCAAGCACCCCACCTCCGCGCTCACTATGCGCGATGCGCTCTACGAGGCTCCCGGCCCCAAGATGCGCACCAAGATTCGCATCGGCACCGCCATCTCGCTTGTTGCCGTCGCCGCACTCGTCGTCCTGGTACTGCAGCGCTTTTATGTGACCGGCCAGCTTTCGGTCCACTATTGGTATTTCTTTACGCACCTCACCACCTGGAAGTTCCTGCTCGCCGGCTTTGAGGGCACCGTTAAAGTCGCACTTACCGCTGGCGCCATCGCGCTGGTGCTGGGCTTGGCCCTTATGCTCGGCCGCACGAGCGACATTAAGCCGCTGCAGTTGGTCTGCCGCGTGCTCACCGATTTCTTCCGTGGCGTGCCGAGCCTGCTGTTCATCTACTTCTTCTTTTTGGTGCTGCCGCAGTACAAGATCGCGCTACCTTCGTTTTGGATGCTCACGCTGCCCGTCGCGCTCGCCGCGGCAGGCGTGCTAGCCGAGATTTTCCGCGCCGGCGTCAACGCCGTACCGCGCGGGCAGGTCGAGGCGGCCCAGGCGCTCGGTCTCTCCAAAGCTAAAATCACCTTTAAAATCGTGTTGCCGCAGGCTATTCGATTTATCATCCCGTCGTTGATTTCGCAGCTCGTGGTCGTAGTCAAAGACACCACCGTCGCCTACGTGGTGAGTTACCCCGACCTCATGCAAAACGCCCGCGTGCTCATTACCAACTACGATGCCCTCGTGTCGGTCTACCTGGTTATCGCGGTCATCTACATCCTCATCAACGTCGCGATCAACAAGGCCGCTGTCTACGTTTCGCACAAGACCGGCGCGACCATCATCCGCTAACGCTTTACCATTTCGAGTCATAAGGAGCCGAGCACCATGGCACAGAGCACTTCTACTTCTGGCAACCAGCCGCTTATCGAGCTCAAGCACGTCGATAAGCACTATGGCGACCTGCACGTTCTCAACGACATCAATCTGTCGGTCGATCGCGGCGAGGTCGTCGTTGTGATCGGCCCCTCGGGCTCGGGCAAGTCGACCATGTGCCGCACCATCAACCGCCTGGAAACCATCGACTCAGGCGAGATCCTCATCGAGGGCGAGCCCCTGCCGCAGGAAGGCAAGGACCTTGCCCGTATGCGTGCCGAGCTGGGCATGGTGTTTCAGCAGTTCAACCTGTTCGCACATATGACCGTACTGCAGAACGTCATGCTGGGACCGGTCGATGTGCTGGGTGTCTCCAAGGACGAGGCCCGCGAGCGCGCCATGGACCTGCTGAGCCGCGTGGGCGTGGCCGAGCAGGCCGACAAGGTACCCGCACAGCTTTCGGGCGGCCAGCAGCAGCGCGTGGCCATCGCCCGTTCACTCGCCATGCAGCCCAAGGCCATGCTCTTTGACGAGCCCACAAGCGCCCTTGATCCCGAAATGATCAACGAGGTGCTCGAGGTCATGGTCCGTCTGGCGCAGCAGGGCATGACGATGATCGTCATTACGCACGAGATGAACTTTGCCCGCCGCGTAGCCGACCGCGTCGTCTTTATGGCCGACGGCCAGATCGTGGAAACCGGCACGCCCGACGAGTTCTTCGACCACCCCCAGACCAAGCGCGCCCAGGACTTCCTCAACTCCATCAAGGGCCACTAACCAGCCACCCCGTGGGACAAATCCATCGGAAGTGTTGTCTCACGTCGCCCATGCGCCCTGCCACCTTCAGATTCGAAAGCAACACCTATGATCGGAACTCGCACTTCATCGTCCTACACCCCGCATGTCGACGTCGCCCCCGCCGACCGCCCACTCATCCTCGTCGCGCCGCGCTGGGAAGAGGCGAAGCCGTTTTTGAGCGAAACGCTCTCCCCCAACGAGGAGATCGCAAGCGTCTTTGTCGATGCCATTCTTGCCGCCGGCGGCCTGCCGCTGCAGATGTCCATCACCGAGGACATTGAGGTTATCCGTCATTACGTGGAAATCGCCGACGGTATCGCTATCCCCGGCGGCCCGGACGTCAACCCCAAGCGCTGGGGCGACGAGCGTCCTTACGACCCCACGCTGTGCTGCGAGATTCGCGATCGTTTTGAGTTTAAGCTGGTTAACGAGGTGCTTCGCGCCAAGAAGCCGCTCTTTACCACCTGCCGCGGCACACAGCTGCTCAACGTCGCCACCGGCGGCACCCTGTGCATGGACGTGCCGAGCCTGGGTGCGCGCGAGGGCCGCACGCAGTGGCGCCATACCCACGTGCTCAACGATCCCGTGCACCCCGTCGAGGTCGTGCCGGGCTCGCTGCTGGAGCGCGCGGTTGGCGGGCACAGGCTGATCCAGACCAACTCGGCACATCACTGCTGCGTCGACCGTCTGGGTAAAAGCACGCGCTTGGTCGCCAAGGCAACCGACGGCGTTCCCGAGTGCATCGAGGTCGAAGGCCAGCCGTTCTGCCTGGGCGTGCAATGGCACCCTGAGTACACGTGGAAGACGCTCGAGACCGACTTTAACCTGTGGAAGTCGTTTGTCGAGGCAGCGGCAAAGGTCAAGCAGGCTCGCTAGTTCACGGACAGCACAACAAACAAGGGCGCCCCGCCGGCCACATGGTCCGACGGGGCGCCCTATTACCTATATGCTGCCGGCACGCAGCCCAAGACCCGCAAGCTCTTATTCGGCCGCCTCGCGCAGGGCCGACATCGTAGCCGCATATTGCTGCTGCAGCGCATGCATTCCCTCGCGAGCGCCGTCAACGGCATCGGCGCCGCGCAGCGCCTCGGTCACCACGACCGCCGGCTCGTACAGATTATCGAATCCCAGATTCTGGCTCACGCCCTTGAGCGTGTGCGCTGCCATAAACGCTTCCTCGGCGTCTCCCGCCGCCATGGCAGCCTCCAGCTTGTCCATGCTCTCGTCATCTAAAAACTTGAGGGCAAAGCGGGCAAGCATTTCCCCGCCCATCAGCCGAGCACACGCGTCATCATAATTAGCGCCGATCTTCTCATACGCCTCACGCATGGAAATCATGGATTAAAAACTCCTTTGGTCAAACTAAATCGTAGGAAACGCGACGACATCGGCAGGGCGTGCCAACGTCTCGGCAATTTGGTCTTGCACCTCGAGCAAACAGTCGAGCAGCAACGGGTTAAAGGTGCCGCACTTACCGTCCAGAATCATCTTGATCGCTTCCTCGTGCGGGATAGCGTCCTTGTACACGCGCACGCTCGTCAGCGCATCGTACACGTCGGCCACCGAAACCACCTGTGCGGCAATGGGAATTTCGTCTCCCTTAAGGCCATCGGGATAACCCTTGCCGTCCCAGCGCTCGTGATGCCAACGCGCAATCTGGTACGCATATTCCATAAGCGCATTGCCGGCGTGATGGCTACCCAGCTCAAGTAGCATGTCGGCGCCGATCGTGGTATGCGTCTTCATAATCTCGAACTCCTCGGGCGTAAGGCGTCCGGGCTTGTTGAGAATCGCATCGTCAATCGACATCTTGCCGATATCGTGCAGCGCCGAAGCCAGGGCAATCGTGGAGCGCTCCTCATTGTCGAGGGAGATGGTGCCACTACGCTGGACCAGACAGCCAAGCAGCAGCTCGGTCAGCTTCTCGATGTTCGTAACGTGCCTGCCGCTCTCGCCGTTGCGAAGCTCCATGACGCCGGCCATGATGTCGATGAGCATGCGACTGTTCTTGACACGCTCGTTGTACTGCTGGGACAGCAGGTTCGTCAGGCGGCGCTGTTTGGCGTATAGGCGGATGGTGTTGCTCACACGGCGGCGCACGACACGGGAGTCAAACGGGCGGTTGATATAGTCCGAGGCGCCCAGCTCGTACGCGCGCAGAACCATATCATCAGAATCTTCGCTCGAAATCATGATGACAGGCAGATTGTCGATACCCGATCGGCGCGACAGATCGGCCAGTACCTCAAAGCCGCTCGCGCCCGGTATGACAATATCCAGCAGCACGAGCGACAACTCATCGCCATAACGGTCGACCATATCGAGCGCCGTACGACCGTTATCGGCCTCGAGGATGCAATACTCGTCCTTGAGCATCTCGCTGAGAATGGCTCGGTTCATCTCGGAGTCATCGACGATAAGCACCGAAGGCTTTTCGCTTTGGAAGGCCTCGATGGAATCGCCATCGGTCACGACCGTACCGGCTTTTGCCTTGGCACGGCTCAGTAACTGGACAGCGCGGCCAACGCCCTCATCGACCGTCTCGCCATGAATGCGAACGCCACCAACACATGCCGTCAAGCTCACGTACTCATGGCCCGGAACAATCGTGGCATGAACGGCATCGGACACCTGATGCAGGCGACGGGCGAAGTCATCGGAGGGAATATTGGGCATGACGACCACAAACTTGTCGCAGCCATAGCGTACGAGCTCGTCAGTCGAACGAATTCCGCTGCGTATGGCTGTCGCCACAGCACCGAGCGCAAGGTCGCCGGCATGACGGCCACACGTATCGTTGAAGACCCTAAAATCATCAAGGTCGATCACCGCAACGCCGGCATTCATGCGGGCGTTGCGGAGCTTTTCCTCGTAATATCGGCGATTGCGCACACTCGTCAGCACGTCGGTGTAGACAAGGTCCTCTTCTGCAGCCTCTTGCTCATCAATCGGACGCACCATCAGCAAGACATGAGGCTCGCCCTCGACCTTTAGAGGGCGCAGGCGGGCGCGGTACTCAACACCATCGTTGAGCAGTTGCTCCGACACCTCATCGGAATCTGTCAAGGCCTCAAGACTCGACTGACGCAGACAAGGGCAGCGATCGCCGGCGAGCAGGCAGTTAGGCTCGCTCTTAATCTGATCGGCCGACAGCAAACGTACCACGGGGTAGGTCCTTGCGACACGGGCGACCTCGGCGGCGGCCTCCTCGTCGGTTAGATTGACCTCGTGATTATTGAGCATAGGTAGTGTCGAGAAAGTTGGTGTAGAGCCCCATCCGAAGCGAGTCGGCCCGGCG
>CATXXC010000029.1 GCA_958403385.1 uncultured Collinsella sp.
CCAGACCTCAAGATAAAAGATCTCGACCGGACCTCGTACCAGCAGCTCATCAATGGTTACGCGGAACACCACGAGCGCCAGACAACCATGGACTTCCACCATCAGCTTAAGGGGGCGATCCTTGATGCAGTTGACGAGGGGCTCATTCCCCGCGACCCTACGCGCAAGGCCATCATCAAAGGGAAACAGCCGCGGGCGAAAAAGATCAAGTATCTCAACCAGTTTGAGCTTCATGCCATGCTCGGCGACCTTGATTTATCAGGCGGGCCGAGTTGGGATTGGCTTATTTTGATAGTCGCTAAAACGGGCCTGCGCTTCTCCGAAGCCCTTGGGCTTACTCCCGAAGACTTTGACTTCGCCCATCAAACGCTCTCGGTGAACAAGACCTGGGATTACAAGAACGGTGGCGGATTCGTCCCCACGAAAAACGCCTCATCGATGCGGAAGGTTCAACTCGACTGGCAACTCATCATGCAACTTTCTGGACTGCTCAAAGACCTTCCGCCGACCGAGCCCATATTTGCGAAGGGGAAGGTCTATAACTCGACAGCCAACAGCGTTTTAGCGCGCCACTGCAAGAATGTTGGCGTGCCTACCATATCCGTCCACGGGCTGCGGCATACACATGCATCACTTTTGCTGTTCGCAGGCGTCTCCATCGCCAGCGTATCCCGAAGGCTTGGGCATGCAAGCATGACCACCACCCAGGAAACCTATCTGCACGTCATCCAAGAGCTCGAGAACAAGGACATTGACATCGTCATGAGAGCTCTTTCGACTCTTATTTAACCTGTATCAGCAAACCGTGGCTCACGCTGATGAAGGGTGATGAGGGAATCGAGATTGAGAACAACCGATGATATGCGCTTTTGCTCGCTTTCCGACGGGTAAGAGATCTCAACTTCAGCGATGTCGTTACCATGGACGTGTACGACCGATTTTCCTTGTGCCCGCTTTGCCAAATCGTCATGGGCTTTGCTGTACGTTATGGCAAGCGCGGTGTAGTCCGGATCGAGCTTGCCTGTCGGGGTGACGACGTTCAAATCACCACCCAAAATGATTCCTGACCTGCGCACGGATGATGCGATGGCGATATCTTCTGCCGTCTCACCGGATGCAGGAACGATCACTTCGTTGCCCCTTGAAAGAATCGATCCATCCTGCTCAACGGTAAAAGTGTCTACTTCCTCGATACGCGATTCGTATTGGGTATACAGGCGTCCATATAAGATTAGTGGGGTGCCGGCATCCCTAATGTCAGCTTTGCTGTATCCATGTCCCTTAGAAAACGTGCATAGCTCTCCCAACTTACGCTGTTCCCAAGCGGTTATCCAGATTGGACGACTCCATCTTGGGAACAGCGTAAGTTGGGGGGATTATTCTTCGAAAGCAATGAGCGCTCATCATCGATGGAGATCCTATCTGTCAGTGTGGCTAAAGGAATATATCCCGCATCGGAATCGGACAGGGATACAAATCCGGGCGCGAGCCTTGCAAATTACAAAGTGGTTCACAAGGGCGACGTTGTCTACAACAGCATGCGAATGTGGCAGGGCGCTGTTGGGTCAAGTGATTACGATGGTATTGTTAGCCCAGCTTACGTAGTTGCTAGACCTGCCATCGAGCTAGACTCAACATGCTTTGGCTATCTTCTGAAGCGGCCTGAGATGTTATATAAATATCTGTGCGATTCGCAGGGGAACTCGAAAGATACCCAAACTCTGAAATACAACAGATTCGCGGATATCGAAGTCACAATGCCAGCAAATCTCGAAGAGCAACGGGTGATTTCAGCTTGTCTGGGGCGCGTTGACACCCTCATCACCCTTCATCAGCGTAAGTGCCAATACCGTGGCTTATACGAGTATCTTTCTTGGGAACAGCGTAAGTTGGGGGAAGTCGCTTCAATTAAAACAGGACCTTTCGGAAGTCTGCTCCATGCAGAAGACTACGTAGTTGATGGAATTCCCATTGTTACGACGGAACATTTCAAATCTGGTTTTCTCCCTGACGAGATAGCTGGCCTACCTCAGGTGAGCGAAAGTGACCGCGCAAGACTTGAGCAGTATTCCGCAATCGAAGGCGATATTCTGTTTTCGCGTGTTGGTTCTGTTGACGTTAATGCACAAGTAACCGCAGCTCAAAGCGGCTGGCTGTTTTCTGGGCGCGTGCTAAGAGCCCGACCAACCGTCTCGGTGATAAGTCCTAATTATCTTCATTACGAACTGAGCACGGATGATGTTAAACGTTCGATAATCAATCGTGCCGTTGGCGGCACGATGGCCTCCATCAATACAGAAATACTTGAAGATACGGAAATCAGTTTTCCCCGAAGCAGAACGGAACAGTTAGAAATAGGTCGCTCTCTAGGAAACCTCGACAGCCTCATCGCCCTTCATCAGTGACAGTCTAATGGCAAGGCGCACAACATTATTATCCTCAGTAGAACGAAAAACCGCCAACTCAACATAGCGAAATCGGCGGTTCTGGGGCTCGAAACAAGAGACAACTCACGAAAGTTATTAAACGAACATCCTATCCAGCAGCGATTTCTTGATATTCCTTAACAGCTCAAGCTTACGCTGATGAAGGGTGATGAGGGAGTCAAGCTCGGCTAAGCTCTTCGCAATTGCCTTCTGCTCGGCGTGATCGGCAGGCACGGCGAAGAACGATTGTGAAATCAGATTCCAATCTGCGCGAGGCATCTTAGAGCCCGAAGATACATTTGCGAGCCTTTGGAAGTTGTTCGTTTGAATCAGCCGATACAAAAATGAACTGTCACACTTTGTTGCCCTAAGGACCCAAAAATCCCCAACAGCTACACCATTGAACTGCGGGTATAGCCAATTCATCAAATAAGGACGAAGCTTCCCGTATAGAACATCTCCGGCGTAAAACTTAATTCCCGTTTTGCCGCCTTCTTTGTCGCGCAAATCTTTGTTCAGCGTGCCCTCGCCGGAAACGATGTCCTCGTATTCGACTTGAGGCAAATCGGAATCGCTTGACTGAATGGAGACCCTGTCGGTCAGATCGGAGAACTTACGCTGTTCCCAAGGGTCAGTGAAACCCTCGAAGCGGATTTCGGGTTCGGTCTCGCCGAGTTTCGGAAACATCTTGTCGAGCATCGATTTCTTCACCGTGCACAGCTTGTCGTACTTACGCTGATGAAGGGTGATGAGGTTGTCGAGAGACCGCAACGTCATCCCAATTTGCTGCTGTTCCGTTCTAGAAGGAAGCATCAATTGATAATCTGCGTATTCCTGAGCATTGACGCCAGGCTGGCCGGATCGCTGCGAGGTTATGGCAACATACTTCTTGTAGGCATCGGTCAGGGTTGCCTGATAGACGAATTCGGGGTCAGCACTTTCTCCGATTCGTGCGCGAATCAGGAATCCAGCAAAGTAGACCGTTCCATCGTATTGCCTGTACAGATAGGTTTTTCCAACACTTGCGCCTGTACGAGCAAAGAGCAAATCACCTTCCTCCAGTAAATAATCTGCACTCATTGCAAGGTCGGCCAACGGAGTTGTGAGATCGCTTTTCAAGAACTCATGTGTTGCGTCATCAATGTCGGTGATGCGAAGATATTTGTTTTGACCGTCATATTCAGTTGCGGCTGCGTTCAAGCCGTAATCAAATGAAGCCGCAATGCTGCCTAGCTTACGCTGTTCCCAAGGGTCAGTGAATCCCTCGAAGCGGATTTCCGGGGTATTTTGTTTCTCTGCCATGCTACTCACCGCCCAACAGCTTGCGCAGCTCGGCGATGCCAGCCATGTCGTACTCATTGCCCGTAAGCTGGCCCAGCATGTCTGCTAGCTGGCTTTCTGCATCATCTATCTGGTTGCACACGTCCGAGTAGGTTGTCGCGTATTTGGCGTTGAGCACAGCCACCTTCGCGATGAAGTCGCTCACAACGGTTTCGGGAAGAGCCAGAAGCTCGGTCTGCAACGGCTCTATCCACTTGGCAACCAATAGATCGTCGCACTGGGCATCGGTCAGGCCCTCGATGACTTCCTTGGTCGTCTCCTCAAGAGCCACTCTCGCTTCCCTGTTTGCCTTCTTGAGGCTTTTCTCCTCATCGAGCAGCGCCTGCGCACGAACCAGACCTTGCTCAAAATCGTTTTCGGGGTGCTTTCCGATAGCCTTCACAGCCTTCTTGAGCTCAGTCGCCACAAACGAACCTTCGTCATTGACAGCAGCGGAAGACCCCTTGTCCTCCTCATCGAAACTCTCGAGAATCTCGTCTATTTCCTGCGATATCTCGCCTAGACGGGAATCACGGGAAGTAATCTCCTTGACGTCTTCGGCAAGCAGGTGCTCTTGCACAAGCGCAAACGGCAGGATGTGGCCAGCCCAGCCGTCCTGTACCTCGACGTCTTTGCCGTTCTTCTTCTTGACCACCATGTTCGGGTCTACCTTGCGCACGGCGGTTTTCCCCTCGGTTTGGATGACCTCCAAATCGCCGGAGATTCCCACCCAGGCATCGTCGAGCGCCTGGTAGGCGTCGTAGCCGTCGACCAGGGCCGTGCCCGCCAGTGCGTCTTTCAATAGCGCCGCGATGACCTCTTCCTCGGCCACGGTATCAACTTCATCGGCGCCGTCTACCAAGCGGCTTCGCAGCGTGGCAGGTAAATCGCTTATCGCATTACGGTATCCGTCCAGAAAGGCACGGACATCGGCATTTTCCTTCGCCGTTTGCGCAACGTCGTCGGTCGCGGGCACAAGACACGATCCACCTGCGTCACGGTAGAGTTGCCCTTTGAGGCTCGGCCATACCTTCCAATAGCGCTCGAGCGCGTCCACCTCGGCCTTCGGCACGCCGCCGAACATGGTGGCATACACGTCCCAGCTTTCGGCGGCCGTGCTCGAGTCCACATAGCGCGGGATGTTGAGGTTATAGTCGTTGGCGCGGATCTCGTCGATGGGAACCAGGCGGCTGAACTTGTCGACGGTCGCGTTCGTTGTCACGGCGTCGACGATACGCTTGATGTCGCTTGCCCGCAGCTTGTTGTTCTTGCCTTCTTTCACGAAGTGCTTGGAAGCGTCCACCACCAAGACGTCGCTCGACTCGCGCTGCTTGCGCAGCACCATGATGATGGTGGGGATGCCCGTGCCGAAAAAGATGTTGGCAGGAAGACCTATGATGGCCTGGATATGGCGGTACTCCACCAAGTTTTTTCGGATGGTGCCTTCATCGCCGCCGCGGAACAGCACGCCGTGCGGCAAGACGATGCACATGATGCCGTCGGGGCGCAGGTGGTATAGGTCGTGCAGCAAAAAGGCGTAGTCTGCCTTGGACTTGGGCGCCACACCGAACTTGAAGCGCGGGTCGAGGTCCTTGTCTTCCGGATCCCAGTTCTGGGAGTAAGGCGGATTCGACACCACGGCATCGACGAAGAGCGGATCGTAGGTCTCATCCTTGTTCTCGACGGTGTCGAACCAGGGCCAGTCGTCTTCGAGTGTGTCGCCATTGCGTGCCACGATGTTGTCAGGAAGAATTCCACGCATGACCAGATTCATACGTGTGAGGTTGTAGGTGTTCTCCTTAAGCTCCTGTGCATAATACTTGATGGAGTCCGGGTCGCCGTTGCGGCGCGCCACGGCCTTGCCGATGTTGATGAGCAGCGATCCCGATCCGCTCGTGGGGTCGTAGATGGTGATGTTCTCGCGTCCGGCCAGGTGCCACGAGATTATCTCACTCATGAGCATGGACACCTCGTGCGGCGTGTAGAACTCGCCGGCTTTCTTACCGGCGTTGGCGGCAAAGTTGCTGATGAGGTACTCGTAGATGAAGCCGAGCACGTCGTAGTCCTGGCGACCGTCCATCGGGATGTCCTTGATGAGGTAGATGAGATCGCGAGCGGCCTTGGACTGGCTCCGTGCGTCGGTGCCGAGTTTGGAGAGACCGGTCTGCAGCGTGTCGAAGATGCCGTCGAAGACACGCTTGCGGGCGGGATCGATGTTGCGGCTAAAGGCAGAGAGGGCGTCGCGAACGTTCGAAATCTCGAAGTCGCCGCCTTTGGCGACCCAGGTGGAGAAGAGGTTCTCGTAGGCGATGAAGTAGCCGCACTCGCCCTTGACAAACTCGACCGTTTCTTCGTCGTCTTCCACGAGGCTCGGCAAATCCTCCTCGGCGAAATCACGTGCCTTCAGGCGGGTGACTTCGGTCTCGGAGAGGAACTTGTAGAAGATGAAGCCCAGGATGTAATCCTTGTATTCATTTGCCTCGATTTTCGAGCGCATCTTGTTGGCGGATTCCCATATCTTTGATGCCAATTGCTGCTTGTTCATCTAGTTTTCCTCGCTTCTATAGACTTGGTTGAGCGTTTCTCCGTCGTCGCTTACCCATTCGGTCCAGCCGTTCTGGCTGCCGCCGAGCACGAACACCGCCGCGGCGCTGGGCGTCGGGAACTCGAGATCTCTGGCGAGCTCTGCGATACCGCCCGAATCGCCGAAGATCTCCCTGCGCGCGGCCGCGACGGCCGCGTTTTTCAGCACGGGTCTCGAGAGGTTCACTTTCGAGCCAGCGAGCACGGTGAAGTGCCCGGTGGCCTTGTCGTAGCGTCCCGCCCCGCGTATGCCGTTCTTCTTCGTGTGGAAGACCGCCGGCGCACCAGCCGGACCCTGGTCGACCCTGTCGAGGTCGTACCCCAGAGCTGCCATCCTGAAGAGGATCCTATCGTGCAGGCGTTCGACGGCCTCTTCCTTGTACGGGTCGATGTAGGGCTTGGGCGTCGCCGAGTTGTCGGTCTCGTACGAGCCGTGGGTACGCACGTAGTCGATGGCCTTCGCCTCGAGAACGTCCAGTGCATCCCTGCTGATGTTCTGGTCGTCATCGAGGAACATAACGGCCTTGTTCCAGAACTCCTTTTTCGCCTTGTGCGCGTCGAGCCGGGCGATGCCCTGGGTCGTCTGCCCCGCGTAGACGCGGCTCACGTTGCCGTGGTCCTCGTCGAGCAGGTAGTAGACGCCGCGCTGCGGGATGTTCGGCAGCGACTTCGCCTCGGCGAGGTCTTCCCTCGGAACGACGACGGTCACAAGCGACTCGCCGTCGATGCGGCAGATGCGGATGCGGTCCGGCTGCGCGCCTATGAGCTGGACGGTGAGAGTCTTGACCCGGATCATGCTCACGCCCCCTTCTTCGCGAGCTCTTCAATCATGCACGTGCGCACGAAGGCGGAGAAGCTCATGCCCCGCAGGGCCGCCTCTTCCTTCGCAGCGTCGCGCAGGGTATCGGGGATGCGAAGGGTCACGGAGACCTGGTCGCCGTCCACCAGGAAGCTCCTGATCTCGGTCTCGTCGGGGTTGCTCTTGATGAGTTGCTTGTAGCTATCGGGCATCTGCGCTCCCATCGCTCGAAATGCAATACAAATGCGTTTACAGAATTATAGCGTTGCATTGCTGGCGACTGTTGAGGCGAACGGGTGAACGGCAATATGGTCAGGCGTGGAATCAAAGAGTCAGGCAGGGACAATCCTGCCAACAACGTTGTCTCGGTCTCGCGTGGCGGGTGCGTTTGCCTACACCTCCGCAATCCCGCGCGCAGCACTCAGCAGCTCGTACTCCCTCTGGCTCCACTGGCGCAGTTCGGCAGTCTCGACGGCGTCGCGGCATAGATCCAGGAACACCTCGGCTCCCTCGCAGAAGCACTCGCGGGCAAATGCGCCGGATCCGTCCGCAACGCACTTGCCGTCGGCAAAGAGCTTCCAACTCGACGGCTCGCGCGAGTCATCTCCGAGCAGCTTGATCTGCAACACATGCGGGTTGCCAGCAGCGCAGAGCTCTTCCTCGAGCGCCTGCACCGTAAAGCGCATCTGGTGGGAGAGGCTGCTCTTGACCATGGCCGAGGCATAGCCGCTCGGCCCGTCCAGAAGATGCATTCGTTTTGGCTTGGCTGCCAGGTTGTGGAAGTTGCGCTCGCTGCGCACGGAGAAATTGTCCATACGGACTCCTTTCATCGATGTTGGCAGGGCCACCGTGTCTCTTGGCCGGTTGGCGTCGGGATCATGGAGCCAACTCTCTACCCCGACTCTGGATAAAACGCGCCCGCTCCTTGCGGGCACGATGGAGTCTATCAACGTGTACGGACGGAAATCAAGCGCCGCCTGCGAAATGACGCGTGAACGGCGTTGGTTTCCCAAGTGATTATTCGGCTCTCATCCGGAAAAGTGTCGAAATCAGCCGTGTAAAAGTACGGAAAAGTGTCGAAATAGGCACCTTAAAACTTCGGAAAAGTGTCAAATTCGATGGGCAAATTATCCGGAAAAGTGTGGCTGGATGACAAAACAGCACTTAGAAGCCGGTGCTGGATGCGGGATCCTGCGGCCGCCTTCAGCCCTCGCTACTCGTCGTCCTCGTCGTTGGGGTCGCCCTTGAGGGTGTTGATGTCCAGGTACTGGCTATCGTTCTCTTTTTGCTGGGTCTCCGACTCCGCTTGGGTGGGGCCGCGGAACAGTTGGAATCCCTCAAACGCAATGACACCGAGCAGGGCAATGATAATGGCGATAAAGGCAACCTTGACTGCCTGCGGAAATTCCGAGAAACGCAGCGCCTTTTCCTCGGCATAATAATCGGCGAAGCGCTCTTCGCCCGTGCTTTTGGTATACGCCGGTGCGGGCGCGGCCTCCGGGTCATATTCCGGTGCAGGCGTGGCAGCGTACGGATCGTTGAGATAATCGCTCGATGCGGTGTCATAATCCTCGGTCTCGATGCGACCGTTGCCAGCATAGCCATCGGAATAATCGGAATATGCCGCACCGCCCTCATAGTCCGCGGCGCTCGTGTTGGCGGCAAAAAGCGGGTTAACTGGAACATCGAGCGCCGGCATGCCGGTAGAGGTCTCATCCAGATCGGCTGCAGCCCAGGAATCGTAGGCAACCTGATGGGCAACGGGCTCATCGAGCCTTGCGACCGGAGGCTTGCGTGCCGCAGGAACAGGCAACTGCTGGGCGCTGTACATAACGGTGCTGTCGGCCGATTTGCCCTGCGTCGCTGCAGCGAGAAATGCCGCCGTCTCGGACGGGTCGCTTGCGGGGCGGGGAGCTGGCGTGGGCGCCGAAGTGGGTGTGGGCGTAGGCGCGGGCGTCGAAACGGGCGACTGCGCAGGAGTCGGCGCAGATACGGGCTCAGGCGCAAGTGCGGGATTGGGGCTTGACGGGCGAGCCCCGCCGCCGCCCATGAGTTCGTCGGCGGTCCACGGGCGATCATCCATCACGTCGTCAAGGCTCAGCGAAAACAGGTCGTCTTCACCCTCATCGAACATGCGGTGCACATGTCCACCAATTGCCGGAATCAATCCGCGACCGGTGCATGATGCCTTGCTCAACGCCATTCTGTCCCATCCTTTCGAAATACTAATGACATCGATTATATGGAACTTCCCAAGCGGCTCGGTCTCGGATTCGTGCTTTCCAGAACTCGCGCCCAAAAAGGGAGGGGCAATCCAGGCGAGTGCCTACTTGTCGCCGGCCGCCGCCTTGGCCTCATTGAGGTAGCTATAGAAGCTGTACTTGGAGATGCCAAAGAACTCGCAGGCGCGTTCGCTCGACTTGGAGATGAGGAAGGCGCCGCGACGGTCGAGGTAGCCAATGGCGCGGATGCGCTCGTCTTTGGTCATGAGCGCCGCGGGCTTGCCCACAAACTGTTCGCACTCGCGCAGCAGGTCTTCGAGCAGGTCGCCGATGTTTTTGGTAATGGGCTCGGGCTCGGTGTAGCCCGAGCCGCCGGTGCCGGTAAAGGCATCGAGCGAGCGCTCAAAAGCTTTCATGAGCGTAATGTCAAAGTTAATGCCCAAAATGCCGACGGGTTTGCCCTCGTCGTTGCGGATAAAGATGGTCGAGGACTTGAGCAGCTTGCCATCGGTGGTTTTGGTGAGGTATGGCTCGCGGTCGTGCACGTCGGTGATGCCCTCGTGCATGGACTCAAACACAATATGGCTGGGGCCGTCACCCAGTTTGCGCCCGCTGACGTGGCCGTTTTCGATCACTACGATGGAGTGGTCCACGTCCTCGGTCTCCAGGTCGTGGACGACGACTTCACAGTTGGGGCCAAATTGGAGTGCCAGGCCGTGTGCAAGGCGCTTGTAGAACTCAATCTGTGCGGGGGTCATAGGTGCCTTCCTAAAAATTAGTTTGGGCTCACTGTGCCATAAACCACACTTGACCGCAAACAAATCCATCAACAAGGCAATTCATAACCGTTCGGCGGCGAAAAGGTACCGATTACGGCAACAAACAATTTGTTAGGTTTGCCAATCAAAAAGTGTGATAGAACAGTGCTAACAAACTTTTTGTTTGGCATCCACATAAAAGTTCAGTCGCATGAATGGGAATGGGCTGAAACGCGTATGCGGGGGCCGGCAAGAGAGGACTTAAGGAGTTCACCGTATGGCCGATAAGATCCAGTGGGCGGGCAACACGATGCCCAAGAGCGATGACAAGCACTTGGGAATCATGAGCCTCGACCACGTGAAGAAGGCCCGTGCCTTCCACCAGTCGTTCCCTCAATATACCGTCACTCCGCTTGCCCGTCTGGACGGTCAGGCTGCGCGCCTGGGCCTGTCCAATCTGTGCGTTAAGGACGAGAGCTATCGCTTTGGCCTCAACGCCTTTAAGGTCCTGGGCGGCTCGTTTGCCATGGCCAACTATATTGCCGATGAGACCGGCAAGGACGTTGCCGAGTGCACTTTCGATTACCTGACCTCCGATCAGCTTGCCAAGGACTTTGGCCAGGCAACCTTCTTTACCGCCACCGACGGCAACCATGGCCGCGGCGTGGCATGGGCTGCCAACAAGCTGGGCCAGAAGGCCGTCGTGCACATGCCCAAGGGTTCCACCAAGCCCCGCTTTGATAACATCGCCGCCGAGGGCGCAACGGTGACCATCGAAGAGGTCAACTACGACGAGTGCGTGCGCATGGCCGCCGCCGAGGCCGATGCCTGCGAGCGCGGCGTTATCGTTCAGGACACCGCCTGGGAGGGCTACGAGAAGATCCCGTCCTGGATCATGGAGGGCTACGGCACCATGGCTTCCGAGGCTGCCGAGCAGCTGCGCGAGATGGCCATCAACCGCCCGACGCACGTCTTTGTCCAGGCTGGCGTGGGCTCGCTGGCCGGCGCCGTGGTGGGCTACTTTACCAATCTGTATCCCGATAACCCGCCCACCTTCGTCGTGGTCGAGTGCGCGCCTGCCGCCTGCCTGTACAAGGGCGCTGCCGCCGGCGACGGCGACCCGCGCATCGTGGACGGCGACATGCCCTCCATCATGGCCGGCCTGTGCTGCGGCGAGCCCAACATTCTGGGCTGGGATATCCTGCGCAACCACACCACCGCCTTCGTGTCCTGCCCCGACTGGGTCACCGCTCGCGGCATGCGCACCCTGGGCGCTCCCGAGAAGGGCGACCCGCGCGTCATCTCCGGCGAGTCCGGCGCTGTGACCACCGGCCTGGTCGAGACCCTCATGCTCGATCCCGAGTACGCCGAGCTCAAGGAGCTCATCGGCCTGGACAAGACGAGCTCCGTGCTTTGCTTCTCCACGGAAGGTGACACGGACCCCGACCAGTATCGTCGCATCGTCTGGGAAGGCGAATACCCCACTTGCTAATACTGGGCGGAGTAAATAGGTATCGCTCCGCCACCCCACAGGTAGATTCCTTCGTTTGAAAGGTTATGAACAATGGCTAAAGAACTCGATTTCGACGCTATCAAGGCTGCTGCTGAGTCCCACCGTGCTGATATGACGCGTTTTCTTCGCGCAATGATTAGCCATCCCTCTGAGTCCTGCGAGGAGGGTGAGGTTGTCGCCTGCATCAAGGCCGAGATGGAGAGCCTTGGCTATGACGAGGTCAAGGTTGACGGTCTGGGCAACGTTATGGGCTTTATGGGCGAGGGCGACAAGATCATCGCCATCGACTCCCACATCGACACCGTCGGCATCGGCAACATCGAGAACTGGGATGCCGATCCCTATGAGGGCTACGAGACCGACGAGATCATCTACGGCCGCGGCGGCTCCGACCAGGAGGGCGGCATGGCTTCTGCTACCTACGCTGCCAAGATGATGAAGGACATGGGCCTCATTCCCGAGGGCTATAAGATCATGGTCGTCGGCACCGTCCAGGAAGAGGACTGCGACGGCATGTGCTGGCAGTA
>CATXXC010000030.1 GCA_958403385.1 uncultured Collinsella sp.
TTGCCGCGCCCCGCAGTGCCCGCTTCCCCCGAGAACAATTATCAGTGCAGGTAGAGGGCCTGTCGATTTTCGAAAAAGGCGGTCATGGTTGGCCCCATCGAGTTAAACGTAGTAGATAGCCCCTTTTCGTGGCGTGCGGTCAGCTCAATGCTTATCTCCGTGCCGGAACTGACCCAATTGCTTGTTAGTTGCGGTGATATACGGACTGTTTGGTGCTTTGGAGCCTCAAAACAGTCCCTATTCCACCACAACTTGGAAGGGGCGGGCGGTACCGGATGAGTGTTGCTGGCGGGTTAGGGCGGTTTAGGCCTGTTTGCGGTGCTTCCATTGCTTGCGGCACCAGCGCATGAGTGCCTTTATGACGGGAATCGTGATGAGGATGGCCCATGCGGGATGGGGCTGCCCCAAGCAAAGCCACATATAGAGAAACCATGCAATGGCGGCTGCTGGATAGACGCATTCAATGAGCTTTGACAAATGGCGTCGATCGATAAAGTCGCCAAGCGCGTAATAGACGGGAATCAGAAAGACGAGGAAGAGTCCCGTAGCCCATGTGCCGTAGACAATGCCGAGCACTAGATAGGCGAGGGCGACAAGCGCGGGGAAGGGGAATTTGTTCCATGTACGTCCGGCCTTGGTGTGGAAATGCTTGCCATGATGGTCGAGCTTGTCGTGTGCTTCCTTCCAGCTGGAAAACGTCTCGCCGTCGATGGTGACGGTGCCGTCGTCATTGGTATGCACACTATGTCCATCGTCCTCAAGCGTATCGATATGCAATCCGCCCGGCCCCACATGGACCTCTTCACCCTTGCGCTCGTTAGCCACATGGATGCCATTCCAGTCAACATGGACCTCTTCGCCTTTGTTGGGATCAATAACGTGGATGCCGCGCGTGAGGGAAATATCGACAAGTGGCTTATCGCTGTAACCAACGTGCTCAGTAGAAGCCTCAGCCTCTTCAGCCTCATCTGAAGCTTTGGTGCCGGCGTTGCTGTTCTGTGCCTCATCATCAGCTTGCGAGTCGTCAGTGCTATCCACCGCCTCCCCATACAACAGCTCATCCAGCGACACGCCATACAGCGCGGCGAGCGCAATAAGGTTATCGGTATCGGGCGAGGATTCGCTGCGCTCCCATTTACTGACAGCCTGGCGGCTTACACCCAGCTGGGCGGCAAGCGCCTCCTGAGAAAGCCCGGCAGCCTTGCGGCGATCAACGAGCCGCTGCGCCATCGCAAGATCCATGACAGTTCCTTTCATGTGGTGACCGTAATCGAATGAGCCGAGTATGCCGAGAACAACCGGTAGCGACCACCATTTCTAGTTAGAATCTGCCCCAACCCTACCGCAACTACCGGTAGCAACTCCTAACGACCAGCCATTTCAGGACAAATGTCAGTGCAAGTAGCAGCTAAGAGCCCCCACTCAGTAAGTTGCGGTGGAATAGTTCCTAGATTCAGCCATTTGCGGGCTAAGCAGGAACTATTTCACCGCAACTGAATTTCAGGCCAAGCACCCGCAGCAAGAAGACGAATAACCTCGGCGAGTATGTAAACGCAGGGCCCTCCGACCCCGCCCGACGATTTCGATTGGCGACCTTTGACGGAGTCAAGGGAGGAGCCAAATCGAAATACGTCGGGCGGGGTCGGAGGGCCCGATGGGATGAATTTCGGCTGAGGCTATTCGTCGCCGAAGCTGATGCCCAACGCCTTGGCCTCGCGCACCAGATCGCTCTGGGGGTCGACAAACTTGAGCTTGCCGGCGACCTCCTCGAGCGGCATGTGGCACATCTTGCCTTCGCGCAGGGCAATCATGTAGCCAAACTCGCCGCGCAGGCAGCCCAGTGCCGCCTCGACGCCGCACTGGGTCGCAAAGATGCGGTCCTGGGCGTCGGGCTGGCCGCCGCGCTGCGTGTGGCCGGGGATGGCGACGCGGGTCTCGCGACCGGTCTTGGCCTCGATCTCCTTGGCGATGTCGTAGACGATCGACGGGCTCGTGCGCTCGGCGAGTTTCTTCTTGTACTCCTTCTTGGACAGCGCCGCGTCCTCCTTGGAAATAGCGCCCTCGGCGACGGCCACGATGGTAAAGCGGCTGCCGGTCTCCATGCGATGCTCGATGGTCTTGATGACGTTATCCATGTCGTAGGGGATCTCGGGAATCAAGATGACATCCGCGCCGCCCGCGACGCCGGCGTATAGCGGTATCCAGCCAACCTTGTGGCCCATGATCTCGATAACGAACACGCGGCCGTGGCTCGAAGCGGTGGTGTGAATGTCGTCGATGCACTTGGTGGCGACGTCGATGGCGCTCGTAAAGCCAAACGTCAGCTCGGTGCCCCAGGTGTCGTTATCGATGGTCTTAGGCAGGGCGATAACGTTGAGGCCCTCTTCGCGCAGACGGTTGGCGGTCTTGGTGGAGCCGTTGCCGCCCAGCATAAACAGGCAGTCGAGCTGCAGCTTATGATAGGTGTGGACCATTGCCGGCACCTTCTCGACGCCGTCGGCCTCGGGAATATCCAGGCGCTTGAACGGCGTACGGCTCGTGCCCAGGATGGTGCCGCCACGGGTAAGGATGCCGCTAAAATCGGCGGGCGTCATGACGCGGAACCGGCTGTAGATAAGGCCCTGGTAGCCGTCCTCAAAACCATAGATCTCAATAGGCTCTTCGCTATTGGTCATAAGCGTTTTGACAATGCCGCGCATGGTGGCGTTGAGCGCCTGGCAGTCGCCGCCACTGGTAAGAAGACCGATCCTAAGCATGATGAATCCTTCCGGGCAAGTTATAACATGCGCATAAGTTTACCCCCGCACACTGTTGATACGGGGGTAAAACGTGTTAGCTCAAGCGTATAGAAATGTAAACAACGTCAGGCGAGCGTAAGGTCGACGAGCCTGGGTCCTTACAGTGCGAAGGCGTCGACGTCGCCCCAGTGGCGGCGCAGCGTAATGGCGGCGGCGGGTTCGGTATTGTCAAAGACGACCGACCATTGCGTATTGCTGGTGATGTCTTTCGGATTGGGTTCTTGCGCTGCAGCGCGTAGGGCCTTCCAAGCGACTGCCTCGTCCTGGGCACCGACATGGGCGTCAAGGACATCGGCGATTGCGATGGCGCGCTCTTTACCATGGCCCAGCTCGCCATTCTTTTGGTTGGGCAGCACTTCGTCGCCATAGCAGGCGTAGAAGTTCGTAACCTGGTGTACAGGAGTCGCTTTGAAAGCACGGTCCGGATCGCGCGGATCCCACTCTACTACGCGCGCGTCACCGGCGGCGTCGTTGATAAAGAAGTGGTAATCGCGTCCTGCCATGGCGTGCATGTCGTAGGCGGAAAGCAGGTCGACAGCTTCTTGCGTGGTGGCGGCACGGTCGAGCACCAGACGGATGGCGAGCGAGGTATTGATGACGGGGCGTTGCGCGTCCTGGTCACAGGGCTTGGAATCCAGGGTGAGTACGGCAATGGACACGCCGCATTCGTTAACACCGTCGAGCTGGCCAAACGGGCCCATGAGTGCGGCGGCCCGTCCGGCGACGGAGTCAAGCGGAGTGTTATCGCCCAGGTTGTTAAGGGCGGCAAACCCGATGGAGGCATAGCCGCCGCGTGGGTGATTGCGCACCAGCAGCGCCGAGGTGTCGTCCTTAAAGTCGTAATTGCGACCGGTGCGCACGCGGCCTTCGGCATCTACGGCGACAAAAGCGCTGCAGGCAAACTGGGGCGCCTGGACATGTACCGGCACACCGGGCAGCACCTGCGCCACCACGGCATCGATGTAGGCCTGGTCGTCGCGCACGCCAGCGGCGATGATGCGATTAAGATCGTAGTCGTAGGCGATGTCGATTGCGTACAGGTCATAGCCATCCGCGTAGCCGGTCAAGCGTTTGAGCGACGCGGCGGACTTGATTTGCTTGTGATAAACGATACCGGTGGCAGCGGCAAGGCTGACGGCGACTCCCGCGACACCGCAGGCGATGGCAATGTTACGTGGCTTCATGGCGGCTCCTCTCGTCCTGTTAGCGTAATTGTCGCAAAAGGTGCACGGGCATGATGGCTCAACTTGGTGAGCGGTGCGGGATTAAACACGGAATGAAGAGTGTAGCGCTGGCGTGGCGGGGTATGCTGGAGGGGACCATCAACCCAGCGAAAGGGGAGAGCATGACGGATCAGGAAACGCCCGAGCGCGCGCACGTGACGGCCGACGATATCGAGGCTGCCAACGACCTTATCGACTTTATCGAGGCATGCCCCAGCATGTTCCATACGGCAGCGACCATTATGGCCGAGCTCGACGAGGCGGGCTTTACCTACCTGCCCGAGAATGCGGCGTGGGACATCGAGCCGGGCGGGCGTTATTACACGCAGCGCAACACCTCGAGCGTTGTTGCCTTTAAGGTGGGCGAGGACCTGGCCGCGACGTGGGGCGAGGACGGCGTTGCCGGCGACTACCATTTTCAGCTGACGGCGTCGCACAGCGACTCGCCTACGTTTAAGGTTAAGGCCGTCCCCGAGCTCGACGGCGCAGGCGAGACGCTGCGTCTGAACACCGAGGCCTACGGCGGCATGATCGACTACACCTGGTTCGATCGTCCGCTGGCGCTCGCGGGCCGCGTACTGGTGCGCGAGGGCGACCGTATCGAGAGTCGTTTGCTCGCTACCGAGCGCGAGGTTGCCATTATTCCGAGCCTTGCCATCCATATGAACCGTGGCGTTAACGAGAGCTTTGCTCCCAACCGAGCCGTTGACCTGTGCCCGCTCATCAGCGCCGGTGACCTTAAGCAGGGAGATTTTGACGCTCTGATTGCCGATGAGCTGGACGTTGAGCCCGAGCAAATTTTGGGCCGTGATCTGTTCCTGGTCAATCGTCAGGATGCGCGCATTTGGGGCTGGGCCGACGAGTTTATCTCGACGCCCAAGCTCGACGACCTGGCCTGCGCCTATACCTCGCTGCAGGCATTTTTGGGTGCTGAGAACGCGCGCGATATCTCGGTCTTCTGCTGCTTTGATAACGAGGAGGTTGGCTCCGAGACCAAGCAGGGAGCCATGTCGACGTTCTTGGCCGATGCGCTGCGCCGCATTAACGGATCGCTGGGCTTCGATGACGAGTCGTACCATCGCGCACTTGCCGCCTCGATGCTCGTGAGCTGCGATAATGCGCATGCCGTGCATCCCAACCACGCCGAGAAGTGCGATGCCCGCAACCAGGTCGTGCTCAACGGCGGCATCGTTATCAAGGAAGCCGCCAACCAGCACTACTGCACCGATGCCTTTAGCCGCGCGGTGTTCCAGGCTATTTGCGATGACGCCGACGTGCCCACGCAGGCCTTCGCCAACAAGAGTGATATGGCCGGCGGCTCCACCCTGGGCAACCTGTCGAACATGCAGGCGAGCATGCACGCCGTAGACGTGGGCCTGCCGCAGCTGGCCATGCACTCGAGCTACGAGACCGGCGGCGTGCGCGACGTGATGTACGCCATCCGCGCCCTCACGGCTTTCTACGAGCGCAACCTCAACATCAACGGCGCCGAAAGCGTGGAGCTCTAAAACCTACCAAAAAGGGACAGGTTCATTTTGGCAGGTTTTATCTGGACGAATGCAAAGGGTGAAACCGAACTAGATCGGTGATACGTAGCCGCCGAGGTGCAGTGTGCCTCGGCGGCTTTTTGTGTACAGAGTACGGCTAATGCTTATAAATGCTATACATGCTATACATGCTTTACGTATCTACCATAGAGTTTTATGATGATTATAAAGTATTAAGGAGAGGTCATGACCACAACAGCCGCTCAGATCAACGTACGTCTCGATGCCGATCTTAAAAGGAGTGGGGACGCCGCTCTCTCCAGGGCCGGTATGACGCCGAGCCAGGCGGTGCGAGCGCTCTGGCGGCTTGCAGCGTCGCTGGCTGATCGGCCCGGCGCGCTCCAGGACATCCTTTCGCCCGGTCGTGCCCGGGCGGAACAGCGCGAGCGCGAAAAGGCCGCTAAACGTAAGCTCGAGCTCATGGATCAGGGGTCGAAGCTGTTCGCTGCCGCTTGCCGTGAGTCGGGAATCGATATGGTCAAGGCTCAGCCCTCGGGCGATGAAGAACTCAAACGGAACGCCTACGCGGATCGCTACGGCGAGGAGATGAGCTGGCTCTATGAGTGAGACTCCAAGGCGCATCTTGGTTGACACCAACGTGTGGCTCGATTACTTCATTCCCTCACGACGTGGTCGTTCGGTGGCGATTGAGTTTTTACGCGATGCATGCACGGCGCAGGTGGATTTGCTGTATGCGGCGACATCGTCCAAAGATCTGTTCTATTTGATTTCGAGCGAACATAAGGCGTGGTATCGGCGCGAGCATGGCTCGCTATCCCAAGATGCCGCCGTGGCGGCGACATCACTTGCATGGGATTGCCTCGACGTGTTGTCGCAACTTGCCACGCCGGTACCCTGCGACCTGAGTGACATATGGATGGCGAGCAAGCAGCGTAAGCTCCATAGCGATTACGAAGACGATTTAATCATTGCGGCAGCAATGCGCGCAAAGGCAGACCTTCTGGTCACCAACGATGCCAAACTCTGTTCACACGCACCCGTCGCAGCAATGAGTGCAGTAGACGCAAGAAACTACCTGACGTCCTTCTAGTGTTCGATCCAACAACGTAAAGTTTCGCCGGCTTGCAGGTGACGCAGATTCTCTGCGGCAATGTCGACCACATTATTGAGCGTGGCTGCCAGGTGGAACCAGCCGGAGACGTGCGGCGTGATGAGCATGTTGGGCGCATCCCACAGCGGGCTTGTCTCAGGCAGCGGCTCGGGGTCGGTGACGTCGACCGCGGCGCCGGCGAGATGTCCCGACTCCAAGGCGGCAACCAAGTCGTCGGCAACCACAAGATCGCCGCGGCCGCCGTTGGCGAAGAAGGCGCCCGGTTTCATCGCGGCGAAGAACTCGGCGTTCGCCAGGCCGCGGGTCTCGGGTGTGCTGGGCATAAAGGATGCGACGATGTCTGCCTCCGCCAGGCGCTCAGACAGGGCATCCATACCGTCCATGTCCTCAAACACAATGGGGTAGACGAGCGGATGGCGCTTGATGCCGCGGACGTGCGCGCCCATGCCGCGGCAGAGCGTGGCAAAGTGGCCGCCGATATCGCCCGCGCCCAGCACCAGCACGTTGGCATTTTTGAGCGAGGTGACCGGGCCCAAGTCCTCCCAGCGATGTTCGCGCTGCAGATCCTGGTAGCCGGGCAGGCGCTTCATCATAGACAGCACCATGGCAAACATGTGCTCGCTCACGGCCTGGCCATAGGCGCCCACCGAGCAAGACAGTTTGGCGTCGGCTGGCACGGTGCCGGCGGCCAAGTAATCGTCATAGCCCGCGGTCTGCAGTTGCAACAGCTGGAGATGCTCGCATGCTGTGAGCATGTCAGGGTCGATGTTGCCCAAGATCACGTCGGCATCGGCGACCTGCTCGCGCGTGGCGGCGTCGGCGCTCGTGTAGATAAAGTCCTCGCCCGGAGCGCTCGACTCGAGGATCGCGCGATGGCGGTCGTTGACGGGCAGCAAAACCAGGATGTTCACAAGCAGTCCTTTCCGCTCGACCTACCAAAAAGGGACAGGTTTATTTTGGCAGGTTGTATCAGGCAAAACGCTATAAAAACGCCGGGCTACGCGATGGTTAACATATCCATCGCGTAGCCCGGCGCATCCACAGCTACCAGCTGAGCAGCTCGTAGCCGTCCTCGGTCACCACGAGCTGTACCTCGCACTGGGCCGAATCGCTGCCGTCCTTGGTGCGCACGCACCAACCGTCACCCTTGCTAATCTTAATGTCGGGCGCTCCGGCATTGACCATGGGCTCGATGGTAAAGACCATGCCCGGAGCCATGATGGTGTCCACATCGGGCGCCTCGGTGGTAAAGCCCACAAACGGGTCCTCGTGGAACTCCTTGCCGATGCCGTGTCCGCCGTACTCGCGCACCACGCTAAAGCCGGCGTCCTCGACGGTCTTTTGCACGGCCTCGGCCATAACGGACAACGGCAGCCATGGCTTGACGGCCGCCAGACCCGCCTCCACGCTGGCACGGGTGACGTCGACCAGGCGCTGGCGCTCGGCCGAGACCTCGCCGATGCAGAACATACGGCTCGAATCACTAAAGTAGCCGTCCAGGATCGTGGAGCAGTCCACGTTGATAATATCGCCCTCGTGCAGCACGTCTGTATCACAGGGGATGCCGTGGCAGACGACGTCGTTGATCGAGGTGCACACGCTCTTGGGATAGCCCTCGTAGTTGAGGTCGGCCGGCGTGCCACCGTGCTCGACGGTGTAGTCGTAGATCATCTGGTCGATCTGGTTGGTGGTCATGCCCGCGGCGATGTGTTCGCCTACGTAATCGAGCACGCCCACGTTGATAGCGGCCGAGCGCTTGATGCCCTCGATATCGGCGGGCGTCTTGTAGAGCGTACGGGGCAGAACCTCCCAGCCCTCCTCCCACAGGCGCTCGAGGCGCTCGTCGAAGGCGCTGTGACATTTCTTATATTTTTTGCCGCTGCCGCACCAGCAGGCGTCGTTGCGGCCGGGTACGGGTCCTTTGTCATACATGGCTAACTTCCTTTCATCCGCAGCTAGTATAGCCCACTCACGCGTCCATAAAAGTTGCGGTGATATAGTTCCGATTTAAGCGGTTTAACAGCATAAATAGGAACTATATCACCGCAACTGATGGAGTGGGATGGCGGACACTAGCTGCTGCGTGGTTTTGCTAGTAGCTCACCTGGCAGGGAATGCCGAGGGCGCGCACGCGCGCGGCGATGGCGTCGAGGGCCTCGGGCGCTGCTTTGGCAAGGCCGGCGACCGGCGTCTCGCGAGCCACCGTGTAGATGGTCGCTTCTTGTGGGCGAATGCGCTCAAGTGCCGCGAGCCAGGGGGCAACGTACTCCTCGCCGGTGTTATCGAGAGACTTGCCCCGGTACTCACCGCTCAAAAACATCGTCTGGATAATAACGTGACCGTCAAAGCTTGCGAACGTCTCGATCTGGTGCTCGACGTCGTAGGGGCCAACAGGCTGGTCGAGCAGCTGGATAAACGCCGGGTCGACCGTATCGAGCTTGAGGATGTTGTCGTCGACCATCATGAGCGCATCGTGCACCTCGGGGCGGTCGGCGCGCGTGCCGTTGGAGAGCACGGCGATCTTGGAGTTTGGGGCAAGCTCGTCGCGCAGCGCGACGGCGCCGGCGATGGCCTGCGGAAACTCCGGTGCGGCGGTGGGCTCGCCGTTGCCTGCGAAGGTGATCACATCGGGGAGCTCGCCCTCGGCTGCCATCTCGCGCAGCTTTGCCTCGAGCGCGTCGAGTACCACGGCAGCTGTGTTGTACGGCTCATGGCAGGGGCGCTCGGCGTTGAGGCCGTTTTCGCAGTAAATACAGTCGAACGTGCAGATTTTGCCGCTGGCCGGCATCATGTTGACGCCGAGCGAGAGACCAAGGCGACGGCTGCGAACGGGCCCAAAGATGGGGCTGGCATTCAAAAACGTAGACATAGGCATATGCTCCTCAAGACAATTGTGCCTAAGCATAGCATCGGCTCCAAAGCAGGGTGCGGGCTCTTGCTTTACAAGTTTCGTTTTTTCACGTCGCTCATTATGCCGTGTCATGAAAAGCCTCGGGTCGGGTAAAGTTAATCTGTTAACAAGGCGTAAAGCAATGCAGGTCTATCCAGCCGTACTGACGCGCAACTGGATGGGCGTTGATGATGGGGGCACAACATGGATTTTACGGTCGAGAATGCGGGCACCACGATTGCCTGTCGCGAATATGCCGGCCCGGATGTGTCGCCTGATACTCCTGCCTTGGTGTGCGTGCACGGCGCTTGTGTCGACGGCACATTTTTTGACGGTATCGCTTGTGAGCTCAGTCGCAACTACCGCGTAATTGCCTACGACCGCCGCGGCTGTGGCGGCAGCAGCGAAGCGGCAGACGGCAGCTATGATCTTGCCGCTCAGGCCGCCGACCTGCAGGCCGCGATCGAACACGTTGGCGCTCCGACAAATGTGCTTGCGCACAGCGCCGGTACGTTGGTGGCGCTGGAGCTTCTTCGCACCGAACCCCATCTCGTCGCCCGTGCGATTCTGCATGAGCCGGCTGTGTCGGCCGAAGGCGTCGGCATGGGCGCAGCTCCGATTTTGCTCGATATGATTGCGGCTGGAAAGGTTTCAAGGGCGCTTCGGCTTTTCTTGGGAGCTCTCGGCGACTTGGACCCCGAGGCTCCTGGGACGACCGAAGCGGAAGCCAAGCATGCCCTGCGCAATGGTCGTTGCTTTATGGCTAATGAATACGGAACAAATATGACATATGCTCCCGACTGGGAGCGCGCCCGCGAATCAAAGGCGGTGTCGGCTGTGTTTTTGGGCGAGCTTTCGGTCGGTACGCCCCGCGAGGCTGGTACGCGAGCGGCTGCCGAATATCTCGATTGCCCCCTTGTGACGATCCCGGGCGCGCATAACGGTTTGCGCGATCGCCCCGTTACGGCGGCAAACGCCGTTCGCGATGTCTTGGAGCGTTAGCACGCTCGATGACCTGCGGGGAGGGGGACTGTTAGCGTTTCGTCATTGTTAACGAATGCGCCAATAACCACGCGCCCGCGGCTTCAATCGCGCCGTCTGCCAACTCATAAAAATGTAACAGCATTCACGTGCCTACCTGCATCGACAAGGTGTTACCCTTGTAACATTTGGAACCCACCGCTCCATGCGAAACTATCGAAAGGGCCCCGTATGCTCAGATCGCGTCGAAAATGTTGGTGTAAGGGTGACGCCCTAGCGCCCGTTTAACGAAG
>CATXXC010000031.1 GCA_958403385.1 uncultured Collinsella sp.
CGCCGGGCCGACTCGCTTCGGATGGGGCTCTACACCAACTTTCTCGACACTACCTTAAGTGCTTTCCTTTGCGTGCGGAACTCGCGATAAAGTTCACATGCGCCGCCCGGCTCCCGCCGCTCTCGGGGGCTCCCATCCCAAATGCGGAGCAAAGCTCCGCATACCATCTTTTTCTTTCAGCTAAAGCACGCCGGAAATTCGACGCTGGCTTGTTAATCTTGCTGGACGTTGTCGACGCCAAACCAGCTCGGAAGCTATATCGATACAGGAAGGTCCCCGGCCGGAGGGGCCGGATATAAGGTTTATCGCGAGTTCCGCACGCAAAGAAGGCCACTTAATGTGGCCTTCGTCTTGCGCAGGACTGTAGAGCAGGAAACCTTATATCCGGCCCCTCCGGCCGGGGACCGCGCCTTTGCGGCTACAGCGTCATGTTCGGATCGGCGTCGACGTCGAACGGCGAGATTTCTCCTCGGTCGAATTTACGGCGGGCGACCTCCGCGATCATGGCGGCGTTGTCGGTGCATGCCGAGAGAGGCGGCACCGTTACGCGGATCCCCTGACGCCCGAGCTTCTTGATCATCATCTCGCGCAGATGCGGATTGGCCGAGACGCCACCACCGATGCAATACTCCTTGCACCCGGTGGCATGCAGCGCGTTCTTGGCCTTCTTGTACTGAACGTCAAAGACCGCGGCCTCAAACGAAGCCGCAAGGTCGGGCAGATGAATCGTACGCCCGGCTTTGGTCTCCTGCTCAATGTAGAGCGTCACCGCCGTCTTGAGGCCCGAAAGCGAGAATCGATAGTCTCCCCTACTATTGAGCGCACGGGGGAAGTCAATCGCGCGGGGATTGCCCGTCTCGGCCAGTTTGGAAATGATGGGGCCGCCGGGATAGCCCAGGCCCAGCGCCTTAGCCACCTTGTCGAAGGCCTCACCCACGGCGTCGTCGAGCGTCTCGCCGAGCACCTCGTAGTCGCCCCACGCCCTGACGTGAACAAGCATGGTATGACCGCCCGAGACGAGCGTGAAGATAAACGGCGGTTTGAGATCGGGCTGCGCCAGCAGGTTGGCGAACAGATGGCCCTCAAGGTGATTGACGCACACGAGCGGCTTGCCGGCGGCATAGGCAAAGCCCTTGGCGAAGGCGACGCCCACCACCAGAGCACCCACCAGGCCCGGACCCTGCGTCACGCCAACAGCGGCGAGTTCGCTCGGCGCGATGGCTCCGCCCTCAAGACCAAGCGATGCCGCGGCATCCTCGAGCGCCGCGTCCACGACGCTCACGATCACCTCAACGTGCTTGCGCGAAGCGATCTCGGGCACTACGCCGCCAAAACGGGCATGAAAATCGATCTGCGTCGAAACCTGATTGGCCAGCATATTACCGTCCGCATCGATAATCGCCACAGCCGTCTCATCGCACGAACTCTCGATGGCAAGCACCAGGCGGCGACGCTCAATTTCGGCGCGCTCCTCAACGGTTCGCTCGGGTGCAGGTAGCGGCCATACACGCTGCTCAGCCGCCGTCGGCTCGGGCGAAGCGTTGTCGACCGGGAGCACCAAGGGCAGCGGCGCCGTCATGACGATGGCATCTTTGCCAGCACCGTAGTAACCGCGGCGGCGGCCCGCCTCGGTAAAGCCCAGAGAGGCATAGAGCGCAATAGCGCCCTCATTGCCGTCCTCGACCTCGAGCGAAGCCGTGGTGCAGCCGAGCATCTGGGCATCGTAGCTCACGTGCGACAGCAGCTTGCGGGCAATACCCCCGCGGCGATGCTTCGGGTCGACGGCAACATCCAGAATCTGCACGTCACCGTCTACGACCATGCCGCCGGCAAGGCCCAGCAGCTGACCGTCGTCGTGCGCCACCCACCAGCTGCGCGGCGCCGCAACATCCTCGCCCAGCTCGGATAGAAACATGCCCGGCGTCCATGCCTCGTGCCCAGCGCCTTCAAAGCAGGCGGCCTCCAGCGCACTCGCACCCTCGGCATCCGCCGCACCCATGGGGCGGAATTGCAGATGGCGACCAGCGAGCTCATCGGCGACGCCCGTAATTTCGCTCTGCGCGCTCTCGGCAAGACCGAGGCGTTTGCGCTCGTTTTCCTCGGCGTCAGAAAGGCGCGTATAGATCGGAAGGACGCGGGCCGGGTCGCCGTCACCCGCGGCATGTGCAAGGAGGAGGCCCTCGCCCGAAGGCCACCACAAGCCGCGCTCTACGCAGCGAGCGACCTCATCCTCGCCCAGCAGCTTGCCATAGCGCACGAGACCGTCGCCAGTCAGCTGAACCTGGCCCCAGTCCGCGGCTTGGCGCCACTCATCAAGCGCCACAGCAGCCTTGACCACGTGCTCGCGCTCAAACTGACGTTCGGGGCCCTCGTCGCCCAGCACATACAAAGCCGGATACACCTCGCCGCGCATGGCATCGGCCAGAATGCCGAGCTTGCCACGCACGCCAGCCTTCCACGCGGTCCATGCGCAGGCATCGAGCGTCGACACACCCAGCAGCGGCACGTTGGCACCGCGCGCCAAGCCCTTGGCGGTAGAAATGCCGATACGCACGCCGGTAAACGAACCCGGACCGCGACCGACGACGTAACTGCCCACGTCAGTACGGTCCATGCCAGCCTGAGTAAGCACGCTGTCGACGGTATTCACGAGCTCCACATTGGCATGGCGACGGCACATATGGTCGCCACTCACCAGCTTCGCCTCGCCCGTCTGCCCATCAATCCAGCTTGCCGCGCAGGCAAGCATATCGGTCGAAGTATCGAGCGCCACCACCAGCGCGTAATCGTTATGCAAGCTCATCTTGTACAGCCTTATCAATCAAATCGGAAAGCTCCGCTGCGCGTTCGCCGTGCGCCTCGAGCGTTATCGTTCGCACGTCGCTATCGTTGTCATCACGCTTAAGCGTTACCGAAAGATACTCGTCTGTCAGTTCGTCCTGGAACTGTTCGCCCCACTCCAACAGACAGGCACCCTCATAGCCCAATACATCGAAAATGCCCGTATCCTCGAGCTCGTAAGCATGCTCCAGACGGTACAGGTCAAAGTGGAACAGCGGAATACGCCCCTGGTCATGAACGGCCATGAGTGCGAATGTGGGGCTCGTGACCATATGGCCGTCGCCCAAACCACGCGAAACGCCCTTGGTAAAGTGGGTTTTGCCCACCCCGAGGCCGCCGGTCAAGATCAGCACATCACCGTCTTCCAGACACGGCGCAACCAACTCGCCAAAATGCTCCGTATCGGCAGAGCAAACCGTTTTATAAATACCTACCCCCAGGCGCTCCAGGGACATATATGCTCCTTATTATTCCGAGGCACCCTCTGGCGCGGGATGCCGCTCCAGATAGTCGCCCAGCATCTTAAAGTCTTCCTCCAGTAGCTCCTGCCACGCCGGATTACGCAGCGCCGCCGCCGGATGGAACGTGGGCATCACCACAAAATGCCCCATCTGATGGAACCTGCCGCGCAGCTTGGTGATGCCGATCTCGGTTTTAAGCACAAAGTGCGTCGCAGGGTTACCGAGCGTCACGATGATATCGGGCCAAATGCTTCGAATCTGCTCACGCAAAAACGGTGAACAGGCCAGCACTTCCTCGGGCCGAGGATTGCGATTTCCCGGTGGGCGACACTTGAGCACGTTGGCAATGTAGACGTCCTCGCGCTTGAGGCCAGCCAGCGACAGGATACCGTTAAGATCCTCGCCCGCCGCCCCCACAAACGGTTCGCCTTGCAGGTCCTCGTTACGCCCCGGCGCCTCGCCGATAAACATTACGCGGGCTTGGGGGTTTCCCACGCCAAACACGATGTTATGGCGCGACTGATAGAGCTGGCAGAGATGGCAGTCGCCTAAAACAGCCTCAATCTCCTCGAGCGCAACCTCGCGCGGCGCTTGGTGACTATGTCCGGGGATGTGCATGACACCCATAGTGGCTCCTACACGTAGACCTTGTCGAGACGCATGCCAAAGCCGCAAGCAACCTCGTAGTTAATCGTGCCGCGCAGTCGGGCCATCTCATCCATGGTGATCTCGGCATCACCATCGCGGCCGACAATAATCATCTCGTCGCCATACTCGGCCTCGGGAATCTCATGCGCCGGATTGGACTGGATGGCGACCATAAACTGATCCATGCAGATGTTACCCACCTGACGCACGCGCTCGCCGCGATACAGCACGTCCATACGATTGGAGAGCGTACGCGAAAGACCATCGGCATATCCGATCGGCAGCGTGCAAATCTGAACGCGTGTGCGCGGCACGCGGTAGGTAAATCCGTAGCCCACGCCTTCGCCCATTGCAGGATGTGCCACGCGCGTCACGCGCGCGTGAACGCTCATGACGGGGTCCAGCTGCATTACGCGGCTGCTCAGCTCGCACGGCTGCATGCCGTACAAGCCAACGCCGGCGCGAATCATATCAAAATGCATCGAGGGATCGAGCATCGAGGACGGCGTGTTGGCACAGTGCACGATACCGCACTCAAAACCCGCGTCCTTAATGGCTTGAACGGCCTCGGTAAAGCGTTGGCACTGCAGCTTGTAGTCCCAACCCGAAGGTTCATCGGCCGTTGCGAAGTGCGTAAAGACGCCATCGCACTGGATACCGCGATGGAAGCTAATACCACGAACAAAGTCGAGCACCTGTGTGTAGTGAACACCGATGCGGTTCATGCCCGTCTCGATGGCTAGATGGTACTTACCCACCTTGCCTGCCGCGACAGCGCACTCGCCATAGGCAAGGGCGAAATCGGACGTATAGACCGAAGGCATGATATCGAATTCGAGCAACGTCGGAATGGCCTCGATAGGCGGCTCGCTCAGGATGAGGATGGGTTTCGTGATCCCGCCCTGTCGGAGCTCAACACCCTCGTTGACCGTTGCCACCGCGAACATGTCGGCTCCGGCCGAGTACATGATTTTGGCGCACTCGACGGCACCATGGCCATAGGCATCGGCCTTGACCACGCAGCACAGTCGCTGACGTGGATCGAGCAGGTTCTTGTAAGCCCTCGTGTTGCGGCGAAGCGCCCCTCGGTCAATCTCAACCCAGGACCAGCGCGTCAAATCGGCTTTATTCATGATTAGTCATCCGACCCTTCGTCCATGATTCCCAGATCATCGAGTGCATCCTTTGCCGCCAATTCCATGGCAGGACCGATCAAGTCGATCAGATCGGTCGCAATAACACTCTTCTCACCATACTCCGTCGCCGCGGCAAAACCCGCGTAACTGTGAAGCGCAACGGCATACGAATACAGCAGCTCCCAGCGATCCATCTCATCACGCATGGTAGCCAGTGTGCCAGCCAAAATGCCCGCAAGAACATCGCCCGAACCGGCAGTCGCCAACGACGCCGGACCCGAGAGCGGCAAAAGCACGCGCTCAACGCCACAGATAGCCGTCGTCGGCCCCTTGGCAATAACCACGAGATTGTCGGAGCCAGCAGCCCAGACAATCTTCTGCGCGGCCGCAATTGCAGTCCCCAGATCGTTAACCTCGTCACCGGCAACCAAGCGCGAAAGCTCGCGATAGTGCGGCGTCATGACGAGCGGCTGCTCACGGCGGTACATCTCTGGGTTGCTATCGATACCGTCGATAGCAATCTTAGAAAGGCAGTTGAGCGCATCGGCATCAAGGATCAGCGGCACATCAAGCTCCAACAAGCCCGAAACCACCTGCATGGCGCCGGCAGACGTCGTCATGCCGGGACCGCACAGTACGCAGCTGTACTTCTTTGCAATCTCGCACACGGTCATACGAGCAGCGGCACCAAAAGAGCCGCGGGAATCAGACGGAATGGCAAAAACCGGAATCGAGGGAAGTGCCATACGAATAAGATTGGCACACGCATCAGGCGTCGCGACAGCCACATAGCCGGCACCCGCGCGGGCAGCAGACTTGGCGGCCATAATGGCAGCGCCAGGATACTGCGCCGAGCCGGCAACAATAAGGACGGAACCGCGAGAATACTTATCGATATTCGTGGGCAGCGGAGCAAAGAAATCCACCAGGTCACCGGGCTCGACTATCTCGGCGGCATGGTCGACATCATCGATGACCTCATCAAGGCGATCATAGAGGCCACCGCAAACCAGATCACCGGCGTACTCTGGGCCATCAGCGCTGTAGAGGCCAATCTTGGGCGTGATCATCGTGACCGTACACTCGGCACGGATGCAATCATCGTCGACAACACCGGTTTCGGCATTCAGACCGGAAGGAACATCGATGGACACCACATGGTCAGCGCAGTCGTTAACTGTCGGAATCCAGATGGAGAACGGTGCACGCAGGTCACCGTGGAAACCGGTACCAAAAATAGCGTCAACAACAACGTCGGCCTTATCGATCAAAACCTCAAGCTCATCTCGCGAGGGACCGACACATACATGTACGTCACGGCCGGCGGTACGGCGGGCAACATGGCGAGCCAGAGCGGCAGGAATCTCATCCGGCTCGACCGGAGACACGATGTCCACGTCAACGCCCTTATGGCTCAAGATATCAGCCGCGACCCAGCCGTCGCCACCGTTGTTGCCAAAACCGACCAGAACAAGGACGCGATCGGGATTGAGCTTTAGAATTTCACGAGCAGCAAACTCACCCGCCAGTTCCATAAGCTCGGCCTTCGAAGTTCCTTCGCGTTCGATAATATCTTCGAGGCGAACGACTTCCTCGGTACTCAAAACCGGTTTCATCTATGCTCCTAGCGTATCTTGCGAAGCATCGCCCTGGTGCTCCGTCAAAGCTGAATTTTGCAGTTGCTCAAGCTCATCTAAAACCGAGCGAGCCTCTTTATAAGTTTGTGCAACGCGTTCCTTGGTGCTCACCTTTTCTTCCTTAGGCTTTGGTCGAGCATCCTCGGTGATCGCAATGGCATTGGCTACGGCCAGATCACCCGTCAAGGTAATGGAGAGCGCAACTTCAACGACACCCAACTCTTGAGCAATCTCGAGCGCTCGACCCGAAAGCACAGCTTTAGGCTTTCCAAGCTTATCGCGCGTTACCGAGACGTCTTTGCGGCCGACGCCCTGACTAAAACCCGTACCAAGAGCCTTGAGAACCGCCTCACGAGAAGCAAAACGGCTCGCATAGTGCGCTGCAGGACGCGATGAAGCGTCGCAATATGCGCACTCTTCTTCGGTAAACACACGCCGAGCAAACGACGGCGTCTTTTCAAGGATTGATTTCATGCGGGAAATCTCGACGATATCAACGCCGATACCAGCTTCAGCCATGTTCACCTCCATATTGCACAGACTAAGTTATTGTAGCCCGTTAACGGAAGATGCGACAAACGAGGGTCATAAAACACAGCGAGTTTGTTAGATCTGACTTAAAATCAGAACCACCCTTAAAAAGGGTGGTTTGCTCTTAGGGTATAACCCACGGGCCCCGGGCTCGCGTCTAAAGGCGCGGGCCCGGACTTCGTCCAGGCCTAGTGCATCTTGACCCGTGGCGCGCCGGTCGAACCGGCGGGATCACCCCCTCTTGAAGGGGTCCTCGTACTCCTTCACGCTCAGCTTGTCCAGCGCGATGTCGTGGGACTCCTGCTCCCTGATGTACTTGGCGATCGTCGCCTCGTTCAGGCCGACGGTGGACACGTAGTAGCCCTCCGCCCAGAACTTCCTGTTGCCGAACTTGTACTTGAGGTTGGCGTGCCTGTCGAATATCATCAGCGAGCTCTTCCCCTTCAGGTAGCCCATGACGCTCGCGACGCTGTACTTCGGCGGGATCGCCAGCAGCACGTGCACGTGGTCGGGCATCAGGTGCCCCTCGATTATCTCGATCCCCCTGCACTCGCACAGCTTCCTGAGGATCTCCCCTATGTCGCTCCTGATTTGGTTGTAGATCACTTTGCGCCTATACTTCGGCGTGAACACGATGTGGTACTTGCACATCCACTTCGTGTGGGAAAGGCTGTAGGCCTTCTGGGCCATGGCGACCACCCCTTCGACTCGAATTCTTGACGGCCTGAACAATCGTCAATATCGGTCGGAGGGGTGGCTTTGTAAAGCCGTTTGTCTCCACCCGCGTAGCGGGTGGTTTAAAGCTGGCCGCTGCGCGGCCAGCAGACTAAAGTCTTGAAACAAAAAAGGGGGAGGCCGCGAGGCCTCCCCCTTCTCAGTTCAAGCGTACGGCTCG
>CATXXC010000032.1 GCA_958403385.1 uncultured Collinsella sp.
AGGCCATCGACTACGTGCGTACCCACGGCTCGTACGAGACCGACAACTCGGCGACACCCAAGCCCTACGTCGACCCGTACAAGGAAGAGGCCGTCGAACGCCTGCACGAGAGGATCCTCTTCAGGATGTCAGCTCTGGGGTACGACCTCGACAGAGTCGACCAAGGTCCGGCGGGCGCGCCGGCGGTCTTCCACACAAAGAAGAACGGCATACGCGGGGCTGGGCGCTACGACAAGGCCACCGGGCACTTCACTGTGCTCGCCGGCTCGAAAGTTAACCTCTCGAGGCCCGTGCTGAAAAACGCGAGCGTCGCGGCCGTGCGCAGGGAAATCTTCGGCGATTCGGGCGGCATCGCAGAACTCGCCGAGGACCTCGAGTTCCCGACGCCCAGCGCCGCGGCGGTGTTCGTGCTCGGCGGCAGTCAGAACGGCTGGACCGAATGGGTAAGCGACGACGGAGAAACACTCAACCAAGTCTATAGAAGTGAGGAAAACTAGATGAACAAGCAGCAGCTGGCCTCCAAGATTTGGGAGTCCGCCAACAAGATGCGATCCAAGATCGAGGCCAACGAGTACAAGGACTACATTCTAGGATTCATCTTCTACAAGTTCCTGTCCGAGACCGAGGTTGCCCGCCTGAAGGCGCGTGACTTCGCCGAGGAGGACCTGCCCAACCTGGTGGAAGACGACGAGGAGACGGTCGAGTTCGTCAAGGGCGAGTGCGGCTACTTCATCGCCTACGACAACCTCTTCTCCACCTGGGTCGCCAAGGGCGGCGACTTCGAGATATCGAACGTGCGCGTCGCGCTTTCCGCCTTCAGCCGCAATATCGATCCTGCACGCAAGCGCGTCTTCGACGGCATTTTCGACACGCTGCAGACTGGCCTCTCCAAGTTGGGTACCGATGCACGCAGCCAGTCCAAGGCCGCTCGCGACCTCATCTACCTCATCAAGGACATCCCGATGGACGGCCGAGCCGACTACGACGTGCTGGGCTTCATCTACGAGTACCTCATCAGCAACTTCGCTGCCAACGCCGGCAAGAAAGCCGGCGAGTTCTACACGCCGCACGAGGTGTCCATGCTCATGAGCGAGATAATCTCGTGGCACCTGGCCGGACGCGAGAACATCACCATCTACGACCCCACGAGCGGATCGGGATCGCTGCTCATCAACATCGGCAAGGCCGTGGCGCGCCGCAACGGCGACCCGGACTCCATCAAGTACTACGCTCAGGAGCTCAAGGAGAACACCTACAACCTCACGCGCATGAACCTGGTGATGCGCGGCATCCTTCCCGACAACATCGTGGCCAGAAACGGCGACACGCTCGAGGACGACTGGCCGTGGTTCGACACCATGGAGAACAAGGATGAGACCTACGACCCGCTATTCGTCGATGCTGTGGTGTCAAACCCACCCTATTCCCAGAACTGGGACCCGGAGGACAAGGAGCTCGACCCTCGCTTCAAGTTCGGCGTGGCGCCCAAGTCCAAGGCCGACTATGCCTTCCTACTGCACGATTTGTATCACCTGCGCCCCGACGGCATCATGTGCATCGTCCTGCCGCACGGCGTGCTGTTCCGCGGCGGCGAGGAGGGCGCTATTCGCAAGAACCTAGTGGAGAACCGCCATATTCAAGCAATCATCGGGCTTCCTGCCAACATCTTCTTCGGTACGAGCATCCCGACCATCGTCATGGTGCTGCGCAAGCAGCGCGAGACGAGTGACGTCTTGGTGGTAGACGCCTCCAAGCACTTTGTGAAAGAGGGTAAGAACAACAAGCTGAGAGCAAGCGACATCAAGCGTATCGTCGACGCCGTGACAACGAACGCAACCGTCGACAAGTTCAGTCGCCTGGTTCCCATCGACGAGATCCGCGCTAACGACTATAACCTCAACATCCCGCGCTATGTGGACTCAAGCGCGGCCGCCGAAAACTGGGACGTGTACGCCACCATGTTCGGCGGCGTGCCGAAGGCCGAGGTCGACGCATTCGAGCGCTATTGGAAGGTATGGCCGAGCCTCAAAGGACAACTCTACCGTGACGCAGGTGGGTCGTGTCTTGCGCCCGCGACCGACGACGTTGCGCAAGCGGCGAAGGAAAACGCCGACGTCCGTGCCTTCTTGAGCAGCTATCGTGATGCGATAAGCCATTTACCTGCCACGCTGCGAAGCCGCTTGGTAGACAGCGCCGATGAAGTCGATACCGTGGCGGAGGAAGAGGCCATCGCGGCGCTATTGAAAGACACACTGGCGGGCATGGCCCTGGTCGACGGCTACGACGCCTACCAGGCGCTTGACGATGCCTGGGTGGGAATCTCCGGCGATTTGGAGGTCATCCAGACCGAGGGGAAAACCGCCGTGCGCAAGGTAGACCCGAACATGGTGGTCAAGAAGAAGAATGGCAAAGACGTCGAGGTACAGGACGGCTGGACTGGTCGCATCCTGCCGTTTGCGCTTGTTCAAGAGCACCTGCTTGCCGAAGACGTCAAGGAGATTACTTCCCGTGATTCCCGCCTAAGCGAGATATCGCAGGAGATAGACGAGATTCTCGAAAGCTTCGACGAGGAGGACAAGGGGTCCTCTGCTGCTGTCAACGACGAAGGTTCGTTTGTGGCGGCTGAGCTCAAGAAGGCTGTGAAGGTTATCGGAAAGCACCCTGAAAACGATTTCGAGCAAGGTCTGGTTCGTGCGCAGGCGCTGCTCGGCGAGGAGAAAAGTCTCAAGAAGGCGAACAAGGAAGCGAGAATGGTTCTTGAGGAGAGAACCAAGGAGGTCATCGAGGGTCTGACCGACGCCCAGTGCGACGATCTGCTGGCCGCCAAGTGGATAGAGCCACTGCAGGTTGAGCTTCTGGCCCTTCCCGAAACCGTTGTGAGCGACTTCATCGCGAAGGTAGCTGCGCTCAACGCCAAATACGCGACAACTTATTCGGACGTGTGCAATCAGATAGATGATGCAGAAAGCCAGCTGGCAGACATGTTGGGGCGGCTTAGGGGCAACGAGTACGACATGGCGGGCATCGCCGAGCTGCGCAAGTTGTTGGGCGGTGAGTAGCATGACAGGAAAACAAAATGCCCCGGAAATCCGCTTCGAGGGTTTCACTGACCCTTGGGAACAGCGTAAGTTGGAAGAGGTTGCGCTTGTGACAATGGGGCAATCTCCAAATGGGGCTTGCTATACGGACAATCCAAACGATGCGGTTCTCGTCCAGGGAAATGCCGATTTGAAAGATGGCTGGGTTTCTCCTCGAGTCTGGACAACAGAGATCACGAAAACGGCAAAAGCTGGAGATCTAATCATGAGCGTTCGTGCTCCTGTCGGCGCAATGGGAAAAACCGCTTATGACGTGGTCCTTGGCCGCGGTGTCGCTGGAATTGCCGGCAATGAGTTTCTGTTTCAGGCCCTATCTAAAAAAGAAGCCGAGGGATATTGGTCGACCGTTTCCGCAGGTTCGACTTTTGATTCTATCAATGGAGATGAACTCAGGAATACGCTGGTCGATTGTCCTTGCAGCGAGTTGGAGTGTGAGACGATTGGCGACTGCTTGTCTAAGGTTGACTCCCTCATCACCCTTCATCAGCGTAAGCACGATAAGCTGTGCACGGTGAAGAAATCGATGCTCGACAAGATGTTTCCGAAACCCGGTGAGACCGAACCCGAAATCCGCTTCGAGGGTTTCACTGACCCTTGGGAACAGCGTAAGTTGGGCGAGCTGCTTCTTTTTCAAAATGGTTTTAATGGCTCCAGCGAGTCATTTGGAAGCGGGATTCCGCTTATCAGTGTCATGGATGTTCTTGATGATAAATTCATTACGCACGAGACAGTAAGGGGCAAAGCTCGCCTGAATTGCGAAGAAGCTAGCCGCTATTGTGTTGAGTACGGTGATGTACTGTTTCAGCGCAGCTCGGAAAATCAGGAGGATGCCGGAACGTCGAACGTGTATCTTGACCAGCATGTTTCATCCGCTTTCGGAGGATTCGTGATAAGAGGTAAAAAAGTCGGTGAGTATAACCCTATTTTCATTAAATATCTTCTTGGTTCCCCTTTTATTCGCGAGCAAATTACTCACAGAGCTCAGGGTGCTCAACATATAAATGTGTCGCAGGATACCCTAGCCGATGTTGTTCTCTTGATGCCCTCCATGCGCGAACAGGAGGCTGTCGGATTGGTTTTCCTCCATCTCGATAACCTCATCACCCTTCATCAGCGTAAGCTTGAGCTGTTAAGGAATATCAAGAAATCGCTGTTGGATAGGATGTTCGTTTAATAACTTGCGTGAGTTGCCTCTAGTTTCGAGCCCCAGAACCGCCGATTTCGCTATGTCGAGTTGGCGGTTTTTCGTTCTACTGAGAATAATAATGTTGTGTGCCTTGCCATTAGACTGTCACTGATGAAGGGTGATGAGGTGATCTAACTGCGAGAGGCTGTTCCCAATAACCTCTTGCTCAGCTAGACACGGAACCAAAATAGATTCGCGCATGAGATCGTCAGGAACCAATTCGTTCATCATGGTTCCGCTTTTTGTAGCGTTGACAAGGATTGGTCTCATCGACTCTTCGCGCGGAATATAGTATTTCCAGAAGCTATAACGCTGCTCGACGATGGGCCTCAAACATGAAAATCGCGGCGACATAAGCCCGTCACCTGCGTCGTTGAGAACAAAGCGTCCATAGGCGTGCACTTTGTTGGTATGGCCCTCAAAGGCGATATCTCCAATTCGAATGACTTTGTAGTTGCTTAGCGAATCGTCGGCTGCGCCGTTTCCGCCATTGAAAGTCATCGTTGCAATGGAAAGTGTACTATCGTATCCAAGCTCACAATTGGCGTTTCGCTCATTGTTGACCACATACATATCCGAGAACTTACGCTGTTCCCAAGAAAGATACCCGTATTAGCCACGGTATTGGCACTTACGCTGATGAAGGGTGATGAGGCTGTCGAGACCGAGAACGACCGTAGATATGAGCTTCTGCTCGCTTTCCGACGGGTAAGGGATCTCAACTTCGGCGATGTCGTTGCCATGGACATGCACGACCGATTTTCCTTGTGCTCGCTTTGCTAAATCGTCATGAGCTTTGCTGTACGTTATAGCAAGCGCGATGTAGTCTGGATCAAGCTTGCTTACTGGAGTGACGACGTTCAAATCGCCTCCAAAAATGATTCCTGACCTGCGCACGGATGATGCAACGGCAATATCTTCTGCCGTTTCCCCGGATGCAGGAACGATTACTTCGTTGCCCTTTGAAAGAAGCGATCCCTCTTGCTCAACGGCAAAAGTGTCCACGTTCTCAATACGTGATTCATATTGGGTATACAGGCGTCCATACAAGATTAGTGGGGTGCCAGCATCCCTAATGTCGGCTTTGCTGTAGCCATGCCCCTTAGAAATAGTGCAGAACTCTCCCAGCTTACGCTGTTCCCAAGATGGAGTCGTTCAATCTGGATAACCGCTTGGGAACAGCGTAAGTTGGGCAGCATTGCGGCTTCGTTTGATTACGGTTTGAACGCAGCCGCAACTGAATATGACGGTCAAAACAAATATCTTCGCATCACCGACATTGATGACGCAACACATGAGTTCTTGAAAAGCGATCTCACAACTCCGTTGGCCGACCTTGCAATGAGTGCAGATTATTTACTGGAGGAAGGTGATTTGCTCTTTGCTCGTACAGGCGCAAGTGTTGGAAAAACCTATCTGTACAGGCAATACGATGGAACGGTCTACTTTGCTGGATTCCTGATTCGCGCACGAATCGGAGAAAGTGCTGACCCCGAATTCGTCTATCAGGCAACCCTGACCGATGCCTACAAGAAGTATGTTGCCATAACCTCGCAGCGATCCGGCCAGCCTGGCGTCAATGCTCAGGAATACGCAGATTATCAATTGATGCTTCCTTCTAGAACGGAACAGCAGCAAATTGGGATGACGTTGCGGTCTCTCGACAACCTCATCACCCTTCATCAGCGTGAGCCACGGTTTGCTGATACAGGTTAAATTAGAGTCGAAAGAGCCCTCATGACGATGTCAATGTCCTTGTTCTCGAGCTCTTGAATGACGTGCAGATAGGTTTCCTGAGTGGTGGTCATGCTTGCATGGCCGAGCCTTCGGGATACGCTGGCGATAGAGACACCGGCGAACAGCAAAAGTGACGCATGCGTATGCCGCAGCCCGTGGACGGATATAACAGGCACGCCAACATTCTTGCAGTGGCGCGCCAAAACGCTGTTAGCAGTCGAGTTATAGACCTTTCCCTTCGCAAATATGGGCTCGGTCGGCGGAAGGTCTTTGAGCAGCCCAGAAAGTTGCATGATGAGTTGCCAGTCAAGTTGAACCTTCCGCACTGATGAGGCGTTTTTCGTGGGAACGAATCCGCCGCCGTTCTTGTAATCCCAGGTCTTGCTCACCGAGAGCGTTTGATGAGCAAAGTCGAAGTCTTCGGGAGTAAGCCCAAGGGCCTCGGAAAAGCGCAGGCCCGTTTTAGCGACTATGAGAATAAGCCAATCCCAGCTCGGCCCGCCTGATAAGTCAAGGTCGCCGAGCATGGCGTGAAGCTCAAACTGGTTGAGATACTTGATCTTTTTCGCACGCGGCTGTTTTCCTTTGATAATAGCCTTGCGCGTAGGATCGCGGGGGATGAGTCCTTCGTCAACTGCGTCAAGGATCGCCCCCTTAAGCTGGTGGTGAAAGTCCATGGTTGTCTGCCGCTCATGATGCTCTGCGTAAGCATTGATGAGCTGCTGGTACGAGGTCCGGTCGAGATCTTTTATCTTGAGGTCTGG
>CATXXC010000033.1 GCA_958403385.1 uncultured Collinsella sp.
GGTGATCTCCGCCTTGAGAGGGCGGCGTCCTAAACCGCTAGACGAACGGGCCATAAGCCTCAGCAGAAAAGAAGTGGTAGCCCGTACCAGATTCGAACTGGTGATCTCCGCCTTGAGAGGGCGGCGTCCTAAACCGCTAGACGAACGGGCCACATGACATCTGCACTGCCGTGCTGCGAGGAAATATATTACGGGACAAAAAACGTCAGCGCAAGAAGAAATTCCAAATTGCCGAAAAATTGTCGGCAGGTTATGGAATACGCAGGTAAACTTGGTAGCTAATTCAAGTTGAGATGAACCAAAAGAGCTTCGCGCTCGTTGGGAATATCGTCTTCGATCACGGCGTCGAGGGCGGAGTTGAGAAGCTGACCCAGTTCCGGCCCGGGCTTGACTCCGGCACGGATCAGGTCGCCGCCGTTGATGGCGAGCATCTTGAGCGTATAGGGCTCCCCTGCCTTCAGCAGCTCGTGCGCCAGCGCGCGCATCTCCTCAATCGTCTCAACATAATAGAAGCACGACGGGGCCTTGCCAAGTGTGTCGGCACGCTTAAGGTCCATGAGCTCGTCAATCAGGCGGGCCGTGTCGACGCCCTCACCCGAAAGCGCGCGCATCATATTGAGCAGGCAGGAGCGCTCGGGGCGCAGCGGCTTGTCATGGTATTTGATGAGCAGGCACACGTCGCGCACCAAGTCGTGCGAGAGGGCCAGGCGATCCATAATGACGCGCGCTTTCTTGGCGCCGAGCTCGGGATGACCGTAGAAGTGTCCGCTGCCGGCGTGATCGACCGTAAAGCACTCGGGCTTGGAGACATCGTGCAAAAACGCCGCCCACATAAGGCTCGACGATGGCGCGACGCCGTCGCACAGCGCCAGCTCCCCTGCCACCGTCAGCACACGGGCAATATGCTCGTAGACGTTAAACGCATGATAGACACTTCGCTGATCAAACCCGCGACCCGCTGACAACTCGGGCACAGCGGCGCAGATGAGCTCAGGGTAGCGGAGCATCGCGTCTCCCCCATGACCGGTCGAAAGAATACCCTCGAGCTCAATACCCACACGCTCGCGCGCCACGGCATCGAGCAGTGGCGCACACTCGGCAAGCGCGCGCTTAGTCTCGGGCTCAATCATAAAGTCCAGGCGGCAGGCAAAGCGCACCGCACGCAGCATGCGCAGGGCGTCCTCGTTAAAGCGACGCTTGGGATCGCCGACAGCGCGAATCAGCTTGCGCTCCAAGTCACCCTGGCCGTCGTAGCGGTCGACAAGCCCGCGCTCGGGATGCCAGGCCATGGCGTTGACGGTAAAGTCGCGGCGCGCCAGATCGTCCTCGAGCGAGGCGGCACGCTCCACACTCTGGGGATGGCGACCATCGGTGTAAAAGCCATCCAGGCGGTACGTGGTGACCTCGATACGCTCGCCATCGGAAATAGCCGTGATTCCACCAAATTTAATGCCCGACTCCACGACCGCGATGCCGGCGGCCTCGAGCGCCGCTTTGGACTCCTGCCACAGGCCGCTGCAGCACATATCAACATCGTGGCTGGGGCACCCCATCAGGGCGTCGCGTACCCAACCGCCTACGTACCAAGTCTCAAGACCAGCCGCCTCAAGAGCGCGCAGGACGCGCAGGGACGCATCGGACGGTTGCGTACCGTTGAGCGAAACATTGCACATGCCTATGACCTCCTGCGACTATCAAATTGGCTATCGATTGCGTCTGCAAGAAGTCTAGCAAGAAACAGCCTCCACTGCACACGCAAGTCCGATAAACAAAAACGCATCCGTCCTGGCCTAAGACGGATGCGAAATAATCAAACTATTCAGACAAGGTGCCGGAACTAGCAGACCTGGCGAACCTCGATGTGCTTCTTATATTCGTCCACCTTGGCAAAATCACCCAGACCGGGGCACTCGACCACGTTGGCGCCAGTGGCCATCGAAAGGCGCAGGGCGTCCTCGACGCGCTCGGGGGCGTCGTGCCACACGGACAGGAAGGCAGCGAGCGAGGAATCGCCGGCGCACACCGTCGACAGCAGCTTGACGTCGAAGGTGCGGTTGGCAAACCAGATGTGCTCGCCGTTAGAGAAGTACGCACCAGCGCCGCCAAGAGTCAGCAGCACATTCTTGGCGCCCTTGGCGTGCAGCTCGGCCATCGCGCCCTTGACGGACTCGTCGTCGCCACCGCTCACCTTAATGCCAAAGATATCGAGCAGCTCGTCGTCGTTGGGCTTAATCAGCAGCGGCTCCATGGCAATGAGGTCTGCCAGCTGATGGCTCGAGATATCGAGGACGAACTCGGCCCCCTTGGCCTTGACGCGGCGCAGGACCTCGGCCAAGAAGCCCTCGGAAGTGTTGGGAGGCAGCGAGCCGCTGATGACCAGGCAGGTCATGTCATCAAGCGAATCGATGAGCTCAAACATCTCCTGCTCGTTGGCCTCGTTGATGGCGGCACCGGCGTTGACCATGTTGTACTCGGTGTCGGGTCCGGCATTGAGGAACACATTGACGCGCGTGATGCCGTCGGTCCAAACGGGCTTGACGGGCACGCCCAGGGCCTCGGCGCCCTTAACGATAAACTCGCCCGAGAAGCCGGCGAAAAAGCCCAGGATCGTGGTGTCGACACCGTAGTGATCGAGGGTGAACGAGACGTTGAGACCCTTGCCGTTGGGCGTGTAGACGGCGTTACGGGTACGCGTGACGGTGTTGGCAGCAAGGCCGTCGCAGGAGATGTTGTAGTCAATGGCGGGATTTGCAGTGAGCGTGTAAATCATGAATGTTCCTTTCACGAAGTAACGTGTTGGTGAAAGTATATTCCACCCATCGGTAAAAGGCTAGGACAACTCGGTGAACGGTGTGGAAGCGATGAAGTACGGCAGAACATCTCTCTCCAATGACGGAACAAAAAAGGCGCCCCAGCCGAAACCGGGGCGCCGCATGCGCACGAATATGTCGCGTTTCGATTACTGACGATCGAGCTTGCGGACAGCAACGCGCTTGCTGTACTCGTCGACGTGACCGAAGTCGCCGATGCCGACGGACTCGGCAACGTTGGCGCCGGTGGCCATAGCGAGCTTCATGGCCTCCTCGACGTTGTCGCGATCCCTGTACCACTTGTGCAGGAACGCAGCGAGGGTGCAGTCGCCAGCGCAGACGGAAGAAACCAGCTTGATGTTGAACTCACGCTTGGCGTACCAGATGTCCTCGCCGTTGGAGAAGTAAGCGTCGCCGCGGCTACCACGGGTGAGCAGCACGTTCTGAACGCCAGCGTCGTGAGCCATCTTCATAGCAACGCGAACCTCGTCGTCGGTGTCGACCGGCACGCCGAAGATGGCCTTCATCTCGTGATGGTTCGGCTTGATGAGCAGCGGCTTCTTGTGAGCGAGCTCCTTGAGCTTGTCGGAGGACAGGTCCAGGACGACGTCGGCGCCACGAGCCTGAGCGTGCTCCATGACCTGAGCCAGGAAGTCGGGCGTAGCTTTGGGAGGCACGGAGCCGGAAACGATCAGGCACTCGAGATCGCCCGCGGTGTCCAGGATGTTATAGAGCTCCTCCTGGTGCTGCGGCGTGATCGGAGCACCAGGGTTCAGGATGCCGTACTCGTGCTGGCCATCGTTGACGTAGGTGTTAATGCGCGTGATACCGTCGGTCCAGACCGGGCGGCAGAGGCAACCCAGGTTCATGACCTCCTCGACGATGAACTTGCCCGTGAAGCCGGCGAAGAAGCCGAGCGCGACGGTGTCGACGCCCATCTTCTTAAAGGCGAAGGACACGTCGAGGCCCTTGCCGTTAGCCGTGTAGCTGGCCGAACCGGTGCGGACGTTCTCGTCGGGCTCGAGCGGAGAGCTCGAAACCGTCATGTCGACAGCCGGGTTAGCGGTTAGCGTGTAGAACATTTACAGTACCCCCTGTATATGTGAGGGCCGCGTGGCCGGCCCATTCCAACCACGCGGTTACCTCTGATACCAAATTAGCGAGCTGCGGACTCGAGCAGTGCCTTGACCTCGGCGGCGGTGTTGCAGGCGAGCGCCTTCTCGGCGAGCTCGTCGCACTCGGCCTTGGTCCACTGGCTGATGGTCTTACGGGCGCGCAGGATCGACGGAGCACTCATCGAGAACTCCTCCAGGCCCCAGCTGATCAGCAGCGGCTCGAGCAGCGGATCGGCAGCGGCCTCGCCGCACATACCGACCATGATGCCGGCCTTCACGCCGCTCTCGATGATGTTCTTGAGCGAGCGGAGCACGGCGGGATAGTAAACCTGGTACAGGTTGGAGATGGTGTCGTTGCCACGGTCGGCGCACATGGTGTAGCCGATCAGGTCGTTGGTGCCGATGGAGAAGAAGTCGGCGACCTCGGCAAGACGGTCTGCGAGCAGCGAAGCGGCAGGCGTCTCAACCATGATGCCGACCTCGATGTTCTCGTTGAACTTGCGACCCTCTTCAGTCAGCTCGGCCTTGCACTGCTCGACAAGCTCCTTGACAGCCAAGACCTCCTCGACGCAAGTGACGAGCGGGATCATGATCTTTACGTCACCGAAGGCGCTAGCGCGCAGCAGAGCGCGGAGCTGGACCTTGTACTGGTCGGGATTGGCCAAGCAGTAACGCACGGCGCGGAAGCCCATGAAGGGGTTGTCTTCCTTGACCATATGCAGATACGGAATCTCCTTGTCGCCACCCACATCGAGCGTGCGGATGATGACCGGAGCACCCTTGAGCGCGCTGGCGACCTTACGGTAGGCGTTGAACTGCTCCTCCTCGGAAGGAAGCTCAGCAGAGTCCATGAACAGGAACTCGGAGCGGAACAGACCGATAGCCTCGGCGTCGTGATCGAGCGCGTTGGGCACGTCATCGGGGTTACCGATGTTGCAGGCGATGATCTTCTTGATGCCATCAGCAGTCACGGACGGCTTGCCACGGAAGGCCTCGAGGGCTGCCTTCTCGGCAGCGAAGGCCTCGGCCTTGGCGGTGTAGGCAGCGAGCGTCTCCTCGTCGGGATCGGCCTCGACGATACCCTTGCCGCCGTCGACGACAACGGTCATGCCGTTGCGCAGTGCGGTGCAGCTGTTGGAGACCGAAAGGACAGCCGGGATCTCGAGGGCGCGCGCAATGATCGCGGAGTGCGACGTGCGGCCACCGGTCTCGGTGACGATACCGGCAACGTGGGCCTTATCGATCGTGGCGGTCATGGACGGCGTGAGGTCGTGCACGACAACGACAGTGTTCTCGGGCAGGACGGAGAGGTCGACGACCTCCTTGCCCAGCAGCTCGGCCAGAATACCGGTGCGGATGTCGGCGATGTCAGCCGCGCGAAGACGGAACATCTCGTCGTCCATGGACAGGAACATGTTCTCGAACATGGTCGAGGTGTCCATGAGCGCCTGCTCGGCGCAGGTACCGCCGTCAATGGCGGCGTTGATGGCGTCGGTCATACCCGGATCCTGAGCCAGAACAATGTGTCCGCTCATGATCTCGGCCTCGGCCTCGCCCACCGTCTCCTTCATGTGGTCGGCCTGAGCCTGGGTCTTCTCGCAGAAGACCGAAAGAGCGGACTGATAGCGCTCCTTCTCTGCTGCCGAATCAGCAACCTCGTGCGGCTCAAACGTCAAGTCGGGATCGACGGCGACCATGACGGTGCCAATACCGATGCCCTCGGAAGCGTTGACTCCCTGATACATTCCCATTCCTCTCTCCGTGTCATGTGATAAAGCGTTTTGCCATATCCATGACAAAAGAGCGCAGCTACCTTACAACAGGTCACTGCGCCCCCAAATATGAACTTAGTTGTTCAACATGCGACCCGTTTGAGTTCTACTCGCCAAGACCGCTCTTGATGAGCTCGATGGCAGCAGCCAGAGCCTCGGCCTCGTCAGCGCCGTCACACTTGACCTCGACCTCGGTACCGCAGGGGATACCAGCAGCCATGAGGGCCATCGGGGACTTGCCGTTGACCTCCTTCTCGGGGGTGACGACCGTCACGTCACAGGCATACTTGCCCATGGTGGAGGCGAACAGACCAGCCGGACGCATGTGCAGACCCTGAGGATTAACGAGGGTAGCCTTCTCAGAAACCATAGTTGACTCCTTTTTTGTGTTTAACCCCTGTCATGCATGTGGCAGGAGTCAGATTCACGACGTTGTTTATATTAACTCACATCAAACGGTTTTTCATTATGTTTCGGGCGAATTGTTGGACAGATGTGTTTGTCGTCCGCTTGCTCGCCCACAGGGGCCCGTGCGCGGCCTGTGAGATTTCCTGCTCTACAGTCCTGCTCGCACGAAGAGCACATTAAGTGCTCTTCGGCTCGTGCGGAACTCGCGATAAATCTCACAGGCCGCGCACGGGCCCCTGTGGGCGAGCAAGCTGCGGAAACTCGGTCGGTCCAGAGCAATATCGTGCAAACGGAAATCTGGCTGATGATCTGTTCGCGACAAAGACTCGATAGGTAGCCCCCTCTATGCCCTTTTGTAAGTTGCGGTGAAATAGGGACTGAATTGGGGGTGCGGACGATTTCTTGGACCGCGCCTAGGCGTATCCAAGCTTCCTGCG
>CATXXC010000034.1 GCA_958403385.1 uncultured Collinsella sp.
CGGGGCCATCTGGCAGCCCCGGGGCCACCCGCATGGCCGCCGCCCGCCTTTCCGTTGGCCCTTTCGCCCCCCCGCGGACCGTCCGCCACGAAACCGGCCCATCTACTACGTTTGGACGGCATCCCCCGACCACGCCGTTATGAGTAAAAATAAAACCGCAGGTAGACGGCCTGCGGTTTTCGCGAAATACGGGGTATGGTCGAGGGGTCGGGGTTAAACGTAGTAGATGGGCCGGTTTCGTGGCGGCGGCATCGCAGGCAGCCGACCGAGGGCGCCCGGAAGTGGGCAGGGCACCCGCCTAACGACCGATTTCCTGCCAATTGCATAGGACGTTGGCTCGCAACTCCATTTCGGCTGTCTTTTGAGCTTTGGTTTTGCACCTATAGCGCAATTCCAGGCGCGAGCAAAGACTTCGCACTATCGCATCAAGCTGCTCGGTATCGTTAAGCATGTCGTGCGTAACCAGGAAGACGTCATACCCCATACTTTGCAGTGCCGTCATACGCTTGGCGTCGTGGTCGAGCACGGCTCCCGATCCGTGGATGACCTCTCCTTGAAGCTCCACGATTCCTGCCTTCATTATGTTTGGGTTAACAATCACGATGTCCCCGTAGCAGGCTTTTTGCCCCGCAATGCTCTGTGCCGATGCAGTAAGCGGTGTAAAGTCATTGACATATACATGCCTAAAGCCGGCGCCACCACGGGAGCGAGGAAGCGACAACAATAGAATTCCAGCAACTTCAAGCGGAGACGCTGCTACACCCGTTACCATCTGCGCGGCTTTGTAGAATTTAGCACCCCACTTGCGGCTTTTCATCTTCGTGGCGTACTCATGAAGCTCGTTTAATTCGATGAGTGGCTTCCTCATCCAGAGCGAAGTACCTTTGAGTTTCGTGACTTCCTTAGTCGTCTTTTGCTTGTTTGACCCTTTTGTATTTACTTGTTCTTTGACTTTCACGCGTGCATAAACGCGTTTCCACTGCGCTTCATCCTGGCTTTCATCGAATTCAAAGAGGGACTCGGTGGTGTTATCTCCTGCGGTGTCTTCGGCTTTGCCAAGCTCTGCTTCGGCTATGGCGGTTGGCTCAAAGACCGAGAACCACCCGCAGAATTCGAACATCGCAAGGACGAGATCGGTTGGAGATACAAAACGAGCTAGGGTAAATAACGTCGCAAGTGGATTAGTTACTCTAAAGCCCATCGCGGTTTCTAGCGTATTGCCCGCCCCCGAAGCATCTTTGCAATGGATTGTTGCTCGTAATCCCGAATGGTAGTTAACGCCACCGGGCGCCGTCGTGGTGACTATCGGCGTCTTGAGCACATCGATTGTGAAGGGCGATCGAGCTAGGGCAAGCCAGCCGTCCTCGGAACTTGGGAGGCGCGGGTAGAGGCCGCGGACCTGGGGCGGGCAGCGCCAGTAGCGGAATGCGGTGTTTGCGCAGACAATCTCGTCCATATGGGCCTCCCCTGGTTTCGGCCGCGAGCCGTTTGGAATGTGGGCGAGGCCGATTATCTATTTGGCCATCATGCGGGTAAGTACCGGAAGCTGACCAAACACTGACCAAGAGATGGACGATATATGTCGAAAGCTGGCGCGAATGGCGAAACGCGCAGGTAGTGATGCTGCTTGTTGGGTCCCTGTCTCCACAATTCTTATTGTCATATACAAGGTTGAACAGGGAAAATACTAAATTCGCGATTTAAAAATGAGCAAGAAGGCAGCAAAAGAACCGCAGGTAGGCTATGTCGTTTTAGAAAAGTATAATTTGTTTTTGGTGTCAGTTTTGGTGTCACCCTTGGTGTCAAAAAGAAAAAGGCCAGAGGTTTAAGACCTCTGACCTGCGCTTTTGATGGTGGGCGATACAAGATTCGAACTTGTGACCCCATCCGTGTGAAGGATATGCTCTACCCCTGAGCCAATCGCCCGTCGCCTTTCGGCAAAAGAGATACTAACATAGCCGCGCGTGGTTTACCAAGAACTTTTTGCCCTCGATTTTAAATTCGTGGTCGCAAGCAAAGCCAACGTAGGCAGACCACTCAGCAAACCTGCAGCTAATCCCCCATTTATCGCTTAATCCACGAAGTCTCGGGACGGCAGATGAGTCGCGCGTTGTTGTAAGCCATGTCGAGCGTGAGGCAGGTGCGCGCGGCGTAGAAGCCGTCTTCGCGCTGGATGGTCAGCGCCAGTTCGGGTTTGTCGCCGGTTAGGCACAGCGGTAGCAACAGCTGGATTCGACCGCCGTAAAACTGCGGCACCGCGAGCGTGTAGTTGGCGGCGGCGCGTCGGGCGGCCTCGACGACGGCGCCCTCGAAGGCGCGGCGCAGCAGCAGCGAGTTGTCCTCCCCCATCAGGCTGGCGGGAATTCGCGTGAGGTTCTCCTCGTCGCCCAAAATGTGATCGATGTTGGAGCGGATGGGCAGGCGGTAGTCAAAGACCAGTTCGGAGGGATCCTCGGCAAAGTGCACGCGGCACGGCAGGTACTCAAACGAGACCAGCATGGGATCGCTTTCCTTAAAGAAGCCCTTCAAAAACCAACGCTGGCGCGCGTCGGGCTTGGTGTTGGGCTCAAACAGGCCGTAGATGGTCTCGTAGCGGCGCGTGTACAGACCGGTGTTGAACAGGCAGCGGTCGTCGTCGAACACCAATGGCAAGTTGGACGGCGCGGTTTGGTCCACATCGCGCTCGGTCAGAAACACAGCGCGACTAAACGAGAAGGACAGGTAGTTTTTGAGGATACGGTTGCCGTGGCCCCAGTCCTCGGGATCGGCGAGGTCGGCCAGACGGTCATAGCAAGGTTCGGGGCAAAATGCAAAGTCGTATACATTGCTGCACAGGGTGCTGGGGATCTCCATGTGGCGTCCAATCCATTAAAAAGCCGGCGTGCGAATGGTTAGATTCTATACGTGCGACGCGCTATGGGGACGCACAACGCAATTGTGCCGGAACTCGTCGGCGAGTACGGCGCGAGTGCGAGTGCCAGAAACGAGGTCCTGGATCCAGGCGTAGTACCGGTTGTCCTTGGGCTCGGGGGCATCGGAAAGCACGACCGGAACGCCGGCGAGCCTAAGGACGGACAGCGCAAAGACAAGGCTGGTGCGCTTGTTGCCGTCCTCGAAGATGTGGTCCTTGACCATGTGCTCGGCCATGTAGGTGACCTGGTCAAAGATGTCCGTGAATCGATCGGCCGGCGATTGGCCGAATATCGTGCAGAACGCACCCGAAAGTACGGACTCGACGCGCCCAAGCTCGAGCGCAGCCCGATCGCCTGTGGCGTCGGTCGTATAGCAGCGCCCGACCGTCATCAGTGTGCTGTGTAGACGCATCACGGCCGCGGCCATGGCCTTGAGCGATCCGGCATCGTCGAGCACGAGCGGCACAAAAGGATCCGCGCACCGCGGTGCGACCGCCATCATGAGTTCTCCAACAGCCTGAGCGCATTGGGCATGTCCGCGATGGTCAGCCGAACGGCCTCGTCGATCGACGGGCCGCCATCGAGCGAAATAGGCAATGTGAAATTTGCATCGCGCGCAATTGGAGGATCTTCCTGGGCAACACGACCAGTGCCGTCGTCAAGTTGGGCATTACTCCAAAGCATGTATGCCTCCTTTATGGCTTTACATATGGAATTGACTGCGAATCGTACTCCAGAACAATCGGTTGCCAGACGAGGTCTTCGATGGCGCAGTTTAGGGTGTTTGCGAGCGCCAATGCCGAGGAGACCGAGGCGCGGCGCAGGTCAAGTTGGTTCTGCTCGTAGAGCTGTATGGCGCGAAGTTTAACCCCCGATTGGGCTGCGAGCTGTTTTTGTGTCAGGCCGGCCGCCTTACGCGCTGCCTTGAGGCTCTTTTTACCTACCTGGGCTTTGTTCCATTTGTCGATGACAATCCCGGCGAATTTGTCTTCGGAGGCCTCGTGGAGTGGATGGTGCGAGCCGATTATCCAATCAAGCGGGGCGATTTCGAATAGGTCGCTAAAGCCCAAGCTGCTTGTCCATTGCGTATAGGCCAAAACCCAACCCGCCCAGTATTGCGGGGAACGGTCGAATGGATAGCTCTCCCTGCATTCGACGGGTTTTAGCCCCGCATGGGCGATAATTTCGCGCGCGAGTTCGTCGCCCGACATGCCGCAGACAACACGCGGCGCGCCACGTTCAAACTGTTTCATCTCGAGAGAGTTCGAAAGGATTGCTGTCAGTTCGGCCGGATTCAAGCCCTGGTCACAGAGGGCAAAATCGATTGCCTCGCCCAGTGTTCTCATGGCGTCCTCGAGATACATCTCACTATAAGCGTAGGCCATCTGCAGTCATCCCCTCTCGAACGATGTCGACGATACGGATTCCCTCAAACGGATTCTCGGCAAGTAGCTCCCGATACTGTGCCCTTGCCGCTTCATCTCGCTCCTTGGCCAATGGACCATACAGAGCTTGCGGCGCACGTTCAAATCCAGCAAAACGAATGTTCTTAAACGCGCGCTCGCTTTTGAGCACGATCTGCTCCCCTAGGTTGCCGAGCTTCATGGCACGACCCAACTGTTCGACAGTGATTGTATTGTTTACAAACGCCCTGGCATAGCTAAAGTACGAGTTGTCCGCGCGCCATCCCCTAATCACGTCGCAAGCGTCAGTGTCAGGTAGAAAGTGATCGTGGAGATATTTGCACGCCCCCACGGCGATAGCGGTGTCCTTGCGAAAAGAACGATGCTCTACGAGCAACGCTATCCAATGCAGAACTGAATAATGCGGCGATAACAAGTCGAGCACCTTGAGGTCTGCCATATCGAGTTCGTATCGATTTGCGAAGCCATCGGCATCTCCCGAACACGCCCATTCCCTTGCAAGGTCGATACTCTCTGTGCAATAGAATCCCAGCCCATAATCGTTATGGGCTTTTCCCAAGCCAAACTGGGGAACCTCAACAATCTTCCGAGAACCATGCCACAGTTCCATGCGAGCCTCCTTACGGGTATCGCTCTAACGATAGCTTAACATACTATCGTTAGAGCGATACCCGTTTATGAAAAGCAATCGTCGGCTCTATTCCAGTCTCCACAGCAGGCTCGATATCGCATGAAAAAAGAGACACCTCCAACCAGAGCGATCGGAGGCGTCTTCTCAGCGAGCGTTGTTTTGATTGCGTTGGTCGTGCCCTGCGACCAAGATCTTCTCGGTAGGCTTTCTTTTGATTCCGTTGGTCGCGCCTTACGACCAAATTCTAAGACAAGTATATAAATGAGGGAGAAGAGATGCGGTGCGTGCCTAGAAGCCTCGCAGCCGTGCTCGTTAACCCAAGGCGGCAAGCCGTTCTAACTAACCCAAATTCAACAAGTAAAAGCAAGGCATGTAGCTAGCGGGATAGTTCCGATGTCCGCAGACGTACAAAAAATGGCGAGGTACGTTCCTCGCCGATCTGGAACTTACGAGGCAATCGCCCTTTCGGTGGTTGAATCCTCTCACATTTCAGGGGCTTTTAGAGCTGCATCGATAAGATCGGCGCCGTTGACGAAGCGACCGGACTCCCCCGTCGCTAAAAACGCATCAGCTTCGCGAATGGCCTGGAGGGTTACCGGGTTGGGCTCTTTGGAAGGGAAAGGCCGCGGGCCGGTATTTGCAAACTCCTCGTCCTGCTTACAGCGCTTCATAGACACGCACCTCATCTTGCTCGATGCTTTTGCGGAAGGCCGGGCGCATGTGCTCTTGTGGGTTGGTGAAAGTCGGTAATCCACCCGGCAGCACGACAAACATGTAGGAGCCGCTGCAGCAGCTGGCGGAGGGCGCCGTGAACGAGCCCATTGTCGCGAAGATAGACGAACTCTGCAGCGCATCCGGCAACAGCAGCAATGACCGCCGGGAAAACGCTTGACCTGCGTGCGGATCTTGACGTTCAGGGGCCTCGTGCGCGCAACGGCGCCTGGCGACTACCCATCCAGTCGGCGCATATAAGACAGCACAAAAGAAAGGCCCGAACATGTCGGGCCTTTCCAGGTGTCACCCGAAGGCTTCCACCGCAATTGATTGAAGCATATACCCCGAATGCTTTGCCGTCAAGACTGCGCCACGAATCGCAAAACCAGCTTGAGCTTGCCTGCGGTCTCCGTCCGAACGAACTTGCCGTAAATCCCGGGCGGCAGCTCTTTTTTATACCTCGTTAGAATCGCTTGGGGGTGCGGACGATTTCTTGGACCGCGCCTAGGCGTATCCAAGCTTCCTGCG
>CATXXC010000035.1 GCA_958403385.1 uncultured Collinsella sp.
ACGATATGGCACCGTGGGGACACATGTATGTCAATCCTGGTCTAACAGAGCCTTTGGTTTTGTAGGGAAACCAGTAGGCCGACAGTCTGTAGTGGTTGGCTTCGACCAAAGCTCGCTCGAGTTCGCTTTGATCAGAGCACTTAAGACCCTTGTTTTCTGTCAATAGTGCTATTTGTTCGTTGATGGATATCCGCGACTTCTGGTATTTCATTAAGCCTCTTGATAGAAAAAGAGCTGGAGTTGCGCATCGTTGAGAGGCTTTCCAGCTTTAGCAAAACAAACTTATAAGATGCGACGGGCCGCGTCAAGATAATTACCGGACGGCCTAGGAGGCGGCTGGTTGGCTGGCTTAAAACCTAGCGCGTGAGATGACGCTCCACGCTATTCAGCGCGCTTGATAGGATGACGAACCACAGTCTTAAGTTTCTCCGGCGCACACTTGCGTGGATCGGAAAGATAGATTTCGTGATGTAAACGGGTGTCTGAGAAGTCGGGGACATAGCCCTGCTCGGTCGCATATTCATGCATGGCGTCTACGGTTGCCGGCTCGCTGTCGTAGGGTCCGGTATGCATGCATTGAACGCAGAGACCCTCGTCAACTTTAAGCAGCTCGACGGCAGAAAAGTCCAGTTTCTTTTTGGCCGTGGCTTCCGCGACCGCCCAGTCAAAGTCATCCTGAGTGACGAAATCGGGCAGGCGGATGCACGAGATAAAGTTGAAATCGTCCTTGCGTACATAATCGATGTCGCCGCTCGGGGAGTCTTGCCACCAGAAGCCCTCGAGCGGCGGTACCACAAAGTCGAAATAGCCCTCGATACTCCTTGAGCCTTTCTTTGACATCTTGACGGTATAGGCGATGCCGTAAAGCAGCGGCAGGGCATTTTGATACTCGCCACCTTCGGTATTTGGGTCGCCCTTTCCGCGAACGGCAACGTAGCTCATAGGCGGGACAGTTACGATACTCGGCTTGCTCGCAGGTCTGTAGAGCTCCTTGCATTCCTTCTTAAAGTCGAACGCCATGTTGGCCGCCTTTCTGCGTATTGGCCTGCTTAGATAGCTGAATCATATCATAGAAACGAACAGCTGTTCGAATGATTTGGCTGACAGATTGAGATGCGTGCGTTGTGTTTGGCGGTCGGCCTGACCCCATCGATGATTTCTCTGCCTCCCCGGCGCCTCATCTATAGCTGCCGTTTCCCCATATAGAACCTGCCAAAATAAACCCGTCCCTTTTTAGTCGGTGCGAAATGGGTAATACTAAAGAGTTATCCGACCAGATGGGAACCGATCGATGGCTTATATCGAATTCAAAGACGTCATCAAGGCATACGGCGAGGGCGACGCCCGCATTCACGCACTCGACGGCGCGAGCTTTACGGTCGAGCGCGGCGAGCTCGCCATCATTTTGGGTGCTTCGGGTGCCGGCAAGACCACGGCGCTCAACATTCTGGGCGGCATGGATACGGCGACTTCCGGCACCGTGACGGTGGACGGGCGCGATGTGAGCTCCGCTAACGAGGCGCAGCTCGTGGAATACCGCCGCGCCGACGTCGGCTTTGTCTTCCAGTTCTACAATCTGGTCCCCAACCTGACGGCGCTCGAAAATGTTGAGCTTGCGGCGCAAATCTGCCCTGATTCGCTCGATGCCGAGCAAACGCTTTGCCAGGTTGGCTTGGGTGAGCGCCTCGCCAACTTCCCCGCGCAGCTTTCGGGCGGCGAGCAGCAGCGCGTGTCCATTGCCCGCGCACTGGCAAAGAACCCCAAGCTGCTTTTGTGCGACGAGCCCACGGGCGCACTTGACTATAAAACCGGCAAGCAGATCTTGCAGCTGCTGCAGGACACTTGCCGCAAGCAGGGCATTACGGTCATCATCATCACCCACAACTCCGCGCTGGCGCCCATGGCCGATCGCCTGATCCGCTTTAAGAACGGTCGCGTGGAGAGCGAGACGGTCCAGCAAAATCCCGTGCCTATCGAGACGATCGAGTGGTAGCGCCCATGGACCAAGACCGCCAAAACAGCCTACGCCGCGACGCGCAGAACACGGAGCGCGAGCAGGATTTTACGACCTACCGCACTGCCCAAAGCTCAAACGATATGGTGCCGACGGTTTTTCGCCGTGGCATCTACCGCACAATCCGAGGCAGTCTTAAGCGCTTTTTGTCAATCGTGGTCATCACCGCGCTTGGCGTGAGCGTGATGTGCGGCCTTAAGGCGGGTTGCGAGGACCTGTGTGATTCGGTTGATGCCTACTTCGACCAGCAAAATGTCTATGACATTAACGTGCAGTCGACCTATGGCCTTACGCGCGACGATCTCGCGGCTATCCAAGAGGTCGACGGCGTCGAGACGGCCGAGGGTATCTACACCGAGACCGCCTACACCGCCGTGGGCACAACGCGCGAGCGCGTGGTCGTGCAAAGTCTCTCCAAGGAGAACATCGATCAGCCAGTGCTCGTGAACGGCGATTTGCCCGAGAGCGCCGATGAGGTCGCGGTGACTTCGAAGTTCCTGAAGGCTTCGGGTAAAAAGCTCGGCGATACGGTGAGCTTTGCTGCCAACGATGCGAGCTCGTCGAACCAAAGCGCCAAGGATCAGTTTGCCGATGGCGATTACACCATCACGGCCGAGGTTCTCGATCCCACTGATGTGAGCTCCGACTCGACAGTCAACGCCTTTCGCGCTGCTTCGGCCGCGGACTACAAGTTCTATGTGAGCGAGGACGCCGCGACATCTTCTTCCTACTCCGCGGTCCACGTGATCGTCGAGGGAGCCAAGAGCCTCAACTCCTATTCGGATGCCTACGCGGCAAAGATCAACAAGGTCAAGGACAATATCGAGAAGATCCGCGAGGAGCGTGAGAAGGCGCGCGCTCAGGAGCTGACAGTCGACACGCCGGCAAGCTTAGATGCGGCTGAGCGCCAGGCGAATATGCTCTTTGGGATTGAACAGGGCAACATCAACCGCATGGCAGAGGGCAGTGAGGAGCGCGTGCAAGCGCAGGCCGACCTGGACCAGCGTCGCGCCGCCGCCGACCAGCAGTTTGCCGATGCCCGCGCCGAGCTCTCTGACCTGGGCGAATGCACCTGGTACATCCAGGACCGCGGCAATATCGCAAGTTACTCGAGCGTGGAGAGCGATAGCTCGTCAATTGAAGCCATCGCCACGGTGTTCCCGTTCATCTTCTTTATCGTCGCCGTGCTCATCAGCCTCACTACCGCCACGCGTATGGTCGAGGAGGAGCGCACGCTCATTGGCCTGTACAAGGCGCTCGGCTACTCGCGCGAGCGCATCCTGTCCAAATACGTGGACTATGCGCTGTGGGCGTGCCTGATCGGCGGCGTGCTCGGCAATATCATCGGATTTGTGGGCCTGCCGCTGTTCCTGTTTACGGTGTTCGACGACATGTACTCGCTGCCCCAGATGCTGCTTTCGTACGATATCGTGTCGTCGCTCGTGTCGGTGGCGCTGTTTGCCGTGGGCGTGGTGGGCGCCACGATTATCGCCTGCCGCCACGAGATGGCCGAGACCCCTGCCTCGCTCATGCGTCCCAAGGCCCCGCGCGCCGGCTCGCGCATTCTGCTCGAGCGTATCGGATTTATCTGGCATCGCATGAGTTTTTTGAACAAGGTCGCCGCGCGTAATCTGTTCCGTTACAAAAAGCGTGCCTTTATGACCATCTTTGGCATCGCGGGCTGCACGGCGCTCGTGATTTGCGGCATGGGCATTCGCGATACGTCGGTGGCGCTTTCGCCCAAGCAGTATGGGCATATCACACGCTACGACCTACTGGCGGTTGCCAACCCTGACGATTTTTCGAAGACGTGTGCGGCACTGGAGGAGCGCAGCGCTGCCAAGGACTCCAACGTGACGGTGACCTCGACGCTGCCGATTATGACCGACAACGTTACCTTTACGTTTGGCGGCAAGAGCGAGACCGTGCAGCTGGTCGTAGTGCCCGATAACCGCACGGACGACTTGGGCGACTACGTGTGCCTGGAGGATGAAGCCAAGGAACCGTTGCCCCTGCGCGATGGCGATGTATATCTGAGCAAGAGCTCTCAGCTGGTGCTGGGAATTCATCCGGGCGATACGGCGCAGGTCCAGGATTCGTCGCTCAATGTTGCCGATGTTAAGGTCAGCGACATTTCGCTCAACTACTTGGGCAACACCCTCTATATGACGCAGGGCACCTATGAGCGCGCGTTCGGTCGCAGTGCGCGCCTTAACGGCATCTTTGCGCTGCTCAAGGGCTCGTCTGCCGATCAGATCAAGTTTGGCGAGCGCCTTAAGAGCGACGGGTGGCTGACGATTTCGTGCACGGCTGAGCATTGGGAGAACTACGAGGACAACTTTGCCATCGTTAACTCGGTGGTGGTGCTTGTGACCTTTATGGCGGCGTGCCTGTCGTTTGTGGTGGTGTTTACGCTGTCCAACACCAACATCTCCGAGCGCGAGCGCGAGCTGGCGACCATCAAAGTGCTGGGCTTCCGCCGTGGCGAGGTGCACCATTACGTCAACAAGGAGACGTTGATTTTGACGGCAATCGGTGCCGCGCTGGGCGTTCCGCTGGGCGGCTTGCTGGCCGAGAGCTTTACGTACATCCTGCAGATGCCGTCGCTCTACTTTGACGTTGAGGTCGAGCCGCTGAGCTACGTGCTTGCCGTGGTGCTGGCCTTTGCGTTCACAATCATCGTCAACCTCGCCACCAACCGAACCCTCAACAAGATCGACATGGTCGGCGCCCTCAAAAGCGCCGAATAACCTACCAAAAAGGGACAGGTTTATTATGGCAGGTTTTATCTGGGCAAACGCCGGGCAGCCTATGGGCGGTCTGGCGTTTGCCCCGTTTTGCTGGGGATGTTTGTTGCTCAGTGCTCTTATTGACCAATCCAGTGTTGTGCATAGCTCTTGATGTCTTCGGTAAAACCGTCAAGATCGTCGAGGGTTATTACGTTGTCGATAAGTAAGTTGGCTATCTCGCGATGCATTGTGCTGCGGCGAATGTTGTTTGAAATTACGCCTGAGGACAGCTTGTCTCTATTGAGGCGCTCTTCTAGTGCCCAAAATCTACTGGACGCTTCGCTGTCGCCGTTCAGCATCTCAACGTACTGGCCGATGAGCTTTTCCATATAACGTTCTTGCCATTGGGGAAGCATTTTCTTAAACAGCTTCCAGTCGCTTTCGGCTACGTCGCGCATATGTCCTCCGCTCGTCAAATGGGCTTTCCATTTGCCTTTCATTCTATTTGGTTTTCGCTCGCAGGTGCGGATGAGAGGCTCTCTTAGTCTTCGAGATTGGGCTTGAATGGGTCGTATGCCACAAAACGGGCCTATCTACTACGTTTAATTGGATACCCTCAACTATGCCGGGAAAACGAAAAATAAAACCGACGCTCCTATAAGTTGTCAAGAGGCAGTTTGCGGGAGCGTTCTCT
>CATXXC010000036.1 GCA_958403385.1 uncultured Collinsella sp.
CTTCGTTAAACGGGCGCTAGGGCGTCACCCTTACACCAACATTTTCGACGCGATCAGCACTTAATGTGCTTTCCGTCTTGCGCAGGACTGTAGAGCAGGAAAGTTCACATGCGCCGCCCGGCTCCCGCCGCTCTCAGGGGCATCTCTCATGCAAAAACTTTTGTTGGGTAAAGTCCGAGGTCAGTGGCGTTTTATACCGAGAAATCCAAAAAAGTTGAAAATTCATTACAAATTTGCGTTGACTTTAGGTAACTAAAGTTTCATACTCCTTTTCAACCACTGGGGGATGTGAACACGCACGGATCGTTCGCATCATGATTGAAGAGGATTTCTTAGACATGTTCACGCATCAGCTAAACATTATCAGCGTAGTAATTATCTGATGCGGGTTAGCACATACAGCTAGCCCGTACGATAACGGGCGGCTGATGAAGATGAGGGCCGTCGAGCGCAACCGACGGCCCTCATTTTTTATGTCTAGGAAGTTCTTTTTAGAGGAGGAAATGTAATGAACGGAGTTTTGCTCATGGTTGTGGCCGCGGCGGTGCTCGCCTGCGGCTATCTGGGCTACGGCCGCTGGCTGGCCAACAAGTGGGGCGTTGACAAAGAGGCCCTCACGCCGGCCAAGCGCATGAAGGACGGCAACAGCTTCTCGCCCGTCTCCGCCTTCACTGCGTTTTCGCACCAGTTCAGCTCGATCTGCGGTGCTGGCCCTGTCACGGGTACGATCGTCGCCATGGCCTTTGGCTGGCTGCCCGTCGTGCTCTGGGTCCTCGTCGGCGGCATCTTCTTTGGCGCCGTCCACGACTTTGGTGCCCTGTACGCTTCGATGAAGAACAACGGCAAGTCACTCGCTCAGCTCATCGAGAAGTATATCGGCAAGACCGGCCGTCGCCTGTTCCTGCTGTTCTGCTGGCTGTTCTGCATCATCGTCATCGCCGCCTTTACCGACATGGTCTGCAAGACGTTCATGTTCACCCCGGCCGTTGACGCTTCTGGTGCTGCTACCGGTGCCATCGACTTCACCAAGTCCTATGCCGCCGGCTGCGCTGGTACCATCTCCATCCTGTTCACCTTCGTCGCTATCGCCTTTGGTTGGGCCCAGAAGAAGTTCAACCTCACCGGCGCTGCCGAGTTCGTCACCGGCGTGGTCCTCATGGTTCTCATGTTCGCCGTCGGTATGCAGTTTCCGGTCTACCTGGATAAGTTCCAGTGGTTCGCCGTCGTCATGGTCTACCTGGTCTTCGCTGGCGCTATGCCCATCCAGATGCTCAAGACCCCGCGTGACTACCTCACTTCCATCATGATGATCGTCATGATCGTCTGCGCTGTCCTCGGCATCGTCGTCCTGGGCGTCAACGGTCAGGCCACTATCACCGCTCCGGTCTTCACCGGCTTCTCCACTGCCTCCGGCATGATGTTCCCGGTCCTGTTCGTCTCCGTCGCTTGCGGTGCTCTCTCCGGTTTCCACAGCCTCGTTTCTTCCGGCACCTCTTCCAAGCAGGTCGAGAAGGAGCAGGACGCCGTCAAGGTCGGTTACGGCGCAATGATCGTCGAGTCCTTCGTCGGCATCCTTGCCATCATCGTTGCCGGCATCATGTTCTCCGATATGAACACCGCCGGTACCGGCGCCCTCAACGCCGGTGTCGCTTCCACCCCGTTCCAGATCTTCGCCGCTGGCATCTCCCGCGGTATGCAGGCCTTCGGTGTTGACGGCACGCTCGCTACCGTCTTCATGACCATGAATGTTTCCGCTCTGGCCCTGACCTCGCTCGACGCCGTCGCCCGCATCGCCCGCACCTCGTTCTCCGAGTTCTTTGCCCAGACCAACGACGCCCTGGCCATCGAGTCCAAGGCCGGCTACATGAAGGTCCTCGGCAACCCCTGGTTCGCCACGGTCGTCACCCTGCTTCCCGGTCTCGCCCTCGCTTTTGGTGGCTATGCCAACATCTGGCCGCTCTTTGGTGCTTCCAACCAGCTGCTCGGCGGCATGACCATGATCACCCTCGCCGTGTTCTGCAAGTGCACCGGCCGCAAGGGTTGGATGCTCTACGTGCCCGTCGTCTTCCTGCTCTGCTGCACCTTCACCTCGCTGGTCCAGAGCGCCATGGGCTGCATGACCGCCGTCCAGGCCTACGGTTTCTTCGGTACCATCCCGGCTACCGCCACCACGGCCGCCGTCTCCGTCGCCGCCACCAAGGGCCTGCAGCTCGTCTTTGCCGTCCTGCTGATGGTCCTGGGCCTCATCGTCGCCGTCAACTGCCTCAAGGAGTTCTTCGGCAAGGAGGCTGGCTCCATGCCTGATGAGGAGCCCGAGTGGTCCGATATGGGCAAGGCCGAGTACGGTCGCGCCGCTGCCGCCGAGGCTCCTGCCGACGCCGAGGCCGTCAAGGCCTAGTCGGTCGGACGGGTTGAATCTCTCATCCATATGACTCGGAAAGACCGGGTCCGCAACGACGCGGACTCGGTCTTTTTTTCATGCGAAAGCGGGTGACGCTCGAGTGTTCTCGCAGATGTTTTGCGTGGATAAGGGCGTGCGTTGTACCATATAGACGTATATGTGTACATATGAAAGGGGCCCCGTGGCCAAGACGGTATATTCCGATAATCAAAACAATGTCGATGCTTTGGCTGAGCGCCTGAGCAGCCAGACGTCGCTTTCTGCCGAGCGCGCCAAGCTGGTTGCCTACGACCTGCTCTGCCGCAAGGCGCTCAAGATTAAGTCGAGTGCGCTGGCGCAGATTTTCCGCTCCGTCGATAAGGAGTGCGACACCAAGGCGATGCGCGATGAGCTTATCGCGGCAAAGATCGTGACCAAGATCGAGGGTAGCGGCATTAACGGCCGGCCGGCGTTCTATACCATCAATGCCGAGATTCATGATGCCCAGGAGCAGCCTGTCGAGGATTCCGTTGAGGCGCCTGCTGCGGAAGAAGTCGCCCCGCGTGAGCATATCGATACTGACGAGCTGCTCGATGAGCATGTCGTGCGTGCCTTTACTGCCAAGGCGGGCCGAGGCGGCTTTGGCGGGGGCGGCAAGCGCGATGCGCAGCGCCGCGCTCAGCAGGAGCGATTCCGTCGTGCTGTGGCTCAAAAGGATGGGGCCGTTACCGATGTTGTCGAGAACGAGCCTGTCGCCGAGCCGCAGGAGCCTGTGAAAGAGGAAAAGTCCGCTGAGCCTCAGGAACCCAAGCGTTGTCGCGGTGCGCATTTTAAGGCCGAGCAGCAGGATGTTGTGCGCGAGGCCGAAGAGGCTGCCGAGGTTGCAGACGATTCCGAGAAGCCGGCCAAGAAGGCCTCAGACTCGTGCCGTCCCGGTCGCGGCTTCGCAGGTCGCGCGTACCCTGTAAAGCGTCAGGAGAAGGTCAATCAGGTTCCGGAGGCGCGGGCCGAGAAGGCCGTGAAGCCTGCCGAGCCGGAAGTCCGTGAACAGAAGCCTGTTGATGAGCAGACTGCGTCCGATACGGAGACTCAGGGCCAGCAACCTGCGGTTGAACAGACGGGGGAGGGTACTTCGAGCAAGCCTCGCCGCCGCCGTCATCGTGGCGGTCGCGGCTCTAACGCTCAGGATGCCGCCGAGAATGTAGCGCCGCGCGACGAAGATGCGAAGGTAGATGCTCCAATGGAGCAGCCCAAGCGTCAGCCGGCGAAGGATGGCAAGCCCGAACGTTCGCAGAAGCAGACGTCTACTTCGAAACGTGAGCGCAGTGTCCAAGGCGATTCTAAGCGCAAGTCTCAGAAGAAGCCCGATTCTGCTGCAGCAGATACGGCTGCCCAGCAGACTGAGTCGACTACCCATGGCGAGGTTTCGGCGTTTGCCCTGGCCCGCGTTCTGGGCAGGCAGCTGCTCAAGGTCGTCCCCACGCCCACGGCGCTCTCCAAAATTAAGGAGCAGCAGACCCAGATTGTTAAGGTCGAGGGCAAGGACGGCAAGAAAGCTCCACAGCGCGCCCAGCACAACGAGATGTCCAATCGCAAGATTGCCGAGGAAATCGCAATCATTCAGGCTTGGGTCGAGCAAAACCGCGGTGCCGATACGCCGGTTGCCTCGCGCCGCCAGCGCGCCTACCAGATCTTCAATGACGAAAAAGCTTTTGACGGCAAGCATGGCGAGCGCCTGATCAGGCGTATGACCGAAAAGGGCATCAGCATGCAGGCGATCAAGGTCGCCCCCAATCGCCCCGTGCACTTTACGGGCTTCTTTACGCTGGGTGCCGACAAGCCGTTCATTATGGTCGAGAACCTGGATACCTATGACGAGATCGTCAAGCTCCTGCGCGGACGCAAACATGCCAAGCTCTTTGGTACCAAGGTGGGCGGCGTGATTTTTGGCGGCGGCTGCAAGGCAAGCGTCTCGCACGCACTGGATGATTATCTGGCCGAGATTGGCTATCGCTTTAACTACGTCTACTACGTGGGCGATATCGATCGCGAGGGCGCGCGCATCGTCGAGCAGGCTCGCAATGCCAATGTGGTTGAGATTCGCCTGCATGCCGGCATGTACCGCGCCATGCTCGCCGAGCATAAGCGTCGCGTGAAGGCCGGCGGCGAGTGCGAGCCCGCGGCTGCCAACCAGGGCGTGCCGCAGAACCTGGCAGCGACGATCAAGGATCTGCCCATGGTCACGCGCGTGCAGTTCCGCAACGTGCTGCGCGAGGGCGGGCGCATTCCGCAGGAGATCCTGATGACCGCAGACTATCGGGATGGCGACTCGGGAAGCTTCGACCGCATGCTCAACAACTAGGGCGTTCGGCCCCGGGAGAGTGGGGACACCGGCTTAGGTTTCCTGCTCTACAGTCCTGCTCACGACGGAGGCCACATTAAGTGGCCTCCTGTTCGTGCGGAACTCGCGATAAACCTAAGCCGGTGTCCCCGCTCTCCCGGGGCCTGTGGCTACTTGGTTGTCGCAAGCGGCTCGCTTTTCGGAACTGGGCTGATATTTTCTAGATGAAAGGCGCTCTTGGTCCTAACGGGCTTGGGGCGCGATCGCGTCGAAAATGTTGGTGTAAGGGTGACGCCCTAGCGCCCGTTTAACG
>CATXXC010000037.1 GCA_958403385.1 uncultured Collinsella sp.
TCATGGTCGTCGGCACCGTCCAGGAAGAGGACTGCGACGGCATGTGCTGGCAGTACATCTACAACAAAGACGGCATCAAGCCCGAGTTCGTCATTTCCACCGAGCCCACCGACGGCGGCATCTATCGCGGTCACCGCGGCCGCATGGAGATCCGCGTCGACGTTCACGGCACCTCCTGCCACGGCTCCGCTCCCGACCGCGGCGACAACGCCATCTACAAGATGGCCGACATCATCGCCGACGTCCGCGCCCTCAACAACAACGGTTGCGACGAGTCGACCGACATCAAGGGCCTCGTCAAGATGCTCGATCCCAAGTACAACCCCGAGCACTACGAGGATGCTCGCTTCCTGGGCCGCGGCACCTGCACCGTCAGCCAGATCTTCTACACCAGCCCCAGCCGTTGCGCCGTGGCCGACTCCTGCGCCATCTCCATCGACCGTCGCATGACCGCCGGCGAGACCTGGGAGTCCTGCCTGGACGAGATCCGCAACCTGCCGGCCGCCAAGAAGTACGGAGACGACGTGAAGGTCTCCATGTACATGTACGACCGTCCGTCCTGGACCGGCGAGGTCTACGAGACCGAGGCTTACTTCCCCACGTGGATCAACAAGGAGACCGCTCCGCACGTCAAGGCCCTCGTCGACGCCCACAAGGCCATGTTTGGTGACGAGCGCATCGGCTGCGAGCCCAGCATGGACAAGCGCACCGGTCGCCCGCTGTGCGATAAGTGGACCTTCTCCACGAACTGCGTTTCCATCCAGGGCCGTTATGGCATCCCCTGCGTCGGCTTTGGCCCGGGTGCCGAGTCTCAGGCTCACGCTCCCAACGAGGTCACCTACAAGGATGACCTGGTCACCGCTGCCGCCATGTATGTTGCCGCTCTGAACCTCTACGATCCGAGCCAGGCCGATGGCGATGCCACCGTGTTCCGCGCCGGTCTGACCAACAACAAGATCGACTAGTCCCATTCCTTGATCTTGTTGAGCCGGGGGCCGCTCGTGCCCCCGGCATCCCCTGTTGACTTGGGGCCCGCGGTCGTTATCTCCCATGCTTCCTCGACGGTAACGGGTCCTCGTCATGGTGCTCTGCATGTTCTAGCCACACGCGCATGCCGGAGCACATCTACTCATTGCGATCGTTTCATCTTTAGAAAGGATATTTACATGGACGCCAAGTTTACCGAGCTCGTCGAGCAGCTGAACGGCCTCGATTTTAAGGGCATGTACGGCAGCGACTTCCTGCACACCTGGGATAAGACCACCGATGAGCTCAAGGCGCTCTACATCGTCGCCGACGCCCTGCGCGAGCTGCGCGAGAACAACGTCTCGTCCAAGATCTTCGATTCGGGCCTGGCCGTCTCGCTGTTCCGCGACAACTCCACCCGTACGCGCTTCTCCTTCTCTAAGGCCGCTAACCTGCTCGGCCTTGAGCTGCAGGACCTGGACGAGAAGAAGTCCCAGATCGCTCACGGCGAGACCGTCCGCGAGACCGCTACCATGATCTCCTTCATGGCCGACGTCATCGGCATCCGCGACGACATGTACATCGGCAAGGGCGACGCCTACATGGCCGAGGTCTCCGAGTCTGTCCAGCAGGCCTACGAGGACGGCGTTCTGGATCACCGTCCCACGCTCATCTCTCTGCAGTCCGATTCCGACCACCCCACGCAGTCCTCTGCCGACATGCTCTACCTCATCAACGAGTTTGGCGGCCTTGAGAACCTCAAGGGCAAGAAGGTTGCCGTTACCTGGGCCTATTCGCCCTCTTACGGCAAGCCGCTGTCCTGCCCGCAGTCGCTGATCAGCCTACTGCCCCGCTTTGGCATGGACGTCACCCTGGCTCACCCCGAGGGCTACGACCTCATGCCCGAGGTCGTCGAGCGCGCCAAGGGCTATGCCGCCGAGTCCGGTACCACCTTTAAGCAGGTCAACACCATGGCCGAGGCCTTCGAGGGTGCCGACATCGTGATCCCCAAGAGCTGGGCTCCGTTTGCCGCCATGGAGAAGCGTACCAACCTGTACGCCGAGGGCGACGACGCCGGCATCGCAGCGCTCGAGAAGGAGCTGCTCGCCCAGAACGCCACCCATCAGGACTGGTGCTCCACGACCGAGCTCATGGAGAAGACTGCCAACGGCCAGGACACCATCTTTATGCACCCGCTGCCCGCCGACATCTCCGGTGTCTCCTGCGAGCACGGCGAGGTCAACGCCGACGTCTTCGACATGCACCGCGTGGGCATGTACAAGGAGGCCAGCTACAAGCCGTACGCCATCGCAGCCATGATGTTCCTGCAGAAGGTTGCCGATCCCGCCGCTACCCTCAAGGCCCTCGACGAGCGCAACACCGCCCGTTGGCTCCAGGCCTAAAGCCGGGTTGAGGTAAGCCATGTAAAGGGGGCGCTCTGCCAACCGGCGGGGTGCCCCTTTTTTGCATCGCGGGCGTGCGGGATAAGCGCTTTCGATGTGGATGCCCGCGGCGCGAGTTATGGGTACGATGGTTTCAGGGGAGGTATCACCATGAAACTTGGATGCGTCATTATGGCATCGGGCGAGGGCAAGCGGTTTGGCTCTAACAAGATGCTTGCCGATATCTATGGCGAGCCGCTGATTGCCCGGACCATCGATTCGGTTCCCCGGGGCTTTGACGTCGTGGTTTCGACGCGTTGGCCCGGGGTCGCTCAGATTTGCGAGGACAAGCATTGCCCGTGCGTGCTGCACGATGGCGAGCTGCGCAGCGAAAGCGTCCGTGCGGGCCTTTCGTGGGGAGTCGAACGCAACTGGAAAGGTTGCCTCTTTTTGCCGGGCGACCAGCCGCTCGTGAGTTCGGATTCTTTTGAGGCCATGGTTCGTGTATTTGACGAGCGTGGCCGCAAGCATCCGGTGCGTCTTGCGTGCAACGGTGAGCCTTCGAGCCCGGTGCTCTTTCCGGCGGAACTGTTCGATGCACTTATGTGTCTCGAGGGCAAGGACGGCGGCGGTTCGATCCTCAAGAGCCGTATCGACGTGGTGCTGGTCGAGGCGCGTGCCTACGAGCTGTGGGACGTCGATACCGCCAAGGGACAGCAACGCATAACGGAGCATATCGCCGCCTGCTCGTATTTTGATCGCGTGGCCAACTGCATCAATCAATAAGGAGCAATTATGATCATCATCAAAAACGGCGCGCTCGTGACGCCCCAGGGGCTTCGCCGCGCCGATCTTGCCATGGAGGGCGATAAGATTGTGCGGATTGCCACGGCAATCGAGCCGGGCGAGGGCGATACCGTCCAGGACGCCACCGACTGTTGGGTGTTCCCCGGCTTTATCGACGGCCACACGCACATGCAGTGCTGGACTGGCATGGATTGGACGGCCGATAGCTTTGAGACCGGTACGCGTGCGGCTGCCTGCGGCGGTACGACGACCATCGTGGACTACGCGACGGCCGATCGCGGCGTGACCATGCCCGATGCCTTGGCCGAGTGGCATCGCCGCGCCGACGGAACTTGCACGGCCAACTACGCCTTTCATATGGCGCTTGCCGAGTGGAACGACCGCAACCGTGCCGACCTTTCGGCCATGCGCGAGGCGGGCGTGTCGTCGTTTAAGACCTACTTTGCCTATGACCACCTGCGCTTGGACGATGCCGAGACGCTCGAGGTGCTTGAGGAGCTCAAGCGCGTGGGTGGCATCCTGTGCGTGCACTGCGAGAACGGCACGCTGGTGAACGCGCTGCAGAAACGCGTGTACGAGCAGGGGATTCACGGGCCCGAGGGCCATGCGCTCAGCCGTCCGGACGTATGCGAGGGCGAGGCCGTGAGCCGTCTGCTGTATTTGGCGCACCTGGCCGGCGATGCTCCGGTCAACGTGGTACATCTTTCGACCAAGTTGGGGCTCGAGGCCATCCGTGCCGCCAAGGCGCGCGGGCAGAAGAATATCTATGTCGAGACCTGCCCTCAGTATCTGATGCTCGACGATACCTGCTATCTGGAGCAGGGCGAGGACGGCTTTGCGGGCGCCAAGTATGTGATGAGCCCGCCGCTGCGTCATGCGGGTGACCGTGCGGCCCTGCGCGAGGCGCTTGTGGCCGGCGAGATCGATACCATCGCCACCGACCACTGCAGCTTTAACCTGCATGGGCAAAAGGACCGCGGACGCGACGACTTCCGTGCGATTCCCAACGGCGGGCCCGGCGTGGAGCACCGCCCCGTTGCGATCGCTACGAGCTTTGAGGGACAGCTGGGCCCCGAGGATCTGTGCCGCTTGATGAGCGAGAACCCGGCGCGCGTCTTTGGCATGTATCCGCGCAAGGGATGTCTTGCCGAGGGCGCCGATGCCGACGTGTGCGTGTGGGATCCGAGCGCGCGTTGGACGATCAGTGCCGCGACGCAGCATCAGGCCGTGGACTACACGCCGCTCGAGGGCTTTGAGGCGCACGGTCGTGCCAAGGCCGTGTTTGTGAACGGCGTACTGGCAGTGCGCGACGGTGAGCCCACCGGAGCCCAACCCGGCCGCTACGTGCCTCGCTAGCAGCAAAGATGCCGTGTCCCCTCCGCAGTTGCGGTGAAATACGGACTGTTTGCGGCCGTCAGGTGGCCAAACGGGGGTGCGGACAGAAAGTTGGACCGCGGGGCGGTCCGGACTGGAGGTTCGCATG
>CATXXC010000038.1 GCA_958403385.1 uncultured Collinsella sp.
TCGGGTTCCCACATTCATCCGTACATGTGCGGATGAATGTGGGAGGTGTTCGGATAAAGTCGATAATCAAGGCGCGGCCGAGCGTTTTAAAAAATGCCAACTTTTCTGTTTGCACTTTGCGATTCCTCGTGTATACTGACTTTCGCATTTAACGGAGAGTTGTCCGAGTGGCCGAAGGAGCACGATTGGAAATCGTGTAGGCGTCAAAAGCGTCTCCAGGGTTCAAATCCCTGACTCTCCGCCAGTTAATTCCAAAGCAGGCCTTCGAGCCTGCTTTGTTTTTACCCCACGCGGAGGGGTGGCAGAGTGGTTGAATGCGGCGGTCTCGAAAACCGTTTGGCCTGTATAAGGTCACGAGGGTTCGAATCCCTCCTCCTCCGCCATTTAGATTGAGAAAGCTCCCGGTATTGGGGGCTTTTTTGTTATCGAATCCTCTCTTGGCCGCACGTCCCAACCAACCATGTACATCACCCTCCAAAAACGACATTTTTCGACATCTTTGGAGGCTGATGTACACCTTTGCATATCGCGCTCGGCGCACGATTGGCCATTTTGCCAGCATTCGGTATATTTCCTCACTTCAACGGACATAAGGACTGCATATCGGCATAAAGCGAGAGGTCCCTAATGGATACTCCTGTTCTCATTTCGCATAAAACGGCATGGCTCGTCCATCATGCACCGCGGAACCTGGTTCAAGCCGTCGCACAACGCGACTACCAGATAGGCGTGCGGGGCCTCTCTACCCAGCAACGCATCGCGCGCATTCGGCAGGCACTTACCGACTGCGGCATTCCGTCCACCATGCTCAAGACTATCGACATCTCCGTAGTATTTGCTTTCGAGCGAATTCGCACCAACGGTGTCACTTGCCACGTTCTCGGCCAAAACCTACCCTACGACCATATTGACGAGCTTACGCCCGGCATCTTTATCACCGACGAAGCCTTCACCTTCGTGCTCGCTGCCGAGTGGATGGATAGGATCGAATACCTCGAGTATGGTTACGAAGTTTGCGGCGACTATCGCATGGGGCTCAATCCCTCTGACCCTTACACCGAGCAACCAGCCACCACCTCCAAGGACGAAATTGTCGAGCTACTCGATCGGCACCCTGGCAAACCCGGCGCCACACGCGCCAGACTCGCGCTCAGACACATCTACGACCACTCAGCCTCGCCCATGGAGACCGCATCGTCCATCGCCCTCTCGCTCCCAACAAGCGAAGGCGGCGTTGGCATCCGAGGTATCGAACTCAACAAACCGCTCGAAATCCCTCAACGTCTCTGGCATTGCACAAAAGCCCGATCGCTCAAAATCGACGCTCTTGTTACTTATCAGCGCAGAGAACTCGGCATCGAATATAAGGGCGGTTTTCACGACGAGACCGAGCGCAAGGGCGCAGATGCGGAACGAGAGGCCGTACTCGTCCAAATGGGATATCGAATCGTTACGCTCACCTCGGCACAGTTCGCAAGTCAACTTGCCTTTCATCGCGCCATGAACAGCATTCGCGAAGCACTCGGTATGCCCCGCTGCACGGACGCCGAGTACCAGCGAAAGCAAAACGAACTGCGCAAGGCACTTATCCGCAACTGGAAGAGCGCGCAGGGCGAATACACACCTTCCGAGTAGCGTCTTCCCAGCACACCCCAACCAAAACATGTACACCACCCTCCAAAACCGACATTATTTGACATCTTTGGAGGCTGATGTACACGTTTGGTGCCTACGCCCGCATCCAGTCCCGACCGTTTACCGAGCAATAGGGTCGCCAGGCCCGCCAACCATGTACTATGTACGGGCATTGTCTAAACCCGTAACTCAAAGGACCCCATCTTGCCCGTTGCCGCCGCTATGATCGTTACCGCACACGCCTCGGATGCCATGGTTGCCATCCCGTTTTGGCTCGAGATGTTCGCTGTTGTCGCTGCATCGATCTCGGGTGTGCTGGTTGCGCGCGAGCACAAGCTCGACCTGGTGGGCGCGGTCGCGCTCGCGGTGGTCTGCGGTCTGGGCGGCGGTCTTTTGCGCGATATGACGCTCCAGGTCGGCAACGTCTACATCCTCAACCAGCCGATGGCGCTGCCGCTTTCCATTGCCACGGCAGCCATCATCTATATTTTCCCGGCAATCGTCGACAAGCCCGAAAAACTCATTCCCCTGCTCGATATCATCTCGGTCGGCATCTACGCCGCCACCGGAGCGGACAAGGCGCTTGTCTACGGCTTTGCGCCGGCGGTGTGCATCATGATGGGCTTTTTCACCGCGGTGGGCGGCGGCATGCTGCGCGACGGCTTTATGGGCGTGGTTCCGGGTATTTTCCAACGTACTAACTTTTATGCCATCGCCGCCATCGCCGGATCGACAAGCTATGTGTGTCTCGTTATGAGCGGCATCATGAGCAATGTCGCCGCGCTGGTCGTATGCGTTGTCGTGACCATGGGTCTGCGCTGGCTCTCGCTGCGCTTTGACATCAAAAGCCCCACCGAAGAAGATATCGCGCGCTTCTTGCACCGTAAAAAGTAGACAGCACGGCACGACCCTTCGAAATGCAACCGAGAGGTTCTTTTAGAGCGCCCACGCGTTGGGTACCCTGTTAGATATATGCCGAGTATCTAACGAAGGATTCACTATGCCCTGCAATCAATTCCCGTTGACCCAGCGCCGTAAAGCATGGGGCCGCATCACCATCCTATTCGCGCTCATCGCGCTGGCGATCACCGTGCTTCCCACGGCGTCGTTCGCCGGCACGGACACCGCAGGCAACGTACTTGCGACCGACAATGACGCCAATCCGTCCGGCGTTGAGGGTGACCTGTACTGGGCCGGTCAGGCCCTCAACTTGGATGATGTGTCCATCGACCGCGATATCATCGCCGCGGGCGATACCCTCTCTATCCGCGACTGCACGGTGGGTGGCGCCGTCCGCTTGGCGGCACGCACTATCGATATCGCCAAGACCACGGTTGACGGCAGCGTTACGGTTGCCGGCCAGCACATCATCCTCAACACCGATAGCACTGCCAGTTGCTTCTACGCAGTGGGCGAGACGGTCGCCCTGCGCGGCTCCGTCAAGTCGGCAGCGCTCGCGGGCGACACGGTGACTATCGACGGCACGGTCAATGGCGATGTCGAGGTTTGGGCCGACAAGCTCATCCTGGGCAAGAACGCCCACATCACCGGCACCGTGAACGCGCACGTCTCCGAGGACCCCGAGCGCGCCGCGGGAGCCGAGGTCGGTGCGCTCAAGATCGACCGCACCGAGAACGAGGATACTTCCACCGTTAACGATGTCATCGGCGGTATCGTCGCCGCGGCACTCTCGACCTGCTTTGTCGCTCTGCTGCTCGAGCTCATCTTTCCGCGCGCGACCGCCAGCGCCGCCGGCATGCTCCACCAGCGCTCCATGCCCCTGTGGGTGAGCGGTCTTCTGGGCACGATTGCTATCGTCCCCGCCGTCCTACTGCTGATTATCTCTATCGCTGGTCTGTCGCTTGCCGGAACCCTCTTGTGCGGCGTTATCGGCATCGCGTTGATGTCGAGTGCCTTTGCGGGGTGCGCGATCGCCCGCATGGTTGGACACAACCAAAACCGCTACGCCATGGCAGCCGTGGGCGGCGTAATCGCAGGCGCCCTCACGGGGCTTCCCCTCGTAGGTGACTTCATCAGCGGCGTGGCCTTTGTCTTTATGCTCGGTTACATCATCCAAATCATCTGGCGCAACGCCCGCGTCAAGCCGCAGCAGCCGGCTAACACGCCAGGACTCCCCACCGCTTAGCCGCCAACCACCACAAAGGGACCAGGCACCTTTGTGGTGGTGCAGACCAGCTCAGTCCCTATGCACAGACGATATGAGCAGGACATAAAAACATTGAGAGCCCCTGCTGCATGAAAG